>NZ_JAJONE010000001.1:0-600000 GCF_024700075.1 Hymenobacter sp. J193
AGCGGGCGGGCTTCCCTCTGTTTCGCCTAATCCCCTCCTACGCGCTTCCAAACGGCCTTTTGGGCACCTGCCATTGCTCGCGCTGACGTCAAGGACGCTCGCGCTGAGGTGTAGGACGCCGCGTCGGCGTATCGAAAGCAGCGGCGGTAGCTCAGGACGAGTGCGGCAAGCCCGGGAGGCGCGCGCCCAGCTTCCTGGGTGAGCGGCCACACCCATAGGAGGCCCGCGCTGAAGTTCCTGACCGGCCGCCGGCCGCAGAGTTAGCAGGCTTGCAAAGCCATTGAAATTGTGCAGCTTATCAGGCCGCTGGCGGAGCGCACCGGGCTGGCAGCTATTCCAATACTTCCTTCCTCTATCTATGAAAAAAGAACCCGAAATCCCCCAGTACAGCATGTCCCAGGCCGCTCTGGTGACCACCACCACCGAGCTTGGCTACCTGCGCCGCGACCAGGCAGCCCTGGCCGGGTACGGCATCCGTCGGCCCGCATCACCGAGTTGCAAGCCCTGCTCACCGCCTTCGTGGCCCTGCCCACCGAGGGCGAGGGCGTGCAGGCCGCCGCTACTGCCACCCAGGCCAAAGAAGCCGCCCGCACCGCCGCCCTGGGCACTATGCAGCGCGTGATGGGTATGGTGGGCCTGGTGCACGACAACCGTACCCCGCAGTACAAGGCCTTTGGCACCAGCGGCCTGAACTCGGCTTCCGAAGGTGACCTGTACCTGGGGTTGGTACGCGCCGTGCGCGTGGGCCGCGCCAACCTGGCGGCCTACGCGTCCAAGGTCTGAAAGCCGCCGACCTCACCCTGCTCGAAACCCAGAACGCGGCCCTGCTGGCCGCCATAGGCGAAGCAGCACGACGCGGAATCGGGGGCAGCGGCGGCTACCCAGCAGCGCCTGACGGCCGGTAATGCCCTCTACGAGGAGCTGGTAGAGCTGTGTGAGGCCGGCAAAGCCGCCTTCGTGCAGACCGATGTGAGCAAGCACGAAGACTACGTGATTTACGACGCGCCGGCGCCCGCGCCCACCACGCCCGCAGCTTCGGCCTGACGCTTCTGTCCCGGTGCGCTGACCAACCCAACGCCCCACCTGGCACCGGCCAGGTAGGGCGTTAGCCATGTGAGCTCCGTGGGACGTTAGCTGCTACTGCTGGGCGTGTTCCAGTGGATGGTGAAGGTGGTTCCCTCTCCGATAATGCTGGTGACGGCCAGGTGCCCGCCCTGGCTGCTCACGATGCGCTGCACCAGGTACCAAGCCCACGCCCGTGCCATCTACGTGGGTGTGCTGGCGGGCGAAAGCTGGAATATCGGGTGGGCCGGATCGTCGATGTGCATGCCCAGGCCGTTGTCGCGCACTTCCAGCACGGGCTGCCCATCCGGGGTGAGGTAGCTGCGCAAGACGATGAGCGGCGGGCGGTTGGGGTGGCTGAACTTCAGCGCGTTGCTCACCAGGTTATGCACCACGGAGCGCAGGTTGGCCCGGCTGTAGCGCAGGCCCGGGGCCTCGCCTACCTGCACGTCGATGCGCGCCCCGCGCTGCATAATCTCGGGGCGCAAACCCAGCGGGATTTCTTCCAGCACCAGGCTCATATCCAGCACCTCCACGGGCTCCTGCTGCCGCTGCGTGCGCACGGTGGTGGCCAGGTCGATGAGGGTGCTATCCAGCTCCGCCAGGGCGGTATCCACCATGCCCAGCATCACGGCCTGCTCGGGGTCGGCAAAAGAAGCGGAGCGGCGCAGCTCCTCGAACAGGCCGCGCAGGTTGTTGGTGGGCTGCCGCAGGTCGTGCGAGGCCGCGTACACGAACGTATCCAGGTTGTGGTGAGCCCGGGAAAGCTCATCGTACTGCGTTTGCAGCACCTGCCGCAGCCGGTACTGCTCTTCGATATCGGAGCAGGTGCCAAACCAGCGTGGGCCGCTTTCGTCGCTTAGCTGCCGGGCCCGGATGGTGTGCCAGCGGTACACCCCATCGTAGCGCCGCAGCCGGTATTCGCCCTCAAACGCCTCCCCACTGGCTACGCTCTGCACCCAGCGGCGGGCGGCAGCCGCCTGCTCCTGCAGGTACAGCAGGCCCACCCAGCCCGTGGGCCCCAGCTCTTCCTTGGTCAGGCCGGTATACTCCATGGTGAACCGGTTGTAGTAGTCCACCAAGCCTTCGGCAGAGGCGGTCCACACCAGCTCGGGAATGCTGTCGGCCGGGAACCGCAGCTCGGCTTCTCCCCGACGGCGGGCCTCGCTCAGCTCCGCTCAGGTGTACCTCCGTTAGCGCCCCGTGCCAGAAAAAAGGCGCTTCGGGCGGATGCACTTCGGGCAGGGCACGGCTCAGCATCCAGCGGTACACGCCATCGTAGCGGCGCAAACGATACTCGAAGTTCCAACCCGTGCCCGTGCGACGACCGGCTGCGGATTCGTAGAGCACCCGCAGCCGGTCGTCGGGTGCACCAGCAGAGGCCAGATGGCGGTCAGGTCGGCCGTGGGCGGCTGGCCGGTAAAGCGGTACCACTGCGGACTCACGTAGGTAACGGCCCCGGCCGCGTCCACGGTGTAAGTCATCAGCGGCGCGGTTTCGGTGAGCACCCGCAGGCGGGCATCGAGGTGGCGCGTGGTGAGGGCCAGCTCGTGGGCCCGCTGCCGGGCCGCTTCCTGCTCGCTAACATCTACCGCCAGCAAAAGCAAGCCGGATACCTGCCCTTGCTCGTCGTGGTAAGGCTGCACCGAGAGGTCGTAGCAGTGGCGGGGGCCGCAGGCGCAGGCCTTGGCCGTATGGTCGCTGCCGTCGGCGTAGATGCGCGGCAGCATCTCCAGGAAAACTGAGGGCAGGTTTCCCGGAAACTCAGTTACCCGCTGACCCGGCTGCCCTTCGCCCACCAGCTCGCGCATCCGGTCGTTGATGAAGCCATAGCGCAGGTCGGGGCCTTCCAGGGTGGCCACGCCGGCCTGCAGCTGGCGCAGCATCTGCTCAAAAGGAGAAGAAGGTTTCACGGACTGGTAGTAAATGCCCACGACAGCGCCCGGGCTGGTGCAGACTCATAAGAAATAAAGCGGGGCGGTCCGGCAACAGCCGCTAAAACGGCTGCCGCCTGTCAGGGTGCCAGGGGCAACACGTGGTGGTAAGGCTGCGAGGGTCGGAACCAAAGACGGCCAGCCGTACCAGCTCGACTACCAGGGCATCGGCAATGGGCAGTGAATCCGGGGCGGGCGGTATATGATGCGGGAGCAGAAACCCCTGCAAGGCCTCGAAGCCCTCCGCTACCAGCGGGTGGAAGGCCATGGACCAGTCGGAAAAGCTGCGGGCCGCAATGGGTTTGTCTACGAGCTTGCGCACGTGGGAGTGCCGGCCGTCCTGGGCAATGCGCGCAAACAAGGCGTCGGCCGTTGCGTCCTCTCCCTCAAACAGCTGGGCAATGTTGCCGTGACTGTAAAATAACACCCCGGTAATACCATGCTGCTCATTATTGTGGCGGCTCTGGTCGAGCAGGTGCTGCAGGTCGTGGTCGGTCAACGCATGTACAGCCCGACTTAGATACACTATATGCTTCATGCTGCCAAAATACAACGCATTTGCTAACTAGGCCCCGCTGCTGCGCCTCCCGTTCCGGGCTTTCCGGGTATTTATGCGCCTGTTGCCACTAAAATCAAAAAGCCCCACCGGGCCGGAGCCAGGTGAGGCTTTTTGATTTTATGGCTCGGTAGTATGGTTACGCAAAGGCCATATCTTCCTCGGCCAGCTCGCTCACGGGCAGCACGTCGGAGGTGATGAGGTCTTTTTCCTGGCGCAGGTTGTCGATGATGAATTCCTGGCGGGCGGGCGTATTCTTGCCCATGTAGTACGTGAGCACCTGCTGAATGCTGCGGTCCGACTGCAGGATAACGGGCTCCAGCTTGATGTTGTCGCCGATGAACTTGCCGAACTCGTCGGGGCTGATTTCGCCCAGGCCCTTGAAGCGGGTCACCTCGGGATTGCGGCCCAGCTGGCGCATGGCGGCCTGCTTTTCCTGCTCGTTGTAGCAGTAGATGGTCGTTTTCTTGTTGCGGACGCGGAACAGCGGGGTTTCCAGAATGAACACGTGGCCGTTGCGCACCAAATCGGGGAAGAACTGCAGGAAGAAGGTCAGCAGCAGCAGGCGGATGTGCATGCCGTCCACATCGGCGTCGGTGGCAATAACCACGCGGTTGTAGCGCAGGTGCTCAATACCTTCCTCAATGTTGAGGGCGTGCTGCAGCAGGTTCAGCTCCTCATTTTCGTACACTATCTTCTTCTTGAGCCCGAAGCAGTTGAGAGGCTTGCCGCGCAAACTGAACACAGCTTCCGTTTCCACGTTGCGGCTCTTGGTGATGGAGCCGGAAGCCGAGTCCCCCTCCGTGATGAACAGGGTGGTGAGCAGGGCCTTTTCGGGCTCTTTGGTTTCGCCCAGGTGGAAGCGGCAGTCCCGCAGCTTGCGGTTGTGCAGGTTGGCTTTCTTGGCGCGCTGGTTGGCCAGTTTTTTCACCCCGGCCATGTCCTTCCGCTCCCGCTCGCTCTGCTCGATGCGCTTTTTGAGGGCCTCGGCTACGGCGGGGTTCTTGTGCAGGTAGTTATCGAGGTGCTCCTTAAGGAAATCCAGGATGAACCCGCGCACGGTAGGGCCGTCCTCCCCATGTTGATAGAGCCGAGCTTGGTTTTGGTTTGCGACTCAAACACCGGCTCCTGCACCCGCACCGAAATGGCGGCAATGATAGAGCCGCGGATATCGGCCGCATCGTACTCTTTTTTATAGAACTCGCGTACGGTTTTCACTACGGCCTCGCGGAAAGCGGCCAGGTGGGTACCGCCCTGGGTGGTGTACTGCCCGTTCACGAAGGAGTAGTATTCCTCGCCGTACTCGTTGCCGTGGGTGAGGGCCAGCTCAATATCCGGGGCCTTGAGGTGAATGATGTCGTAGCGCAGGCTCTCGGGGTCGGCTTTGCGGGCCAGCAGATCCTTCAGCCCGTTTTCGGAAAAGTACTTCTGTCCGTTGAAGTTGATGGTCAGGCCCGCGTTCAGGTACACGTAGTTCCAGACCTGGTTTTCGAGGTACTCCGGAATGAAGCGGTAGTTTTTAAAGATGGTGTCGTCGGGCTGGAACACCATCAGCGTGCCGTTGCGCTGGGAAGTAGGCTGGGGCTTGGCGTCGGTTTTGAGCACGCCCTGCTCAAACTCGGCGGCCTTCATTTGCCCGTCGCGCACGCTCTGCACCAGAAAATAATTGCTGAGGGCATTAACCGCCTTGGTGCCCACGCCGTTCAAGCCCACAGATTTCTGAAAGACCTTGCTGTCGTACTTGCCGCCCGTATTGATTTTGCTGACGACCTCCACCACCTTGCCCAGCGGAATGCCGCGGCCGTAGTCGCGCACCTGCACGCGCTGGTCGGAGATTTTGATGTCGATGGTGCGGCCGTGGCCCATCACGTGCTCATCAATGGAGTTGTCGATAACCTCCTTCACCAGCACGTAGATGCCGTCGTCGTAGCTGGAGCCGTCGCCGAGCTTGCCGATGTACATGCCGGGGCGCAGCCGGATATGCTCGCGCCAGTCGAGGGAGCGGATGCTGTCTTCGGTGTATGCGTGTTGGGCGGGGAGTACTTGTGGTTCAGCCATCGGGAATCCGGTAAACGTATGCGAGGTAAAATAACGCAGAAAATTGACCTTTTCCGCGTCGGGCTTGCGCTAGTAAAATTAGCAAAAACTCCTCTCCCAACCGGCACGACAGTGAAAATAGTTTCACGTTTTTCTTTTGCCGCTTCACCAACAGCTCTTTCCCTCTCCCCTATTTCCTAATCGTATTAGCCAAATGTTTCCTCCCTCTACCCAACATCATTTGCCCCCCTCGGGCCACAAGCCCAACGCTGAGGTGCGCCAGACGCCCGTCATCCAGTTTGCGTTCCTGCTGTTGTCGGGCGTACTGCTGGTATACTCGCTCAAAGTTCTCGACGACGTGCTGCTGCCGCTGCTGTTCTCGGCGCTTTTTGCCTTGCTGCTGCTGCCCATCAGCCGCTGGCTGGAGCTGAAAGGCGTGCCCCGGGTGCTGGCCATCATCCTGTGTCTGCTGCTGATGGTGGTGGTGTTTGCGGGTATCGTTTTCGGGTTTGGCTCCCAGCTGGGCCAGTTCAAGAATGAGCTGCCCAAGCTGCAGGACAAGCTGCTGCAGTTTTTCCACGACATTCAGGCCTGGGCGGCCAACCGCTTCGGTATCGAGCCTATTTCGGATGAAGAGCTCAAGAAATCCACGCTGGACTCCCTGAAGAAGAGCAGCGGCGGCTACCTCAACTCCACACTCAACATGACCTCGGCTGTAGTCGGCAACCTGCTGCAGGTGCCCATCTACATCTTCTGCTTTCTGTACTACCGCGACCATCTGCGCCAGTTTCTGTTCCGCTTCGTGAGCCCCGACAAGCGCACGGCCGCCCTCAACACCCTCGACAACATCCAGACCGTGGTGCAAGCCTATATTTCGGGCTTGTTCAAGGTCATTGTGATTGTGGCCGTGCTCAACGCCATCGGGCTGCTGGCCCTGCAGGTGAAGTTTGCCATCTTCTTTGCCATTTTTGCCTCCGTGCTGGCCGTCATCCCCTACATCGGCATTATGCTGGGAGCCAGCATCCCGGCCATTATTACCTTGGTGGAAACCGGCTCCCCCCTGCATGCAGCGGGCGTTATCGGGGTGTTTGCTTTCGTGCAGTTTCTGGAAGGCAACTTCATTACGCCCATGATTACCGGCTCGCAGGTGAGCATCAACCCCATGGCGGCCATTGTGGCGCTGGTGCTGGGCGCCGAGCTCTGGGGCACCCCCGGCATGATTCTGAGCATTCCGCTGATTGCGGTGATTAAGGTGGTGCTGGATGCCAGCAAAGCCACCGAGCCCTGGGGCTTTCTGCTGGGCGATACGGCCGAGGGAGAAGACACTATCCAAAGCGTGGCGGGCGGCGAGCCGGGCTTTTTCAAGCGGCTCTGGGGGCGCATCATGGGCCAGGGCTCGTAACCCCGACCATACATGCACAGTATACACGGGCAGAATCGGCTGTATATCCGGCTTCGATTCGCCTGAATTCCTTTCCAACCACCTTAACATACTTTACCGATGGCTGCCATCACCGATAATACCGCCCGCGCATTCAACGACCTCGTCGAAATCAATAAAACCGCCACCAAAGGCTACCAGCAGGCCGCTGAGGGTGTAACCAGCCCCGATTTGCGCGCAGAGCTAAGCAAGTTCAGCCAGCAGCGCGCCCAGTTTGCCGCCGACCTGGAGCAGGCTGCCCGCCGCAGTGGCGTGGAAGCCCCTAGCCAGGAAAGCACCGTAGAAGGTGCCCTTACCGACGCCGCTGCCGCCCTGCACCGCGGCTGGATCAACATCAAATCGGCCATTACGGGCCAAGACGACTCGGCCATCCTGGGCGAGTGCGAAACCGGCGACGCCGTGGCTCTGCAGGCCTATGAAACGGCCCTGCGCTCCAGTGAGCTGCCCGTAGAAGCCCGCAACGTGATTCAGCAGCAGCACGGCGACATTCTGTCGGCTAAAAACTGGGTTACCCAGCAGAAAGGCCGCGTAAGCTAATCGCTTCGCCTGCTTTGAGAAAGCGCCCGTCAGCTTCCGCTGGCGGGCGCTTTTTTTTGGGGCCTGAGGCGGGCGGGCAGGGCGGTTGCAACCTTATCAGTGGCTATCTTTGTTACCAAGCACGTTAGCAAGTTTCCGCTTCAGAATCCGCCGCATTTGTACGCCATTATCGACCTTGAAACCACCGGGGGGCAGCCCGCCCAGGACCGCATCACCGAAATTGCCATTTTCATTCACGATGGCGAAAAGGTGGTGGACCAGTACGACACCCTGCTGAACCCCGGCCGGCCCATCCCCTTCTTCATCACCCAACTCACCGGCATCACCGATGACATGGTACGCGACGCGCCCAAGTTCCACGAGGTAGCGCGCAAAGTGGTGGAAATGACGGAAGGCTGCGTGTTTGTGGCCCACAACGTGCGCTTCGACTACTCCTTTCTGAAAAAGGAATTTGCGGACCTGGGCTATAACTACTCGCGCAAAACACTGTGCACCGTGCGCCTGAGCCGCTCCCTGATGCCGGGGCAGCCGAGCTACAGCCTGGGCAAGCTGTGCCAGAACATCGGGATTCCGCTGAATGGCCGCCACCGCGCCGCTGGCGACGCTGGCGCCACCGCCATCCTGTTCGACCGGCTCCTGAAAATCAGCCAGCAGGACGAGGCCCTGCGCAACCCCACCGTGAGCCCGGCCGATACCCTGGCGGCCGTAGATGCGCTGGCGCCGGGCGGGAAGAAGCCAGCCAAGCAGCCTTCCGCCCGCAAGGTGGAGGCCGTGCGCGAGGCCATCCGCACGGCGCTGCTGCCCCCCAACATCACGCCCGAGAAAGTGAGCAGCCTGCCCCAGGAAGCCGGCGTGTACTACTTCCACAACGAGGCCGGCGAGGTTATCTACGTGGGCAAGAGCATTAATATCTACAAGCGCATTCAGCAGCACTTCGCCGTCGATTACAAGTCGCGCAAGAGCATCGAGTTCAAGAACTCCATTTCCGACATTACCTGGGAGCTGACGGGCTCGGAGTTGGTGGCGCTGCTTTATGAGTCGCACGAAATCAAGCGACTGAAACCGCTCTACAACCGCGCCCAGCGCCGCTCAGTGTTTCCGGCGGGTATTTTCCTGCGTACCGACGACCAAGGGTACAAGCATCTCTACTACGGCAAGGCCGACGACCATGCCCAGTCGCACCCGCTCATTGCGCTGGCCAACCAGTACAAAGCCAAGGCCTTCCTGTTCCACAAAGTCTCGAAGTTCAACCTTTGCCAGAAGCTCTGTGACCTGTACAAAACCCCGGGCTCCTGCTTCGACTACCAGGTGCACCGCTGCAAGGGTGCCTGCCTGGGCCTGGAGCCCGCCGAGGAATACAACAAGCGCGTGGAGGAAGCCGTGGAAAGCTTCACCTACGAGCACGGCTCCTTCGTGGTGCTGGGGCGAGGCCGGCGCGAAGATGAGAAGACGCTGGTGGTGGTAGAAAACGGCCGTTACCTGGGCTTCGGCTACGTGGATGAGTCGTTTTCCGCCCGCCGCTTCGTCGATTTCAAGGACGCCATCAAGCGCTACAACGACAACAAGGACGTGCAGCAGATCATCCGCCAGTACCTGCGCACCAAGCACAAGGACAAGGTGAAGATTTTTAAGTGAAGGTGACAGGTACTGTCATTGCGAGCATGTGGCGCATCAAGCCAGTGTCGAAGCAATCCGTCCTTTTCAAAACCAGATACATCTTTTTACCAGAAAGCCACTGACGTATGCTTACGCCAAGGGCTTTTTACATTTCAGGGGTTAGTGCGTTGCTCAGGACGGCTTGCTTCGACACTGGCTTGATGCGCCACATGCTCGCAATGACAGTATGTTACTTGTTACCTGTCACATGTTACCTCATCACCTGCCCCAACTTAATACAACCGGTGGCGCAGAAGCCAGCCGGCGGCGTCGAACTCTTCGGCTTTGGGCTGGTATGCTTCTACTTTGATGCTTTTGGGTAGGTTGATAACGTTGCCGTCGCCGCTGTTGTAGACCGTAACACCGGGGCGGGCCGGCAGCTTACCCACTACCCGTACACCATCCTGCCCGGCGCCGTCGTAGATGCTGATAGCGAGGTTGGTTTCGGGCAGGTCGCGCAGGTCGAACTGGTCGTTGCCACCCAGGCCGAAGAGCTTGAGGGTTCTGGTTTCGGTCGTGAGAAACGTGCGCTGCCCGATAAGGCTGTCGGCTAGGGCAGTGCCGCGCCGGTACACACTCAGGCGCACCTGCGCGGGGCCAGCGTTTTCCAGCACAAACCGCTCGGCCTGGTCGGTCCCGGGCACTTCCACGTCGCGGGCCAGCAGCGCGTAGAACTTGTCGGCCACGGCAGGCAGCTGGTTGCGGCGGCTGCGCAGCTTGCGCCGGAACTCCGCCCCCGACAGCTCCCGGATTTCGGGGGGCCAGGCAGCCAGGGCTTCGTCAATGACCTTGTCCGATAAGCGTTTTTTCAGCGAATCGGCCACCTGTTGTACCTCGGCACGGGAAAGGTACACCAGCAACGACTTATCCATGGGCCGGGCGGCGCGGTTGAGGCCTTCCACGTCGGCCAGCCGGATTTCCTCGTGGAAACTCTGGTAGTTGCTTTTCACCCAGCCAATGATGTGGGTCAGCAGCCCGTCGTCGAACTTGAAAAAGGCGTGGTCCCGGTCGCGCGGAATAGCCTCGTAGCGCACCCCGCCGGCGGGTGTGGCAAAGGAAGCCCAGCGCCACTGGTCTTCGCGCCGGCTCCAGTCGCCCAGAAACATGTCAAACAGCCGAGCCCGCAGGTACTGCGGAGCATTTACCTGGAAATCAGATTTGAACAACAAATTGGTAAACACTTTGCGCGAGCTTTCAACCCGGGTCGAGCGGCCGAAGCTGGCCACCGTGCGCTGGTCGCCCTCGGGCCGCTCTTCCAGCAGGTACAGGGCATTGGCATAGTCTTTCCGAAACTCGCCCAGCGCCGCGTCGTCGCCGATGTACACCAGGCGCGGATTGGTATGATACACGCCCGCGGCCTGGGCCAGCGGGGGCACAATGTAGGCGCCGTAGGGTTGAATTACGCTGGTCTGGTCCTGCATCAGGCGGCCAATCATGCCTTCCCGCAGGTTTTCGGGCAATGCTTTAGTGGGGTCTTTGTCCACGCTGCGCAGCACAAACTCCCGGCCGTCCTTATCTACCAGGCGCAGGTTTTTGGTTTGGAAGCTGCCGCCGGCCTCGGTGGGGCGCAGGCCGCCGGGCACGAGCTTACGCAGGCTCACTACCGGCACACGCACGGGCTGGTGCCAGACGGTGCGGTAGTGCTTGCCCCAGAAAAACCGGTGCACAGCCCCGCGCATGTACTGCGGCCCGGCAGCCACCGTCACCACCGAATCGGGCGGGATTATGGGGCGGGGTGGAAAGGCCGGGGCTGGCTCGGTGCAGGAACACAGCAGCCCGCCCACCAGCAACACCACCGAAGGCCGAAGCCGTGAAAAGGAAGGAAAATGCACGGAGTAGAAAAGATAAAGCAAGCCCGCAGAAGAAGCTGAGCAATAGCTACGGCCCCTTATAGCGCAATCCGGGCACAGGCGGTTGTTGCGGCCCGCGTTTACTTTTTGGGCGCGGCTGCGTTGAAGGACGCACCGGCCGAAAGCCGGCTTTGTGCATGCGTCTACCTCTCCCCTGTTTTTTCCCGCTTTTGCTGACGGCTACCAGCTGCGCCAGCTCCCATTTTTTTCAGCCCGATGCCCGGGTCAGCGGCCGTACCGCGGCTCCCGACAGCGCCGTAGTGACGGCCGGGCGGCACTACCAGCGCGGGCCCATTGGGCGGTTTCTGCTGGGCCAGCACTACCGCCACGCCTGGGCCGAGCCCGTCACGCTGCCCGTGCTTAACCTGGCTACGGCCGTACCCGGCGGGCTGAAGCCCGGCAAAGTAGGCGGCGGCTTTCAGACAACCAGCATGACGGTGCTGGGGGCCGACGGCCGCGCCTACGCCCTGCGCAGCGTGGATAAAGACCCCACCAAAGCCCTACCCAAATTTCTGCGCCCCACGCTCATTCTCACTATTGTGCGCGACGCCACCTCAGCCGGCATGCCCTACGGCTCCCTAGTGGTGCCCCCGCTGGCCCAGGCTGCCGGCGTGTATCATACCAATCCGCGCCTGTATTACGTGTCGGCCACCGAAAACGGGCTGGGCCCCACCTCGGAGCGGCTGCGCGGCCGGGTGGTGCTGCTGGAAGAAAGTGGGAAGGCAAGGAAAACATCTACGGTCCCCTAGCCGGCGCACTCGATCTGGAAGAATCGGAAGATGTGCTGGCGGAGCGCTACGCCTCGCCGAAAGCGGCCCTGGATGAAGCGGCTTTCCTGCGCGCCCGCCTGCTGGATTTGTGGCTGGGCGACTGGGACCGGCACGAGGGGCAGTGGAGCTGGGCCGCCTTCAAGCAGCCGGATGGTCGCACCCTCTGGCGGCCGGTGCCCCAGGACCGCGACCAGGTGTTTTTCCGGTTTGATGACGGCCTGATGTCCTGGCTGGTGAGCAAAGCCGTGGCTAAGTTCCGCACGTTCGGGCCGAAGTTCGAAAGCGTGGAGGGCTACACCCGCAACGCCCAGTACATCGATGAGCGCGCCCTGAGCGAGCAGCCACGCCCCCGCTACCTGGCCGCGGCCGCCGAGCTGCAGCGTCGCCTCACCGACGCCGTTATCGACTCGGCCGTGCGCCGCCTACCACCCGCTATCTACCGGCACGAGGGTGCCCGCCTGGCCGCCGGACTGCGCGCCCGCCGGGCCGCTCTGCCCCAGGCTGCCGCCGAGTTTTACCGCCTTAAGGCTCACCGCGTGGTGGTAGCCGGCACCGACGAAGACGAGCGGTTTGTGGTGGAGCGCCGCACCGATAGCACCACAGTGGTATCAGTTTACTCAATGGGAGGCAAGAAAACAGCCCAGCCCCTCTACCAGCGCACGTTTCACCCGCGCGAGACGCACACCATCGTCCTGCACGGCCTGGAAGGCAAAGACCGGTTCGAAATAAGCGGCAAGGTGCGCGCCTCACCTTTCGTGGACATCTATGGCGGCCCCGGCGAGGATACCGTGCAGGATAGCTCCCGCGTGGCCGGCCTGCGCCGCAAAACCCGCTTTTTCGACACGCGCCGCAACAACACCCTCACCAGCACGGGCGAAACCAAGAACCAAACTACCCGCGGCGTTGCCACTCACGCCTTCGACCGGGACGGCTCGGGGCGGTAGTGGTTAATGTGCTAATGTGGTTGAATGTGGAAAATGTGCTAATGTTTTAATCTGATAGCGAACAGCGCGAAGCAATCCGTCCTGAACAACGCCCAAAGACCTGAAATGTGAAAAAGCGCCTGACGTGCCGAGGCCAGGCGCTTTTTGGCAGAAGAATGCATCTGGTGCTGTTTGGCACGGTTTGCTTCGGCGGCGAAAGGACAGCCAAAGCATCAGCACATTTCCCACATTCAACCACATTAGCACATCAACAAGCCGCCAGCATATCCAGCACCATGTGTTCGGTGGGTGTTAGCTGGTCGTTTTCAGCGGGGTCGGCGTCGTGGCGGCGCAGGTAGTCGATGAGCTTATCTGATTCGAATAATTGGGCCACCTGGGGGTGAATGTAGTATTTGCTGCACACGGTGGGCGTGTTGCCGAGGCCTTTGGCTACATCCTTCACGGCCAGCTTCAGCACTTTTTCCTTGGGCAGTTCCGGGTTTTCGGCCAGCACGCTTTCCAGGCACTCTACCATTTTCACGGTGCCGCCCCAGGTGCGGAAGTCCTTGGCCGAAAGGCTGATGCCCGTGACGCGGTGCAGGTAGTCGTTTACGTCGCCCGATTCGAGTTCCTGGCGGTGGCCGTCGGCATCGTAGTACTGAAACAGGTGCTGACCGGGAATTTCCTTGCACTTCTGCACCAGGCGGGCCAGCTTCCGGTCGTGCAAAGTCACATCGTGGGCTACACCTTTCTTGCCCACGAAGCTCAGGCGCACATCGGCTCCGGCCACCTGCACATGCTTGTCGCGCAGGGTGGTGAGGCCGTAGCTCTTGTTCTTTTTGGCGTATTCCTTGTTGCCGACGCGGATAAACGACTGGTCCATGAGCGTGAGCACCAGGGCTACCACTTTTGGCTTATCCAGTTGGGGGCGCTTTAGGTCTTTTTGCAGCTGCAGGCGCAGCTCGGCCAGCTTTTCGCCGAAGGCCCGCAGGCGGCTGAACTTGGTGAGGCTGCGCACCTCACCCCAGGCCGCGTGGTAGAGGTACTGCTTGCGCCCCTTGGCGTCGCGGCCCGTTACCTGCAGGTGGGCCGTGGTCGTGGGCGCAATCCACACGTCCGTCCAGGCCGGCGGAATCACGAAGCTGTTGATGCGGGCCAGGGTCTTTTCGTCGGTCACGGGCTGACCTTTAGCATCGAGGTAGCGGAACGTGCCGTCGGGGCCGGGCTGGCGCGTGAGGCCGGGGCGGGTATCGGAGTAGTAGCGCAGGCCCGCCAGCTCGGCCTGGCGGGCGGGGTCCTTATACAACTCGTGGGCTTCTTCCTGGGGCGCCAGGTGTTTTTTCTTGACTTTGGGCCGGGGGGTGGCCGGGGCAGCAGTAGCCATAAGCGGGGAGAACAGTACGCGGCCTTCGGCAGTGAAAGCACGGCCCTGCTGTACGCAGAAACCAGCGGAAAGTAGCAGTTTGGGTTCGTGCGAGGCTTTATCCGGCGGCAGCCTTTCGCCAGGCTGGTATCGAATGATTTTTTTGCCGCTAATTTCCTGCCCTCTACCTTAAATCTGCGGGAGCAGGCAACACCGGCCGCAAACCAGTCGTATCGGCCTCCGGAGCATTCTGGCACACTTTTTCTCTTGCCGGCTCCGTTGTTCACTTATCCGCTTCTGCCCATGCTCCGCCTGTTGTTCAAACCCTCCCTCCTGCTGGCCCTGGCCGTTACGCTCGGAGCCTCTTCCTGCGCCAAAGATGAAAACGGCGACCGGCTGCTGTTTTCCGTGGACGATGACAAAGCCCTGGGCGAAAAAGTAGCCCACGAAACCGACTCCCTCTACCGCCAAAAAGGCCAGCTGCTGGAGCGCACTGATAGCAAAAACACCCGCGCCTACCAGTTGCTTGATGGGGTAGTAAACAAAGTCCTGAACTCGGGCCAGCTCACGTACCGCAACGAGTTTCCCTGGGACGTAAAAATTATCAAGGACGACAACGTGCAAAACGCCTTTGCCACGCCCGGCGGCCACATCTATGTGTTTACCGGCCTCATCAAGTTCCTCGACGATGAAAGCCAGCTGGCCGGCGTGCTGGGCCACGAAATTGCCCACGCCGACCGCCGCCACACGTCCAAAGCTTTGCAGCAGCAGTATGGCATTTCGGTGCTGCTGAGTCTGGTGCTGGGCGAAAACCCCAACCAGCTGGCGGTGGTGGCCGCCAACCTGGGCCAGCTCAAGTTCAGCCGCGAGTACGAAAAAGAGGCCGACGATTTTTCGGTGGTGTACCTCAACCCCACGCAGTATTCCTGCGACGGCGCCGCTGGCTTCTTCATCAAAGCCCAGGCGCAGGCCGAAGGCGGCGCCGACCCCGAGTTCCTGAGCACCCATCCCGACCCCGGCAGCCGCGTGGAGGCCATTCAAACGAAGGCGGCGGAGCTGAAATGCGCGGGTCGCACCGTCACCAACACCAGCTTCGAGGAGCTGAAGCGCATTTTGTAAGCGGGCTATACCCTGCGGTTTGCGGCCCGGTTGGCAATTTCCTTGCCGGCCGGGCCGCGGTGTTTTCGGGCCGGGCGTAACATTGGGGCCGCAGTAGCCCGTACTCCTACTGTTCCTTTCTCCGCATTTCCACTTATGGCTTCTTTCTCACAACGACTCAGCGACTGGGGCGAAAACCTGGATGATCTGGCTTTGCGCGCCCGCCTTCGACTGGGGCTGCTGCACCCGCTGCAGCTGGTCCCCTACCGCAGCTACGGCACGCCCGAGCGGCTTTACGTGAAGGGCCGCCTGCTCACCGACCGGGGCATTGGCGAGCCTGCCGACGAAGACTCGGTATTACGCAACATGCTGAACATGTACCGCCGCTTCGAGAGCACCGAAATTCCGGGGGCCCGGCTTAGCATCGAGCCCGGCGACGGCAGCCAGCACCCCATCACCACCGACGAGGAAGGCTACTTCACCCTGAACCTGGCTCCGCAGCAGCTGCCGACACCGGAAAACTTTATGTGGTACCCGGTGGATGTTCGCCTGGTAGCACCGCCCCAGCGTGTGCCCGCTCCAGAGGCTCCGCTCCTGGCTACGGCCCGTGTGCTCATCCCGCCTGCCGATGCGGAGTACGGCATCATCAGCGACCTGGACGATACCGTTATTCAGACCTCGGCTACGGATATTCTGCGCATGGCGCGCATCGTGCTGCTGCGCAATGCCCGCTCCCGCCTACCCTTCGAGGGTGTGGCCGAGTTCTACCGGCAGCTGCAGCTGGGCCGCAACGGCAAGCGCAACAACCCCTTCTTCTACGTGAGCAGCTCGCCCTGGAATCTTTTTGACTTGCTGGAGGACTTCCTGCATTTGAATGACATTCCGGCCGGCCCCATCCTGCTGCGCGACATGGCCCTCAAAGGCAAATCCTCGGGCGAGGCCTCGGCCCACCACGGCCACAAGCTCAAGGAAATCGACAACGTCCTGCTCACCTACCCCACGCTGCCGTTCGTGCTCATCGGGGACAGCGGGCAGGAAGACGCCAACATCTACCGCGAGGTGGTGCGCCGCCACCCCGGCCGCATCCTGGCCATTTACATCCGCGACGTGAACCTGCCCGCCCGCTCGGCTATGGTGGAGAAGGTTTCCGAAGAATTGCGGGGGGACAAGGTGGAAATGCTGCTGGTGAAGGACACCGTGCAGGCCGCCAAGCACGCCGCCGAGCGCGGTCTTGTGTTCACGGAAGCCGTGCCGGCCGTAGAGCAGGAAAAAGCCAAAGACCAGGCTACGTCCGATGACCCCACCACCGCCCGCGACCAGGGCGGTACCCACGCGCTGCCGCCTACTGCTAGCTCGAGTGGTCTGCCACAATCACCCAGCGGCCGTTAAGCTTGCAAAATACTAATAGGAAATATCCGCCTACATCGCCCACGGCGGGGCGGGCCAGGTGCCAGCGCCCCACCACGTGCGCGGCCGTCGCACTGGAGTGGCTCCACCCGCAGGTTAGTAAACGTGAGCAGGCCCATGGCCTCAGCATTGGGGTAGCTGCGGCGGTAGTTGTCGAGCGTGGACTGCCAGCCGTAAGTCAGGCCTTTCTGGCCGATGAACACCAGCGAGTCGGAAGGCCAGTAGCCCTGCATGAACCCAGCCACATCACCCCGGTTCCAGGCAGCGGTTTGGGTAGTGAGCACCTGCAGAATATCCCGCCGGGCTGCCGTAGGGCGCGTGGTAGCGCAGCCGGAGGTGAGGAAAAGCAAGGGCACCAGGGCCCGGTAAAAAGTGCGCATACGAAAGGAAAGAGTAGGCCAGCAATATAACTGCCGGGCTGCCGGTACCGGCGGGCATATACCCGTCACAAAGTAAGGTGCGGGGCTTGTCCCCGCCCACCGTTGAACGATTACTCCCCAGCGGCGCGTACAGCGGGCGGGGACAAGCCCCGCACCTACCGGCTTTTCGCACTGCACTTCGCGGCCAGTATAAGTCCCCCAGCTCTCCCACCATTGTTGAAAGGCCGGGGGCGGCATACCAGTGCTCCGACAATTGTTGGAGGGGCGGGGAAGTCACACCAGTGCTCCGACGATTGTCGGAGCACTGGTGTGACTTCGCTTCGGAAGGCCTTATTCCGCCGTCAGTACCTGCTGCACGAAGCGGGTACCGCCCAGGCGGCGCATGTTGCGCAGTACCCGGCGCTGCTTGGCGCGGGTTTGGGGGCCAGGGCTGGCCGCCCGAAATTTGAGCGGGTTGGGTAGAATGGCCGCCAGCAACGCCGCGTCGGAGGCGGTGAGCTTGGCGGCCGGTTTGTGGAAGTAGCGCTGGGCAGCGGCCTCGGCCCCGAAGGTACAGTCGCCCATTTCGGCCACGTTCAGGTACATTTCCAGGATGCGCTGTTTGTCCCAGAGCAGTTCGATGAGCACCGTAAAGTACGCTTCGGCGGCCTTGCGCAGGTAGCTGCGGCCGTTCCAGAGAAACACGTTTTTGGCTACCTGCTGGCTGATGGTGCTGCCGCCCACCAGCTGCTTGCCGTGCCCGGCACGGTTGCGCTGCGCGGCTTTCTTGAGGGCATCCACGTCGAAGCCGTGGTGCATGAGAAAGCGCTGGTCCTCGGCTGCCACCAGCGCCAGCGGCAGCTGCGCCGACACCTCCTCCAGTCCTACAAAGCTGTAGTGAATCTGCCGCTCACTTTCGAGGTGCTCGTAGCCGGCGGGGCGGTGCGAGCGGCGCTCCAGCATCAGCCAGGTAGCCGGCGGTGACACCCAGCGGTACAGCAGCACCCACACAATGGTGGTGAGTAGCAGGGAAGCGCCTACCTGCAGCAGCAGCTGCCAGCCGCGCCGCCAGTACAGTTTAAAATCAGTCACGGGGAAAGTGAATGGGTGAATGGGTGAATGAGTGAAGTGTGCAGTCCTGACCTATAGAAGAACGTCATACTGAGCGAAGCCGAAGCATCACTACCGCTGAATAATCAATCAGTAGTACAACAAAGCGGTAAAGATGCTTCGACTGCGTGGACGCCAGATGAAACATGACAGCCGTAGGATACTGTAGGTGCAAGCAAATTCGGCAAGCGGGCGAAATTACGGGTTTTGTGGGCCTGCGCCGGGGATTTGCTTACTTTTCCGCCGTCTGCGCCTTCTCCTGTTGCTTTATGCCGCGTTTGCTTCCGCTGTTTCCGCTTAATCTGGTCGTATTTCCGGGCGAAAAGCTCAACCTGCACATCTTCGAGCCCCGCTACCGCCAGCTGGTACACGACTGCCTGGGAGAAAGCCTGACCTTCGGCATTCCGCTGTATACCGACCAAGTGCGGGAGCTGGGCACAGAAATGCGCCTGCTGAGCATCGAGAAAACCTACCCCACCGGCGAAATGGACATCCGCACCGAGGCACTGGGCGTGTTCCGCATCCGGGAGTTTTTCCGGCAGGCCCCGGGCAAGCTCTATGCCGCCGGCACCATCGAACCCATTATCGACGACCCCGCCCCCGATGCCGACCTGCACCGCCGCATCCAGGGCTACCTCCGGCAGCTCTACGACGTGCTGGGTTTGCGCCAGTTGCTGCAAAAGCTCCCCATCGACTACCGCACCTACGACCTGGGCCACCACCTGGGTCTGAGCACCGAGCAGGAATATCAGCTGCTAAGTGCCACCAGTGAGCTGGAGCGCCAGGAGCTCATTGCCGAACACCTGGAACAGGTGCTCCCGATGCTGCTGGAAACCGAGCGGCTCAAGGACCGCTCCCGCCTCAACGGCCATTTCAAAAACCTCACGCCTCCGAATTTTTGAGCGGCGCAGCCATCCTCGACGACATTGCCAGTTTCGCCTACGGAAAATTCGTCTATATCCTGCCCCTCAAAGCAACAAGATTGGGCTTTGGGAACCCACCTGACAACACAGCCCGAGTTAGGCGGTGAGTAACTAAAGATTCAGCTCAAGCTGCGTCGGCTAAAAACAATGTGCCGGCCGAGGGTTGTACTAACTAATGATGAGCCAATAGCTATCAGCCATAGAAGCCCGTATAAACGCCGGTATACATAGCTGGTTCTGCACGTGACTTCGGGGCTTTTGATTATCGGGTATGTGGCAGCGGCTATGGTGGCGCTGCTTAGCGTGTGGCTTCTGGTGCGGCACACGCAGGAACGGCGCTGGCGGAGGCGCGTGTGGGTGGCTCCCGCCTATGGCCGCTGGCCCGACGCTACGCCCCCGCCAGCTGCTACCCGCCGCTACCAGCTGGCCCTCATCGGCGACACCGGTGCCGTGGCTACCACCGGCCCCGACCCGGTGCTGACGCTGCTGCAGGATTGGCAGCAGGCTGCCGGAGAAGCCAGTGCCACCGTGTTGCTTGGTGATAATGTGTACCCTACCGGTATTCCGCCGCAGGGCGCTGCCGGCCGCCCGGCTGCCGAGCGGCGCCTGCTCACGCAGCTGCAGTCTTTTGAGAGCTATGCCGGCCAGGTTATCTACCTCAGTGGCAACCACGACTGGAATAAGGGGCGCCCCAACGGGCTGGAATACGTGTTGCGGCAACAGCAATTGGTACAAGAGCATCTGCCCGCCGCCCACTTCCTGCCCGCCGACGGCCTTCCCGGCCCCGTGACGCTGCAGCTGGCGCCCGGCATTCTGCTGGTGGTCCTGAATACCCAGTGGTGGGTGCAGCAGGGACAGCGCCCCTCGGCTACGGCCGGCAGCACGCCTTTTCAGGACTTGCTGCAGGTTTTGCGGGCCAACCAGCACCAGCAGATCATTGTGGCCGGGCATCATCCTCTGTATTCCAATGCCATCCACGGTGGCAAGTTCACGGCCCGGCAGCACATGTTTCCGCTCACCACGGTGCATAAGAAAGCGTACCTGCCGCTACCCGTTATTGGCTCCCTGCTGCCCGTGTACCGCAAGCTGGTGGGAGCCGCCGAGGACATGGCCCACCCCCGCTACCGCCACCTGCGGCGCCGCCTGCTGCGCGTACTGCACCAGTTCCCCAACCTTATCTACGCCGCCGGCCACGACCACAACCTGCAGTATTTTCAGCAGCAGGGCAGCCATTATCTGGTTAGCGGGGCGGGCAGCAAAACGGCTTTTGTGCAGCACGGCGGGCGCGC
The DNA here is from genome assembly GCF_024700075.1 of Hymenobacter sp. J193. NCBI lineage: Bacteria > Pseudomonadati > Bacteroidota > Cytophagia > Cytophagales > Hymenobacteraceae > Hymenobacter > Hymenobacter sp. J193. Next base: position 20,316 of record NZ_JAJONE010000001.1, read on the forward strand.
CGCTTTCGTACACGAGCACAAGGGCTTTTTCGTGCTCGATTTTTACCCGAACGACGAGGTATGGCTGCGCACGTTGGAACCCGGCAACCCGCTTGGCACCGACGTATTCCGCTGGCAACTTAGCCAGCCGGTGCGGGTAGCGGCACCAGCACCCGCAGGCTCGCAGGCAGCATCTGAATATCGAGGGGCATAGGCAGCTCCAGCGGCTCCCCGTCCACCTGCACCAACGCTTGCTCTTGGCCCACAATATGAATGCGGGCGTGCCGGCAGCACAGGCGGCGGGTATAGAGGGATTCGTCGAACCCTTCGGTGTAGAGGCGGTACAATATGCCGGGGGCAGCCGTGCCCGGAAATGGTTCGATCAGACACAGCTCAAACTCCCCGTCATCCAGCTGGCCGGCAGGGTTGATGACTACGTTGCTGCCAAAGGTGTTGGCGTTGGCCACGGTGAGCATAAAGGCTGCCCCTTCGAAGGTTTCCCGGTCGGTTTCGATGCGGTACACGGCGGGCTCGTAGTCCAGGTATTCCTGCATGGCAATGCGTACATAGGCCCCCGGCCCCCGCGTGTCCCCCGCAGCAAAGCGTTCCACAATCAGGGCGTTGAAGCCCAGATCGGCCAGGTGCGCCGAAAAGTGTCCGCCCACCCGCAACGTGTCGATGGTGCGCACAGTGTGCTGCCAGATAAGCGGCAGCGCCTCCTCCAGGTTCTGCCCGATGCCCAGATCTTTCGACAAGCCATTGCCCGAGCCCAGCGGCAGAATGCCCAGCGGCGTTTCGGTGCCTGTCAATGCTTCCCCTACAAGGTTCACGGTGCCGTCGCCGCCCGCCGCAAATACCGCCTCGGCGGGCTCTTGCCGCAGGTGCTGGCGCAGCCGGGCCAGGTCGTCGCTGCCGGAAGTATGGAAAAACGTGGCGGTGCGGCCGTGCTCCCGGCAATAGTCCTGAATACGTTCTTCCAGCCCTTCCTTGTCGATGTCGCCCGAAATAGGGTTTAGCACGAAGAGCAGATTACGCAGCAAAAGCGACTTGGAAAAAGGCATGCGGGAGATTAAAGTGACGAAAGTTGAGGATACAAAAACTGCTGGCCGGCAGCGAGCCAGCCAGCAGTGATACCAGCGCTTGGGCGAATAGTTAGGGCTTCAGGCCGGCCGGAATGCCATTGGGAAAGCGCGTCTGGATTTCCTGCTGAATTTCCTGGGTACGGTTGCCGGGGTTCGGGTGCGTCTGCAGAAACTCCGGGCCGCTGCCTTTGCCGCCGCTTTGCTCCAGCACCTGCATCACCTGTAGCAGGGCCCGGGGGTCGTACCCGGCATCGGATACATAGTCGACGCCCACGCGGTCGGCTTCCAGCTCGTCTTCGCGGCTGAAGCGCAACGACACCACTTTGGCCACGGCAGCAGCTATAGCGGCATTGGCAATGGAGCCGCCGGGACGTTCGGAGTCGTAAGCGGCAATACCAGCGGCACCAGCCAGGCCCTGCGTGAGCTGCGACTTGGCCAGCTGCTCGGCTGAGTGCCGCTGAATCACGTGTCCGATTTCGTGGGCCAGTACGCCGGCCACCTGGCCTTCGGATTTAAGCTGCTTCACCAGCCCCGCTGTCACGAACACCTGCCCGCCGGGCAGCGCAAACGCATTGATGGTCTGGTCATCAGCCAGCAAATGAAAGTCGAACTTGTAGGGGGAACGAACGGCCGGGGAACCCTGGATAATGGCATTGCCAATCCGGTCGATGGTGTTTTGGGCTTCCTGGTCGGGGTACAAACCGCCGTACTGCTGGGCCATTTCGGGGGCCGCCTGCAAACCCAGGGCAATTTCCTGGTCGGTGGTCATATTCACGTGCTGCGTTTCACCGGTGACGGGGTTCGTCTGGCGGTTGCAGTAGTAGGTAATCAGTGAAAAGCCCCCGACAATCAGGGCGATGAGGTAGCGTAGGTTGCCGCGCATTATGGAGGGAGAATAGGGGCGTGGGAGAGAGAAGCGCCGCTGGCCCGCAGGCCAGGGTTTGCAGTGTAACGCGTAGGCGTAAGCAGGGTTGCAGTGGCTGTGGGCCGGCCGCTTGTCACCTTACGGCCGCGTTTTGCGTAGAGGGCGCGGGACGCCCCTGGGGGCAAACCACATTATACTCCTCTCCTCTTTTCTTCCCTGTCTTCTTCCGAACACATGAATCAGAAACGCACTTTTGGCGCCATCCTCACTATTCTTGGCATTGTAGGCATCATCTACGGGGCGCTGGGCTTCATGCAGGTTGCCGGGGTGACGCTGGGCAAAATGAACTCCATCGTACCCTTCGTAGTCGGACTGATTTTCTTCTTTGCCGGCATCAACCTGGTAAAAGCGACCGGCGACCGGTCCTGATGAAGTAACCGGCTGCGTACTTACTCATACCACAAAGGCCCTTCGGATACTGAATCCGAAGGGCCTTTGTTATGCTTCTGCACTTGGTTTTGGCACATACATCAGCCCACTACCTGCAGGCCTTTGGCCCGCGCAAAGCCGTACAGAGCCGAGTCCAGGGTCAGCCAGGCCGAAGCATAAGAAACGTTTTGCGGAGCGTGCGCAAACACCACTGAGCCCGCCTGAATGGCACGAATAATCCGCGGCGCCTCAGTTACGGGCAGGGCCGGGCAGCCCTGGCTGCGTCCCAGCCGACCGTGCTGACGCACAAAGGCCTCACTCACGTAATCGGCGCCGTGGACCACTACGGCCCGGTCGGCGGCGTGGGAGTTGTAGTCGTCGTCCATCCCGTGCAGCTTTAGCGACAGGCCGTGCTTGCCAGTGTATGGCTGGCCCGTTACGTAAAAGCCCAGGCTGCTCATCTCGGAGCCGTTGCGGTTAGAAAATGTCCGGGCAAGATCTTCACCGGTGTTTTTGCCGTGCGCTACCAGCGTGTGGTGCAACAGCCGGTTCTGGCGCACGTCAATTACCCACAGACGCTTCTGGCGGCTGGGCAGGTTGAAATCGATGATGGTGAGGGGCGCGCCGGCAGCAGCGGAGCCGTGCTGCTGCAGATTGTAGTAGCCCAGCAGCGCCTTGCGGTATACATCAGGCCGCAGACCGGTAAGGGAAAGGCGGGCGGCCGTGTAGGTGCGCAATACTTCCTGCTCAAACGCCGTCTGGTAGAATGCGCGCTGCACTTCACTAAGCTGTACGCTGCGTGGATTGCCGCCCGCCCGAGGCGGGGCGGCCACAGCGGCTTCTGCTCCCAGCACACTTATCACTCCCAGCATCAGCCCACTAACCCTGCGCAACAGTCCTTTCATACGCTTCATTCTGGTTGCTCCTAAACTACTGCCACCGGCCCTGCAAGGCTGGTACTACTGCCAAATTAGTAGTTTTACGGCGTGCTCCCAACGCCCTGCCCTTCGCCCTGGTTCCGTATGCAAGTTTGTCGCGCCGTTTTTTTTGCTTCGGCTTTGCTGCTAGCTGGCTGCAGCCACCAAGCGGCCTCCCTGCCGGGCTTCGAGGCAGCTACCTGGCGCTCAGACCCGTACGCCTGCAACGACACGCGCGCCAGCCAGTTGACGGTGCTCCAGAAAAACCGCGAAGCGCTGTACGGCGTCCACACCGATGCCATTGACAAGCTCCTGGGTCGGCCCGATGAAGTAGAGCTTTCGGCCCAGACTGAGAAGGTGTACATCTATTATCTGCGGCCGGGCGCGCAGTGTGAGGCTGGACACCCCCGGTCACAGGCAGCCAAACTAAGCTTGCGTTTCGACCCGCTGGGGTTAGTTTCGGAAGTGCTACTGCCGGTAGCGCACCAGTAAGTTCGCGGAGACTAGCCTCGGGTGTCTTCGCTGATAGTAGCTGGCTCTCCGGAAGCCGGATAACTGGCCTGCAGCAGCTGCTCTACCTGGGCGGGCCGCAGAATCTTGCGGCATTCCTGCTCATAGTACGTGTCCAAGGCCTGGCTTTGGAGACGCAGCTGCTCCGGGTCGCCCCCGTAGTGCCATTGCAGCTCATCCTGGCGGGCTACCATGGTGAGGTAAAGCACATGCATGCGCACCTGCTGGGCTTGCGTGAGATGGAGGCTCTGGCTTAGGTCGCGGGTGATGACGCGGCTGCGTACGGCCGTGCGCACGGATGCCAGCGGGCAAGGTAGTTCCACCACCTGGTCGCCGGCCTGGGCCGCTGCGGGAGCCAGTGAAACAAAGCTCAACAGAAGCGTTAGTAAAGTGCGTGTCATAGCCGGGTAGTGTATACAAAGAAGCTGCAGGATGCGCAGACTGGTTTATGAATACCGTAGAAACCGGCCGTTACACGGGTTTCGTTCCTTCAAGTTATAACTTATTTTCAATAAATAGAAGATAAAATACTATTAAAATATATAGCCGTTACGTTCGCCTGTGCCTTATCCTATAAAACGGTAGTCGTACAAAAGCCCGCTCCATACGCCACTGGCTTTTGAAACAGGCTTTCCTGCTGTTTTTTTGCCATCTACTCCACTCCCTGCATGGGCATGTGGTCGGGGCTTTTGAAGTATTGCATTGCTACCAGAGAGATGATAACGCCCGACATAGCGCCCTGCAGCAGAATGGCCAGAAAGCAGATGGTTATCGACAGATCTGCCCCGAATAGGTCGGTGGTGCGTAGCTGCTCTACCAGGCCGGGGTTGAGAACAGCATAGGCCAGGAAAAAGAACCCAAATGCCACCGAAGCCACAATGGCCGTGATGATGCCTGTGCCGAATCCGTGCAGGTAGGGCATCCGGTCGTGGCGGTAGCGCCGGTAGCGGGCAATGGCCAGGCAGATGCCTACGGCCAGTATTACCACGTTGAGGTAGCTCAGCTCCACGCGGCCAGTGAGGCCCAGCAGGCCAGCTACCAGAAAATAGAGAACCATGCCAGCGGCCGTCAGCAAGCCATAGCGGACGCCGTTGTTTTCGGGGGTGATGCGTAAATCAGCCATAACAAAAAGAGCAGTGAAAAGTGAAAATGGGCCCATCGGAACTCCCGCAGACCGCTGTCTTGTTCAGTACCAGCTGGTTGCCGGCCTGTTCAACGTCTATACGCAGCCCGCCGCCTGGGTAGTTGTGCCGGCCGGTAGTTTTCTGTGGGCTACCCCGCCGAGGCGCTTTCCGGCCGGCTAAATGCCCCCTAGCGCACGGAGGCCCAGGCATTTTTCCTTACTTTTGCGCGCCGCTGGGCCGGTAGGCTTTCCTGCGCATTCGACCTTCTTGCCTTTTTATGATCAGCACCACCAACGTTAGCTTGCGCTACGGCAAGCGCATCCTGTTCGAAGACGTCACCATCAAGTTTATGCCCGGCAACGTGTACGGCCTCATCGGGGCCAACGGCGCCGGGAAGTCCACGTTCCTGAAGATTCTCTCGGGCGAGATTGAGCCCAATACCGGCGCGGTGGATATGCCCAAGGGTGCCCGCCTCTCGGTGCTCAAGCAGAACCAGTTTGCCTACGACGCCTACCCCGTGCTCCAGACCGTGATTATGGGTCACACGCGCCTTTGGAAGGTGATGGAGGAAAAAGACGCCATCTACGCCAAGGCTGATTTTACGGACGCCGACGGGGAGCGGGCCGCCGAGCTGGAAGGCGAGTTTGCCGACCTCGAAGGCTGGAACGCCGAGTACGAAGCCGCCGAGCTGCTGTCCGGCCTGGGCATTGGCGAAGACAAGCATCACACCCTGATGAGCGACCTGGGCACCTCCGACAAAGTGCGGGTGCTGCTGGCCCAGGCCCTGTTTGGCAACCCCGACGTGCTGCTGCTGGACGAACCCACCAACGGCCTCGACGCCGAAACCGTGCTGTGGCTGGAGAACTTCCTCGACTCGTTCCAGAACACGGTGATTGTGGTTAGCCACGACCGTCACTTCCTGGATGCCGTGTGTAACTACATGGCCGACCTGGACTTCTCCAAAATCACGATGTACCCCGGCAACTACTCGTTTTGGTACGAGAGCAGCCAGCTGGTTTTGCGCCAGCGTCAGGAAGTAAACAAGAAAACTGAAGACAAGCGCAAGGAGCTGGAAGAGTTTGTGCGCCGCTTCTCGGCCAACGCCTCCAAATCCAAGCAGGCTACCTCGCGCCAGAAGCTGCTGCAGAAGCTCACCCTGGAGGAAATCAAGCTCCAGCTCGCGCAAGTACCCCTACATTGCCTTCAAGCCCGAGCGCGAAGCCGGCAACCAGCTGCTGGCGGTAGACAACCTGAGCGCCTCGGTGGATGGGCAGGTGATTTTCAAGAACGTGTCGTTTGCGCTTGATAAGAAGGACAAGGTGGCCATCATCAGCCGCGACGACCGGGCCGCTTCCCTCCTGTTCGACATCCTGTTTGAGCAGGCCAAGCCCGAGTCCGGCTCGTTTAGCTGGGGCACCACCATCACGCCCAGCTACTTTCCCAAGGAAAACGAGGCGTTCTTCGATACTGATCTGAACCTGGTGGACTGGCTGCGGCAGTATAGCACCGAGAAGGACGAGTCGTTTATCCGGGGCTTCCTGGGCCGCATGCTGTTCTCAGGCGAGGAGTCGCAGAAGAAAAGCAACGTGCTGAGCGGGGGCGAAAAGGTGCGCTGCATGCTTTCCAAGATTATGATGGAAAGCGGCAACGTGCTGGTGCTCGACGACCCCACGAACCACCTCGACCTGGAAAGCATTACGGCCCTCAACAACTCCCTGCAGGAGTTCAACGGCACGCTCATCTTCGCCTCCCACGACTTGCAGGTAGTGGAAACCGTGGCCAACCGCATCATTGAACTCACGCCCACCGGCATCATCGACCGGCGCATGCATTACGAGGAGTACCTGGCCGACGAGAACATCAAAACTCAGCGCCAGCGCATGTACCAACTTGTATCGTAGGCGCGTTGTAGCCCCGCTATGAAACAACTCCTGCTTTTGCTTTCCCTCGGGGGGCCAGCCTGTGGCTGGCCCCGGCCGTGCGCGCCCAAACCACCGACAGCACCCAGACGGCCAAGCCCGAGCTGAACACGGCCCCACCGGCCCCGACCCGGCAGCCTGCTACACCCGCCCCGGTGTATACGCCCGCTGAGCCCACGCCGCGTGCCTCCGAGGACATACCGGCTCCGCAGCCTGGCACCCGGCCCGAGGTACAGGCTCCGCAGGTACCCCGTAAGTTTTTTCTGTACTCCAACTTCGGGCTGGGCTATAGTAACTCTGGCGGCTTCGGCAGCCAGTTTAACTTCAGCCTGTCGCCGGCCATTGGCTACCGGGTTTCCGATAGATTTTCCATTGGCCCCGGGGTTAGCTATGCTTACAATAACTACGGCTTGGAGCGTGGCTATGTACAGCAAGGCTTCCCGAAAAACATCAGCACCAACAGCTACGGCGTGAAAGTCTTCGCGCAATATCGGGTCATTGACCAGTTTTTTGCGCACGGCGAGTATGAGGTCACATTTGCCGAAACTACTCCTGAGACTATCTATCTGGGTGGTCCCTACACAGAGAAACACACAGTTTCCACCCCGTTGCTGGGCGCTGGCTACCGCCAGCAGTTTGGTGATAGGGCCGCCGGTGATATTCTACTGCTCTATAACTTCAACGATGGGCTATACAAAGTTTACGGCCAGCCTGTCATTCGTTTCTGCTTTCTGTTCGACCTGAAATAGCACTCTTTAGCCTATAACAAAAAGGGCTGCTCCGGTATGGAGCAGCCCTTTTGTTATGAGAAGCCTGAGTATCTACACCCGGCCACCGCGGATTAGGCGCAGCACTACGGCGATGATGGCAATAACCAGCAGGATGTGAATCAGGTTGTTGCCCTGAATGCCCGTGCCCAGAATGCCGAAGAAGCCGAGGGCCCAGATGATGATCAGGATGACGGCAATGATATACAGCAGATTACCCATGGTGGTGAAGGTGAAATGTGGTTGGAAATTGGAGAGGAGAGAAACCACCACCCTACTGCCAGATTTTGTTTAAACAAAAACGCTGGTAAGGTGATTTGCGGTTTTGTACGGGGGTATTTGGAAAAGGATATAAATCGATAGGAAAATTCTTAGCCGGCCGGCTGCCGCACCTAGGGAAACTGATTGGCGTTGCCAGAGTTGACAGCAGTTTTTTCTTTCCCTTGGCTTGCCCACCAGGCGTGACCCGGGCGCAGGATGGTAGTTGACCCCGCCGGATTTCCGGCTAGCTTTGCGGGCGTGGACCGTTAGTGGCCCGCGCTTCCCACCCAACCTGTTTTTCGTATGCAACATGTAGCCGTTATTGGCTCGGGCACCATGGGCAATGGCATTGCCCACGTTTTTGCCCAACACGGGTTTCCCGTGGCGCTTATCGACATCAATCAATCGGCGCTCGACCGGGCCCTGGCCACCATTGGCAAAAACCTCGAGCGGCAGGTAGCTAAAGGCACCTTATCGGAAGCCGACAAGGGCGCCACGTTGGGCCGCATCACGACCTATACCAGCTTGGCTGAGGGCGTAGCCCAGGCCGATGTGGTGGTAGAAGCCGCCACCGAAAACGTGGAATTGAAGCTCAACATCTTCCGGGAGCTGGACCAGCACGCTCCGGCCGGCGCCATTCTGGCCTCTAATACGTCTTCTATTTCCATCACCAAAATTGCGGCCGTCACCAAGCGCCCCGCCCAGGTGATTGGCATGCACTTTATGAACCCCGTACCGGTGATGAAGCTGGTGGAGGTCATTCGCGGCTACGCTACGTCAGATGAAGTAACGACCCGGGTGATGGACCTCTCGCGGCAGCTGGGCAAAACGCCCACGGAGGTAAACGATTACCCCGGCTTCGTGGCCAACCGCATTCTGATGCCCATGATCAACGAGGCCATCATTACCTTGTTTGAGGGCGTGGCCGGCGTAGAGGAAATCGACACGGTCATGAAGCTGGGCATGGCCCACCCCATGGGCCCCCTGCAGTTGGCCGATTTCATTGGGCTGGACGTGTGCCTGGCTATTCTGCGGGTGCTGCACGAGGGCCTCGGCAACCCCAAGTACGCCCCCTGCCCCCTGTTGGTAAACATGGTAATGGCCGGCCGGCTAGGTGTGAAATCGGGTGAAGGCTTCTACGCCTGGACGCCGGGCTCCAAAGACCTGGTAGTAGCCGAACGGTTTCGCCGGTAAGCAGCTATCCGCCCACTGGCCCTCACGGCTATTAGGCGGGACTTGCAGCAAATCATGAAGTGCCTGTCGAGTTGTCGGCAGGCACTTTTGCGTTCCTGGAAGCCGCTGGCTGATTAGCCGGCACGATCTGCCGCCGGTATGTAAGCGTCGGCCGGCTGGCCAGTGGGTAGCTTTCCGGTGAAACCTTCGGAGGCTGAATACGCTTATAGTGTATCCTTTTTCAGTGTAATTCTCTTTCCTAGCTACATGGAACAAGCCACGTTTGGCGGCGGCTGCTTTTGGTGCACCGAAGCCGTATTTCAGAATCTCAAGGGTGTGCAGAAAGTTGTGTCGGGCTACACCGGCGGACGCATTGCTAACCCTACCTATAAGGAAGTGTGCAGCGGCCTCACGGGCCACAACGAGGTTATTCAAATCACCTTCGACCCGGCCGTTATCAGCTACGAGGAGCTGCTGGAAATCTTCTGGAAAACCCACGACCCTACCACCCTCAACCAGCAAGGCAACGACGTGGGCACCCAGTACCGCTCGGGCATCTACACCCAAAACGAGGAGCAGCAGCACCTGGCCGAAGCCTACAAGCAGAAGCTCACCGCCGCCAACGCCTTCAACGGCCCCATCACCACCGAAATCCTGCCCCTGAAGGTGTTCTACCCCCGCCGAGAACTACCACCAGAACTACTACAACCTGAACGGCTCCCAGCCCTACTGCCAGTTTGTGGTGAAAAGCAAAGTAGATAAAGTAAAGACCGTGTTCGGGGATAAATTACGCGAGGCGGTATAAGCCGGCCCTCTTTTACAACAAAAAAAGCCCGCTTAATCAGCGGGCTTTTTTTATTCTGGTAGCACTGGTCTTAGCAACTGATGCATAGCGGCCAATTGAGCTTCTGACCATCCTGTCCAATCGTATTCAATAAAGAAATGCTCATCCCCATCGTATAGTAATGACCCTCGTGGCTGTTGCAGAACTCGTTTCGTTCGGCTCTTTTTCCAGCCCGTTACTGTGCGAGTTTCCATCTGTGCGTCAAGGTCGGGCAGTTGAGCTATACTAGCGCCTGGCAGCGGCCAGTAATGGCTGTGGCAGGGCCATGGTCAGGCTCACTTGCCGGTTGGGCCGGTACTTAAGCAGCTTTTTCAGGTTGTAGGCTACGGCCGTGAGCAGCATCGTCTTGTGGGCTCCGGCCTGGCCGCGCACGTTCATCCGGCGTAGGCCGTAGTGATGGAGCAGATTCCCGAAGACGGGCTCCACCGTGCCCTGGCGCACCCGGCGCATGTGTTGGCCCCGGCGGCTTTGCTGGCGCTGCCAGGCCCGGCGGTACGGCTCGTCGTAGAGCGTGCGGGTGAGCTGCTTGCGCTTGGCCCCGGGCACGCAGGTGGGCTTGAGCGGGCACTGCTGGCAGTCCGAGCAGGTGGCCCAGTAGATCTTCAGCCCGGTGCCGTCAGCCGAGGTGTCGTACTTACGAAACGAGAGGACCTTGCCGGCGGCACAGGTGTAGTCATCGGTTGAGGCCCGGTAGGTAAAGCCCTCGATAGCGGCCTTATAGCGGCCAAAAACCGGGATCCAGGCCGTCACCTGCTGGGCTTCGAGCAGGGCGTAGTTGGTGCCGTTGGCGTAGCCCGCATCGGCCAGCAGCTCCTGCATGCGCAGCTGCTGGGACCGTAACCGTTGCTGCAGGCCGGTGAGTAAGCGGGGTAGGTGCAGGCTGTCGCGACTATCGGCGAAATCGGCCTGCACGTGGCTGATCACGCCCTTAGCCGTGTCCACGGCCAGGCTGCAGAGGTAGTTCAGGGCCCGGGCTTTGCCGGGCTTGATGGAGATGCGCGCGTCGGGGTCGGTGGGGCTGTAGTGGGTCTTGTTGCTGAGCAAGCGGGCTTTTTCGTGCTGCGCGCCGGGTACGCTGGAGTGGGTGGCGAGCCGGGCCTGGTGAGCGGCCAGGTTGCGCAGCTGGTGGGCCGGAGCCGTCACCACGGACGCAGCCGGCGCGGTAGCCGCCTCGTCCGTGGCCAGAAAGGGACTTTTGACACCCGTTGTCCTCTTTTCCAGCACCGTTTCCAAGGAAGCATTGGCCTTGACGGGCGCCGAGTCGACGGCCTGCGTGTCGCCGGCGACCAGGCCCCGGGCCACGCACTGGGCAAAGACGTGGTCGAACAGGCGCTCGAAGACCGCGGCCGGAAAGAGCTGCCGCGTGCGGCTCACCGTGGAATGCCAGGGCAATTCCTCGTCCACCTCGTAGCCCAGAAACAACAAGATGTCGAGCCGCAGGGCGCAGTGTTCGACCAGGCGGCGGTCGCTGACCAGGTTTTCCAGCCGGCCCACCAGCACGAGCTTGAAGAACACGACCGGGTCCAAAGAGGGCTGGCCTGTGTGGCTGTACAGCGTCCGGGTCTCGTCGTAGAGAAACGACCAGTCGACGAGCTCGGCCAGCCGGCGGTACAGATTATGGCGCGGCACCCGCTCACTGAGCCGAAAGTGGGTCACCTCTTTGTCGAGAAACGGCTTCTTGCCTTGCATCTTCCCTGTACGAACCCGGGTTCTGCAACAGCCACCCTCCTTTAACCAAACTGCCATGATTCCCACGCTTCATGGTATATGCGCCACGTACCCGTTGATATTCCAGAGTTACTGGCTTACTGCGAAAAAAACTATAATACTGCACAGTACCCGCCGCTCTATTAATCTGGATAACAATTGGTGGGGCCTGTAGCATAAACCGCGCTATATAGCCTGTGTTTATTATTATCAACAGGCTCAGCCAGTTGCTGAGCGGCAAATTCTCTGCGTAACGAATTACGAAAGGCACCGCCGCCAGAATACAGGCCACAACCAAGTTTAGCAGCAGCCAGTTACGAAGTATAGGTTGATAGCGCAGGCGAAATTCCACCATTCTGGCTAGCTAAAGCTAAACACTTACCCCGAAGTCTCTGAGCGCGTCATTCAGGCTGGTTTTCAAATCCGTGCTGGGCTTGCGCTGGCCGATGATGAGGGCGCAGGGCACGTGGTACTCGCCGGCCGCAAACTGCTTGGCGTAGGAGCCCGGAATGACCACGGAGCGGGCCGGCACGTAGCCTTTGTACTCCTTAGGCTCTGCACCCGTCACGTCGATAATTTTGGTACTGCCCGTGATGGTTACGCCCGCCCCGATAACGGCCTCACGGCCCACGCGGCAGCCCTCTACCAGAATGCTGCGCGAACCGATAAAAGCTCCATCCTCAATGATAACCGGCGCGGCCTGCACCGGCTCCAGCACGCCCCCGATGCCTACGCCCCCGCTTAGGTGCACACCGGCCCCAATTTGAGCGCAGGAGCCCACGGTGGCCCAGGTGTCCACCATCGTGCCCTCGCCTACCCAGGCGCCAATGTTCACGTAGCTGGGCATCAGAATGACGCCGGAGGCCAGGTAGGCCCCGTAGCGGGCCACAGCGGGCGGCACCACGCGCACTCCCTGACCGGCGTAGTCGGTCTTGAGCAGCATTTTGTCGCGGAACTCGAAGGGGCCTACTTCCAGGGTTTCCATCTGGCGGATGGGAAAGTAAAGGATGACGGCTTTCTTTACCCAGTCGTTTACCTGCCAGTCATCGCCGCGGGGCTCGGCTACGCGCAGGCGGCCCTTGTCCAGCTCCTCGATGGTGGTGTTGATGGCCTCAACGGTAGCGGATTGCTGGAGCAGGCTCCGGTCGTTCCAGGCAGCTTCTATGGTGGCTTGCAGGTTGGTCATGGTTGGTTTGAATGGTTATCTGGCTGGATGGTTGAATGGCGCTTGGTTGGCAGATTGCGTGGTTATCTGTCTGGATGCTTACAGTGCTGTAAGCATCCAGCAAGTCAACTCTTCTGACAGGTAACTATTCCGTCATTTCGCCCCAAACTTACCATCTTCGTGGTCACTATGCAGCCACCCCGCACGATTTTGCTGGCCTCCGTGCTCAAGCCGCTGGACGATACGCGCATGTACGAGAAGTTTGGTCGCACCCTGGCCCGGCTTCCCCAGGTGCAGGTGCACGTAGCCGGCCGTCAGGCTCCGGCACCGCAACCCAAGCCAGCCAATCTACATACGCACAGTCTGCTGGCCGGCTCCCGTCTGAGTTGGGCGCGGCTGCGGGCGCAGGGGCGCTACTGGCAGCTGCTGCGGCGCCTGCGGCCGGGGCTGGTGGTAGTGCACGCGCCGGAGCTGCTGCCGCTCACGCTGCTGTGGCACTGGCTGGGCAAGGAGCGGCGCTTTGTGTATGATGTGCAGGAGAATTTTGCCCTCAACATCCGCACCCAGCACGTGTACCCAGCCGCGGTACGCGGGCTACTGGCCACCGCCGTGCGGGGGCTGGAAACCCTGGCCGCCACTGCTGCCGAAAAGGTGATTCTGGCGGAGGAAAGCTACGCCGAAGAGCTGCCTTTCGCTACCCCGGCCCGTACCCTCATTCTGGAAAACAAGTACCAGCCCCCCGGCCCCGAGTTGCTGCGCTCTACGCCTGTACATCTGGCGCCGAACCAGCCGCTGGAGCTGCTGTACTCCGGCACTATCTCGGAGCTGAACGGGGTGCTGGCAGCCGTGGAATTTGCGCGGGCCCTGCGGCTGGTTTGGCCGGGCACCCGGCTCACCATCATCGGGTTTTGCCAGCACCCGGCCTTGCTGACCCAGCTGCAGGCGCTGGCCGCCGAATCGGGCGGGGCGGTGGAGCTGGTGGGCGGAGCCGAGCCGGTGCCGCACGGGCGCATTATCCAGGCCATCCGGCGCAGCCATTTGGGCCTGTTGCCCTACCGGGAGCATCCCAGTTTCTGGCGCTGCGTACCCACCAAGCTGTTTGAATACCTGGCCCACGCCCTGCCAGTACTCATCCCTCGTAATCCGCTCTGGCAGCAGTTCATTGCGCAGCATCAAGCCGGACTGGCAGTAGATTTCGCTGACACTTCATCGGCTACTATTGAGCAGGTGAAAAATGACCTGCTGCGGCACGCTTTCTATTCCCAGGGTGTTCCGGCGGAAGTTTTTTGGCACAGCGAAGAGCAAAAGCTTTTGGCGCTACTGGATTCTATCCGGTAACTGCCGACCTTTGCGGCCCGTTTATGCGCCAAGGCAGAAAGTTTTCTAACTTCCGCCCTTTCGCGCTCTTTTTCCCGCTAAATCCCCCTCTCCTTTTATGTCTACTCTTCACCGCAGCGAAATTGCCGGCGTCGGCCATTATGTGCCCGACCGCGTAGTGCCCAACGCCGACCTCGAACAGCTCATGGAAACCACCGACGCGTGGATTCAGGAACGCACCGGCATCCGGGAGCGGCGCTGGTTTGAGGAAGGCAAGGACACCACGGCCAATATGGGCGCCAACGCGGCCCGCAAGGCTCTGGAAATGGCCGGCCTGCAGCCCGACGATGTTCAGCTTATCGTTTTCGCCACGCTCTCCCCCGATTACCTGTTCCCCGGCTCCGGGGTTCTGCTGCAGCGCGAGTTGGGCATCAAGGCGCATATTCCGGCCTTCGACGTGCGTAACCAGTGCTCGGGCTTTATCTACGCGCTGAGCATGGCCGATCAGTTCATCAAAACCGGCATGTACGAAACGGCGCTGGTGGTGGGCTCCGAAATTCACTCCTCGGGGCTCGATAAAAGCACCCGTGGCCGGGCCGTATCGGTTATTTTCGGGGATGGCGCCGGGGCCGTGCTTTTGCGCCGCAGCACCGACGAAAACCGCGGTATCCTGAGCACGCACCTGCACTCCCAGGGCGAGTTTGCCGAGGAGCTGATTACCCGGGAGCCGGGCTCCAACCGCGACAACCGCGTGCAGGTTGTGCTCGACAAGCCCGAGGACATGTACCCGTACATGAACGGCCAGCAGGTGTTCAAGCACGCCGTTACGCGCTTTCCCGAGGTTATCAAGGAAGCCCTCGACCAGAACGGCTACCAGGCCCAGGACATCGACATGCTGATTCCGCACCAAGCCAACCTGCGCATCACCCAGTACGTGGGCCAGAAGCTGGGCTTGAGCGAAGACAAGGTGTTCAGCAACATTCAGCGCTACGGCAACACCACGGCCGCCTCCGTTCCCATTGCCTTGAGCGAAGCCGTGCAGGAAGGCCGCATCAAGCGCGGCGACCTGGTGTGCCTGGCCGCCTTCGGCTCCGGCTTCACATGGGCTTCGGCGCTGGTGAACTGGTAGATTTTTAATTAAGAATTAAGAATTAGTAAGTAAGAATGTGCCTTCGAGGCTCATTCTGCAGGTAAAAGCACACCGCCACCTGCAATTATTAATTCTTAATTATTAATTCCCATACATGCCCAGCTACACCGAGGAGAACTACCTGAAAGCCATTTACAAGCTGGCGGAAACCACGCCGGGCGCCGACGTGACGACCAACAGCATCTCGGAGGTGCTGCAGACACGGCCTGCCTCGGTGACGGATATGTTGCGGCGGCTAAGTGAGAAAGGCCTGCTCAACTACCAGCGCTACCGGGGCGTGTCGCTCACGCCGGAGGGCCGGCGGGTGGCCTTGCTCACTATCCGCAAGCATAGGCTCTGGGAAGTGTTTCTGGTGCAGCAGCTGGGCTTCACCTGGGACGAGGTGCATGAGGTGGCCGAGGAGCTGGAGCACATCCAGTCGCCGCTCCTGGTGCAGCGCCTCGATGAGTTTCTGGGCTTTCCGCAGACCGACCCCCACGGAGACCCTATCCCGGCCGCCGACGGCTCCGTTCACCGCACCCGCCACCGCCTCGTGGCCGACCTTGCCCTGGGCGAAGCCGGCACCGTGGTGGCCGTGCGCAACACCGCCGTACCCTTCCTGCAGTACCTCGACAAGGTAGGATTACGGCTGGGCTCCCGACTTGAAGTACTGGATAAGACCGAGTTTGATAACTCTCTGGAAGTCAACATCGACAACTCCCGCCGCCAGCATATTTCTGCCGAGGTTTCCCGCAACCTGTTCGTCTCGCTTTAAACGGTGAGCTGGTGGAATAGTGCGTTTGACGTTCTACTCGCGCAATTAGCGCAAGCGGCGCAGAAAGAACATCAAACGCAGCATTTTACCATTACACCATTTCACCATTTCACCGTTGCTGCCTCCCGCTCTTTCCGATACCATTGTGGCCTTGTCCACGCCGCCCGGCGCGGGCGCCATTGCGGTGCTGCGCCTCTCGGGTCCGCAGGCCATCCAGCTCACCGACGGCCTTTTCGCGGGCAAGCGCCTGCACGAGCAACCGGGCCATACCCTGCACTACGGCACCCTGCGCGACGAGGGCCGCATTCTGGATGAGGTGGTGGTTTCCCTGTTTCGGGGGCCGCACTCCTACACTCGGGAGGATGTGGTGGAAATCAGCTGCCACGGCTCCGACTACATTGTGCAGCAGGTGCTGGCCGCGCTGGTGCGCCGTGGGGCCCGCCTAGCCGAGGCCGGGGAGTTTACCAAGCGTGCCTTCCTGCACGGTGCCTTCGACCTGGCCCAGGCCGAGGCCGTAGCTGACCTTATTGCCGCCGACTCGGCCCTCTCGCACCAGGTGGCCATGCAGCAGATGCGCGGCGGCTTTTCCCGGGAGCTGAAGGACCTGCGTGCCCGGCTGGTGCAGTTTGCGTCGTTGCTGGAGCTGGAGCTGGATTTTGGGGAAGAAGACGTAGAATTTGCCGACCGCACCGGCCTCACCCGCCTGCTGCAGGAGCTGCAAACCGTCATCCGGCAGCTGCTGCGCTCCTTTGAGCTGGGCAACGTCATCAAAAACGGCGTAACGACTGTTATTGCCGGCAAGCCCAACGCGGGTAAATCAACCCTGCTGAACGCTTTGCTGAACGAGGAACGCGCCATCGTTTCGGCGGTGCCCGGCACAACCCGCGACTTTATCGAGGATGAAGTAAGCATCGAAGGCATCCGGTTTCGGTTTGTGGACACGGCTGGCCTGCGCGAAACCACCGACGTGGTGGAGTCCATTGGCGTGGAGCGTACCCGGCAGCGGGTGCGGCAGGCGGCGCTGCTTTTGTATCTGTTCGACCTGACGGCCACAACGCCCGCCGAAGTAGCCGCCGAGCTGGCCGAGCTAAACCCCGAGGGCCGCATTCCCACGCTGGCCGTGGGTAACAAGTTCGACCAGATAAGTACGGCGGAAGCAGCCGCTTTTTCCCAACCCGACACCCTGCTGATTTCGGCTGCCACCGGCCAGGGGCTGCCCGAACTGCAGCAGGCGCTGCTACGGCACGTACGCGGCTCAGGCCTCGACCGCACCGGCTCGGCTACCATCGTAACGAACGTGCGCCACGCCCGCAGCCTGGAAGCGTCCCTTGAAGCCCTGGACGCCGTACTACTGGGCCTGAGCACGCACCACGGCACGGAGTTGCTGGCCGCCGACCTGCGTCGCGCATTGGCTTACCTGGGCGAAATCACCGGCGAAATATCCACCGACGACTTGCTGACCAGCATCTTCACCCAGTTCTGTATCGGGAAATAGCCGGGTCCGCCAGCGTGAGCTATAGGTTTTTAGCAACAACTTTCGGGCGTTTCGCTTAATTATCGGCATAGCGAATAATTTTGCGCTTCGAGCCGAACTTCTACCCCCGGTTGGCGGTAGTATAATGTCCGGCTTTCGGGTCGGGCTTTCCGGCCTGCCGGTAATTCTTTACTTTCGCCCCGCATCCACCCTAATACACGCTTATGGCAGAGTCTGCTGAGATTATCCTTGATGGGAAATCGTACTCCTTCCCCGTCATCGAAGGCACCGAGCACGAAAAGGCAATTGATATTGCCAAGCTGCGCGACCAGACTGGTTATATAACCATCGACTCGGGCTACAAAAACACCGGCGCCACCAAAAGCGCCATCACCTTTCTTGACGGTGAAGAGGGCATTCTGCGCTACCGGGGCTACCCCATCGAGCAATTGGCCGAGCAGTCCAGCTTCCTGGAAGTGGCCTATCTGCTGATCTACGGCAAGCTGCCTACCCAGGCGGAGCTCGACGAGTTCAGCAACCAGATAACCAAGCACACGCTGGTGCACGAAGACGTGCGCAAGATTTTCGACGGTTTTCCCTCGGCAGCCCATCCCATGGCCATCCTGAGCAGCCTGATCTGCGCGCTTACCGCTTTCTACCCCGAAAGCGTGTCGCCGGATCTGAGCAAGGAGAACATTGACCTGAATGTGATTCGGCTGATGGCCAAGCTGCCCACCATTGCCGCCTGGACCTACAAAAACAACATGGGGCACCCGCTGAACTACCCGCGGAACGACCTCGACTATGCCGCCAACTTCCTGTACATGATGTTCAGCTTCCCCACGGAGAAGTACGAAATCAACCCGGTAGTCGTGCGCGCCATCAACAAGCTGCTTATCCTGCACGCCGACCACGAGCAGAACTGCTCTACCTCCACGGTGCGCTTGGTAGGCTCGGCCAATGCCTCGCTTTATGGTTCGGTTTCGGCCGGCATCAACGCCCTGTGGGGCCCGCTGCACGGCGGTGCCAACCAGGAAGTGGTTGAAATGCTGGAAGCCATCCAGCGCGACGGTGGCGACACGAGCAAGTTCATTGCAAAAGCCAAGGACAAGAACGACCCGTTCCGTTTGATGGGCTTCGGTCACCGTGTGTACAAGAACTTCGACCCGCGCGCCAAAATCATCAAAAAAGCCGCCGACGAAGTACTGACCGCCCTAGGCATCAGTGACCCGCTGCTGAAGATTGCACAGGAGCTGGAGCAAGCTGCCCTTACTGATCCGTATTTCATTGAGCGCAAGCTGTATCCGAACGTTGACTTCTACTCCGGCATCATCTACAAAGCCATCGGCATTCCCACCGAAATGTTTACGGTGATGTTTGCCCTGGGCCGCCTGCCCGGATGGATTGCCCAGTGGAAAGAAATGCGCGAAAACAAGGAGCCTATCGGTCGCCCACGCCAGGTGTACACCGGCGAGCTGGACCGCGACTATACGCCCATTGAGCAGCGCTAAGCGTTGCTTAGGCAATAAAAAGGCTACCCGGTACGGGTAGCCTTTTTTTATGGCTTATAACTTATGCTTGTTGAGTGCTAGCGGGCAGCTACGGTTTGGCTATTCAGTACGGCTAGTTGGGGCATCAGCGGCTGCACGCGGGCCATTTGGTCAGGCATCAGGATGGATGCCAGCTGTGCTTCATAGCCAGCCTGAATCCGGGCCAGTTGATTTTCATTTTCCAGAGGAGAGCCAGCGTGCATCTGTACCCGCGCTACTTCCCGCATCATCCGAATGCTCAGGCTGCGCACACGCTTATACTGTCCCTCATTCAACTGGCCCTCATCCGCAAATGAGCGACTGATAGTAGTAGCCTGCCGACTGATGGGCGAGTCACCGGCCGTGTTCATGCAGCCTGACAAAAGACTGCCACCGCATAGCAGCAGCACGGCACAAGCGGAGTGAATAGAAGTACGCATTGGCTGTAAGGGCTATAGGTGCAGACAAGTAAACAGAGGCAGGAAAAAATGAAGGAACGCATTATTTGAATTCCCCTACTTAATCTTGACCAAAGATAATAATATCCAATCGTATTCCAGTGAATAGTGACAACTTATTTTGTTAATGTTATAAAAATACAAAAGCACCTACTCGCGCAGGTGCTTTTGACAGTTGACTGGAGTGGCTTGTGTTAGTTGGCCATAATGCTCAGGGCAGTCATGTTCGTTTGGGCTTCCTGATACAAGGCCAACTGC
The DNA here is from genome assembly GCF_024700075.1 of Hymenobacter sp. J193. Classification (NCBI taxonomy): domain Bacteria; kingdom Pseudomonadati; phylum Bacteroidota; class Cytophagia; order Cytophagales; family Hymenobacteraceae; genus Hymenobacter; species Hymenobacter sp. J193. The sequence goes on from NZ_JAJONE010000001.1 coordinate 39,998, forward strand.
CGGGGGCGCAACAAATCGGCTAGCGCCTGCTCATACTGCTGTTGGGCATCTGCCAACTGCTGGTCGAGTATCTCAGGGTCGGCGGCATAGCGCGACTTCAGGTCATCCACGGCAATGAGCATCCGGGTGTTGAGCTTTTTGATTTTGAGATACTGCCCTTCGTCCAACTGCATGGCACTGGCCATGGAGCGCGAAAGTTTGGTCGCGCGGGCTGCAATAGCCGCGCCGTGGTCGGTGGTGATGGTGGTGACACCGGAACCCGCTTGGCTGGCCGTGCCCAGCGCCAGCAGCATTCCAATGAGTAAGCAGAGCTTTTTCATACGTAAAAGAGGGTTAGGTAAGAGAGTGAGGAAAAGAAGAAAGAAAAGCGAAAACACAGCGTCTGGCTTCTAAGGAAAATAGAACCTGGCCCCTTGCTAGCAAAGATACAGGAAGTTTTGATTTAAAAAATAAAAATTATTACTATTCTAATTTAAAGCTTTTAGACCAAATAACTATAATATAGATTATCAGCTCATTAATTGGCTTATGAAAAACTTCAACTATAAGTAAACTCAGGGCCTTCAAAACATAAAAAAAGCCCTGCTCGGTGAAGAACAGGGCTGCTCAGCCTTTCAAAGTGCAAGTAGCTTACAGAATCCGAAACTCAATCCGACGATTTTGCTGCCGGTTGCTGTCTGTGTCATTTGGTACCAGCGGCTTGGTTTCGCCGTAGCCTCTGAACCGCAGCCGGTTTGCGGAAATGCCGTTCCCTGCCAGATAGTCGTACACGGAGCGGGCCCGGTTCAGGGAAAGTTTTTCGTTGTCGTTATCAGCCCCGATATCATCGGTATGGCCGGCTATTTCCACCTGCACATCCTTGTACTGGCGCATGAAAGCAATCAGCCGGTTAAGCTCCGTGCGCGAGGTAGGCTTAAGCTTGTACTCGTTGGTTTCGAAAAACAGGTTGTTAAGCACCATCGTGCGGCCGGCGCGCAGCGGATCCAGATACAAGTCCAGCGTGAGCGGGTCGAAGGCGTGTTTGTCGGTGTAGTCGAAGCTCATGCTTTTAAGCAGATAGCCATCGGCTGAAGCGTACATGGCATACTGCCGGCCTTCGTTGAGCACCACGGTATAGTCGCCATCCAGGGGGTCAGACGTCACGTACTGAACCAGCTCGTTGGTTTGCAGATCATAGAGCTGCACATCAGCTTTCAGCGGCTTTTTGGTAGTGGCGTCGAACACGCGGCCTTGGGTGTAGGTGCTGGTTTCGCGTGACCGAACGGCCTTGGGAACGTCGAACGAAAACAGCTCCACCGGCCGGTCCCGCTCCATAACGCCGGGCTCGTTGGGGCGGGTGCGCGAGCAGTAGCCCCGGCTGTTATCGGAGGCGATAAAGAGCGAGGCTTCGTTTTCGTGGGTGTTGAGTGGGTAGCCCAGGTTTTCGGGCAGCGACCAAGCAGTTCCGGTCAGATTACACTTATACACGTCGAGCCCGCCCATACCTACCAGCCCATCCGTGACGTAGTACAGCGTGGTGCCGCTGGCATGGATGAAGGGCGCCATATCCTTGCCGGCGGTATTGACGGGTGTGCCCAGGTTGTGAGCAGGGCTCCAGGTACCGTCTTCCTGCAGCGTCGTCACGTAAATATCTTCCAGGCCCTGCCCGCCGCGCCGGTCGGAGGTGAAGTACAGCGTACGGCCATCGGCCGACAACGACGGCTGCGAATCCCAGGCAACGGAGTTGACCAGCTTGCCCAGGTTGCGGGGCTTACTCCAGTTGTTGCCGGTGCGCCGCGAAATGTACAGGTCGCAGTTGCCTACCGAGCCGGGCCGGTCGCAGGACGCAAACACCAGGGTTTTGCCGTCGCCGGAAATCGAGCCGGCGCCTTCATTCAGCTGCGTGTTGATAGCGGCCGAAATGGGTTGCGGTGTACCCAGAGTGCCATCCTTGTTTTGCCGGCTTAGGTACAGGTCTTCGTCGCTCTGGGCCGTAGGCCGGGCCGTATACAGCAGGAAGCGGTTATCGGCGGTGATGGAAGGGAAGTACTGGTAGCGGAACGTATTGAGGGGCTCGGCCACGCGCTGGGGGGCCGGGCCGGTAGGCGCCGCTACGGCCTGCACCGCAAACTCACAGTTTAGTAATTGCTGATGCGCCTTGGGAATGCTACGTTGGCCTTTGGGGGCCGATTTCAGGAAGCGGCTGTAGCTTTCCCCTGCCACCGGGTATTCGCCGAAGCTCATAGCCAGTTCTCCCAGCGTAAAATAGTCCAGAAACCGGGCCGGGTCGAAAGGCAGCAGCTTCAGGCCCCGCTCGTACGCTTCGTAGGCTGCGCGGGTGTTGCCGGTAGCTTTCAGCAGGGAGCCTTTTACCAGGTACGGCTCGCCCAGCGAAGGAAACTTCGCGTTCAGCACCTGCAGCGTTTCAATAGCCTTGTCGAACTCCCGGTTTTTGGCCTGGCTCTGGGCTTTCTCAAACAGGTTACGCGCCTTGGTATTGTTGGTCGACAGCTTTTGCTGTGCGTATAGCGGCGGCCCGGCCAGCAAGGCCAGCGCGAATAAGGCAACAACGAAGAAACGACACATACACGGTGGTGGGAGCTTAAGGAATATCGAGGTACTTATGCGTTTGTAGGGACACCTGCCACTGCGGGTGCTCCTTCACGTAGTCGATGAGCAGGGGGGTAATTGCGGCGGCTTTGCTCCACTCCGGCTGCAGATAAAGGCGCGTGTGCGGCCCGGCCAAAGCGGCGTGCTGTTCGGCCCAGGCAAAGTCGCTCTTGTTGAACACCACTACCTTCAGTTCGTGCGCCTGTGCTACCACGTCGGGCCGCGGCGCCTTGAACTTCTTGGGCGACACGCACACCCAGTCCCAGACACCCGTGAGCGGATAGGCGCCCGAGGTTTCCAGCCAGGTTTGGCAGCCTGCTTCTTTCAGAGCCTTGGTGAGGCCTGTAAGATCGTACATCAGCGGCTCGCCCCCGGTGATGACCACGTTGCGGCCAGGATGCGCGGTGGCGGCCTGCACCATATCGGCCAGGAACACGCGCGGGTGCTGGCCGGCATCCCAAGATTCCTTTACGTCGCACCACACGCAGCCTACGTCGCATCCACCCAGACGCAGAAAATAGGCCGCGCGCCCGGCGTTATACCCCTCACCCTGAATAGTATAAAACTGTTCCATCAGCGGCAGGGCCGCCGTGGTATCCGGCGTGAGGGAGGAAAGGACGGGCAGAGAAGTCAGCAAGTCAGTCAAAGCGCAAGCAAAATCAAAAAGGCCGGTTTCCGGGGCGGAACCAGCTACCTCGCAGCATAGTTCCGTCCCGGACGTCCGACCTGAAAAGTAACAGAATCCGGCGGCAAATGAAAGCTAAAGATACCGGAAAAATAGGATTCTACCGGGCGTATACCTCGCCTTTGGCTGCCCGCAAGGTATTGAGCAGTAGCATGGCAATGGTCATAGGGCCCACGCCGCCGGGCACGGGCGTGATGTAGGAAGTGAGCGGAGCTACTTCATCGAACTTCACGTCGCCCTTCAGCGCCCAACCGGCTTTCCGGCTGGCATCTTCCACCCGGGTAGTACCCACGTCAATAACCACGGCGCCGGGCTTCACCATATCGGCCGTCACGAACTCCGGGCGGCCCAGGGCAGCCACCAGGATATCGGCCGTGCGGGTAATTTCGGCCAGGTTCTGGGTGCGCGAGTGGCATAAAGTAACCGTGCAGTTGCCGGGCTCCAAGTTCTTAGCCAGCAGGATGCTAACCGGCGTACCCACGATGTTGCTTCGGCCGATAACCACGCAGTGCTTGCCATCGGTAGGCAGCTTATAGCGGCGCAGCAGTTCCACAATGCCCGAGGGCGTTGCGGGCAGCAGCGCGGGCAGCCCGGCCACCATCCGGCCGATGTTCATGGGGTGAAAACCGTCCACGTCCTTTTCGGGGCGGATGGCCTCAATCACCTTTTCGGAGGAAATGTGGCGTGGCAAGGGCAGCTGCACGATGAAGCCGTCGATGTTGTCGTCTTCGTTCAGCTCCGCTACTTTGGCCAGCAGCTCGGCTTCCGTCATGGTGTCTTCGTAGCGGAGCAGGGTGCTTTCGAAGCCGACCCGCTCGCAGGCCAGCACCTTGTTGCGCACGTAGGTTTCGGAGCCGCCATCGTGGCCCACCAGCACGGCGGCCAGGTGGGGCACTTTCTGACCAGCGGCGCGGCGCTGGGCTACTTCGGCGGCAATTTCTTCTTTAATGGCCTCGGCGGTCTGCTTGCCGTCGATAAGGCGGTAGGTGGGGGCGTCGGGGGCTGTGGTCATGGTTGTGAGGTATGATGAAATGTCGGGGTCTGTATACCGGCTCACGTCTATTCGCCCGTCCGGCATCGAAGAGTAGGTAGTTTGCTCTAGTGGAAAAATAACTAGCCAGTCGCCACAGGTAATAAGCTGCTGTCCATCTGTGAAGTCAAGAGTTAAAGTCCCATCTTTATCAAGAGAAACATCTAAAATCTGAGTATTACTCAGCGAGAAGATATTAGGTGTGTAAAGCCATGCAAACCATCCATCGAATGACTTTTCATCACATTTACTTATCAGCTTTCCTTGCTTAACTATTTTCCAATGGCTGCCTAGCCACAAGTCAATATCAGGCACTTCTTGCTCTCTAACTACCTCACTGTTGATTTCCGCTGCTAAGCTGTTTAGCTTGATAAGATGCTTTCGGCCTATATACAACTGGTATGACTTCATCCATGTAGCCCAAACTTGCATTCCCACCATTTGCTTAGTGATGGGAAGAAATTCAGCGGAAGAAATAGTTTTCGCAGACTTTTCTGGGAAAAGGACAGCCATACTATGCCTTTAGGTTACTCCTGCTCCGCCTTGGCTTTGCTTTCGTGGGCGGCAATGGCTTCGCGGCCGGCATCGAGGATGTTTTTTTCCATTACGGGCCAATCGTCGCGCCAGCGGAACTTGCGCTCCTGGCCGCGGCGGATTTTTTCCAGCTGTTCTTCGCTGGTACAGTTACTCGTGAGGTTGTTCGACATGGGGTGAGGCAGTAATCATACCTCGCCGTGTCAGGGGAAGTGTATGAGGTGAAAATGAAGGTTACAACACAAAAAAACGCGCCCCGGCGGGACGCGTTTCACTTACTTAGTCAATTTTCAGCACGGCCAGGAAGGCCTCCTGCGGAATCTCAACGGACCCTACCTGGCGCATCCGCTTCTTGCCTTCTTTCTGCTTTTCGAGCAGCTTGCGCTTGCGGCTGATGTCACCGCCGTAGCACTTGGCAATAACGTTTTTGCGCAGAGCCTTCACCGTTTCGCGGGCAATGATTTTCTGCCCGATGCTGGCCTGAATGGCAATTTCGAACTGCTGGCGGGGCAGCAGCTCGCGCAGCTTTTCGCAGAGGCGGCGGCCCCAGTCGTAGCTTTTGCTGCGGTGCACAATGGCCGACAGCGCGTCCACTTTCTCCCCGTTCAGCATCACGTCCAGCTTCACCATGTCCGACTCGCGGAAGCCGATCAGCTCGTAGTCGAGGGAAGCATAGCCGCGCGAAATGGTTTTGAGCTTGTCGAAGAAGTCGAACACGATTTCCGACAGCGGCAGCTCAAATGTCAGCTCCACCCGCTCGCTCGTCAGGTAGCTCTGACCCTTGATGATGCCGCGCTTTTCCATGCACAGGGTGATAATGGCCCCCACATAATCGGCCGCCGTGATGATCTGGGCCTTGATGAAAGGCTCTTCGATGAGCTTGATCATGTTCGGCTCCGGCATTTCGGAGGGCGCGTTGATGGTCAGCAGCTGGTCCTTGGTGCCGGTAGCATGAAACTGTACCGAGGGCACGGTGGTAATCACCGTCATGTTGAACTCACGCTCCAGGCGCTCCTGCACAATCTCCATGTGGAGCATGCCCAGGAACCCGCAGCGGAACCCGAAGCCCAGGGCCACTGAGGTTTCGGGCTCCCACACCAGGGAGGCGTCGTTGAGCTGCAGCTTTTCCATGCAGGAGCGCAGCTCTTCGTATTCGGTGGTATCCACGGGGTAAATGCCGGCAAATACCATGGGTTTCACGTCCTCAAAGCCCTGAATGGCCTCGGCCGTGGGGCGCGCTACGTGCGTGATGGTGTCGCCGACCTTTACTTCGCGGGCTTCCTTGATGCCGGAAATCAGGTAGCCTACGTTGCCGGCGGCTACTTCCTGGCGGGGCTCCTGGTTGAGGCCCAGAATACCGATTTCGTCGGCGCCGTATTCCTTGCCGGTAGCCATGAAGCGGAGCTTGTCGCCCTTGCGCATGGTGCCGTTCTTGATGCGGAACAGGACTTCGATACCCCGGTAGGAGTTGAAAACCGAGTCGAAGATCAGGGCCTGCAGCGGAGCTTCCGGGTCGCCTTTCGGGGCCGGAATCCGCTCACAGATGGCGTTCAGAATAGCTTCAATGCCAATACCGGCCTTGCCCGAGGCCGGAATGATTTCGTCCCGGTCGCAGCCAATCAGATCCACAATTTCGTCCGACACTTCCTCCGGCATGGAGTGGGGCAGGTCAATTTTGTTGAGAACCGGAATGATGGTAAGGTCAGAGCCGATGGCCAGGTACAGGTTGGAAATTGTCTGCGCCTCAATCCCCTGCGAGGAGTCCACAATCAGCAGGGCCCCTTCGCAGGCAGCAATGGAGCGGGATACTTCGTAGCTGAAATCGACGTGACCGGGCGTATCAATCAGGTTGAGCGTGTACTGCTCGCCCTTGTACTGATACTGCATCTGGATGGCGTGGCTCTTGATGGTGATGCCCCGCTCCCGCTCCAGGTCCATGTTGTCAAGCAGCTGGGCTTGCATATCGCGCTTGGCCACAGTACTGGTAAATTCCAGCAGGCGGTCGGCCAGCGTACTTTTGCCGTGGTCGATGTGGGCGATGATGCAGAAATTGCGGATGTTCTTCACTAGAGGCAGTTTTTTCTAGCTGCGAAGGTACGCAAAACGGCCCGGAAAAGCTAGTTTACCCGAGTTGGCCGGTGCATATGGCCGCCTGCGGGGCATTCAGTATCTTGGGCTGCGAACTGCTTTTTTCCTGCTATGAATGTCGAGCTTACCCGTCCTGTTTCCCGCCTGGAGTCCAGCAAAGCCACCATTACGGCCCTCAACTCCACTGCTCTCTACGTGCTGGCCTACCTGCTGGCTTACGGGGTACACCAGCTGGCTACGGCGGCCATGGCTCACCGGCTGGGTATTCCACTCACGGTGCACGTGAGCCACATTCAGTTTCTGATTTCCAACCAGCAGTGGTGGCGCATTGCCGTTATTGCGGTGTACGGGGCAGGTCCGCTGCTGTGCCTGCTGCTGGCCGTAGGGTTTGGGGTGCTGTTCTGGTTTCGGGGTCGGGGCCGCAAGGGCCGCCTCAAGCTGCTGTACTTCTGGCTGGCTCTCCACACTTTCAACCTGGTGGTGGGCGGGCTCATTGCCGGCTGCTTTACCCACAAAGGCTTCTGGTACGTGCCGCGCTGGCTGTTTATTTCGGGGGGCCAGACGCTGCCCATCGTGCTGGCCGTAGTAGGTGGCCTGATAGCCGTGCTGGTGGGCTACTTCTCGGCGGTGGCCTTTCTGCAAAGCCACGACTCGCGCACCATGATGCTCTACCAGAACCGGGGGCAGCTGATTTTTACCGGTCTGGTGGTGCCCTGGCTGGGGGGCAGCGCCTTTCTGGCTTTGCTGAAGTTACCCGACCTGACGCGTCACGAGGGCCTATTGTTTCTCACGATGGGTCTGCTCGTGTTGCCGCTCAGCGTTGCCAGTAGCAAGGAGCTGTTTGAGGAAACCGTGCCGGACCCCCAGAAAACGGCTATTGCCTCGGGCTTCGTGGTGCTTACGCTGCTGCTGGCCCTGCTCTGGCGGCTGGTATTCAGCACCGGCATCAACTGGCACTAATCTGTGGCTTGTTGGCAGCTGCCAACAAGCCAGCCGGGCATCAACGCCCTAGCCGACTCCTGCGTAAACCGTAGCGAGGCCAACCACCGGCGGCTGGCTTATCCTCTCACTCAACCTCCCTTCCTATGAGCCTCCACCTGAACCCCCAGGCGGTGAAGCTTGCCCAACAGCTCATTGCCGACGGCAAATTCAAGAACGATTCCGGACACTGGGGCGAGCACAACCCGGACGCCGGCGCCGAAAACAAGTTCCTCGATCAGCATGAAATGGCGGAGTATGCCAACTGGCACCTGGGCATCGACACAGATATGGGCGAGGACGCCAAAGGCCGCTATAAATTCCCCTTCGGCGACTTCAAAACCGTGCACCGCGACGGGCTTATTGCGGCCAAAGAGCGCGCCGCTCAGCAGGGCTACCACGAAATTGAGACAGCCGCCGACGAGCTGCTCCAGACCCTGGAAAAGCAGGCCGCGAAGTAGCGTTAAGCAGGTAGGCCGGCTTTATAGTGCCTGAAATGCTGATTGCTCGAACATGACGGGCGGAATACCGTTGTTGTTCAGACACTTTCCTTGACCAACACCGAACTACCATGGGCATTACCCTCAAACAAGCACAGCAGGCAGTACAGGCCGCGCACGAAAAAGCGCTGGAAATGGGCGTTAAAATGAACATAGCCGTGGTGGACTCCGGTGCCAACCTCGTAGCCTTTATCCGTATGGACGACGCCTGGCTCGGTTCCCTCGATATTTCCATCAAAAAGGCCAAAACTGCCCGCTTCTTCGATATGCCCACCGGCGACCTGGGGCAGGCCTCGCAGCCCGGTGGCTCGCTCTATAACATCGAGCATTCCAATGGTGGCCTTATCACCTTCCCCGGCGGCATCCCGCTCAAAAACAAGGAAGGGCAGATTTTCGGTGCCATTGGCGTGTCGGGCAGCACTGTGGAAGACGACCACGCCGTAGCTCAGGCAGGCGTGCAGGCCCTGGCAAACGAATAGTACTCCGGGCTAAGCTTTCAATATCCGCGCTGACTACTACCACCCCGGCCAGCCACCGTTAAAAATGATCCATGCCATCAGCCGTTAGCTTTTCGGTGAGATGTGGCTGCTGAGTTGTTAAAGGCGGCTGGCCGGGGTTTCGGCTGCGGTTGACGGAACTGTGGTAAATGACGCCGAAACAGCTCCGGTCCGGCGGGCGTAGCCCGTCGGGCCGGTTGAAGGTAGCTGACACCCGCCCGATGACGAAACAACAACGGCACGCAGAAACCGGCCCGACGGCTTGCAGCCGCCGGACTGGAACGCCCCTTGTCAACCAGATAGCAGCTGTTGTGAAGCGGTTAGCAGCCATTGTGAGCAGGGGTCGGAAGGCATTGTACAGGTTAACGCCTATTGTGAAGCGGTCAGATGCCATTGTGAGCAGGTCAGCACACATTGTCACCCCCGTCAAGGCGCAATGTCACCAAGACAGCGGGCTATGTGACTCGTTCATAACGCATTGCTACCCGGCCACCAGCCTTTGCCACCCCGGCAGCAGTCAATGACATAACGTTAGCATTTACTGCTACTTTCAACGTGTAACTTGTCGCTTTGCTTCAAAACGCTTCCACCGCTATGAAATCATCATTAGTTCCCACCCCTGCCAAACGCGGCTGCCTATGGTATGCTGGCGCAGTTGCCGTTGGGGCATTTGGGTTAGTAGTACTGCTTGTAGTACTGTTTATTGTGGGGCTTATAAAAGCGTCTAACGATCTTGGTTCGCATTCCACCGTCGTTTCTATTCACGACCAAACTTATCTGGAAGCCGTGACCACAAATCACGGCGAGGGGTTTCTAGACGGGTACAACTGGTTGGAAGTGTACTACGTTCGTGATGGCTGGTTTTGGAATGACAGAGTACGTGTGTATAATTTCCCTAATGTCAGTGACTCTGAAATTGGGTTTAACCGCAGCATAGACCAGAACGGGCAGGTACAGATTCAAATAAAGCAGGGAGGAATCGGTGACAGCCTAGTGCTGGCCACCTTTGTACCACCTGCGTCTTTTCCTAAGGAGTAGCGACTCTCCGCAGTAACTTGAGTATCTACGCCTACCCTCACAACAATCCGCCCCACGCCCTACCGCGCCGGGGCTTTTTCGTACCTTCGCCTACCCAAATTCCACCCCATTCCCCCGCGCTATGTCAGTAGCTCCCGCAGCTCCCTATAAGCCGAAAAACCACATTCGCATCGTAACGGCCGCCGCTTTGTTCGACGGTCACGACGCGGCCATCAACATCATGCGCCGCATCATCCAGAGCAGCGGCGCCGAGGTCATCCACCTGGGCCACAACCGCTCGGTGCAGGAAATTGTGGACTGCGCCATCCAGGAAGATGCCCAGGCCATTGCCATTACCTCCTACCAGGGCGGCCACAACGAGTACTTCAAGTACATGTTCGACCTGCTCAAGGAGCGCGGGGCGGGCCACATCCGCCTCTTCGGCGGCGGCGGCGGCGTGATTCTGCCCACCGAAATCGAAGACCTGCACTCCTACGGCATCGAGCAGATCTACTCGCCCGACGCCGGCCGCGCCATGGGCCTGCAGGGCATGATCAACGACTTGCTCCAGCGCTGCGACTTCCCCACGGGCCAGAACCTGAACGGCGAGGTCAACCACGTCAAAGAAAAAGACGCCCGCAGCATCGGCCGCCTCATCTCCGCCGCCGAAAACTTCCCCGACGAATTCGCCCGCGTAAAAGACCAGCTGATTTCCGACTTCCAGCAGGCCGAAGGCGGCAACGACCAGCGCCTCGACTCTCCCGCTACCTCGGCCACTAAAACCCCCATCCTAGGCATCACCGGCACCGGCGGCGCCGGCAAGTCGAGCCTGGTGGATGAGCTGGTGCGCCGCTTCCTGATGGACTTTCCCGAGAAGACCATTGCCATCATCTCCGTCGACCCCAGCAAGCGGAAGACGGGCGGGGCCCTCCTGGGCGACCGGATCCGGATGAACTCCATCAACAGCCCCCGCGTGTACATGCGCAGCCTGGCTACCCGTCAGAGCAACCTGGCGTTGAGCAAGTACGTGCAGGACGCCGTCGACGTGGTCCGCGCCGCCGAGTTCGACCTGATCATCCTCGAAACCTCCGGCATCGGCCAGTCCGACACCGAAATCATCGAGCACTCCGACGCCAGCCTCTACGTGATGACGCCCGAGTACGGGGCGGCCACCCAGCTGGAGAAAATCGACATGCTCGACTTCGCCGACGTCATTGCCCTCAACAAGTTCGACAAGCGCGGCGCCCTCGACGCCCTGCGCGACGTGCGCAAGCAGTACCAGCGCAACCACGGCCACTGGGACCAGCCCCTGGACTCCATGCCCGTGTTCGGCACCATTGCCTCGCAGTTCAACGACCCCGGCATGAACCGCCTCTACCGCGCCGTGCTGGCCACGGTGGAAGCCAAAACCGGCGTGCCCTTCGCATCCCAGCTCGAAACCAGCCAGGAAAACTCGGAGAAGATTTACATCATTCCGCCCCACCGCACCCGTTACCTTTCCGAAATAGCCGAAACCAACCGCCAATATGACCAGTGGGTTCAAAAACAAGCTGACGTTGCTCAGCAGCTTTATGGAATCAAGCAAGCCATCGGAGCCGTCCAAAGTGTCGGAAACGCCGCTGCAGGACCTGGCAGCGGGCACAGCGGCCACCAATCCGAATCCGGAAGTCTCGTGGCCGGCCTGGAGAGGACCTTCGAGGAGGTCAAACTCCGGCTGGACGGGCAGAACTGGAAACTCCTGGAAACCTGGCCGCAAAAAGTAGCTGCCTACAAGGCTCCGGAGTTCGTGTTCAAGGTGCGCGACAAGGAAATCCGCATCCAGACCCACACCACCAGCCTGAGTAACCAGCAGATTCCCAAAGTCAGCCTGCCGCGCTACACCGCCTGGGGTGACTTGCTGCGCTGGCAGCTCCAGGAAAACGTGCCCGGTGAGTTTCCCTACACCGCCGGCGTGTTCCCGTTCAAGCGCGAGGGCGAAGACCCGACCCGCATGTTTGCCGGCGAAGGCGGCCCCGAGCGCACCAACCGCCGCTTCCACTACGTGAGCATGGGCCTGCCCGCCAAACGCCTGAGCACGGCCTTCGACTCGGTGACGCTCTACGGCGAAGACCCTGACCACCGCCCCGACATCTACGGCAAGATCGGCAACGCTGGGGTGAGCATCTGCTGCCTCGACGACGCCAAGAAGCTCTACTCGGGCTTCAACCTGGCCAACCCCAGCACCTCGGTGTCGATGACCATCAACGGCCCCGCTGCTACTCTGGCCGCCTTCTTCATGAACGCCGCCATCGACCAGCAGTGTGAGCTGTATATAAAGGAGAACGGCCTGGAAGCTGAAGTCGAAGCTAAGATCAACCAGATCTACGCCGATAAGGGTCTCAACCGCCCCCGTTACCAGGGCGAGCTGCCCCAGGGCAACGACGGCCTGGGTTTGATGCTGCTCGGCGTCACCGGCGACCAGGTGCTGCCCGCCGACGTGTACGAAACCATCAAAACCCGCACGCTCAGCCAGGTGCGCGGCACCGTGCAGGCCGATATTCTTAAGGAAGACCAGGCCCAGAACACCTGCATCTTCTCCACCGAATTCGCCCTGCGCCTCATGGGCGATGTGCAGGAGTACTTTATCAAGGAGAAGGTCCGCAACTTCTACTCGGTGTCGATTTCCGGCTACCACATTGCCGAAGCAGGAGCTAACCCCCTCACCCAGCTGGCCCTCACGCTCTCCAACGGCTTCACCTTCGTGGAGTACTACGTGAGCCGGGGCATGAGCGTGAACGACTTCGCGCCCAACCTCTCCTTCTTCTTCTCCAACGGCATCGACCCCGAGTACGCCGTTATCGGCCGGGTGGCGCGCCGCATCTGGGCCAAGGCCATGAAGCTTAAGTACGGCGCCGACTCCCGGAGCCAGATGCTCAAGTACCACATCCAGACCAGCGGCCGGAGCCTGCACGCCCAGGAAATCGACTTCAACGATATCCGCACCACGTTGCAGGCCCTCTACGCCATCTACGACAACTGCAACTCCCTGCACACCAACGCCTACGATGAGGCCATTACCACCCCCACCGAGGAATCGGTGCGCCGGGCCATGGCCATTCAGCTCATCATCAACCGGGAGCTGGGGCTGGCCAAAAATGAGAACCCACTGCAAGGCTCCTTTATCATCGAGGAGCTCACCGACCTGGTGGAAGAGGCGGTATTGCTGGAGTTTGACCGTATCACCGAGCGCGGCGGCGTGCTGGGCGCCATGGAAACCATGTACCAGCGCGGCAAGATTCAGGAGGAAAGCATGCACTACGAGATGCTCAAGCACACGGGCGAGTATCCCATCATCGGCGTGAATACCTTCCTCTCCTCCAAAGGCTCACCCACGGTGGTGCCCGCCGAGGTTATCCGCGCCACCGACGAGGAAAAGCAGTACCAGATTGAGATGCTCAACATCCTGCACACCCGCAACGCCGACCAGACCGCCAGCCGCCTCAAGCAGCTCCAGCAAGTCGCCATTGCCAACGGCAACCTCTTCGCCGAGCTGATGGAAACGGTGAAGTTCTGCTCCCTGGGGCAGATTACGAATGCGTTGTTCGAGGTTGGGGGGCAGTACCGCCGGAATATGTAGACAATCTATTTGGTTGAATATGAAAGGGTGTTACCTTGCTGAGGTAGCACCCTTTCATATTTCTTATGGAAACCATTGAAGTTCGTTTCGCCGATTTACGCCGGGCCGCAGAGCAGGTGCCTGCCTTCGTTGAGGATCGGTTAGGCGGCGAAGCTGAATATGGCTTGCGCACCGGCATAGAGGAAGACATGGGCAGTGCCGGGCTCGACACCGAAGAACTACTGCTTGAGTTCTCCAAGCAGTATTCAGTCGACCTTTCAAAATTTGATTTTACTGGTATGATTAGCCCGGAGCTGGATAGTGATTCTAATCCTCTCTTCTCTCTCTTTTTCTTATTCTTTATAATTGTTTATGCAGTAGCCTGGTCCACTAAGTTCCTGGTTGGAACTGTCTACTGGCCTTTCAACCCTAAAGCGGCTACCCGGTTCATCAAAGAACCCATCGGTAACCCTTTCGCCTCGACGTCTGCACCGACATCTAAGCCCAGGCCTCTCTGTGACATTCTAACCATCGGTGACTTCGTAGCTTCCGCTGCCGCCGGGCGCTTCGTGAAGCGGGAGCGGGTACGTTTCGTGCTGGTATAGCTCAAAGCAGCTGCCCCAAACTGGCGCGAGTTTAGGCGCAGCCGTAACTCGTGACCTGCCTTGATGTGGAGGTTGTACCTCCATTGCCGCAACGCGGCACATCCGAACCGCGCCGCCTAGGCTCATCCAAGCGGCGTTGTCGTTCTACCGGGGAGGCACAGCCTCCCGGCATGGCTGGTCACGAGTTACGCTGCGCTAAACTCGCGCCAGTCGTGCATCTTGAAGCTATGAGCGAGAAATATAAGATCCGGGATTCGCAGCAGCTGTATTTTGTCAGCTTTGCTACCGTCAATTGGATAGACGTTTTCACGCGGCGGGTATACAACGATATTTTCGTGGATAGCCTGCGCTATTGCCAACAGCACAAAGGGCTGGAGATTTACGCCTGGTGCCTGATGACCAACCACGCCCACCTCATTATCAGCAGTGAAACCGCCAACCTCTCGGCTACTCTGCGCGATTTGAAGCGTCACACGTCCAAATCTATCCTCAAGGCTATTGAGGAAAATGGTCAGGAAAGCCGGCGGGAGTGGATGCTGTGGCTATTTGAGCGGGCCGGACAGCGCAATGCCCACAACGAGCACTACCAGTTCTGGCAACAGGACAGCCACCCGATAGAACTGCACTCCAACGAACTACGCCGCCAGCGCCTTGACTACCTGCACCGCAACCCGGTGGTAGCTGGCTTCGTGGATGTGCCCGAAGATTTTCTGTATAGCAGTGCCCGCGACTATGCCGGCCAGCCCGGCATGATTGATATTCTATTGATAGAGTAGTATGTACTGGCGCGAGTTTAGGTGCCGCTGTAACTTGTGCCAGTTCATGCTGGGAGGATGTACTCACTCGCAAGAAAGACAACCGCGCCGCCCGGATTACTCCAGGCGGCGCGGTTCCGGTTTGCCGCTGGCGCGGCAGTGGAGGTACAACCTCTACCTCATGGCTGGTCACGAGTTACGGCTGCGCCTATACTCGCGCCAGTTTTCCAATCTACTTCAACTCTTCACTGCCGCCTTTCCCACCCGTCGTCACCAGCTTGCGGGCTTGCGCATAGCCTTCGTACAGCGGGCGGTTGAGCAGCTTGAAGGCTTTCATGTCGGCATCGAGCTGGCGCACTTCGTCCATGAGGGCGGCGAGCAGGTCTTCGAGGGCGGCCCCGGCTACTACCCGCTCGTTGATGGTGTGGCGGGTGGCGGGCTGGGCTTGCTGGAAGGCCGTGAGGGCGTCGCGCAGGGGCTTGAGGGCCGTGGCAGTGAGGCCCTGCTTGGAAAGCAGGGGCGCTACGTCGGCGCGGGCGGCGCTGTCGAGGATGGCCTTCACTACCCCCGCAAAGGCCAGGGGGCGGAGCTTGCGCAGCTGCTTGCTGCTGAGCGTGGCCGAGGCCAGCAGGTCGTTGTCGGGCAGGCGGGTGGCAATGCGGCTGAGCGGGCCCAGCAGAGCCGGCAGCAGCTCCAGCAACTCATTTTTTGCCTTTTTGGCGGCGTCCGTCAGGTTTTGGGTGCGCTTGGCGGTGCCGCCCCGCGCCCCGGCCACCTGGGCGTAGCGGGTGGTAACTTCAGTGGCCTGGGCGGCGGCGGATTCGCTCACGGCCAGGGCCGGGTTCTGCTACGCGCCCCTATACGTTTCGGCAACGGCGGCGGGACGCTGGAGCGCGGGCCTATAGGCTGGGAGCTAAGGCTTTTCTCCTACCTTGGGGAGCGTCATCCGGCGTCCGCCAGCCGGGCATCACCTTAGCTACCTACCCCATGAAGGCATTTGTACTAACGCGTTACGGCAACAACCAGGAGATACAGGCGGCCGACATGCCGGAGCCGCTCGTCAACGCGGAGGATGTGCTGATTCAGGTCAAAGCAGCCAGCGTCAATCCGGTGGATTTCAAAATTCGGGACGGGCAGCTCAAACAAGTGCTGCCGCTGCGCTTCCCCCACATTCTGGGCAACGACGTGGCCGGCGTAGTGACGCGGGTTGGGGCGAAGGTGACGCAGTTTAAGCCCGGCGACGAGGTATACGCCCGCGTCGACACAGACCGCATGGGCGCTTTTGCCGAATACGTGGCCGTAAAAGAGGCCGCCGTGGCCCCCAAACCTGCCAGCCACACTATGGAAGAGGCTGCGTCCCTGCCGCTGGTGGCCCTCACGGCCTGGCAAACACTGCGCGACGTGGGCCAGCTGCAACCCGGGCAACGGGTGCTCATTCACGCCGGCTCGGGCGGCGTAGGCACGGTAGCCATTCAGCTGGCGAAGCACTGGGGGGCTTTCGTGGCTACCACCACGAGCACCGCCAACGTGGAGTGGGTACAGCAGCTGGGCGCCGACCGGGTTATCGACTACAAAAAGGAGGCATTTGAAAATGTGCTGGAGGGCTACGACCTCGTGCTCGACACGCTGGGCGGGGAAGCCCTGGATAAGTCTTTCCAGGTGTTGAAAGCCGGCGGCAAAGTCGTGTCCGTGGCCGGGCCGCCCGACCCACAGTTTGCCAAAGACCAGGGCATGAACTGGCTGTTGCAGCAGGTGATGGGGGTGCTCAGCTTCCGCGTCCGTCGGCTCGCCAAAAAGCACCAGGCCAGCTATTCCTTCTTTCTTATGCACCCCAGCGGCGCGCAGCTGCGCGAGCTTGGTGCGCTGCTGGACGCCAGCATCATGCGCCCGGTGGTAGACCGCACATTCCCGTTTGAAGCTACTAAAGAGGCGCTGGACTACCTGGAAACCGGCCGAGCCAAGGGCAAAGTGGTGATTACGCTGAGCTGAATAGTCCGCCTATGTCGGCATCAGGCTGGCGCATCTCATCCATGAGAGCGAAGAGCAGGTCATTGCGGGCCTTGCCGCCCGAGTCGCGCCAGACACCGCTAACCAGAAGGAGACACATAACCGGAAGGAGACACAGGCTAGGGGATTATACCTTGATTTTATCTATAGTTTTGGGGTATCAGAACCTATCATCTCCCCTATGCGCCTTACTCGCTCGTTTGCCTGGTCTCTTCTTCCGTTCACGGTGCTGCTGGCGGCCGCGGGCTACAGCTCCGAACCTACTGCTCCCTCCGACCCGGTGCCTGCTTTCACCCAGGGCGTTATTACCACCCGGGTATCGTTGCCCGGCAACCCGTATGATAAGCTGCTCAGCCAAGTAGATCCGGCCAAGGGCAACATCCAGGCGCAGCTGCAGCAGCTGGCCGGGCGCCTCACGGCGGCGGAGCAACAGCAGCTGCTAGCCGCGGCGGCCAACCTCAGCCCGGCTATGACCATTGGAGCCATGCTGCTGCCGCGCAAGGGCACCATCTACTGCCGGGGCAAGGAAGCCCGCGCCACCACCGATGCTCTCACCTACCATCTCGAAAACTATTTCAACCTCGCCACCAACAAAGGCTTGCTGCGGATGGCTTCGCAGTCGACGCCCCAGAACGTAAACTACACCTACGATGCCGCCTCAGTGGAAAAAACCTGGCAGAGCATTGTCGTGACGGATGTGGACTACACCCTACGCACCACCCCCGAGACGGTGCTGGTAGCGGGCTACCCCAGCCAGAAAACAACGTACACGCTCAAGCCCGGCGCCGAAGGAGCCAAGCCGGATGGTCCCGGTCAGTTGGCGAGCAAGCCCGTAGCCCTGGATGTGTGGACTTCCCCCCAGATTCCGCAGAGCCTGAATTTTGCCCACCCGGTGTACGTCAACCAGGCCCACGGCATCACCCGGCTGGTGGTGTACTTCGATAAGGAGCGCAAGCAGCAGCTGCGGTATGAGTTTGCCACGGTGCAGGTCCGGCCCGTCACCGACCAGGAGCTGAAAGTAGCTACCACGGCGCCCGTTCTCGATTATGCCAAAGACGCTATGCAGATTGGCGTGCAAGCCATGGCACTCATGTTCGGGGGCGGCCCCAAAGCACCGGCTGATACCGAGGAGTAGCCCAGTCTTTGCGCACGGCTTGAAACCGGTGGACGGATGCTTACTTTGCGCCGCCCTACCGCACCGACTTCCTTACCTCTCTCTCTGCAATGGCGCACTCCGCCCATAAGCTACCCTCCTGCGCCAATTGCGGCCACGATTTCAAGGCCGCCGAAAACTACTGCCCCGACTGCGGCCAGCAAAACCATCCGCTCGACCTCTCCTTCGGGCACGTAGCCGAGGAAGTGCTCGAAGGTCTTTTCCACTTCGACGGCAAGGTATTTCGCACCCTGCGGCAGCTGCTGTTTAAGCCGGGCGCCCTCACGCGGCATTTCTGGGAAGGCAAGCGCGTGGCCTACGTGCCGCCCGTGCGGCTGTATGTGTTCATTAGCTTCGTGTTTTTCCTGCTGCTCTCGGTGGCCATGCACGCCCCGGAGCACGGCGAAGCGCGCACCATGGGCCAACGGATCCGGCAGGCCAGCATCCAGTTCCGGGCCGACTCTATCCGCCTGGCAGGCAAGCTGTCCACCGCCGATTCGGCCCAGGTGAAGCGGGTGCTGCGCAACAGTCAGCACGTGTCGGTGCTCAACGGTATTGTGAATACGGATGTGAACAGCGACACCCTGGACTACCGCCGGTGGAACGGCGTGCTCTACACCCCGCAGGAGTGGCGGGAGCTACCGGAGTATTCGTCGGCCCAGCTGGACGCCCTGCTCCGCCGCCACGGCCAGGAACCTTCGGCCTGGGCACGTTTTGCGGCGCGGCAGGGCCGGCAGATTATGCAGTCGTCGGAGCAGGATATTTCCCATCAGTTTGTACGCGGCATTTCCCTGATGATGTTCGTGCTCATGCCCGTGTTTGCCCTCCTGCTGAAGCTGCTGTACGTACGGCGGAAGCAGTACTACCTGGCTCACCTGATGTTTGCCATTCACGTGCACTGCTTTGCCTTCCTGCTCTTTTCACTGACCATGGCGCTCAGCTTGTTTGCGCACTTGCCTTCCGAGATTGTGCTGGTGGTGCTGCCCCTGCTAGCCCTGTACCTGGCCCTGGCCCTGCACCGAACCTACCAGCAGAACTGGCTGAAAACGGCGGTCAAATTCGTTTTCCTGCTCGGCCTCTACACCCTTATTATTGGCGCCGGGCTGGTGGGCGCGCTGGGGTTGAGCATGGTGCTGGTGTAGCGCGGCTGACGGGGCTGTAACAGCCCCCCGGTTACCAGCAACGCTGCCGCTGAACATGCGAACCGGGCCACCTCTCTCGCGGGAAGTGGCCCGGTTCGCATCTGCCAATTCTATCCGGCTTGTTATTTCATTGCTTCACTCCAGCCTTTCCTGACTGCATGCTACCCGATACCCTCCGCCTGCTTTTCCGTCGCGACCTGAACCGGGTACTACAGGAACTCACCCAGTACCGGGACGAAGAAACCATCTGGCACGTCGAAAAGGGTATTGCCAACTCGGCCGGAAACCTCAGCCTGCACCTCGTCGGCAACCTACGAACCTATATCGGGGCCGAATTGGGCGGCGTGGCGTACACCCGGCACCGGGAGCTGGAATTCTCCCTTAAGAACGTACCTCGTCAGGAGCTGCTGGAGAAGGTGGCCGAAACGCGCGACATCGTGGATGCATCGTTGCGCACGCTAAGCCCTGAGGTGCTAACCCAGGAGTATCCCCTGCTGGTGTTCGAGCAGAAGACCTCCACCGAATACCTGCTGGTTCATCTGACCACGCACCTTGCCTATCATCTGGGCCAGATCAACTACCACCGCCGCCTGCTCGACCTCACCGCGCCGTAGCCCGGCCGTCTCCGCCAACACCCCGCGCAGGGGGCGTTCCGTCGCAAAACTGAGAGCCGCACCCGCTTTGTTGGAGTGGCTGCCACCTGGCTTCATCGAAAAGTCCAGCTCCTACTTCCCGCAATTGCCTAGCTTTACCCCATGCGTACGGCTTTCACTTGGGGTAGAATGCGGCTATTGGCTCTGCTAGTAGGGCTAGCGGCGTGCTCCTCCCCCGACCAGTCAGCCGAAGTATCCACTCAAGACCAGGACGTGCGCGTGCGCTATACGGCCCGACGCGTGGTGCTGCCCCAGGAGCCTCAGCGGGCCCGCCTCCTCGACCGGAACGACTCCGTGCTGGTAGCCACCCGCCTGCAGTTTCTGCTGCAGCTGCCGCGCCGCCCCCCGCTCGATACGCTGAAGCTGGGTTTGCTGCTAGGCTGGGACTCCACCACCGTGCGCCGCCGTATACGGGAGGCCCTGCCCTATACCGGGGCCCGCCCCAGCAATGGGGTGCAGCTCCGCCTCACTGCTGCCGAGGTGGCCCGGGTGCGCCAGGACAGCGCCGCCTGGCCCATGCTCACGCTAAGTCAGCGCCGCCAGCGCGTGTATACCACCCCGGCGGGCGCCCCGGTACTGGGCTATACCTACGCCGAGGCCCAGCCCTTCCTGCGCCAGGCCCGGCGCACCAGTCGCGGCCGCTTCTACCGCCTGCGCAACGGGGGACTGGAAACGTATTACAACGGCCTGCTCAACGGCCACCGCGGCTACCTGCATCCCTTAGTAGATAAGCAGGGCCGCCAGCACGGCAGCTGGGCCAAAGACACCTTGTTCCAGCAGGGCCAGGACCTGCACCTCACCCTCGATGTGAAGCTGCAGGCCTACGCCGAAAAGCTGCTCGGGGGCCGCCGCGGCTACCTCGTGGCCCTCGACCCACGCACGGGCGAAATCCTGGCTTACGTGTCGGCCCCGGTGTACCCGGCCGCCACCATCACCTCCCCCGACCAGGCCGGGGTACGGGCCGAGTTGCTGGAGCACGAGGACATGCCTTTGCTGAACCGCCCCGCCATGCTGGCCAACCCGCCCGGCTCGGTTTTCAAGCTGGTGAATGCCGCCATTGCCCTGCAGCTGGGCGCTATTCGCCCTGGCACCGGCTTCCGCTGCGACCAGTCGTTGGTGAGCTGCGTGCACGACCACCCCAAAGCCAGCAGCCTCACCGCCGGCCTCAAGTACAGCTGCAACCCCTACTTCTACCAGGTGCTGCAGAACGTCATCAACCACGTGCCCGACTCGCTGGTGCAGGATACCGTAGCGGCCCGCCACCTCAACCTGGCCCAGTGGCGCCGCTACGCCCGCTCCTTCGGCCTCGATTCGGTGCTGGGCGTGGATGTGCCCCGCGAGGCGCCCGGCTTTCTGCCCACCCCCGCCTACTACGACAAAGCCCGCCGTACCCGCGCCTGGACCTACCGCTCCATCTACTCGCTTAGCATCGGGCAAGGCGAAATCAACCTCACGGGCCTGCAGATGGCCAACATGGCCGCCATCATTGCCAACCGAGGCTGGTACTACCCGCCCCACCTGGTGCGCGGCATCGGAGCGGGCGGCCCGCTGGCTCGCTTCACCAGAAAGCACCGTACGCTCATCGACAGCACCAACTTCGCTGCCCTCATTCCTGGTATGATAGCCGTGATGCAGCGCGGTGGCACCGCCGATGCCTCCAGTCTCGCCGACGTAGGCATCACGGTAGCGGGCAAAACCGGCACCGTGGAAAACGACGAGGGCGACGACCACGCGGCCTTCGTTGGGTTTGCCCCCGCCGACCACCCCAAAATAGCTGTGGCCGTGTACCTCGAAAATGCCGGCTTCGGGGCCACCGCCGCCGCACCCTGCGCTGTGCTGGTCATGGAAAAGCACCTGCGCGGCTACATCGCACCCAAGCGCAAACGCTGGGAAAAGCGCATTATGAACCGGGCGCGGCAGGATTAGTCTATAGTGCAAAAGGTCTAGCTGGCACCCCGGCACGAAGCTACCGGCGCAGAGACGCATCCTATACAGTTCGCCCTGCATTCATCTTTGGGTGTTACTGGTCTTGGCTTTACAAATACCACCGGCCCCGTGTATTTTCGCCCTATGAAACGCAGCATTTGGCTTACTATCGTGGCGCTGCTGCTGGCGGGAGCCGTGCAAGCGCAGTCGTTGGCGGGAATATGGCAGGGCGTGGAAACCGATACCGGTGAAGGCCAACAGGTATGGCCGACAGTGTTGCGGCTCCAGAAAAGCAGCGGCAACGGCTTGTTCGGCATTCTCTACCAGGAAGTGGGCGGGCAGGCGGGCACGTCTGTCACTTTTCAGATTCAGGGCACGCCCACGGCCAAAGGGTTTCTGCTGAAGCACGTGCGCAAGCTCGATGAAACCGGCAGCACGCCTTTCACTTACTGGTGCGACGGCGCCATCACCTTCTCCTACGACCCGGCCCAGGAAAAGCTCACCGGTCAGGCCACCTACCGCCCCGTCGGTGACTGCGACGTGGGCGTCTTTACCCTGTACCGGGTTAAGCTGAAATCGGCGGCGAAAGTCGCGGCCGGGGTCGAAACCACTATCCGAGTATCAGGCCGCAGTGTGCGCTGGTATGCGGACCCCGAGCTGCAGAAACCCGTGGCGACGGGCAATACGTACCGCACCCGGCTCAGCAAAACCACCACGTACTACCTCACCCAAGGCTATTACCCCAGCCGGGAAAGCGCCGTAGTGCCCATTACGGTTCAGGTGGCGGGCAGCCCGCCCGCGCCCCGGCCCACTCCGCCCGTAGCTGCCCGGCCCACCCCCGCCCTGCCGCCGCTGGATACGGCCAGACGTACCTCCATTCTGCCGCCGCTCGATACCGCCCGCACCGCGGCCCAGATACCCCTGCCCCAGGTGCTTTCTCCGACGCCCGTGGTGCTACCCACCGTGTTGTTTCGCCTGGGCACGGCCGAGCTGCTGCCCGAAGGGCTACCGGCCCTCAACGCCCTGGCCTCGGAGCTGAAAGCCCGCCCGACGTTGCGGCTGCGCATTGCGGGCCACACCGACCGCGTGGGCGAGCCGCAGAAAAACCAGCTGCTCTCAGAGCAGCGGGCCGAAGCGGTGAAAAGCTACCTCATAAGTGCCGGCGTAGCGGCCGAGCGCCTCAGCACCATCGGCTACGGCGACACCCGCCCGCTCTATGCTTCCCCCGATGCCCGCAACCGCCGGGTGGAGGTAGAGCAGGTTCCATAGCCTGCCGGAAGTGGGCTGTTCCTGCCCGTATTGGGTTTTGCATTAATCAGGATTTATTTATCAGTACGACCCCGAAATTAAGTATGCTTGCATAACATATTTTCAAACATTGCGTAGTATCTTTGCAGTCAACAAACTGATTTGCTTCATCCTACCTTATTTACCATGAAAAAGAGCACTGCTGCCGTTTCTTCGCTGTTGCTGCTGGGGGGCCTTGGGTCGCTGAGCCTGCTGGCCGCCCATGTGCGCGACCTGAACCTGTTTTTTGACCTGCGCGACGAGGAAGAGCTTCACTTCTGCTAAGCACTTTTTCGGTTGAATACCGCAAACCTCGCCTTCGGGCGGGGTTTGTTGCGTTCGGGGGCAAACAAACCCGGCTTCACTTTCAGCTACTTACCCCTGACGCCCGAAAAAACCGTATCTATTCCGACCGGTTTTCGGTACTTCACCGCCAGGAAGCTCACGCGGAGCTTGCCGTTTGTATTCTGTTCATCGGGGCACGGCCGGCCGGCAAACCGCAGGCGGCCACGTGTCACCAAACCATTGATTCTATGGACCTGACCGGCTTGAAAGAGCAAATCAGCTACATCATCGGGCGCGATATGGCCCGCAACTTCGCGGAGCAGGGCCTCGACCTGGACATCGACGTGCTGGCTGCCAGTATGAAGAGTGCCCTGGCCGGCCAGCCCAGCCAGCTCAGCCCTGAGCAAATTCAGGCCGCCATGCAGCAGCTGCAGGCCCAGTTTGGCGGCGGCGAAGAAGAGGAAGAAGACCACCAAGACCCCACTGCCATGCAAAACAACAAAGCCGAAGGCGAAGCCTTCCTCGCCGAAAACCAGAACAAGCCGGGCATCACCACCCTGACCAGCGGCCTGCAGTACGAAGTGCTGACTGAGGGCGCGGGCAAGAAGCCCGGCCCCCGCTCCCAGGTGACCACGCACTACCACGGCACGCTCATCAACGGCCGCGTGTTCGACTCCTCGTATCAGCGTGGGCAGCCGGCTACGTTCGGCGTGAACCAGGTAATTGCGGGCTGGACCGAAGCTTTACAGCTGATGCCCGAAGGCTCGAAGTGGCGCCTGTACATTCCCTCGGATCTGGCCTACGGCAAGCGCGGCGCCGGCCGCGACATCGGCCCCGACTCTGCGCTCATCTTCGACGTAGAGCTGCTGAAAGTAAACAACTAATGTATTCGGCCCCGGTTGGCTCAGGCGGCACTCCGCCACGCTGGACAACGACCAGCACTGCCCAACCGGGGCCTATACGTGCTATGCCCGAGCCGGAAATTCCCGCTTCGCCCCCCGCCGCCCCGTGCCCCGGACCTGCATAGCCCTGACGGCCGCCTCACGCTCAGCCACGACCGGGTGCGCATCCACAACCAAACGTTTGGGCTCCTGGAACTGGAGCGCGCCGAGCTGAAGCCCGTGCGCTGGCTGCTGTGGTACCTGCTGGGCGGCCTGGTCTTTACGTTTGTGGCGCTGGGCTACCTGAACTTCTGGCTGCGTACTACGCCCGCCGTTATCGGCCTAGTAGTAGGGGCGCTGCTATTTATTTTGGGCCAGCGGGGTACCAACCGGCTGCGGCTGTACCGGCTGGGCCGCGAGGCGGCTCACTTTGCCCTGCCCGGTGCGCCCGAGCCCTGGTACCAGCTTACCGGTGAACTGAACCGCCGCATCCAGGACCGCCACGATGAGGCCGCGCAGGCGGCTGCCGAGGCCTGGGCCGCCGAAGAAGCTGCCCGTCTGGCGGCGCTTCCTTCCCTACCCGATTTGGGTGAATAATCTTCCCTTTTCTTTCCGAATAAGCTGACGCGCCACTGTGGGTTCCCTGCCTACCTTTGGGCGCTTTTTCGCGTAGCTCCGACTTCTCTTTTCGCGCCGTATGAACACCGACAAACACGGACACTCCGCCATATCCACGGCGGGCTTACTTATTGCGCTGGGCATTATCTACGGCGACATCGGCACCTCGCCCCTGTACGTGATGAAAGCCATTGTGCCCGATGTCATCACCCAGGACCTGGTATACGGCGGCATCTCCTGCGTGCTCTGGACCCTGACGCTGCAAACCACCATCAAGTACGTGCTACTCACGCTGAACGCCGACAACAACGGGGAAGGCGGCATTTTCTCGCTTTACGCCCTGGTACGGCGGCGCGGGGCCTGGCTGTCGGCGGTGGCTATTGTGGGCGGCGCGGCCCTGCTGGCCGACGGCGTGATTACGCCCCCGATTTCCGTGTCCTCGGCCATTGAAGGGCTGGAAGCCAAATACCCTGGCATCCCGACGATGTACATCGTCATTGCCATTCTGTGCGGGCTGTTTTTGCTGCAGAGCTTCGGCACCCAGATTGTGGGCAAGGCGTTCGGGCCGATTATGTTTCTGTGGTTTTCGATGCTGGCGGTGCTGGGCGTGTATGGTATTGTGCAGCACCCCGAAATCCTGAAAGCGGCCAACCCCTACTACGCCTACAACCTGCTGGTAAACACGCCGGGCGGATTCTGGCTGCTGGGAGCCGTGTTTCTGTGTACTACCGGGGCTGAGGCCCTGTACTCCGATCTGGGCCACTGCGGCAAGGGCAATATCCGCATCAGCTGGATGTTTGTGAAGCTTTGCCTGCTGCTCAACTACTTCGGGCAGGGCGGCTGGCTGATGGCCCACGCCGGCGAAAAGCTGGCCGGCCGCAACCCGTTCTACTCGCTTATGCCAGAGTGGTTTCTACTCATCGGCATCGGCATTGCCACCATTGCCGCCATCATTGCCTCGCAGGCGCTGATAACGGGTTCCTTCACGCTGGTAGCCGAGGCCATCCGCCTGAACATGTGGCCCAAGGTGCGCCTCAACTACCCCACCAACGTGAAGGGCCAGCTCTATGTACCCAGCATGAACCGTCTGCTGCTGCTGGGCTGCATTGCGGTGGTGCTGTACTTCAAGAAGTCGGAGCACATGGAAGCCGCCTACGGACTGGCTATCACCATCACCATGCTCATGACCACGCTGCTGCTATCCATGTGGCTGCGCACCAAACGGGTGCCGCTGCCGCTGGTGGTGCTGTTTCTGGTGGTGTACGGGCTGATTGAGGGTTCTTTCCTCGTGGCTAACCTCATCAAGTTTCCGCACGGGGGCTGGGTGTCGGTGGCCATCAGCCTGTGCTTGATTGCGGTGATGTACGTGTGGCTGCGGGCCTACTTCATCAAGCGCCGCCTCACGGAGTTCGTTAAGATTGAGCCCTACATCGACGCGCTGAAGGAGCTCAGCAACGATGAATCCATTTCCAAGTACGCCACCCACCTGGTGTTCATGTCGTCGGCTGAGCGGCAGTCGGAAATCGAGTCGAAGATTATTTACTCCATCTTCCAGAAGCGCCCCAAACGTGCCGATATCTACTGGTTTGTGCATGTGGATACCACGGATGAGCCGTACACGATGGAGTACAAAGTAACCGAGCTGGCCCCCGACGACGTGTTCCGCATCACGTTCCGGCTGGGCTTCCGGGTGGAGCAGCGCATCAACCTGTACTTCCGCAAAGTGGTGGAAGACCTCGTGCGCAACAAGGAAGTGGACATCACCTCCCGCTACGAGAGCCTGAGCAAGCAGCACGTGACGGGCGACTTCCGCTTCGTGGTGCTGGAAAAATTCCTATCGGTTGAAAACGAGTTTCCGTGGGTGGAGAAGCTGGTGATGCAGGCCTACTTCTACATCAAGCAGTTCATTGCCTCCGAAGACAAGTACTTCGGCCTCGACACCTCGTCGGTGAAGGTAGAAAAAGTACCACTGGTGATTACGCCGGTGCGCGAGGTATCCTTGCAGCGCGTGCAGTAGCGCCGGCTGGCGAAGCAGCAAGCCGCCTGCCCGAAGACAAACAAAAGGGCCCGACACAACTGTCGGGCCCTTTTGTTTTACAAGGCAATGAGGTTAGCTCTTCACGGGCAGCCACTTGGCCAGCACCGCCTGTTGCTCGGGCGTAGGGTTTGCCGCTTGCTCGATGCGGTAGCGCTGGGAGGAATTGGGCAGCAGCGGGAAAGTCACTTCCTGCACGCGGCCTTCGCGCACCACCAGCAGCTTCACCGGCGTGCCGGGGGCGCGGCCAGCCAGCAGCTTGTTGGGGTCTTCGCTGATGCGGCCGCCGTCGAGGGCCAGCACTTCGTCGTTTACGTTCAGGCCGCCCTGCCAGGCGCTGCCGGCGCGCTGCACGCCCCGCACCGTGACTTTGCCGCCAGTGGTGCTGAAATCGGCGCCCAGGGCGGCATCCTGGCTTACGGGCGTGGTCACCAGCTTGAGGCCGGCGTAGCCCAGAGCCGTCTGGTAGTCGAGCGTCTGCACGTCGTAAACGCGGGTGCGGAAAAACTCATCGAACCGGCGGCCGGCTACTTTAGCTACGGCCTCCTGAAACTCGGCATCCGTAAAGCCGCGCTTGAGCTGCTGGAAGTAGCGGGCATAGAGGTAGCGCATCACGTCGTCGAGGCTTTTCTGGGCCTTAGTTTCCTGAATGATCATCAGATCCAGCATGGCGCCGACCAGCTCGCCTTTGTCGTAGTAGCTGATTTCGGAGTTGTTGGAGTTCTCACTGCGGCGGTAGTACTTGATCCAGGCATCAAAGCTCGACTCCGACACGGGCTGCACCTTGTTGCCGGGCATATTCTCCACTCGTGTGATGCTGTTTGACAGGTCGCCCAGGTACGCCTGGGGTGTTGCGTAGCCCGCGCGCTGCACAATCAGGTTGGAGAAGTACTCGGTGAATCCTTCGCTCACCCACAGCATGTGCGTGTAGTTTTCGCGGTCATAATCAAACGGACCGAGGGCGACGGGGCGGATGCGCTTCACGTTCCAGAGGTGGAAGTACTCGTGCGCCAGCAGCCCCAGAAAGCCCTTGTAGCCAGCCTCCGTGGCATACGCATTGCGCGAAACCGACAGCGTGGTGGAATACAGGTGCTCCAGCCCGCCGGTGCCGCGCTCAATGTTGTGCACGATGAATACGTAGCGGTCCAGCGGGTTCTGGCCTACCACGCGGTGGGCTTCTTCACACACACGCTTCATATCCGTGAGCAGGCGGCCTTCGTCGTACTGCGTCTGGCCGTACATGGCCACCGTGTGGGGCGTGCCGTTGGCTTCAAACTGCAGCACCCGGTGCGTCCCGATTTCAATGGGTGAGTCGGCCAGCTCATCGTAGGAAGACGAGCGAAAGGTGAAGGGGGCGCTACCGCCGGCCGGCAGTAGGCTGGTGCTTACCTGCGTCCAACCGGGGGCAGGCTGCACGGTGAGGGTGCTGGCCAGATCCTTGTTTTCGGCCGGGTACATGAATACGCTGGTGCCATTCACGTAGCCGTGCGAGGCGTCAAGAAAGCTGGTGCGCACCGACAGCTCGTAGGCGTACACGCGGTAGTGCACGGTGAAGTCCTTGGCCTTGGGGTGGAAAACGCGCCAGGTGTTTTTGTTGATTTTCTCGACGGTGAGCCTGGCAGCTCCGGCCCGGGCTTCAAAGCCCTCTACGTTTTTGGCAAACTCGCGCACCAGGTACGAGCCGGGCGCCCACACGGGCAGCTTCACATCGGTGTAGGCTTTGGAGAAGCCGCCTAGCTGCACATCTACTTCAAAATAGTGGGTTTGCGGCGCGGGCATAGCCAGGGTGTAGCGTAGCGTGGGAGCGGCCAGCGCGGCGGCTGCCGGGGCCAGCAGACCCAGCAGCAAAAAGAAAGCGAAACGTAAACGGTGGTGCAGCATGAACAGCGGGTAAGTGAAAAGACTGGCTAGCGGACGGGTCAGCGCAGGCAAAGTTGCAAAGTTGCCGGAAAAACCTTGCGCTCAACCGGCAGATGTAATCGGGCCGCCGGCTGAACCCGTAGTAAAGCGGCGCCGTTAGTACTCAAAGCAGGCGGCTACATCCCGGCTGCGGCAACCCAATGCGTATTGTGTGGAGTGTTTTTCTGCTGCTGGTAGTGGCCATTGTAGGCAGCTGGCTGTATCAGCGGCAACCGGCAGTTGTTGCTCCGGCAGCGGTGGAAATGGCCCCCGTGCAGGCCGTAGCCGACCGGCCTGCCGCCACCGCAACGGCTTATTTCATTGCCAAGCCACCCCGCAAACCCGTGGTAGTAGCCTCCACTGCCCGCGCCGACAGCCTTGTGCGGTTTGCGCTTCGTCAGCTGGGCACCAATTACCTCTACGCCGGCATTTCTCCCGAAACCGGCTTCGACTGCTCGGGATTTGTAAGTTACGTGTTCGGGCACTATGGCATTGCTGTGCCCCATTCCACGGCGCTACTGATTTCGACGGGGCGGGAAGTTCCGCGCGCCGAGGCCCGACCAGGAGATATTGTGGTGTTCACGGGCACAGCCGCTACCTCTACTACCCCGGGTCACGCCGGTATTGTATTGTCGAAGCTTGGAGAGCCCATCCGGTTCGTGCACTCATCCTCGGCCCGCCGCGAATCGGGCGTTAAAATCAGCGAAGTGGAAAACACGGACTACGAGCGGCGCTTTATGGCCATTCGCCGGGTGCTGCAGTAGGTACATAGTTCTCTTTCTGAATGGTTGAATGACTGCCTGGGCGAATAGCACGAAGCAACCAGTCAGCCATTCCCAATAAAAGAACGATGCCCGGCTTGCCTGTGCAGTTCCTACGGGAGGGCTGCTGGGCAAACCGGGCATCTAATCCTTCAAATCTTACCAAGCGGCGAGTCTGGGGTACAGCCCCGTCATCTGCTCCCTGGGGAGGGTAAGACCTTGCCAGAATGCGGGAGCCAACCAAAGTTGAGCGGGCTCCGCGCGAAAGCTGTTGTTAAGCGCGTCCGGCGGTGAGGCGGACTACATTCGACAGGCTTGGCAGGATTTGTTTGGGACTACTAGACATTGTGTACCTCCTTTCTTTACGTTCGACATCTCTCCGACCGCGCTTCCCAGCACCTTAGGGCCACTTGGCCGGAGCCGTAGTACTCACTACTGGTTGGTAAAGTTAAAAACGCAATTGAAGGTTCAAAACGAAATAGCCTTTTTTTAGAGCTGCAGTACAATTTTACTTCCAGCAAGCTGAGGATCAGCACCTTTTTTTCGGGTGAATTACGAGCCGGAGAAGTTGGTCCCAAACTTGCCAACGGCTGTTTAAAGAAAGCTGACCCGGCTGGCTTGCTATCCAGCCAAGTTTGTCTATATTTTCCCCCAAAACCCCACATTTCCCATTCTCATGAAAAAAGTACTCTTCCTCTGTCTGGCCCTGGTGCTGGGCTTGTCCTCCCTGGCATCAGCGCAGAAACTCTCTCCTCTGGGCGTCTGGACCAATGAGGAGAAAAAGGCCACTTTCGAAATTTACCAGTGTGGCAACAAGCTCTGCGGTAAGATTGTGAGCCTGACCGTGCCCAACGACCCCAAAACCGGCAAACCCAAAACCGACAGCCAGAACCCTGACCCCAAGCTGCGCAACCGTACCCGCTTGGGGCTCGTGTTCATGCAGGGCTTCGAGTACGACGACGACAACAAGTGGGATGATGGCAAAATTTACGACCCGGAAAGCGGTAAAACATATTCCTGCTACATGAAGATGAATAGCGCCAACTCAATGGAAGTGAAAGGCTATATCGGCTTCTCCCTCATTGGTCGCTCCCAGAGCTGGACGCGGGTAAAATAACCTGGCAACATTTTTCTAGCTGATTTCGTAGCGACGCTCTCCCCGGGCGTCGCTATTTTTTTGCCCAGGTCGGTCAGAAGTTTATCGTACCAGCAGCCCGTCATCGAGTCGTGAAAAAAGCCCTGTTTTACTTGCTTGTTTGGCTGGGAGCCACGTTAACGGTGGCCGCGCAGCAACTCTCCCCCGTGGGCACCTGGGCCGATGACCGGAGTGAAACCCACGTGGAACTCTACCGCTGCGGCGCCGAGCTTTGCGGGCGGCTGGTATGGCTGCGCAGCCCCAACACGCCCACCGGGCAGCCCCAGACGGACCTGCACAACCCCGACCCAGCCCGCCGAAACCAGCCGCTCCTGGGCCTCATCATCATGCAGCACTTCCGCTACGCCGACGATGAACGCTGGACCTACGGCAGTATCTACGACCCCAGCAACGGGCGCACGTATTCCTGCTACCTACGCATGCTGCAGAAAGACGTGCTGGAAGTTAAAGGCTACATCGGCTTCCCGTTTATCGGCAGTGCCCACCGCTGGAAACGTGTGCAGTAGGTCGGCTGCCTCAGAAAACCTCCTCAATAGTATACTGCTGCCCCCGGAACGAAAATGTGTCGCCGACGCGGTGGCTGGCCATTGCCAGGAAAAGCGGCGAAAAGGCCGACATGGCGCAGTATTTCTGCCCGTCCAATTCGATTTCGCCCAGGCTGATGGCAATAAAATAGGTGTAGCGGTTGGTAACCACCACCGACCCCGGCCCCATAGTGCCACCCACCCCGAAACGGTCGGGCAGGCGCTGCAGCAACTGCAGCTCCCGTTGGGCTTCCTCCAGGCGCCGGGCAAACAGCTCGCGCTGAATGTGGCAGGCCTCCCGAAACGATTCAAACTTGTCTTCGCCGGAAGCGGGCTGTTCGTTGGCGCTTTCCTGCACCTGCTCCATAGCCTGCCGGGCATGATGTACTTTTTGCTGCTGCAGCTGCAGACATTCCGCCAGCAGGGCCTGTTTCAGCTGCTGCCGGGAGAGTACGGTTGTTGCCATAAAAACTTCCTCAGGAAAAAGTTGAAGAAGTTCAAACGGGTGCCGCTGCCGGAGGTTGCAGCTTACGGGCAGAAACTATTTGGCTCACCCGGTGTTTCTGCGCTACACAACGTCTTACCCCTTGCTGCGTTTTCTGCACCGTCTTTTTTCTCCTGCGGCCGCCTGCTCCTGGCAGCCGCTCCGGCGCACGGCCCGCGCCGAGCGGCGTCATGCCCAGTGGGTAGCAGAGCGGGTGTACCTGAACTGGCTGGGTCCGTATTTCAAAGCCTACCATTACCGCAAAGCCCAGTTGAACGCGGGCGGGCTGCGCGTGCAGCTGCTGCAGGAAGAAGGCCGCCAGGGCGCGGTGCTGTTCTACGACCCGTCCATTGGGCCGGGTAATTTCCGTCACCTGTTCGATTACATTGCCGAGCAAACCATAGCGCTGGGCTACAACGCCTCCACTTCCGACCAGCGCACCCTGCGCCACCCGCAGTACACGGAGACGATTCTCAAGCACTTTCTGAAGCCCCTACCCCGCAGCTGTACCCACACCGGCCGCTGCCAGCAGTTTTACGGCACAGTGACGGTAGATCTGGTGCTGATTAATGGCCAGCCCGGCTTTATCCGGTTTTTCAGCAACCCTTTTCATGACGACATCTTTACCAAGCCCCGAACCTTTGAAGAACTGCTGGACAGAATATTCAACCAGCCCCCGGCCGACGAAACCGCCCAGCAGTACCGCCTGCGCTACACCCAAGCCTAACGCCAACGGCCGACACTACACAGGGTAGTGCCGGCCGTTGGCGTTAGAAGCGGCAGCACCAGCTTAGCGCCGCACAAACCGGGCGTGGCGCGTCTGGCTGCGGCCTTCCGTCGTGAGTTCCACCTGATACAGGCCCGGCGCCAGCGCCTGGGTGTTAGAGTGGCGGCCGTAGCCGACACTTCCTGGCGCAGCACCGTACGGCCCAGCATATCGGTAATTACAGCCTGCCAGCGGCCGGCCGGCAGCGCACCGAGGTGCAGGGCCGCCTCGCACGGGTTGGGAAATACCTGCACGGGCAGCGCAGTGCCCGCCGGGCGGACAGCCAGCACCAGCCCGTCGTTGCGGGTTACGGTGCCGGCACCGTTTAGAATCCACTGGGAGGGGTCCAGGGTAATTGCGGTTACCGTGCCTGCAACGGGCACACTGAACTCGCTCACGGGCTGGCCCTGGTGAAGGCGCACCGTTTGAGCGCCCGTAGTGGTGGTAATGCGGTAGTCCAGGTCCGTATCGAAGAATGGGGTGACGTTGGGCATCGACACGGTTTCGGTGGTACGCAACTGCAGGGTGTTGCCGGCCTGTTTCCACTCCACGTTGAAGGTGGGGTAGCCTTCGCCCGCGTACCACTGGTCGAAGAAACTCGTGAGTGAGCGGCCGGCCTGCTGTTCAAATATGCGCTGCAGATCGGGGGTGCGGGCCGTGCTGTTGGCGTAGGTGGTCTGGTACGTGCGCAACGCCTGGAAGAACTTGGTATCGTCGTTTAGCAGGTAGCGCAGCATATGCACCACGGCGGCTCCTTTCTTGTAGCTCAGGCGTGAGCTGAAAATACGACCGGAATTGGTGGTATCGGCAGGAGGTACGCGCACGCTGCCATTTGGTGCCGACATAGCCCTGGCGTGCGCGTCGTCCAGCCAAATGAGGGCATCACCGGGCCGAAATTTTTGCAAGGACAGGTACTCACCGTAAGAGGCGAAGCTCTCATTAAGCCAGATATCTTCCCAGGAAGCACAGGTCACGTTGTTGCCAAACCACTGGTGGAATAACTCGTGCGCCGTGAGGGTGAAGCCAAAGCTACTTTGCGTCGTCATCGTCTGGTGCTCCATACCGCCGCCAATAGGCGCCATCGAGTGCCCGTATTTTTCATCAGCGAACGGGTAGTCGACAATCAGCGTCGAGAAATTTTCGAGAAAGCCGGGCGTATAATCAATATCGACTTTATTGGCGGCCAGAAACCCCTGGTTGTACACGTAGTTCACGATAGGCACCTGCCGCCCATTGCTCAGCCGGGCATAATTCGTGTACTCCACGTAGGGCGAAACGGCCACCGAAATCAGGTAGTAGGCAATGGGATGGCGCGACTTCCACTCGTAGCGGTGCTTGGTGGCCGAAATGCTGGTAACGGCCTGCAGCACACCATTGGAGCCCACCTTGTTGATTTTGTCGGTGGTTACCCACACGTCGGAGGAGTCGGCTTTGTCGGTGAGCACCTGCTTGCACGGAAACCACTCGTAGGCGCCAAATGGCTCACTCAGGCTCCAGGTTACGTTGGTATTGGCCGGACTCAGGCGGGTGTCTAGGGCATTGCTGGCCAATACCTGCATAGTAGTATTGGGCGCGGTGCCGTGGTAGTAGATGCGCGCATCGAACAGGGCGTCGGGCGCTACGGCAGCGGCCAGCGTGGCCGTCACGTCTCCGTCGGCGCGGCTGATAGCGGTAACCTTGCGCCGATCCACGACCATCGAGTCAATTACGTAGGTGGAAAACAGCTCGAAAGCCAACGACTCCAGCCTGGCTTTGCCGTTGCGGGCCTTTATCCACACGTGGCCAGCCACCGCGCGGGAGTTGTTTTCCAGGGCCAGATCGAGCTTGTAGTATTTCACGTCGTAGCGGTCCATCTGCTGGCGATGCGCCACAGTGGTTGCGGGCTGCCGCAGGGACTGACGGATGTGGGCTTCGGCGCAGGGCTCAGCCGGGGCAAAGTACTCGGTAGGGCGGGCCGTAGTGGCCGGCAGTTGCGCCAGGGCGACCGGCGCGGGCAGCAGGGCAGCCAACCAAAGCAGTAGTTTTCGGGTCATCGCAAGCAAAGTGAGTAGCGGATGGGAATTACCGCCCAAAATACACACTATCGACCACTCATAACCCGGCCGGCAAATGAGGCAGGCTGCCGGGAACCATGTATCTTGTACCCCTCTCGCCCTAAGTTTTTTTCCGGCATGGCCCGACTTCTATTCCTGCTATTTTTCTGCGGCCTGCTCCTGAGTGCGGAGCGCAGCCAGGCCACCCACATTGTAGGGGGCGAAATGGGGATGCAGCACCTGCGCGACAGCACCTACGCGCTGAACCTGATTGTGTATTTCGACGGCGTAACCGGCGACCCGGGCGCCCTGGATGGCAGCCTAACGGCCGCTATCTACGAGAAAGGCACCAACCGCTTTGTGGAAGACGTGGTGCTGCCGCTCCAGCAAAACACGCTGGTAGACTACTCCGACCCCGCCTGCTCCAGTGCCCGGCTCGTAACCCGTCGTCTGGTGTACACGCGCAACTTGGTGCTGCGCCGAATGCAGTACCGCAGCCCGGCCGGCTACTATGCCGTAGTGGAGCGGTGCTGCCGCAACCGGGGCATTGCCAATATTCAGAACCCCGGGGGGCCGGGCAGGCTTTTCTGGTGGAGTTCCCGGCGGTGGTGCAGGCCAATGGGCAGGCATTCCGCAATTCCAGCCCCAGTTTGTTTCCGCCCCTCAGCGACTACGCCTGCCAGGGTGAGCTGTTTTACTATGATTTCGGCGGCCAGGACCCCGACGGCGACCAGCTGGTGTATGAGCTGGTTACGCCGCTTAACGGCCACAGCACTACATCAGACTCCAAGCCCGACCGACCGGCCTCCGCTCCTTACTCTTCCGTCCGCTGGCGTGCCGATTTAAGTGTGTCTCAACAGATACCCGGCAAGCCCACCCTCCGCATTGGGGCCCAGACGGGCCGCCTGGAGGTGCTGCCCACGGAGCTGGGGCTGTTTGTTTTCGGCATCAAGTGCTCGGAGTACCGCAATGGGGTGAAAATCGGAGAAGTGCGCCGCGACTTTCAAATGCTGGTCATCAACTGCGCACGCAACCAGAAGCCCCAGCTGCAGGTAGAAGCCAAAGGCAACTCCCTGCCCCACGCCCCCACGGGTACGCTGGCGTTTGCCGCCGGCGAGGCCCGCTGCTTTCAGTTGCGGTTTACCGACCCCGATGCCGCTTCCCGCCTCAAGCTTTATCTGCGGGCCGTCAATTTTGAGGCGGCTATGCCCGTTCCCAGCATTACCACGGGCACCGTGCGCTCGGCCGGCAACCCCGATGTGCTGGTTTCCACCGTGTGCTTTCCCGATTGCTTCGACACGCAGGGAAAAACCTATGAGCTGGAATTTATTGTGGCCGACAACGGGTGCAGCCTCCCGAAACGCGACACCGTTCGGGTAGCCTTCACGGCCACGGCTCCACCCGATTTGCCACCATCCATCAGCACCACGGCCCAGCTTCCCCTGCGCGTACGGCCCGGCGAGGCAGTCAACTTTGAAGTTATCGGCCAGGACCCCGACGGCAACGCCCTGACCATGACCATGCGCGGCCTGGGCTTTGACGCGCCTTCGCTGAGCTCTACCCTCACCATGCGCCCCACTACGGCTACCGAGCGGCGGGCCGACTTTGCCTGGACTGTGCCCTGCGCTGCCATTGACCGGGGCCTGCACGAGTTTGAGTTTCTGGTTACCTCCAGCAACGAATGCAACCCCGCCCAGACGCAGCGGGTAGTGGTGCCCATTCAGGTGGAGTATGAAAACGCGGCGCCCTTGCTGCAAACCAGCTTTTCGGAAGCGTCACCGGCCCCCAATGCCCCACCCATCCTTATCACCCTGCCCATGGGCGGGGTGTACGAAGCTACCCTGGCCGGCACCGACGCCGACCCGAATGAGCTTACCCTGACGGCCGCCGGCAAGGAAATAGACCTGGCGATGGTGGGCATGACGTTTACCCACCAGGATGGCCTGGGCAAAGCCGCCGGCACGTTCCGCTGGGACGCCAATTGTGAGGCCCTGCAGCGCCAGCCGCTGGAGGTAACATTTACGCTGCAGGAAAGTACCTGCCGGCCTCAGCCCCGGCAGCAAACCGTGCGCTTTGCCGTGCTGCTGCCCGAAACGCCGGCTTTCCTGCCTCCTAATATCTTCACCCCCAACACCGACAGCAAGAATGCCCGCTTTGAGCTGGCCAGCGTGCTGCCGCCCGAGTACTGCACCCAGCGTTTCGGCGACATCAAAATCTTCAACCGCTGGGGTACGCAGGTGTACCGCTCCACCAACCGCAGCTTCAGCTGGGACGGCGGCGGCCTACCCGAGGGGGTGTACTACTACCTGATTGAGTACAGCAACCGGGAGAAGTTCAAGGGCACCATTACCATTGCTCGCTGAGCTTCGCCACTACAGTCTATGACGAAAAAGCCCCGGTTGCTACCAAAGCGGCCGGGGCTTTCCTGAAGAAAATAAAACCACTGCTTTTTAGTAAAAAAACAGGAACAACGCGAACATCACCACCCACAGACCGTCGATGAAATGCCAGTAGACACTCAGCATGCGCAGCTGCATGCGGCGGTACGGATTTCGGATGAAAAACAGACTCCGAATACCGTCACGGCTGGCGTGATGGGTGCGCCAGAGCAGCGCCATCAGAAACAGGACGCCCCCCAGCAAATGCACCACGTGCAAAGCCGAAAGCAGGTAGATGTACGTGGCGCTGGCCTTGCCCGTGAGCGTGACAGCACCGCTCAACAAACTACCATCCAGCAGTAGCTGCTTCCAGCCCACCACCTGCAGGCCAGAAAACAGCAGCCCCAGCAGCAGGGTGGCGCTCAGGCAGCGCACCAAACCCGGCAGATCATCGGAGCGGTACAGGCGGTTGGCCTGACTGAGGGTATAGCTGCTGATGAGCAGCACAATGGTGCTCAGCGAAAACACCTGAGGCA
Source organism: Hymenobacter sp. J193 (assembly GCF_024700075.1). Lineage (NCBI taxonomy): Bacteria > Pseudomonadati > Bacteroidota > Cytophagia > Cytophagales > Hymenobacteraceae > Hymenobacter > Hymenobacter sp. J193. The sequence goes on from NZ_JAJONE010000001.1 coordinate 77,395, forward strand.
GGGTGTATAGGCCCAGTGGTACGCCGTTGCGCAGGCGGGTATACAAGTAAGCCCCCAACAATACCACAAACAGGATGCCCACCGCGCCCACACTCAGGTACACCATGAGCAGGAGCGGCGGCACGCGCTCCATGCGGGCAAAGCCGGAAGCCGGCTGCCCGGCTCCTATAGTATTGAAACGCTGCTTATCGGGCTGATCGGGGCTCATGGTGGGGCAAGGCGGGGTACAGGGAATAAACCCGACCAGCCAGCGTTTTGATTCAAGACAAAACCTTTTTTGCCAGCGTGGGCTCACCTTCCAAGGTACGCAAAAAACCAGCCGGCAGCTATGGTATTTTTTGGTTATTAGCTACGAAAAAACGAGCCTATTTTACCCATCACCGCGTTGAGGGTAATCTTGGGGCTGCGGCCCGTGCCAAACGTCACGTAGGTTTTGCCGGCTACCCGCAAATCCAGCACCAGCCCCAGGCGCAACGCCAGCATATTCAACTGCTGCAGGGCGTTGGGCGTGCCGGGTGGCTTGGGCGCTTTCGGCGCCTTGGTTTTGTCGTCGGCCGTCAGCTCATCCAGCACCCGCTGGCTGGGAATGTTCACGATGAGGTAGGCCCCCGAAGCGGCTATCTGGATATCGTCGCGGCCGCGGGAAATAACCAGCCGGGCTTCGATGTCGAGGCCCTTAGCCAAGTTGCGCGGGTTTGGGCGCGGCGGGCTGAGCGGGAGCCGGCGGGTTTTCGCCGCGGGTGCGGATGCGCACCGAGCCGTTGATGCGCCAGGTGCTGGCCGGGCCCTGGGGGTTTTGGGCATTGGGTACCTGTACTTCCATCTGGTCGAAGGTGCAGCCGAGCTCTACGCCGCCCGAAAGTTTAGAAAGTAAGGAAGCGGCCATATCGGCCCAGTTTGCGGAAGACTCTGCCATAATGAGGAGGAAAAACGGGGTGGAACGGCCAAGCCGAAGCAGCCGGGGCGCAAACTAGCGCCTCTGCCCGGCAAACGCAACCAGGCCGGCGGAAGTTGTGGCCTGCGGTGGAGCTTTATCCAAATACCCTGGTTTGCGTATGTGGGGCTGCCCGGCCTGGCCGGGGCTTCTTCATTGATTTTCCTTATGCACTTCTCCCCTGCCTCTTTTTCTCTGCTGACCGGTACGGCCTTCGCTCTGGCCGGCCTGGGCAGCTGCACCTCCACGGCCAGCTCTGCCCGCCCCGAATCGGGCGCGGCCGTTGCTCCGTCGGCACCCGTAGCGGCTGCGCCGGCCGCTTCCCCGGCTTCTCCGCCCGATTGTGCTCATCCGTTCGGGCTAACTTCCAGCGGCGAGCTGCTTTACACCCTCACCGATGCCAACGGCAAGCCCCTGGGTGAGCTGCGCCAACGGGTAGTAGGTTTCGGCGAAGAAGCGAATAAGAAAGGCACCATTAAAACCACCACGGTCCTGCTCAAGAGTGGCCGCTACGATGCGGCAGGCAAGCTCATTCATCAGCAGGATCTGACGTTCCGCTGCCGGCAGGATACGGCTTTCACCGACGGCATGGTAGAAATGGAGTTCGACAACCTCCGCTCTTTTCGCGACCGGTACTTCACTGATGTACCTACTCCCCTGGCCTGGCCGCACCAGCCCGCAGCCGGCTCCCGCCTGCCCTCCGGCGGCGTGGTAACCGACGTGCGCAGCTCGGCCGTGGACATTGCCAAAGTATCAACCCAGCTGCAGAACCGCCGCGTGGTGAGTGGCCCCCAGGACGTGACGGTGCCGGCCGGCACGTTTGCCTGCTACAAAATAGAAGCCGAGCGCGAAGCCGTGGTGCAGCCCAAGCCCGACATCGTTCGGCGCACCTCCCAGCGGGTAATCGACTTCTACAGCCCCGGCGTGGGCGTGGTGCGCACGGAGGTATACGACAAGAACAACAAGCTACAGAGCACTAGTGTGCTGACGCGGCGCACGCCGTAGGGTGGCGCGGCAGCTGCTTTTCCGCTAACTTGCTGCCCGTCATCAGTTCACTGACTGCTCGCTATGAGATACGCTTCCCTTTTTGCCGCCGGCCTGCTGCTGGCTTCCTGCCAGTCGGAGCCCACGTCCAAGGCCCCGGATACGGCTGCCGCCCCGGCCACGCCAGCGGCTGCCCAGCCGGCCAAGCCCGACAATGCCTTCGGCGAAACCATTAGCTCCGACGGGGCCATAGCGGTGGCGGAGCTGCCCAAGCTGCTGGGCGCCCGCGACTCAGCCCGGGTGAAACTGGTGGGTACCACTGAGGCCGTGTGCCAAGCCAAAGGCTGCTGGCTGACCATGCAGCTGCCCCAAGACCAGACCATGCGCGTACGGTTTCGGGACTACGCCTTCTTCGTTCCCAAAGACATAGCCGGCAAAACCGTAGTGGTGGAAGGCTGGGCCCACCGTCGCGAAGTACCCGTGGATGAGCTCCAGCACTATGCCAAAGACGGCGGCAAATCGGCCAAGGAAATTGCGGCTATTACCAAGCCCGAAACCCAGCTCAGCTTCATGGCCGACGGAGTGCTGGTGCAATAGGTTGCTATGGCTTTCTGGCTGAATGGTTGACGCCTTTGAGCCCCTACCAGATAATACAAAGGCTTCCTGCAGGGGAAGCCTTCTTTTTGGGCTGGTAGCCGCCCATTCCCGAACTTGCGACTTCGAACCACCCGGCCTTGCCTTTCCCTTAATATGCCCGACCTGAGCCAGATCCAGCAGCAGATAGCTGCCCTCACGACCCGCTTGCACCACCTCAACTACCAGTACTACCAGAACGACGTGTCCGAGGTGTCGGACCAGGAGTTTGACGCCTTGCTGCGCGAGCTGCAGGAGCTGGAGCGCCAGCACCCCGAGCTGGCGCTGCCCAACTCGCCCACCCAGCGCGTGGGCGGCACCATCACCAAGCAGTTCCCCACGGTAGAGCACCGCTTTCCCATGCTTAGCCTGGCCAATACCTACTCCGAAGCTGATCTGCGGGAGTTTGATGAGCGGGTGCGCCGGGGCCTGGAAGGCGCCACCTACCAGTATGTGTGTGAGCTGAAGTTCGACGGGGTGGCCATGAGCCTTACCTACGAAGATGGCCAGCTCACGCGCGGCGTCACGCGGGGTGACGGTACCCGCGGCGACATGGTAACCAGCAACGTGCGCACCATTAACACCCTGCCTCTGCACCTGCGCCCCGTGCCCGGCCAGCCCCAGGATTTTGAGGTGCGCGGTGAAATCTTTATGCCGCTGTCGGTCTTCAATGACCTGAATCTGGAGCGCGAGCAAAACGGGGAAGCGTTGCTGGCCAACCCACGCAACGCCGCCTCGGGCACCCTCAAGCTCCAGGACTCGGCCCAGGTAGCCGCGCGCCGCCTGCGCTTCTATGCCTACAGCTACCTCAGCCCCCGCCGCACCGATTTCCCCTCACACAGCGCCGCCCTGGCCGCCCTCAAGAGCTGGGGCCTGCCCGTATCGGACACTTGGCGCCTGTGCGGCTCCATTGAGGAGGTGCTGGCCTTCATTCATCAGTGGGAAAAAGCGCGGTTTGACTTGCCGGTGGCTACTGATGGCATCGTGATAAAGGTGGATGATCTGCAGCAGCAGGAAGTCCTGGGCTTCACGTCCAAAAGTCCGCGCTGGGCCATTGCCTATAAGTACCCCGCCGAGGCCGCCCGCTCTCAACTCCTGGGCATCCAGTACCAGGTAGGACGTACCGGAGCCGTTACGCCGGTAGCCCTGCTCACGCCCGTGCCCCTGGCGGGTACCATCGTCAAGCGGGCATCCGTACACAACGCCAACCAGATTGCGGCTCTCGACTTACGGGTGGGCGACACGGTGTTTGTAGAGAAAGGCGGCGAAATCATTCCCAAGATTACGGGCGTGGACGTAGCGGCCCGGCCTGCCCACGCTGAGCCTGTCATCTACCCCACCGAGTGTCCGGCCTGCGGCACGCCATTGGTGCGGCCCGAGGGCGAGGCCCACTTCCGCTGCCCCAACGACCGGGGCTGCCCGCCTCAATTGAAGGCCAAGCTGGAGCACTACGTTTCGCGCAAGGCCCTGAACATCGACGGATTGGGCGCCGAAACCGTAGGCCGTTTCTTTGACCTGGGCTTGGTGACGGACGCGGCCTCGCTCTATGACCTGCCGGCCAAAGCTGCCGAGTTGGCGCAGCTGGAGCGCCTGGGCGAGAAATCGGTGCAGCGGCTGGTGGCCGGGCTGGAACAGAGCCGGCAGGTGCCTTTCGACCGGGTGCTTTACGGGCTGGGCATCCGCTACGTGGGCGAAACCGTGGCCGAAAAGCTGGCTCACCACTACCGCACCATTGACGCGCTGGCGGCGGCCTCGGGGGGTGAGCTAGGAGCCGTACCCGAGGTAGGCGGTGTCATTGCCGAATCGGTGGCGGCGTGGTTTGCCCAGCCCGAAAACCGGGACCTGATTGAGCGCATGCGGGCGGCCGGGGTGCAGCTGGCCCTCACCGGCGAAGTGCCCCAGGCCAAGAGCGACCGGCTGGCCGGCCTCACCTTCGTGCTCTCGGGCGTGTTTGCCGAGCACAGTCGGGAGGAGCTGCAGGAGCTGATTCAGCTGCATGGGGGCAAAATCACGGGTTCCATCAGCAAGAAGCTTTCCTTCCTGGTAGCCGGCGACAAAATGGGGCCCGCCAAGCGCGAAAAAGCCACTGAGTTGAAAGTGCCCATCATTTCCGAAGCCGAGCTGCTGGCCATGCTGCCCACGGGCGAGGAACCCGTTGCTTCAGCTACGGCTTCTGAACTCACGGACACCCTCACGCAGAGCGCAGAAGACGCGCCAAACAACGAAGCGCTGCCATCGGCCGGCACCAACGGGCAAATTTCGCTGTTTTAGGTTTTTGCCCACATCATCGCAGTCTTTGGGTTCTTTCCTTATTCGTTTTCTCTATGAAGCTTCTTCGCTACGTACTCCTGCTAACCCTAACCGGCTTGCTAGGAGGCCAGCCAGCTTTAGCCCAGGCACCAGCCCCGCCGCCACCCGATGTAACCCCAGCCCAGGCGGCTAAGCTCATCCGCAAACGCCAGGTAGTGGTGCTGGATGTGCGTACGCCCGAGGAATTTGCAGCCGGCCACCTCGCGGGTGCCCGCAACGTCAACTTCAAGGGCAGCGACTTTGCCCAGCAGGTAGCTACGCTTGATACCGCTAAAACCTACCTGCTCTACTGCGCCAGCGGCAACCGCAGCAGCAAAGCCGCCACCCTCATGCGCGAGCACGGCGTGCGCAAGGTGATAAATGCCGGTGCGTATAAGGAGCTACAAGCGACGGAACCACAGATTCGCACGGATTAGTCGGATTACACGGATTTCGTGGACGATTCTTCCCAAACAAAAAAGCCTCGCACCGTGCGAGGCTTTTTTCTGTTCCTATTTTCAAAAGCGCTGAGTGCGCCAACTACAAAATCCATGTAAGTCGACTAATCTAAGCGAATCCGTGGTTTAGAAACTCTGCACGATGCTGTTGTGCAGGGTACGGGGGCTCCAGTAGCCGCTGGCAATAATGCGGCGGATAGTGTAGAGCGGGTCCTGCTGGTCGCGCTTCTCAGCCAGGATAAAGGCCGCGTCCATGCCGCGCTTTTTCAGCTCAGGAATGGACTCGGGGCGCCACAAGCCGAAGGGATAGGCGAAGTAGTTGATTTTCTTACCGGTAATTTCTTCCAGCGTTTTGGTGGGCTTCTCGATCTGCGTCACCCAGTCCTGGCCCTCATACTTCTTCACGTTGTGGTGGTCCCAGGTGTGGGAGCCGATGACGTTGCCTTCGTCGGACAGCTGCTTTACCTGCGCCTTGCTCATGTAGCGGGGCCGGCCCAGGCTCACGGTCATGATAAAGTACACGGCCTTGTAGCCGTACTTGTCCAGCGTAGGTTTGGCCACCGTGAACTGGTCGAGGTCCGTGTCATCGAAGGTGAGCATGATGGGCTTGCTCGGCAGCTTGGCTCCCGTAGTGAGGTAAGCGTAAAGCTGGTCGGGCAGAATGGTGTGGTAGCCCGAGTCGGCCAGCATCTTCATCTGGGCCTTGAACTGGGCTACCGGAACAATGTAGTCCTTAGCACCTTTTGAGTCCTTAGCACGCCAGTCGCGGATTTGGTGGTAGCACAGAATGGGCACCTGGGGCCGGGCAAGTACGGCGGCGGCATCGGCACGTTGGGCCGCCGGGATTTCGCCGGGACTGGGGGCCGTAGTAGTGGCATCAACCGGGGCGGCGGGAGCAGCCTTTGCGGCGGAGTCGGCAGGTACAGCGGCGGCCGTGGGGTTTTCTGAGGTAGTGGCGGGCTTGGTTTCGCAGCTGGAAAGCAGCAGGCCGGCGGCCAGGGAAGCCGAAGCCAGGGAAAGCGGGGTGCGGAAGCGAATCATGGAATCAGTTCGACGAAGAAGCAAAAACGGCTCTTCATCAGCGAAAAGGGAGAAATGGCGGGAAGCCGGGCGTTGTGTACCTTTGCCGGGGCTCGTCCACTCTACAAAACAACAGCTTATTCTCCGCATGGACAAACTACAAGGTACCGGCGTGGCCCTGGTTACCCCGTTTACCGCCTCCGACCACGCCATCGACTACCCCGCCCTGCGCCGGTTGGTGGACTTCATTATTGAGGGCGGGGCCGAGTACCTGGTCATCAATGGCACCACGGCCGAGTCGCCCACGCTCACGGCGGAGGAGCGCAAAGGCATTCTGGATGTAGTACGCCAGCAAACCAAGGGCCGCGTACCGCTGGTCTACGGCATTGGCGGCAACGATACGGCCGCCGTGGAGCAGCAGTTGCGCACCATGGACCTGGCGGGCGTCTCGGCTATTCTGTCGGTGAGCCCGGCCTACAACAAGCCCAGTCAGGCGGGCATAATCCAGCACTACTTGCGCTTGGCCGAAGCCTCACCCCTGCCCATTATCCTTTACAACGTGCCGGGCCGTACCATGTCCAACATGACGGCGGCTACCACCCTGCGCCTGGCGCAGCACCCCAACATTCTGGGTATCAAGGAAGCCAGTGGCAATCTGGAGCAGTGCATGGCCATTGCCAAAGGCAAGCCCCACGGCTTCCTGCTCATCAGCGGCGACGACCTGATGACCACGGCCCTGGTGTCTTTCGGGGCCGTCGGCGTGATTTCGGTGCTGGCCAATGCCTTCCCCAAGCGGTTCTGCGACATGACTCGCGCCGCCCTGGTCGGGGACTTCCCCAAGGCCAGCAAGCTGCTTTTCGACTTCCTCGAAATCAACCCGCTGATGTACGAGGAAAGCAACCCCGTAGGCGTGAAGGCCGCGCTGGCCAGCCTGGGCCTCTGCTCACCCGCTGTGCGCCTGCCGCTGGTCGAAGCTTCGGAAGGACTGAAGGAGCGCGTGCAGAAGCTGCTGTAGGCCCTTTGGGGCCTCACCCCCGGCCCCTCTCCCGTGGAGAGGGGAGCCTAAGGAAACAAGTCCTCGGCTCACCAGCCGAGGACTTATCGTGTAAAAGCAATTTCGTTAGTTGGTAGCAGCTGCGCAGGCGCTAGCCGAAGCAGTTGCGCGGGGCAGCGCGCTTGGCCCCCCTCTCCACGGGAAAGGGGCCGGGGGTGAGGCCATCTGAACCGGGGGTAAGGCCTACCAGCCGCTGGCCAGGGCGTCGGCGACGTGGAGGGTTTGGATGGGCTTGTTTTCGCGGCGTATGTAGGCGTCGAGGTGCATGAGGCAGCTCGTGTCGGTGCTGATGATGTACTGGGCTCCGGTAGCCAGGGCGTGCTCCACTTTCTGCTGGGCCATAGCCACTGAAATAGCTTCGAACTTCACGGCAAAGGTGCCACCGAAGCCGCAGCAGGTTTCGGTTTCGGCCATTTCCAGCCGCTCCAGGCCCTGCACGCCGTCCAGCAGCAAACGCGGGGCTTCTTTGATGCCGCACTCACGCAGGGCCGAGCAAGAGTCGTGGTAGGTGTACTGGCCCGCCAGCGCGGAGCCGGGAATTTCGGTGATGCCCAGCACGTCAACCAGGAACTCCGTCAGCTCGAAGATGCGGCGCTGCAGGCCATAGTAGCGAGGCTGGTCGTCGGTGCCTTCAAACAGCTCGGCGTAGGCGTTGCGCACCATGCCCACGCAGGAAGCCGAGGGGCTTACCACGTAGCGGTCGGAGGCGCCGGCCGGGAAGTCGTGCAGAAACTTGCGGGCTACGGTGCAGGCTTCGGTTTTGTAACCCGCGTTGTAGGCGGGCTGCCCGCAGCAGGTCTGGTTGGCATTGTAGTGCACTTCGCAGCCCACGGCTTCCAGCACTTTCACCATGTTCATGGCCGTGTGCGGGAAAATCTGGTCTACAAAGCAGGGAATGAACAGGTCGACGGCAATGGGCATGGGCAAGCGGCGGAAAGCGCGAAACAGATTAGGCAGTGCGCCGGCGAAAGTACGGCTTCAGCGCCGTTCGTACGTGCCGGTTGGCAAGCAGTAGGGCAATGGGCAGCAACCCCAGCAACCCAAAAGCCACCGCGCCCACCTGGTTTTCCGTGCGGGTATGGTCGTAGGATAGCAGGACCTGCCCTTGTTTTTCCAGCTGATACACTTGCACCCGGTCCGGCGCCGACTCGCGGTTGTAGTACACGCGCACTGAGTCGCCTACATGCAATAGCCGGCGGTAATCGGCCGCCAGCTCCTCGCTCTGGCCCAGATAAACTTCCAACGGCTCAGGCTGACCGGCCAGGGTAAACCGTAGCGTGTACGGCTCAGAGCGGCTGCTGGCGCGCTGCACTGCTACTTGTTCCAGTACCCCATCAAGGCGCGTCAAATCGGCCATCGGGCGCGTAGACCGGTAAAAGAGCAAGCCCGCGCCGGCCAGCATTCCCACTACCAGCACCAGCAGCCAGATAAGCGCCTGGCCTACTTTAGGCTGCGCTTTCTGGGCGGCAGCATGACGCTGGCGGCGTTCCTGCTGCCGCTGTTGGTACGCGGGCTTAGCTGGTCGGGCGGGCATCAGTGGGCTGCGAAAATCTGTTGGTTTAGCGCTTCTGCTTCGGTTAGCGCTTCCAGGTTCAGGTGCAGCTCCTCCCCGGCTTGGGCTGCATATTCGATGAGCCGCTCGGTGGGCATGTTGCCGGTGAGGGCGTCGGCGGCCATGGGGCAGCCGCCGTAGCCACCCAGGGCCCCGTCGAAGCGGCGGCAGCCGGCCTCGTACGCGGCCTGCACTTTCTCGCGCCAGCTTTCGGGCGTGGTGTGCAGGTGGGCGCCAAACTCAATGTGCGGAAACGCCGCCGACAGCTCCCGGAACGGCGGGGCAATGGTAGCCGGCGTACTCGCCCCAATGGTATCCGACAAGGCCACAATGCCCACGCCCAGCGCATCGAGCTTTTGGGTGAACTCCCCCAGCACGGCGGGGCTCCAGGCGTCGCCGTAGGGGTTGCCGAAGCCCATGCTCAGGTATACCACCTGCTCCTGGCCGGTGCGGGCGCACAGTTCCTGCATCCGGGCCACGTCGTCGAGGGCCTGGGCAATGCTTTTGTTGGTATTGCGCTGCTGAAACGTTTCGGAAACCGACAGCGGGAAGCCGATGTAGCGAATCTGGGGGTGCTGGGCGGCGGTTTCGGCCCCGCGCAGGTTGGCTACAATGGCCAGCAGCCGCGTGCCCGACTGGCTCAAATCCAACCCATCCAGCACTTCGGCCGTGTCGGCCAACTGCGGAATGGCTTTGGGCGAAACGAACGAGCCGAAGTCCAGGGTGTCAAACCCCACTCGTAGCAGGGCGTTGAGGTAGGCGGTTTTCTGGGTGGTAGGAATGAACGTAGTCCAGCCCTGCATGGCGTCGCGGGGGCATTCAACGAGTTTCATAGGCGGCGGAAAGTGGGTGGAGCGTAAAGGTAGAACCTCCCCCGACAAACCACCCGCCCCCGGCCCGGTCGCTAGACGGTGTTATGAACCTGTAAGCGAAATTAGCGGGTATGGAAATTACTCGCTGCGCCTATCCAAGCGACGTAACTGACGAGGAATGGGCCTTTCTACTACCCTATTTACTGCTGGTACGCGAAGACGCGGGCCAGCGTCACTATGCACTGCGCGAACTATTTAACGCCTTGCGCTACGTGGTGCGAACGGGCTGCACGTGGCGGTATCTGCCCCACGATTTGCCACCCTGGGCCACGTGTTACCAACAATGGGCCCGCTGGCGCGATGCCCGCGTCTTTGAAGCCCTGACCGAGGACCTGCGCCAGGTGCTGCGCCTCAACGAAGCCCGGCCCGCCGACCCAAGCGCCGTCATTTTTGATTCGCGCACGCTGCAGAGCACGCCCGAGAGCGGGCACCGGGCGGGCTATGATGGGGCCAAACGGCGCAAGGGCAGCAAAGTCCACGTGGCCGTCGACACCTTAGGCCACCTGCTGGCCGCCATCGTCACGCCGGCCAATGAGCAAGACCGGGCGCAGGTGGGCGTGTTGGCCGAAGAAGTGCAAGTAGCGTCCGGGCAAAGCGTTACGCTGGCCTACGCCGACCAGGGCTACACCGGTGAGCAGCCGGCACACGCCGCCGAGCAGCACGGCATCGACTTGCACGTGGTCAAGCTGGGCCACACCAAACGCGGCTTCGTGCTGCTGCCCCGCCGCTGGGTGGTCGAGCGCAGCCTAAGCTGGAGCGCCCGCTACAAGCGCCTGGCCCGGGATTACGAGCGGCTGGCCGTCAGTTTGCAGCAGCTCCACTACCTGGCCTTCGCGGGGCTCATGCTGGCCAAAGCAGCAGGCCTTAATTTGCTCCCAAGTGCATAACACCGTCTAGCCGCGTACTATGCCGTAGCGGCCGCCCTTCACGTCCAGAATCAGCGCGCCGCCCACGAACGGCTCGTTGCCCAGCATGCCATCCATGCCCGAAAAGCGCATGAGGGTTTCCTGCATCAGGTTCATGCCGGTCATGTACGTGACGGTGCCCAGCGGAACTTCAGCAGTGCCGAAGCGGAACCGGGAGGCGGTAGGTGCGGTGTACATCAGCAGCTTTTTACCCCAGGAGTTGGTGGTATCGGTGCGGGTGGGCGCCCCCGGCGTGGCCATTTCCTGCCAGTTATCCTGGCTGGTGAGCAGGTTGTAGGCGCTGGCCCCCGAGTCGAACAACAGCTGACGGGGCTGACCATCCAGGGTGGCATCGAGCAATACGCGACGCTCTTTGAAAGCCAGCGGAGCAAACGTGGCACGGGAAGCCAAAGCGGCCGGCACTTCATTGCCCAGGGTGAAACGGCCGGCGGCGTAGTCGAGCACCAGCACGCGGCCATCCAGGGCATCGGTTCCCAGGGAGCCGATGATATAGGGCGCGAGGGAGTCGGCGGGCATAGTGCCGGTTCCGTTGATAATCACCTTCGTGTTGCCAACGGCTACCTGGGCGCCGCCCAAAGCAAAGCGAAACTCGGGCACTAGGTTTCCCTGGAGCTTCAGGCTGGTACCCAGGCTGGGATAATGACGGGTAAGTGTGTCCAGTTGGTTGGCGTAGAGCACGGTGTACGGGGCACCGGTATCCACCTGCAGGTAGCAGGTGCGGGAACAGTTGGGCAGCCGGACGGGTACCAGCAGCCCGGCGTGCGGCACAGCGGGCTTGGCCGTGGTATCGGCCCACCAGCGCAGGTCGCCGGAGGTGGGCAGGCCCGCTACGGTGAGCTGGTTGGCAGGTGGGGCAAACTTCTGCTTCATGTAGAAGTAGCCACCAATTCCGCTCACGACAAGCAGCACAACCACGGAGAGCAGGATTTTGAAAAGGAGTTTCATAGCGAGAAAAAGAGAGGGTTAGAAGACGGAGGCAAACCTAGCCGGATTCGTTGCCAGCCCCTGCGTCATTTCCCCGCCATTTCCCCGCCACTTCCTACAAGGCGCTTTTTAGCAGACACTTGCCCTTACAGCCGAATCCCATAAATATTCAAATCACCGCGCCGCAGCCGCCCGGCATAGTAGACAACCGTCAGCACATTGAGCAGATACGACCCGATAAACACCGCCAGATACCCGCCCCGCCACAGTGTTAGGTCCAGCGCATGCGCTACCTGGTAGCCCACCATCAGCACTATGTAAGCAAAGAAGCAGCCCACCTGCCACAGAATCTGAAAGCCCAGCACCCGCCGCCCTACTTCGGCCGCGTGCAGGATGGTATGGCGCCGCCGCCGCCAGAGCACAAAAGGAACAATGATGTTGAGCAGCGGCAGCACCAGCAAGCTCAGGGCACTCAGGTTGAGCAGCTGCAGAAACTCCGGGTCAGGCCGTAGCGGGCTGTAGTGCGTGACGACCGGCTCGGGCGAGGCGGCTACCAGCGCGGTTTGCGGAGTTGGTTCCAGGGTACTCGTCAGCGCCTGCTCATCGGCCCGGCTTAGCGCCTGACCTGGCCCGGCCAGAAGCTCGGGCGGTTCCGGGGCAGCCGTAAAGGGTGCTGATGCCACCGAAGCACCGACCGGCACCGGAGCTGCCAGGGGTTCGGGCTCCGTCCGGAAGTCCGCCAACGACACGCCCAGCGCGGCCGCCAGCGCCTGCAGGGTGTGGCCCCGGGGCACGGTTTCGCCCTGCTCTACCCGCTGAATGGTGCGCAAGCTCACGCCCGACTGCTCGGCCAGCATTTCCTGGGAAAAACCTTTGCTTTTGCGAATAGCAAGGATGCGGGCAGCAGAAAACATAAGCGAAAACGGAACAACGAAAACAGGGCAATGATACAGCTTTCTGCCGCCGCGCCATGCCTTTGGGGTGGCAGTTTCGGACAAACTTGTTCTTTCTCGGGCTGCTTTCCCGGCGAACTACCGCGCCCATTTCCGGGTTTTACCAGGAACTCCACTTCCTCTATGTCGATTTCTCTGCGCCCCGCGCTGTATCTATTTGTGTTTCTGTTGGCAGCCTGCGGCAAGCAGCAAACCCTGCAGGGCATTTTTCATCAGCCTACCACTCCTCACGAGACCTACGCCCGCCGCCTGCGTCAGGCCGGACTCGATGGCACCGCCCTGGGCCGGGATTGGCTAACTGCCGCCGACAAGGCCTTGCGCGACTCTCTGGTCGTGACGCTGCCCTTTGAGGAAACCGGCTACTTCCGGGCCGAGCGCGCCACGGCGGCATCCTACCGCTACGCCGTACGGGCCGGCGAAACGGTGCGGGTAAGCCTGGCATTAGCACCCGGCACTCAGGCCCACGTGTTTCTCGATGCCTTCGAGCTGCACCCCGACCGCGCCGCGCCCACCCACCTGGCTTCCGCCGACACTACTACCCTTTCTTTTAGCTATGTGGTGGAAGATGACCGGCAGCATCTGCTGCGCGTGCAGCCCGAGCTGCTGCGTACCGGCCGCTACACCCTCCGCATTCAGCGCACGCCTTCGCTTTCCTTCCCGGTACAGGGCAAAAACGATGTGGCCGTGGGCTCGTTCTGGGGGGCCGAGCGCGACCAGGGCGCCCGCCTGCACGAGGGCATCGACATTTTTGCCAGGCGCGGTACGCCGGTGGTGGCTGCTGCTGCCGGCTACATCACCCGCGTAAATGAAACGCCGCGCGGAGGCAAAGTAGTCTGGCTGGCCGACGCCGCCCACGGCCAGCACATCTACTACGCCCACCTCGACCGGCAGCTGGTGCAGCCCGGCCAGCAGGTACGCATTGGGGATACACTGGGGCTGGTGGGCAATACAGGCAACGCCCGCACCACCCAGCCCCACCTGCACTTTGGCGTGTACCGCGCCGGCCGCGGGGCCGTGGACCCCTATCCCTTCGTACGCCGCGCCGATGCGGCCCCGGCCGCCCCGCGCAGCCTGCCCGCCCGGCTGGGCCAGTGGGTGCGCGTGCGCGACAAAGCCACCGACTTGCGCCGCAGCCCTGCCTACAAAGCCGGGAAACTAGCCAGCCTGCCCCGCCACACCGCCCTCTACGTGCTGGGGGCCCAGGCCGAGTGGTACCGCGTGGAGCAGCCTGACGGCCTCGTAGGCTACCTGCCCACCCGCGCCGTAACGCTTGCCGCCGAGCCCCTGCGCCGCGAAACGCTGCCGGCCGTAGCTAACCTTTTTGCTTTACCCCAAATAAACGCGCCCCAGCTCAGTTCTTTACCGGCACGCAGTACCGTAGCGGTGCTGGGTGAGTTTGCGGGCTACCGGTTGGTGCGGGAAAGCAGCGGCGGGCTGGGCTGGCTGCCGGCCGGCCAAAAATCCTGACTGCCCCGCCCTTCTTCATTTCGGCTTCACGCGGCTACGCTAGCTTAGCTGCGGTGAATTGGCAGTGGTATGAGGCAGTTCCGGTTGCTGAGAGCCTCCCCCTATTTGCGAAACCTGCAGTAGGCTCCTGTTCTCCCTATTCATATATACAAAAGCTCCAGCCAAAATATGGCTGGAGCTTTTCTTTGGTTCGGTTGTCTAGTTTTCCCTTACTCAGCTACTACCACCGCCTTATTCAGCTTGCGGGCATAGGCGATACGCCGTTCCCGGCCGTCACTGGTCGTGTAGTCGAAGCCCACGGAGCGGTTATCGTCGCGTACGGCCTGCCAGGCTTCCTGGTCGGCTACGGTGGCCGTCTGCATGCTGCGCGGTACGGCCGGAGAAGTGAACTTATCGGCCTGAAAGAAGCCGTTCATGGACTTGAGAATGGCAATTTCCTTGTCGCGCACGGTAGCGGCCTGGGGGGCTTCCAGCTCCCGCTCGTCCAGCAGCGCCGTAGCTGGCATCACCTCGTTGCGGAGGGTGTCGCCTTGGCTGTTGATGATCAGGAAGCGGGCCTGGCTGTTGATGATCTTGGTGCCTTGCAGCAGCAATACAAACTGGTCTTTCGACTTGGGGTCGGAGAATTCGTGGGTGGTGCGCACGGCATTCAGCACGCTGGTGGGCGTGAGGCGGGCACGCTGGCCTTCGGGGGTGGGAGTAAATACCCGGTCAGCATTCTTGGACGTGGCCGATTCGCGCTCGGTAGTGATACAGGAAGCCTGCATCAATAAGAAGCCGAAGGACACGGGGAGCAGCAGTTTTTTCATGGGAAGAGCGAAACGGTGTCGGGCAAAAAGAAACCGGGATAAAGCCGCTACGCCGGTTGGCGAAGCGGCAGCGGGCCGCCGGATGCAGTAAACGGCCCGACAAAAGTGCAATAAGAGGGCAATGTAGGGGCACATACGGCAAAGGATGTTGGAAGTTAGCCTTTGCCGGCCCGTTGTCAGAACCAGCCCAGCTCCAGGCCTACTGTCCAGCGTGGCGGCTCCGCCCAACCGGTGGTTTCGGCGCCCTGCCAGCTGGTGGAAAAGCGCCGCCGGGCTACCACGGCGTACCGGTCGGAGCCCAGGCGGGCACTGGCCCCGTAGGTCCAGCGGGCGGCGTACGGCAGGCCCCGCTCGGTTACTTTCACCACCTTAGCGCCGGCGGCAGGGCTGTCCTTGTAGCTGTGAAGCGTGGAAAAAGCCCAGCCGCCCCAGCCGCCTACATCCACGTAGCGGCCGATAACGTTGCCGCGCCGGCCCACATTCAGACGAAGAAAGGGCTCGGCCTGTACCTGCTGCCAGGTTAGGCTTTCCTGGTCGTACTGGGCGGCGGTGGGCAGCTGCTTGGAAGCGCGCTGGTCGAGCCGGTAGGTCAGGCGGCAGTACTGCCCATTCAGCCCCAGCGCCAACTGCTGACTTAACCGCCACTTCTGGCGCCAGCCCAGAAACAGTTCCCCCGAAGCTCCGTAGCGCAGCGGTATAGCAGCCGCACTGGTCCCCACCACTGGCGCGTACCCAATGTATGCATGGCCAAAATGGGCCCGGTTGGGGCCGGAGCGCTGCACGGCCGTATCGGCGGCTACATCCCCTTGAAACAGCACACGCTGCGCGGCCAATGGCAGGCAGCTACCCAGCCCTACAATCGCACTCAACAGTAGTCCTTTCTTCATGGCTGCACGGTATAAGCCTGCGTGTAGCCGTTCAGCGAAGCCCGCACGGTATCATGGGGCCGCAGCTGGGCCAAGGGAAAACGGGCCACCAGGCGCTGTTTTACTTCCCGGATTTCATAGATCCGCAGCACCCCACGCGCATCGGCTACGTGCAGGTACAGGTAGCCCGGAGCCTGCGCCACGGCCGCCGTCGGGGTATCGTCGTCGAGCAGCTGCCCCACGGCGGGTACAGGCTCTGGGTTTTCAGGTAGCGGCGACAAGTCACCCGTCGGTTGGCGCACGACTATCGACAGGGTAGAATCGGTGCGCACGAAATCGAACGTGGGGGCCGGAACAGCGGCCGGCGGGGCCAGAAAACGGGCAGCGCCGGGTACCCCGTAGCCCTGGGCGTAATCGAAGTACGGGTACAGGCTGCCGGCTTGCTGCAGCGCCTGAAACAATTGCCCAACGGTGAACTGACGCTGCTGCTGCCAGAAGCAGGCGGCCAGCCCGGCCACCAGAGGGCTGGCAAACGAAGTGCCCTCCGTCCGCTCGTAGCCGCCGGGCACGGCCGTAATAGCTTCGCCAAAGGCGGCCACGTTGGGCTTCAGGCGCCGGTCGGCGGTGGGCCCGCGCGAGGAAAAGCTTTCCGGCAGCCAGGTTGCCGGGTCAATACCGCCCACGGCAAGCACGGAATCCTGGTCGGCGGGCGTGCCCACGATGCCCCAGCGGATGTCGTCGCCGTCGTTGCCGGCCGCGCACACCACCAGCATGCCTTTGCGCACGGCCAGGGCAGCGGCGCGGGCTACGAGGCTGGTGCGGCCGTTCATCTGCTCCCGAAAATAGCGTCGCTCGGTATAGCCCAAAGAGGAGTTGATGATGTCGGCCCCGTTGCGGTCGGCCCACTCCACGGCGGCCAGCCAGGCTTCTTCCTCGCTGTACCGCTCACTTCCTTCGCGCTCGGTGCGGGCCAGCAGAAATTCCGCTTCCGGGGCCAGGCCCAGGGCAGTGCTGTCGGGAAGGCGGCCGGCCAGGCAGGAAAGCACCTGGGTGCCGTGGGTGCCGTAGCCATATACAAAAGGCCGCTGGCGAATAAAGTCCCAGGTAGCCGCCACCTTTTGGCCGCCGCGTAGGTGCTCGAAGGCCGGATGCACATCAGTCCCTAGAAAGCCTACGTCGAAGATGGCAATGCGCAGGCCCCGGCCCGTGAGGCGGGCCTGCCGCAGCTGCGCGGCTCCAAGGGCGGCCGTTTGCTGGCGGGCCAGCAGCTGGTCGGTTTCGGAAAGCGTGCTTTCAGCTGTTGAATGAGAGGCCGAAGCAGCTGGCCGGGCATCGGGTGTAGTGGCGGGGGTGCGCGCAACCACGGCCTGCACGCCCGGCAGGAGGCGCAGGGCCGCCGCCTGGGCAGGTGTAGCGCGACAGGCCACGGCATTGCACCAGCGGCTCACAGACGTAATGGTATCGGTATGCTGCCGGATGGCTTGTACGTAGGCCGGGGGCACGGGAAAATCGGTGCTGTCGGCGGGTGGCAGGTGCTGGCGCAGGCGGCGCTGCTGGGCAGCCGGCGTGAAATACGTAGCTGCATCGAGCGTGCTTCCCTTCTTGTTGCGCAGCAGCACCCAGTACGGAGCGGTGGGCGGCGGGCCGGGAGCCGCCAGGGCCGGGCCGGCGAAGCTGGCCAGCACAAGTAAGAGTATGTTTTTTCGGATTCGGCGACTGAAGGCCAGACAACACTCCATAGAGAATACAAGCTCCGCCCGGGGCACGGCGGGGCCGCGAAGGTACAGGTTCGGGGCGGGCAGCGCAACCAAGGGCCCCGGAGGCTCGGTAACTGCCCGGCTTCCCGGCCCGTTTCAGGCAGCAGTTCATTTGTTTTCCAACTGACTTTCCTGAATCATGTCTCATTCATTGCTTCGTACTTCCTTCCTGGCGCTGCTTGGCCTGGCCGGCCTGCAGGGCGCTACCTCCTGCGTATCCCAGAAGAAATACACCGAGCTGCAGCAGCAATACCAGGCCCTCACCCAGTCGCGCGACCAGCTGCAGGCCAGCAAGCAGGCCCTGGAGCAGGACAAGACCCGCACCGAAGAAGCCCTGCGCACCAGCCTGCTCAGCAAAAACCAGCAGGTAAACCAGCTCAACGAAAACCTGAGCGGGGCCCAGCAAACCAACTCGCAGCTCTCGGCTGATCTGCGCTCGAAGGAAGCCCGCATTGCCGAAATGCAGCGCATACTGGAGCAGAAAGACCAGGCCGTGAAGGCCCTGCGCCAGAAGGTGGCCGACGCGCTGCTGGGCTTCAACGCCAACGACCTGCAGGTGAACCTGCGCAACGGCAAAGTGTACGTGTCGCTCTCGGAGCAGTTGCTGTTTAAATCGGGCTCCACCAAGGTTGACCCCAAAGGCCAGGAAGCCCTGAAAAAGCTGGCCACGGCGCTGCAGGGCAACCAGGACGTGAACGTGCTGGTGGAAGGCCACACCGACAACGTACCCATTCTGAAGGGCACCGCCGGCCTGCAGGATAACTGGGATTTGAGCGTGCTGCGGGCCACCGAAATTACCCGCATTCTCACGCAGGCCGGACTGAGCAGCACTCAGGTGACACCCTCCGGCCGCGCTCAACACGTGCCCGTAGCCCAGAACGATACGCCCGCCAATAAATCCCTGAACCGCCGCACGGAAATTATTCTCACGCCTAAGCTGGATGAGTTATTTCAGATTCTGGAGCAGAATTAACTAACTGATATGCCTGGGCAGCGGCGCATTATACTGAGGCCATTACGAAGTTTTTTCTCCTGGCACTCAGCGTATTTTTCCGCCTGATTTGCGGCAGTAAGCCACAATCGGCTTGCAAACTACCCCCCGCTATTGCGCACCTCGCAGCTGGCCTGCATCTGAAATTGACCGCCTATTGCCAAAAGGCCCAAAAAAGAAATTTGAATAATTAAAACTAAAAAAGCTGCTTATCGAATAAGCAGTTGCCTAGCGGAATTTTTTATTCCACCTTTGAGCCGAGTTTTTATTTCATTTCTTTCAACCTCACAACAAACTCCCCAGCACATGGCAACTGCCGACCTCAATAAGCTGCAACAGATTCTGGCCAATGCCGAAGAAAACGAAGCCGTAATCGGTCAGATTCGCAAGAACATGACGAAGGTGGCCGATCTGATTGCCGAAATCAACACGATGCTGGAGCCTGGCTACAAGCCCGCCGCCAAAGAGCGTAAGCCCCGCGCTGCTTCTACCGGCACCGGCAAGCGCCCCGGTCGCCCCCGCAAATCGGAAGCCGCTGCGTAACCAGCAGGCTGTTTATAGTTCCGAAGGAATTCCCTGTGAGGCTTAGTGTTTCACAGGGAATTCTATTTTCTGCCCATAGGGCAACGGTAATTATTCTTCGCAGCCACGCGCAGCATTTTAATTATTTAGTTTGGTTGGCCGCTAGCGGATAGGTGGAATTCAGCGGCTACTTCCCAGGATTTGCCATCGTGCTCAAACAACGTAAGCTGTTGCACCGGGAACTGCGCGGCATAATTCCGGGCGGCAAATATTTTTTGAAGCTCCGGCACATTATCGGCGGGCAGGTCGCGGGTGGCCAGCGTCATATGCGGGGTAAATGGCCGGTTTTCGAGGGAAATATTCAACTGATGCAGGCGGCACCACTGCGCGAGGCGCTGGTTAAAATCCTTTAATATTCCGGGAGAATTAACCGAAATAAATAACGTGCGGCTGCCAAACCACGCAAAATCCCGCAAACTCACCATAAACTCCGTTTCGGAAGCAGCAAAACGGGCCAGTACTTCTGCCGCCTGCCGGGCAAATGCAGCCGGGCGATGCACAGGCGGCCACAGCGTAATGTGCGGCCGCAGCCGGACCGCATTGCGGCTGCCCGTCAGGATATGAACTTCCTGCTTGAGGGCCCACACCTGCCCCAGCACGGGCTCCGGTGGTACAATAGCCAGCAGGTAAAGCGAAGTTGGGTTGGTGCGAGTAGCCACGTTATTTAGTGCGGGTATACCTTTTCCTCACGAATACAGAGCCACCGGTCACCTACCGAATGCCCTTCGAAATAGGCAACTTTGCCGGGGATGAAGGAGATAATGGATGTATTACTTGAACCCACAACTTCATGTATAGCATCCTCAACGGGCATTACCAGTTGATGCAGGGACGTATCAGCGGACAGGACGTAACACGTTTGTAGGCCGAACTTGGCAATATGCTGCCTAACAAAGGCGCGGTCTTGTTCTCCGCTTCCCTTTGGCAG
This sequence comes from Hymenobacter sp. J193, assembly GCF_024700075.1. NCBI lineage: Bacteria > Pseudomonadati > Bacteroidota > Cytophagia > Cytophagales > Hymenobacteraceae > Hymenobacter > Hymenobacter sp. J193. Next base: position 97,394 of record NZ_JAJONE010000001.1, read on the forward strand.
CTGCGTGCAATAGCGCAGGTCCAGCGAGGCCCACAGGTTATCCATTCCCCACATCGGGTTGATTCCCAACCGTTCTTCCCGTAAACGGCGCTTGGCGGCTTTCTTCGACTCTTCACTTAGTGCAACGCTCCTGGTACGCTTTGTAAGAAATGCAGCCATGAAAGCGTCCAGATGCTCATGCATCGTCTGATAAGAATGGGACTCCATCACAGCCAAAGTTAAAAACATCCTACCGGAATAGCTCCCGGCAGGATGTTAGATAAATTCATTTGCTATAGAGCCAATTACCTAGCATCTACAGCCCGTACTTGCTGAGCAGATACACCAACGCGGCCATGCTGGCGTTGCCCAGCTCCAGCTCCCGGCGGTTTACCTTATCGAAAGTATCGGCGGCGGTGTGATGAAGGTCGAAGTAGCGCTGGGAGTCGCACTCGTAGCCGATGAGCACCTTGGCCTGGTCTTTCAGGGGGCCAATGTCCGTACCGCCGTGACCGGGGGCAATTTCGCCGCTGCCGTAGGGCTGCAACAGCGGCTGCCACTGCTGCAGCTGGCGCACAGTAGCCGCCGGGCCCTCGATGCCGAAGCCGCGCGGGGTAAACCCTCCCCCATCCGACTCCATAGCCGCCAGGTGCTGCTCGCCGGCGGCCTTAGCCAGCTCAGCGTACTTCAGGCCGCCGCGGTTGCCGTTTTCCTCGTTCATGAAGAGCACAGCGCGTACCGTACGCTCGGGGCGCAGGCCGGTGGCCTTCAGCAGGCGCAGCACTTCCATGCTCTGCACGCAACCGGTACCGTCGTCGTGGGCGCCCTGGCCCAGGTCCCAGGAGTCGAGGTGGCCACCTACCGTAATGATTTCGTTGGGGTACTTCGAGCCCTTGATTTCGCCTACCACGTTGTAGCTTTTGGCGTCGGGTAGCTCGCGACAGCTCATTTCCAGCTCGAAGGTCAGGGTTGGGTTGGCTTTGAGCAGGGCGCTGAGCTGATCGGCGCCGTTGGTGCTGAGGGCGGCGGCGGGCACTCGGGTCACGCCGTCTTCGTAGCGCATGGTGCCGGTGTGGGGAAAGTCGTCGTGGGCCAGGGACAAACTGCGCACCAGCGCCCCGATGGCGCCACGCTTGGCGGCTTCGGCAGCCCCGCTACGGCGCTGGTCACCGGCTTCGCCATAGGCCCGGCCGGTTTCGATGTAGGTGGGGTTCATGGGCCGGTTGAAAAACACGATTTTGCCCTTCACCTGCTCAGCCGGCAAGGCGCGCAGCTCCTGGATGCTCTGCACTTCTACCACCTGGGCCTTCAGCTTGCCGCCCACCGAGCCGCCCAGGGCGCACACGTTGAAGCTCACCGGCTTGCCTTTGGCGGGCTTGGCTTCGGCTTTTTCCCTGGCGCCCCGCTCCCAGTGAGGCACCATCACTTCCTGCAGGTACACCCGGTCGAGGCCCATTTTCTCCATCACCTGCTTGCCCCACTGAACGGCCTGCTCGGCCTGAGGCGAGCCGCTGAGGCGGCCCCCAATCTGCCCGGTGAGGTAGCGCAGGTTCTCGTAGCTTTCCCCGCGCAGCAGGGCCTCATCGTAGAGCTTGCGAATATTAAGAGAGTCGGTTTTAGTGGTGCCGGATTGGGCGGCGGCGGGCAAAGCCAGGCCCGCCATCAACAGGCAGGCGGCCAGGGAGGCGCGTAAAAAGGGCATCAAAGGAAAGGCTAAAAGAAGAGGGATTCGTGGCCTAAAGTAACTACCCGAGGCTAACTGTTGCACGCAAAAGTTAATCCGCAGGCGCTTTACGGCCGGTCGGCCCCGTACCGCCGCGCTACGGCGCTGGGTGCCTGGGTGGTATCGGCCGGCACGGTGACTTGCAGCAGGTAGTTGTACTCGTCGTCGCCGATGGTGGGCACGGGGCGACGGGCACCCAGGGCTTCGGCGGTTTCGAGGATAGTATTGGAATGGCCCGCTACTACCACGCGCTGTCCCCCGTATTCGCGGCGGATACGGGTAGCCAAGGCAGGCAGTTGCTTGGCATCATACAGCTGAACCGGCAGTTTCAGTTGGGTAGCCAGGGGCTGCACGGTATTCTTCGTGCGAGAAGTATTGGTGCTGAATACGGCTTTTATGCCCCGCGCTGCCAGCGTGTCGTGCAGAGCCTGGGCGCGCTGCTGGCCGGCCGGGGTCAGGGGCGGGTCGGCGAGGCCGGGCGTGAGGTCCTTTTCGCCATGGCGCACGATATATACGACGGTGGGCGCGGCAGCCGGGGGCAGTATGGTTTGCGTAGTGGCGCAGCCCGCCAGCAGCAGGCCCGTCAGCAAGGTCAGAACGTTCTTGGGTAGCATGGGCAGGGTTATTTCAGGGTCAGGATTTGCTTGAGCTCCGCCTCACTCACGGTCAGCAGGCCTACTTTGGGCAGGCGCTGGGTGAGGGTGCGCCAGTTGGGGTCCTGCTTGAAAATGGGGCGCAGCAGCTTGAGGGCGGCCGGCACCTGCTGCTTGTTGGCCAGGCTGATAGCATGCCAGTAGCGCATTTCCAGGTTGTCGGGGAAAAGCTTTTCGGCGGCTTCGTACTCGCGAATAGCGCCGGGCACGTCGTTCTTCTCTACGGCCAGGTCGCCGGCATTCATGTGCTCGTAGGCGCGGTGAAGCTGCAACAGGCGGCGCAGCTCCTTCAGGGGCTCGGCGGCATCGTCCACTCGCAGATCGATGAGCCGGTCGTCCCAGGGAGCGGCGCTGGCCTGGGCGCGCACCACCAGCAAGGCCGCCGATTGCCGCCCGCGCACGTCGCCGCCCGCGGCCTGGGCCGCGTCGAGGGCAGCCAGCACCCGCTCGGGGAAAGGCAGCGCGGCACCCTGCTCGTAGGCCCGGGCCATGGCGCTGGGCACTTGGTCGGTGAGCATCATATTGGCCTGCACCGAGAACTGCGCGCCGGTTTGCTGCCCGGCCATATCAATGCACTTGGCCCCGGTATGCACGGCTACGTTGCCTTTGCTGTCGACCACGGCCACCTGGCGCACGTCCCGGCCTTCGTCGGGGCGCAGGAGCTCATCCAGGGTTTGCTGGGCTGTTTTACCGCTTTTCAGCAGTGCCAGCCCGCGCGGGCCGAACGACTTGTTGGTGAAGGATTGGGTGGCAATGGCACCTACCCCGGCCTCAGCCCAGGATACGCTGGTACCCACCGAAAACCAGTGGCTTTGCACGGCTACGGCCAGGTCGCCGGACTTAGGGTCGCGGGCCACGATGGAAAACGTGTGGGCCAGCGGGTCGGTTTGGGTGTATACCTGGGCAGCCGCAGGCTGCAGAGCCGCCGGTCCCGCCAGCAGAGCTAAGGCCAGAACCCATCGAAAAAAGCGCATAAGCAGTGAAGTACAGGAAATGTGCGGCGGGAAGATAAGGCCGGCGCCAGCATTTTCGGTGCGGGGCCAGGTCAGGAGTAGGTGGGGGAATGCGCCACGTATGGGTACAGGGCAGTCTGCCCGCTGTAGAAACGCTTATTCGTGTTTCTACAGCGGGCAGACTGCCGAATTACGACAACGTATTGTACTACAGGTTGCCCTGGCGGAAAACCCGCTACCTTGCCGGCCCGGTCTGCCGGAAACTCTCCTATTCTTTTATTGCCCCCGATGTCCCGTCTTCCCCTGCTCGGCCGTTTGCTGAGCCTGCTGCTGCTGGCCCAAACTGCCGCGGCCCAAACCGCCCCACCCGTCATGGCCCCGCTCGACCAGGCCGCCCTGGATGCTGTGGTGGCCCGAACCCTCAAGGCCTTCGACGTGCCCGGTATTGCTGTGGCGGTGGTGAAAGATGGGCAAGTGGTGCTGGCCAAGGGCTACGGGGTAAGCTCCCTGGCTACCAAAGCGCCCATAGATGCCAACACGCTCTTCGGTATTGCCTCCAACACCAAGGCCTTTACAGCGGCGGCGCTGGGGCTGCTGGTGGAGGAAGGCAAGCTGCGCTGGGACGACAAGGTGACCGACCACATCCCGGAGTTCCGCATGTATGACCCCTACGTGACGGCCGAGTTCACGGTGCGCGACCTGCTCACGCACCGCAGCGGCCTGGGCCTGGGCGCCGGTGACCTGATGATGTTTCCCGACTCGGCCGACTTCACCATCAAGGACGTCATTCATAACCTGCGCTACTTCAAGCCGGTGTCGTCGTTTCGCAGCAAGTACGACTACGACAACAACCTCTACCTGGTAGCCGGCGAGATAGTGGCGCGCGTATCGGGGCAGCCCTGGGCCGATTTTGTGGAAAGCCGCCTGCTCAAGCCCCTGGGCATGAGCCGCACCGCCACCCTCTACGCCCGCCTGCCCGAACGCACCAACGTCATCGACGGACACGGCCCGGTGGAGGGCAAGGTGCAGGTAGTACGGCGCGACCTGAACACGCTCATCGGGCCCGCTGGTGGCATGTACAGCAGCGTCAGTGACCTGAGCAAGTGGGCTTTGATGCTGCTCGGCGGTCCCGGCGCCCCGGCCCCGCTGCTCAAGCCCGCCACCCAGCGCGAGCTGTGGGCGCCGCAGACCATTCTGCCCGTCAGCTCGGCGCCTTCGCCCTACAACACGCACTTTGCGGCCTACGGACTGGGCTGGTTTCTGCGCGACGTGCGCGGCTACAAGGAAGTGTCGCACACCGGCGGCGAGATTGGGATGGTAACGAAAGTGACGCTGGTGCCGGAGCTGCGGCTGGGCATCATTGTGCTTACCAATCAGGAAAGCGGGGCGGCATTCACCGCCGTCAGCAACCACATCGAAGACCACTACCTGGGCGTGCAGGGCCTGGACCGCGTGCAGGAAATGGTGGACCGCATGAGCAAGCTGAAAGGCGCCGACGACCAAACCACTGCTGCCGTGTGGAAGCAGGTGGCCGCTGCTCAGAAAGCTGCTCCCAAGCGCCCTGACTACGCCCCACTGGCCGGCCGCTACCACGATGCCTGGCTTGGCGACGTAACCCTGACCGCCCAGGGTACCCAGCTATGGCTGCGCTCCGTGCGCGCCCCGCGCCTGCTGGGCCAGGTGCTGCCCTACCGCGGCAACACCTACGTGGTGCGCTGGAAAGAGCGCAGCTTCAACGCCGACGCCTTTGCTTCCTTCACCTTCGACGAGCAGGGCCGCGCCACCGGCTTCAAAATGAAGCCCGTTTCCGCCCTCACCGATTTCAGCTACGACTTCCAAGACTTGGATCTGCAGCGCGTAGAAACCGCTGGGAAGTAGAAGCACTCCAATTTTAGACCTAAATGGTTAGTTCCCCTCCTTTTTGAAGGAGGGGTGGCCAGAGGCTGGGGTGGTTACTAGATCTATTAGTCAGCAATTAGCCTTTGTTCTAACGATTTGACCACCCCTAACCCCTCCTTCAAAAAGGAGGGGAACTAGCTTTCCAGCCTTAATTTAAAACCTACTCCCCGTGCGCTTAGAAGCGAAGCTGGCTCTGTTCAGTGCTCTGTTGAAGCTGCTGGAGTGCTCGTGGCCCTAGTGATTCCACCCAGTGTGGGGCGTGTGGCTACTGCCCACATCAACCACCACCCGCACCAGAAAAAGCGCGAGTTGCGGGCCCTCATCCGCGGACAGCGCGCCCGATGCCGTCAAGCACGTGCGCTGGCCCCGCGTTATCTCATAGTCTTTGTGGATGCCTGAAAGGGTAGATGGCTGACTGTCCGGGCACAGGCTCCGGGTAGCCTCGTGACGGCGAAGACCGACGGCGGTTTTTCACCTAAGGATTCACGATGCCGTAGTCTTCCGGCTCGATGGGGCGGGCGGGCGGCACGGTGGCGGGCTCGGGAGTGGCCGGGCAACTGCAGCTGCCAGTTGTCTTCCAGCTGAGCAAGGCCCCGGTAAGCGGTAAGGTCAAACTGGCAGGGCACCACCGATACGAAGTTGTGGGCTAGCGCCCATTCGTCGGTGTCTTCCCCCTGGTCGAAGTTCACAAACTCCCCGCGCAGCCAGTAGTACGGGCGGTTGTACGGGTCGTGGCGCAGGTCAAACTCCTCCTGCCACTTGGCCCGGGCCTGCCGGCACAGCCGGATGCCGGCAATGGGCATGTCGGAGAGCTTGGGCAGATTCACGTTCAGGGCCACGCCGGCCGGAATACCCTGAGTTAGCGCCTGCCGGGCAATGTGCTCTATCCACTCCTCCGTATGGGCGAAGTGGGCGTCGTGGCCGTACTCGCAAAGCGAAAAGCCAATGGCCGGCAGCCCCTCAATGGCGGCCTCAATAGCCGCCGACATCGTGCCCGAGTACAGCACGTTCACCGAGGAGTTGGAGCCGTGGTTGATGCCCGAGACCACCAGATCGGGGCGGCGGTCCTTGAGCACGTAGTGCTTGGCCAGCTTCACGCAGTCGGCGGGGGTGCCGCTGCACGCGTAGGCCTCAATGCCCTCGAAAATATTGCTGCGGTCGAGGCGCAGGGGGTGGCCGATGGTGATGGCGTGGCCCATACCCGACTGCGGGGAGTTGGGCGCCACTACTACGACCTCGCCCAGGCGACGCATCACGCCCACCAGCGTGGCAATGCCGGGGGCCGTGATGCCGTCGTCGTTGGTGATAAGAATAAGGGGGCGGGCAACGGCGGAATCAGGCATACAGGGAACGTTGAGGAAAGCGGAAGCGCCGCAAAGGTAGCAGTCACGGCGGCCCGGGCATCAACTACCAGCCGGCAGGTGCGTAAGTTGGGGCGTGAAATCTTCCCTGCCTTTCCTGTTCGGCGCATGGGCAGCCGGCGTCCTGCTCATGGCCTGCGACGGGCCCAGCGTCCGCAACACGCCTTCGGCCACACCGCCCGCTACGGCCTCCACGCCTGCGCCCCAACAGGTGCCCGCTCCGCCCACGCCCGCGCCGGCCGGCCGCCCCGAAGCTCCCGACTCCCTGCACCTGCTGAGCCCGGGCCGGGTGGGCTTGCTGCGTCTCAATATGAAGGAAGCCGCTTTGCGCGCCATCATCCCGTCCGCCCAGCTGCGCCGCACCACGCGCCAGCTCGAAGGCATCGACTACCCGGTGTACGAAATGCAGGACCCGCGGCACCCCGACGCTCCGCCGTCCATCCTGGAGCTGGTAGGCGACGACGAGGAAGGCTACCGGCTCTGGCGCGTGCACATTACCAGCCCCCACTACCGTACGGCCGAAGGTGTGGGCGTAGGCTCCCCGGTAGGGCTGGCCCGCTCCCACTACGGCATCAACACCGTAGAGCTGGCCGATGCGGGCCTGGTGGCCGTATCGGATGAGGTGCGCATGAGCTGGCAGCTGGACATGGCCGGCCTGAGCCGCCCGCCCCGGCAGCCAACCGAGCTTCCGCCCGCAACGCGCATCAAAGGAATATACCTTTTCCGGTAGCGGGTTGCAACGAGGGGCGGCAATCCGCGCTAAAACGTGTACTTTGGCCGCGCCGGAGCGCCCTCCCCCTCTCCACCGTTATGCCCGCCCCGGCCGCGCATGAAATTCTTTCACAACCTCTACCGCTCCCACGACCTTGGCCTGCTGCTGCTGCGCGTGGGGCTAGGCATCATGTTCACCATTCACGGCTACCCCAAGCTGATGGGTGGGCCCGAAAAATGGGCGGCCCTGGGCGAAACGATGGGGACGCTGGGTATCCACTTTGCGCCGGCTTTCTGGGGATTTATGGCCGCCGTTGCCGAGGCCGTGGGCGGGCAGCTGCTGGCCCTGGGTTTGTTTTTCCGGGTAGCCTGTGTGCTGCTGCTCTCTACCATGCTCGTGGCCACCATCAGTCACCTGAGCGCCGGCGATGGGTTCAGCGGCTTCTCGCACGCGCTGGAATCGGCCGTTGTCTTTGCAGGCCTCCTGTTTATTGGGCCGGGCCGGTACAGCGTGGACCAGGCTATTTTTCCGGCTCCCCGGCGGCGGTATTAGTCCGGGCCGGTTTCACCTTTACGTATCAGCATGTTTCTTGTATTACTCACGGCGCTGCTGGCCGGCACGCCACCCGTGGCGGCTCCTGGGCCGGCCGCCACGGACTGGCGCACGCCCTTTGAGAAAGGCAACGGCAACACCACCGCCACCTACCGGGAGTGCATCGACTACTACCAGCGTCTCGACTCTAAATACGAGGAAATAACCATGCGCCGCGCCGGTGCCACCGACTCGGGGCAGCCCTTGCACGAGGTAGTCATTTCGGCCAACGGGTTATCAACCCCTGGCCTGACGCGGAATGCCAAGCGCCGGGTGGTTTTCATTCAGAACGGCATTCACCCCGGTGAGCCGGAGGGCATTGACGCCTCTATGATGCTGGCCCGCGACCTGGTGCAGGAGCCGGCCCTTAAGCCCTTGCTGGCGCGCCTCACGGTGGTCATTATCCCGATTTACAACGTGGACGGGGCCCTGAACCGCAACTCCACCACCCGCGCCAACCAGAACGGGCCGGAAAGCTACGGCTTCCGGGGCAACGCCCGCAACCTCGACCTGAACCGCGACTACGTGAAACAGGACTCGCGCAACGCGCAGTCGTTTGCCGAGCTGTTTGCCAAGTGGCGGCCCGACGTATTTGTGGACACGCACACCTCCAACGGTGCCGACTACCAGTACACCATGACGCTCATTGCCACGCAGAAAGACAAGCTGCACCCGGCCCTGAGCGCCTACATGACGGGCCGCTTGCTGCCCTCGCTCTACCAGGGCATGGAGCAGCGCCACTGGCCCCTCACGCCTTACGTGGATTTTGAGGGTCGCACGCCCGATGCCCGGGGCCTACAGGGCTTTCTGGAAACCCCGCGCTACTCCTCCGGCTACGCGGCTCTGTTCAATACCATTGGGTTTATCACCGAAACCCACATGCTGAAGGCGTATCAGCCCCGCGTGAAGGCCACCTACGACTTTCTGACTCTGTTGCTCCAGCAGCTCCACCTCAGTGCCGATGAGCTGGGCCAGGCCCGCGCCGAGGCCGACCGGCAGACCGCCGCCCAGCAAACCTTCCCACTCACCTGGCAGCTCGATACCACCCGCGCCGAGACGTTGCAGTTCCGGGGCTACGAGGGGCGCACCAAACCCAGCGAGGTCAGCGGCCTGCCCCGCCTCTACTACGACCAGAAAGCGCCGTACACCCGGCCTGTAAAGTACTACAACACCTTCCGCCCCGGCGTGCAGGTGCAGGCGCCCCGGGCCTACGTGCTACCACAGGCGTGGGCGGAAGTAGCCGAGCGGCTAAAGCGCGGCGGCGTGCAGCTGCGCCGCTTGTCCCGCGACACCACCCTCACTGCCGAAGCCTATTACCTGGGCGACTTTGCTACCTCGCCCCGCCCCTACGAAGGCCACTACCTGCACAGCCGCCTGCAGGTGCGGCCCGAGCAGCAGAAAATCCGCTTTTCCCGGGGCGACTACGTGGTGAGCCTAGACCAGCCCCAGCGCCGGTTTGCCATCGAAACGCTGGAACCGCAGGCCACCGACTCATTTTTTACCTGGGGCTTCTTCGACAGTGTGCTCCAGCAGAAAGAGCACTTCTCCGACTACGTATTTGAGGATTTAGCTGCCGACCTGCTCCGCCGCGACCCAAAGCTGCGCCAGCAGCTGGAGGAGCGCAAGAAATCCGACCCGGCCTTCGCCAAAAGCGCCATCGCCCAGCTGGAGTTCGTGTACCGCCACTCACCCTACTACGAGGCCTCCCACCTGCGCTACCCTGTAGTACGCTGGCAAGGCGGCCCGCTGAATACGATGGCAGACTGATAATGTGCTAATTTGGATAATGTGCTGATGTGCTAATGCGGGGGCATGTGCCTGCACTGCGCCAATGGCGTCTGCTCCCAACACAGGATGGGTGCAGTGCAAACGCATCGTGTGTCGGGGGCAGACGCCGTATCATTATACGTTGTGCCACCAGTAGACTTCCCTGCTTACCACTAACGTTTGATTAGCACATCAGCACATTCACCCACATTTTCACATTAGCGAAGCGCAGCACATTCTCCCACATTAGCCCTATGGTTCTTGAACTCGACCACCTTTCCAAGCGCTACGGCGGCACCGAAGCCCTGCGCGACCTGACGCTGCACGTGCCGGCGGGCAGCGTGTATGGGCTGCTGGGGCCGAACGGCTCGGGCAAAACCACTACGCTGGGTATAGCCCTGGGTGTGCTGAACCCCACGAGCGGCACGGTGCGCTGGTTTGGGCAGGCGCTGTCGGCGGGCAGCAAGCGGCGGGTAGGGGCATTGCTCGAAACGCCCAACTTCTACCCCTACCTTTCGGCCCGCCAGAACCTGCAGGTAGCGGCCGAGGTAAAGCGGGCCGACGCCCGCCGCATTGATGAGGTGCTGGAAACCGTGGGGTTGTTGGGCCGCCAGCACGACGCGTTTCAGGGCTTTTCCTTGGGCATGAAGCAGCGCCTGGCTTTGGCCTCCACCCTGCTGGGTCAGCCCGAAGTACTGGTGCTGGACGAACCCACCAATGGCCTCGACCCGCAGGGCATTGCCGAAGTACGCACGCTGGTGCAGCGCCTGGCGGCTGAGGGCAAAACCATCATCCTGGCCAGCCACCTGCTCGATGAGATTGAGAAAGTATGCACCCACGTAGCGGTATTGCAGCGTGGGCAGCTGCGCGCCGCCGGTGCCGTGCGCGACATCCTCACCAGCGCCGACCGGGTAGTGCTGCGCCCCGGCCCCGCTACCACCGCTGCTGCTCTGACGCAGGCCTTGGCCCGTCTGCCTTGGGTTTCCGACGTGCAGCCAGAAGCCGATGGCCGGCTGAGCGCCGTGCTGGCGCCGGAGCAGCACCCTGCCGCCTTAAACGAAGCACTGTTCAGCCAAGGCATTATCCTGGCCGGCCTGGAGTTGCGCCACCGCAGCCTCGAAACCCAATTCCTGGCATTGACGAGTTGAAGGAATTTTCCGGGGAATGGCTGAGTGGTTGTCTTGCTGAATGGTTGAGAGGCTGTCATGACGAGCAGCGCGAAGCCATCTATCCTGTACAATACCAGTCCCCTTCTTTCCCACCCAGCCCCTGGGGCTGACCATACGTCAGAGCGTGCCGCGTGGCCCAGGACGGGTTGCGGCGTCGTGCCTCCTCCCCATTCAACCATTCGGCAAGACAACCATTTACCAGAAAACCATCCAACCCCATGCTTCTCCACGCTGAACTTCGCAAGCTGCTGCCCTACCGGACCGTCTGGATTTTGCTGGTGCTATACGCGGTGCTGCTAGCGGGCTTTGTGGGCATGAGCGGCGGAACCGTCATCAATGGAAAGCCCATGGGCAACTCGTTATACGCCTTCCCAGGGGTGTGGAGCCGGCTCACGTACGTAGCCAGCTACTTCAACCTGCTGCTAGGCATCCTGCTCATCATCCTGATTGCCGATGAATTTCAGTTCCGCACGTTCCGTCAGCAAGTGCTGGATGGGCTTTCCCGCGCCGACCTGATCCAGGGCAAGCTGGGAATAGCGGTCGGACTAACAACCTACGCTACGCTGGTAGTGTTGGGAATCGGGCTGTTTTTTGGGCTTACGCGCGGCCCCGAAGCGGCGCCCGGCGCCGTTACGGCCGAGCTGGGCGCGGTGGGCTTGTACGCGGTGCAAGCCCTGGGCTACCTGAGCTTGGCGGCACTGCTGGCCTTTGCCCTGCGCAAAAGTGGGCTGGCCATTCTGGCGTTTCTGCTCTACGGCTGGGTGGCCGAGCCGCTGGTTCGCTCCCAGCTTCCCGATTCCCTGGACCGCTACTTCCCCGGCAAGCTGCTCAGCGCCCTCACGCCCACGCCCGGCCAGGAGTTGCTCGATACCGTGGCCGGCCCCAGCGGCGCACTGCTGCCCACCCAAGCCCTGCCCATCGCGCTGGCTTACGTGGCCTTATTCTGGCTGCTGAGCTACCTGCTGCTGCGCCGCGACCTGTAGCAGATACCAGAAAAGCAGCTACCGCTTCTATTCTGGCCATTTTATGTGGCTCAACCGCAAAAAACAACCCCGGCTCTCCGTGCCTTTTGGCCGGAAAGCTGGGGTTGTTTTTTGCGGTTGGGGCTTAAGGCTATACCGGGCGCAGCTTGCTCAGAATGGTGTGGCCCAGCTTGTCGCGCTTGGTGGTCAGGTACCGCTCGTTGTGCACATTGGCTTCAATCTCTATGGGCACCGTATCCACAATTTCGAGGCCGTAGCCGATGAGGCCAGTGCGCTTGCGAGGGTTGTTGGTGAGCAAGCGCATCTGGCTGATGCCCAGGTCGCGCAGAATCTGGGCGCCCACGCCGTAGTCGCGCTCATCCATCTGAAAGCCCAAATCCAGGTTGGCTTCCACGGTGTCACGGCCCTGCTCCTGCAGCTGGTAGGCGCGCAGCTTGTTGAGCAGGCCAATGCCCCGGCCTTCCTGGTTCATGTACACTAGTACACCGCGGCCTTCCAGCTCAATCTGCTCCATGGCCCGGTGCAGCTGGGGGCCACAGTCGCAGCGGCAGGAGCCGAAGATGTCGCCCGTCACGCAGGAGCTGTGCACGCGCACCAGCACCGGCTCACCGCTCGTGATGTCACCCTTCACCAGCGCCAGGTGCTGGGCGTTGGTCGACTGCTGGGTATAGGCTACCAGATCAAAGTCGCCGTACGCGGTAGGCAGCTTCACCGACAGCTCCCGCTGGATAAGGCTTTCCTTTTCGAGACGGTACTTGATCAGGTCCTGCACCGAAATCAGCTTCAGGTCCCAGCGCTTGGCTACCTCGCGCAGCTCGGGCAGGCGGGCCATTTCGCCGTCTTCCTTCAGAATCTCCACCAGCACACCGGCCGGCTCGAAGCCCGCCAGCCGGGCCAAGTCAATGGCGGCTTCGGTGTGGCCGGCGCGGCGCAACACACCTTCCTTGCGGGCTTTCAGCGGGAAGATATGGCCGGGCTTGCCCAGCTCCTCGGGCTTGGTTGCGGGGTCGATGAGGGCCAGGATGGTTTTGCTGCGGTCGGAGGCCGAAATGCCGGTAGTCACGCCGTTCTTCAGCAAGTCGATGCTCACGGTGAAGGGCGTAGCGTGCAGGGCCGTGTTGCGGCCTACCATTAGCTCCAGGCCCAGCTCCTCGCAGCGCTGCTCGATGAGCGGGGCGCAGACCAGGCCGCGGCCATGGGTAGCCATGAAGTTGATGACCTCGGGCGTGGCGCAGCGGGCGGCGCAAATAAAGTCGCCCTCGTTTTCGCGGTCCTCGTCGTCAACGACCACGACTACTTTACCGGCCCGGATATCGGCAATGGCATCTTCAATGGAATCCAGCATGGATCATGGATTTTACGGATTGTAAACGGGTTTCACGGATGGTTCGGAGCCGCACAGCTCCCCGCGGAATGGCCGCTGCCGCTACAAACCGCAACGGCGCCGCGAAGTTACGAAAGGGGAAATGGCGAACTGGTGAAATAGTGAGTTTGCCAGTCGGCCGGCGCGGATATGTCATGGCGGGCAGGGCGAAGCAATCCGTCCTTTTCAAAACCAGACACATCTTTCTACCAGAAAGCCCCTGACGCCAGCACGGAGGTCAGGGGCTTTCTGGTAAAAGGAGGAACTGCACATTTCAGAGGACGGATTGCTTTGCTCCGCCTCGCAATGACACGTTGCGCTTGTTACCTGTTACATTTTACCTGTCACCTCATTACCTCACCCCTACTCCTTCGCCAGCTGGGTGGCACGCACCTGGGCGGCCTGAATGCCGGCGGCCAGGGTTTCGGCGAGGTGGCCGGCCTGAAACTGGCGCAGGGCAGCCTCGGTGGTGCCGCCTTTGGAGGCTACGTTGGCAATAAGCTCGGGCAGGCTTTTCTCGGAGTTGTTGAGCAGGTGGTAGGCACCCAGCATCGTCTGCTTCACCAGCAGGGAAGCCACGGAATCGGAAAAGCCCAGCTGGCGGCCCGCGTCAATCATGGCCTGCACGATGTAGAAAAAGTAAGCCGGGCCACTGCCGCTCACGGCCGTCACGGCGTCGAGCATGCTTTCATCCTCCAGAAAAAGGGAGCGGCCGGTGGCGTTCAGCAGGTTTTCCACCTGGTGCAGGCGGAGCCGGTCGATTTCCGGCGCCGCCGAAAACCCGGTGATGCCCATGCCCAGCAGCGCGGGCGTGTTGGGCATGGCGCGCATCACGGCCTGGTGCTGCAGCTCCCGCTGCAGGCGGGCAATGGGAATGCCGGCCATGATGGACAGCACCACCTGCTCGGGCTGCAGCACGGCCCGCAGTGCCTCCGCTACCCGGCTGAAATCCTGGGGCTTCACGGCTACCAGCACGATATCGTAAGAGCCCACCTGGGCATCCAGCTCGCCGGTGGGCAGGCCGGGGTGGGCGTCGCGCAGGCGCTGGCAGTGGTCGGCGTGGCGGCCCAGCAGCAGCAGGTCCTGGCGCTCCACCAGGTTGTAGTGCAGAAAGGATTTAGTGAAGGCCAGGCCCATATTGCCGCAGCCCAGGATAGCAATGCGCAGGTTTTTCATCGGTAACTGAAATAAATACTGCCTGCCCGTCAAGTGCCGGGGGCTGGCGGCCAACATAAGCAGGAAACCCGGCATTGCCTTGCCCGGCCCGGGGCAGGCTACTATTTCCAACCGCCGGGCAGGCCGCGGCCCTCAATATTCAAGCATGGATATAGTTCGGAAATACCGGCTACTTTTGAGCCTGATCTTCTCTTTTCCTTTTCTATGAAAAAACTTACCTGCCTCCTACTCGGCGGCGTGCTGCTGACTTCGGCCTGCGAACAAGCCCAGAAAACCAAGCAGGCCTACGACAACCTGGCCAAGCTCAAAGACGCCGGCGAAAACATCGAAAACACCCTGGACGCGGCCAAAGCCCAACGCGAGGAACGCGAAAAGCGCGGCGACACCCTGTCCCTGCCCTACAAAGAGCTGCAGACCTATCTGCCCGCCGAGATTAGCGGCTTTACCGCCGGCAACCCCGAAGGCCAGTCGAAGAAGATGGGCGGCTTTGCGTTTTCTACTGCCAGCCGCGAGTTCACTAAAGACAGCGTAACCATCATAACCGAACTGATAGACTACAACGGCGCCCACGACATGTACCAGGGCGCGGCGGCTATGTTTGCGCTGGGCATGGAAAGCGAAAACGACGAAGAACTGGTAAAATCCACCTCCCTGGGCATAGAAGGTGCTTCGGGCATGGAAAACTTCCACAAGAAAGACGGCCGGGCCCAGCTTACCCTCACGCTGGGCGGCCGCTTTATGGTGAGAGTAGACGCCGACAAGCAAAAGGACCTATCCCTGGTAGAGTCGGTAGCCAAGCAGATAGACCTGAAGAAGCTGGCAAAGCTGTAGGCTGACGAAGCAGGAACAAAAAAGGGGCGCAGCCGGAAATCCGGACTGCGCCCCTTTTTTGGCCGTATGCCGGGCTGTTTGTCAAGCTTAGTTCATTCACTCAATTGCTCACTCACTTACTGCCCGCCTGCTGGAAACGCTGGGTGGGCTGCCAGGTAGCGGGGCCGGCCCCGCGCAGGTAGCGCCATAGGCCCACCAGCAGCGCCGCGTTCATGCTGTAGAAGTGCGTGATAAAGCGCAGCAGGCGTGAATGGCGGTTGCGAAGGCGCAGCCACGCGTCGAGCAGCAGCAGCAGCGGCAGCCCGACTTGGCCCAAGAGAAGCAGCTGGTAAAACCAGCCCGCCCCGCGCACCACCAGCGCCGCGCTGGAAAGCAGCATGAGCAGCAGCAGCAGCGGCGTAAGCCAGCGCAGGACCTTGTGCGACCAGAAGGCGTAGCTCAGTCCGCGCCACGGCGGCCACAAGAGCTGCCGAAACTCCCGCAGGTTCTGGAAGTTGCCGGTGGAAATGCGGGCTTTGCGGCGGAACTCTTCCGGCAGCCGGTCCGACACATCCTCGAAGCACACCGCGTCCAGCTCATTCAGGGCCTGGTAACCGTCGCGCAGCACGGCCATGGAGGTATAGAAGTCATCCACCAGAAACGAGGCCGGGGCGGCGTGAAAGCAGGCCCGGCGCACCGCAAAGCAGCCCCCAAACGCCCCGATCATAGCGCCCCACACCACGCCTTCCTGGTATTTGATGAGGTTTTCCCGCTCCAGGTAAGCCTTTTCCTGGCCCGATATGCCTTCCTGCCGGTGCTCGGGGTTGAGGATATTCCCCCCCACCAAGCCTACCTGCGGCGCCCGGAAATGCTTTACCAGCTGGTAAAGGGTATCGGGCACGAAAAACACGTTGGCATCGGTGAGCACCAGCACAGGCGCGGTGGTTTCCCGGGCCAGCGCCTCAATGATGCCCGGCTTGCCGGTGCGCTGCCCAAACACGCGCAGGCGCACCCCGGGATACTGCACCTGTAGCCGTTCAATCAGGGCATGAGTGCGGTCGGTGGAGTTGTCGGACCCGATGTGCAAGGTGAGCTTATCGAGCGGGTAGGTAGTGGCGAAGGTGGAGCGGATTTTCTCTTCAATTACCTGCTCCTCGTTATGGGCGGCCAGCAGAACATCTACCCGCGGCAGCTCCTCGTCGTGGGGCGCGTACAGCTGCGCGTTGTGGTGGCGGCCCCGGGCCCGCCAGCTCAGCAGTATCGGAAACAGCACGTAGGTGTGCGCCACCAGCAGCAGGGCCAGCCAGAAGGCACCGATGAGCACCGCGTCTAGCATGAAACCGGCCGCCCGGCGGCTACCTGCTGGTACAGTTGCTCGAACCGCGCCACCACCCGGCGGTTGTCGTACAGCTCGGCGGCCGTTTGAGCGGCCTGAGTGCCCAGGGCCGCTACGTCGAGGCGGCCGTGGTAGTAGTCTTCCAGCAGACGCACCCATTCCTCGGGGTCGTCGGCCAGCAGGATGTTGTGGCCGGGGCGGCAGTGGATGCCCTCGGCGCCCAGGGCCGTGCTCAGAATGGCTTTGCCCAACGCCATGCCCTCAATAATCTTCACGCGCATGCCTCCGCCCGAAAGCAGCGGCACCAGCATCAGCTCATAGGTCCGCATAAAGTCGGCCGCCGACTCCACGAAGCCGTGCATGGTCACGCCGGGCAGGCGCAGCTGGCGCAGGCGCTCGGGCATACCGGTGCCGGCCACGTGCAGCTCCAGCTCGGGCAGACGCTCCGCTAGGCGGGGCCACACCTGGGTCAGAAACCAGTCGAGTCCTTCGAGGTTGGGCAGCCAGTTCAGGGAGCCAATCATGCACAGCGTGCGTGGCCGGGGCAGCACGGCGGGCTCGGGCCGGAAGCGGGTCAGGTCGACGCCGGCGGGGATGAACACCACCGGCTCCTGACAGCCCTGTTGTCGCAGGCGCTGCCGGTCGGCCTCAGTGATGGCGGCCACCGCATCAAACCGGTGCATCATCCATTTTTCGAACAGCTTCAGCCGCTGCGCCAGCTTCTGCAAGTACCATTTCTTGAGCGTATTGCCGGCGTTTCGGGCCAGTTGCTCCCAAATGGTATACTCTACGTTGTGGGCGCGCAATACCACGGGCGGCAGGTTCTTCCAGCTTACTGCCCCGTTTTCAATCCAATATCCGGCGTACCAGGCCACGAAAGTGCCTTCCATTTGCACCACATCAAACTGCTCCTGGCCCAGCAGCTCGGCCAGCTTCACCTTCACTTTTTCACTCACAAACCGCTCCACGTTATAGGGCAACTCACTAAAGAGGAAGTTGCGCAGCGCCTTGATGGGCGAAAGGTTGGTGTCGACATCCACCGTCAACAGCCGCACGTTGGGACCCAGGTGGTCGAGCACGGTAGCCGGCTGGTGGTGCTTGGGCGTGTTGATGGCCAGCACCGTAACGTGGTGGCCCGCCTGCGCGAGGCCCGCCGCCACGTCGTACATGGCAATGGCGCCCCCATCGTGGGGCGGGAACGGAACGCGCGGACAGAGCTGCAGGATACGCACGGGGCAAAGGTAAGGGGCCGGCAAAGCTAGCAGCTTTGCGGCAACGGTCGACTTTTACCAGCTACCACACCAGAACCAGCCGGCTGTCCGTTACCTGGGCTGTCATCTACTATTCTTTTGAGCGTTATGCGGTTTGCTGCTTCCCTCCTGCTGTTCGCACTGTTAAGCTCTTCGGGCTGTGAGCCGGAATTTCGTCAGTGCCCCACCACGCACACCGACCCGACCAAGCAGCTATATAATGATGTAGTGATTGAAATAGTGGAAAAGCAATTATATGCCTTTACATATCTCCCCGATGAAGATCGGCAATATATTAATCGGCATTTCGAGGAAGTGTATTCCAATGACAAGCAAAATAGCGAGTATTCGCACACAGATTCGACTTGGTTGCGAGTACAGGGAAAGTTGTTCCACAATCGACTATTTAATGACAGCGCCCGGTTCAGAACATTCTACCTGAACCGTTCAGCCTCCGGTCGCCTATGGCGACCTTTATTCAGGCCTATCCGCTTCTCCGAGCTTAGATTGGATGACCTCAGAACTTGGTTGAAAGAGATAGTACCTGGGCGGGAACAGGCCGCACTAGACAGCCTATACGAGCCCCAAACGCTCATGAAGGCAGCTGATTTTGAGCTATGTACCTTCCGGCTTCAACCTTTTCCAGACACTATCCACCGTATTTACAAAGGACAAACCAAGGCTAACCCTTTAACCATAACTCTTTCCAAGGCCGTCTTTAATGCAACTCAGGATAAAGCTATTATCGGTTTCAGTATGGCTTATGGAAACGGGCATAACGGCTACGCCCAACTTCTGCTACTGGAGAAAATCCAGGGGCGTTGGCGAATCAAGCAAGACCAATTATCATGGATAACCTAGTATTGTTCTATTCTGCCAGCCCTTCCCCAACCGCTAAGCCCGAAACTGCCCGAGCAGCTTGTGGATCTGCTCTTCGGTGCCCAGCAATAGCAGCATGTCGTCTGGGGCCGGGCGAATGTTGGCGTTGGGGCTCACCAGCAGCTCGCCGCTGCTTTGTTTCAGCCCGATGATGGTAGCCCCGCTGCGGGTGCGGATGTCCAGCTCGTGGATGCTGCAGCCCTGAAACTCGGGGCGCATCTCGGCGAAGCGCATTTCTTCCAGGCGCAGCTTATCGGGCCCCAGCCCGGAAATCATGTCCCAAAAGCGGACAACCTCGGGGCGCACCACCAGGTTGGCCATGTGCGAGCCCCCGATTTCGTCGGGCATCACCACGGAGTCGGCGCCGGCCCGCAGAAGCTTGGCTTCGCTGGTTTTGAGAGAGGCGCGGGCAATGATTTTGATGTTCGGGTTCAGCTCCCGGGCCGTGAGGGCCACAAATACGTTGTCGGCATCCTTGGACAGGGTTGTAATCAGGGCGCGGGCCCGCTCCACACCGGCGGCGCGCAGGGTATCGTCGGCGGTGGCGTCGCCGAACACGGCCGCAATGACGTCGCCGCTGGTTTCGGTAGCCGCTTTCAGCAGCGACTCGTCCTGCTCCACTATCACCACGCGGGCGCCGTTGGCCCGCAAATCGTGGTAGGCCTTGCTGCCGTTGCGCCCAAAGCCGCACACAATGACGTGGCCGCTGTACCCGCGGATTTCCTGGTCGGTTTTAAACATCTTGAAAAGGTGACGCAGCTCGCCGTCGAAGATATAGGTAGTCAGAACCGACACGAGGTAGGCAATGACCAGCAAATTGAAGAAAATATACACCGACACAAACGCCCGCCCCGCCGGCGAAAACGGGTAAATTTCCCCGAAGCCCACCGTCGAAATGGTGGTCATCGTCATGTACACCGCATCCAGGAAGCTGTAGTCCTCAATCAGCATAAACCCCACCACGCCGCTGGCCAGGCTGAGCCCTGACAGTGACAGGGCCAGCACAAACCGGCTCAGGTTAAACCGCTTCCACATGAATCTGGTGTGCTAATGTGAGGAATGTGCTGAGGTGCAAATGAGGAAATAGGGGCAAGTAAATAAGTCTGTCATGCTGAGCGAAGTCGAAGCATCTCTACCGCTTCGTTGCCATGCTATTCAGACGAAGCGGTAGAGATGCTTCGACTCCGCCCAGCATGACGTTCTAAGTTGGGTGCTGTTCCTTGAATTTCCTCCTTCACTTCTACCCCACGTTGCGCGGAATGACGGTGCCGAGGTGGGCGGCCAGCTCGTTGTCGAGGCGCTTGTAGAGCATGAGGGCTTCCAGGATTTTATCCACGGCGGCCGGGTCGCGGGCGTCGCGCAGCTCCTTTTGCAGCTGGTTTAACTCGCGCTGCACAATCTCCTTTTTCAGGCGCAGAATGGCGTTGTCGCAAGCTTCCTGAATCAGATCCAGCTCCCGGGGCACGTAAATCTGGTGAGTAGTCCAGTTGGGGCTCAGCTCGTAGCGCTCCGTGGCCAGGTCGCCGATGAGGGCCCGGATATCGGAGCGGCTGTGCTGAATGAGCGTGCGTACCTCAGGCCAGCGACCCTGCTCCATTTCCTGCTGGCACACGTGCAGCACATCGGCGTAGAGCGGAGTGCGTAGGGGCGTTTCTTCCAGCTGGGCCAGCAGGTACTGGGCCACCGCCACGTCGGGTGAGAGGGGCTGCGAGGCGTAGAGCACCAGCAGGCGCACCAGCTCCCGCTCGCACTGCTGCAGCACGTCGGGCAGCGGCTCCAGCTCCTCTTTTTCCTCGGTAGCAAAGGCACTGCTTCCGCCCAGGTCTTCCGGCGAGGCTCCATACATCAGGGCTTCAGCCTCTTCCTCGGGAGTTAAGTTTCGGGTGGCTGGTCTCTGGTTGCTGGTTGTTGGTTGGCCGGTGCTGCTGGCCCCGCTCGCACCGCCACTCTGGCCGCCAGGCGCCTTTTGGCTCGCATTGCGTACCAGCTTGTTGTACTCGGTGATGAGCACCTGCTCGTCGATGCCGAAGGCCTGGGACGTCTGCTGCAGAAACACCTGCCGCTTGATGGGGTCGGGCACCTTGGCAATGCTTTGCAGCACTTCCCGGATGGCCTCGGCCTTCTTCACCGGGTCGTGGGCCGCCTCGCGGCTAACCAGGTCGGTTTTGAACTGGATAAAGTCCTGGCTGGCGCCCTCCAGGTGCTCCACGAAGCGCTGGTCGCCTACTTTACGGATGTAGGAGTCGGGGTCGTCGCCGTCCGGGAACAGCACCACGCGCACGTTCAGGCCGCCTTCCAGCAGCATGTCGATGCCGCGCAGCGAGGCCCGGATACCGGCCGCGTCGCCGTCGTAGAGCACCGTTACGTTGTCGGTGTAACGCTTGAGCAGGCGGATCTGGCCGTCGGTGAGGGACGTGCCCGACGAAGCCACCACGTTTTTGATGCCGCCCTGGTGCAGACTCAGCACGTCGAGGTAGCCTTCTACCAGGTAGCACAGCTCCTCGGTGCGGATGGCCTGCCGCCCCTGGTAGAGGCCGTAGAGCACATCGGACTTGTGGTAGATGTCCGACTCCGGCGAGTTCAGGTACTTGGCGGTTTTGTCGTTGGGCTTGAGCGTGCGCGCCCCGAAGCCAATGACGCGGCCTGACACGTTGTGAATCGGGAACATCACGCGGCCCCGGAACCGGTCGTAGCGGCGGCCGGTGTCCTGGCCCTGGTCGTCTTCGCGCCGGATGATAAGGCCGGTTTTCTCCAGGTATTTCTGCTCGAAGCCCGCCGCCGTGGCCGACTTCAGCAAATCGTCCCACTGGTCGAGCGAGTAGCCCAGCTCGAAGGTTTTGATGGTGGTCTGGTTGAGGCCCCGCTGGCGCAGGTAGCTCAGCCCGATGCCCTGGCCCTCGTCGGTATTGAGCAGCAGGCGGTGGTAGTGGTCCTTGGCCCAGTTGGAGATGATAAACTGCGAGTCCTTGTCGTTTTGGGCCAGCTGCTGCTCGGGGGTCTTTTCTTCCTCCTCTACATCGATGCCATACTTTTTGGCCAGGTACTTCAGGGCTTCCACGTAGCTGGTGCCCTCAATGTCCATGATGAACTGCACCACGCCCCCCGCCTTGCCGCACCCGAAGCACTTATACAGGCCCTTGGCCGGGGCCACCGAGAAGCTCGGCGACTTTTCGTGGTGAAACGGGCAGCAGGCCCACATATTCTGCCCCTTACGCTTGAGGCTTACAAAGTCGCCCACCACTTCCACGATGTCGGCGTGGTGGATAATCTGATCAACGGTTTCTTTGGGGATGCGAGCCAAGGCAGTGCGGGGCAACAGGTAAGCAGCAGAACAGGACGCCGAAGATACAAGGAACCCGCGGGCAGGCCGGCAACCACCCCGCTATTTCCCCGGCTCAGGGCAGCTGGCAGTTGCACTTTAGCTATACGGTGCCTCTAGGCTGCTTCTCGACTGCTTCTAGACTGCCTCTAGACTTTGCTCGGGGAAGGCTCCTGCAAAGTGGCTGACAGAATAGAAGTATACCAGGAGCTGGGCCGGCTAAGTGTCATGCTTCATCTGGCGTCCGCTTTTCGAAGCATCTTGGTAGGGTAGCAAACCCAACGAAGCGGTAGAGATGCTTCGGCAAGCTCAGCATGACGTTCTATTTATGTCCAAAGCGTACCTCACCCCAGCAGCGGCTTTACCCGTTCGCCCAGCAGCTCAATGGCGCGGAGCAGCTTTTCGGGGGCCAGGTCGGCGTTGTCCATCTGGAACGTAACGCGGCTGACCCCGCCCAGAGCTTCGGCGTGGCGCAGAATCTTGGCGGCTACTTCCTCGGGGTTGCCCACCAGCAGCGCCCCGCGGGGGCCGCGCTGGGCCTCGAAGTGGCCGGGCGTGACGGGCGGCCAGCCCCGCTCCCGCCCGATGCGGGTGAAGGTGCGGGCGTAGCCGGGGTAATAGTCGGCTATGGCCTGCTCGGTGGTTTCGGCCACGTAGCCCAGGGAGTGCAGGCCCACTTGCAGCTGTTCGGGGGCAAAGCCGGCTTGCTTGCCGGCCTCCCGGTAAAGGTCGATGAGGGGGCGGAAGCGGTGGGTTTCACCCCCGATGATGGCCACCATCAGCGGCAGGCCCATGGCCCCGGCCCGCACAAACGACTCCGGGCGTGCCGCCTACCCCGCGCCAGATAGGAAGCTGCGCCTGCAGGGGCCGCGGATATACCGCCTGCCCACTAAGTGCCGGCCGAAACCGCCCCGACCAGCTCACCTGCTCCTGGTCGCGAATCTGCAGCAGCAACCCCAGCTTTTCCTCGAACAGAGCGTCGTAGTCGTGCAGGTTCAGGCCGAACAACGGGAAAGCTTCGGTGAAGGAGCCTCGGCCTACTACCAGCTCGGCCCGGCCGTTGCTGAGCAAATCGAGAGTAGAGAACTGCTGGAACACCCGCACCGGATCGGCGGCGCTGAGCACTGTAACGGCGCTGCCCAGCCGGATGCGCCGGGTGAGCGAGGCCGCCGCGCCCAGAATCACGGCCGGAGCCGAGTCGAGGAACTCGCGGCGGTGATGCTCGCCAATACCGAAGAAGTCGAGGCCCACCTGGTCGGCCCGCTCAATGCGTCCGAGGAGCTGGCGCAAGGCCGTGGCGTTGTCGGAGGCGGTGCCACCCGTGGGGGCCGCGGCGAAGCTGTCGATACCAAGCTGCATAATCTTCAGGAGAGAAGGTGAGCTGCTACAACCGGCACGGGCGCTGTTGGTTCTCAGTTGTCGGTTGGTAGGTGCTAGATGTTCGCTAATGGTTGCCAAGTAGAACGTCATGCTCCATCTGGCGTCCGCGGAGGCGCAGCATCTTGGTAGTGTAGTAAACCTAAGGAAGCGGTAGAGATGCTTCGGCTCCGGCTGCGCCTCCGCTCAGCATGACGTTCTCCCTACCCCCGAACAACGAACAACCGGCAACTGAGAACTAGCAACTCAATAATTCCGGCTGGCGGTAGTTTCGGGGATGATGACCACGTAGTCGTAGCCCAGGATGGTGGCCTGCAACTCCTGGTCGGCTACGGGCATGTTCTGGCGGAGCATGGCCCGGCGCAGGGGGCGCAGGTCGAACACCTGCCAGGCGCCGCCGGCGGGCGTGGCCGCCATAAAGGGTTTTACCATGGCCTCATCGGTGCGGGCATACTTCGCCACGTTCTTGCTGAAGTCGTTGGGGTTGGCGCCGCCCACCTGGGTACCCTGCTTGCCAATGACGAAGATGTGCAGGGTTTTCTGGTCGTGCATGTCGGCCAGGTTCACGGCCAGGTTGCCCACGTCGTAGATGTCGCCCCAGATGCTGCGGCCGCGCCCCAGGTGGTAGGCCCCGAACTTGAAGAGCATAGCGGGCAAGGGCTGGCCGGCCGTCTGGTAGGGCTGCAGCTCCTGCAGCAGGTTGCGCTTCATGAGGTTGATGCGGGTTTGGTGGGCCCCGGGCTTGCCGGCGTAGTTGAGCTGGAAAATGGCGACGCTGGCTTCAAAGTCCTGCAGCATCCGGCGCACCTCGGGGCTTTCCTTTTGGGTGGCGGCGCGCAGGCTGTCGAGGGTAGTGGGGCGCAGGGTGTTCACCGTGGAGCGGTTGTAGGTACCGGCCACCATGTCGGCGCGGTCCTGGGCCTGGAAGGTGGCGGCCGTTTTGCGCAGGTAGGCCTTGGCCGTTTTGCTTTTCGTTTGGTCGGCCATTAGCCCCAGCAGACGGCCCGGCGTGGCGGCGCCCACCTGCTCGATGCCCACAATGGCAGTGCCCTGAGCCCGGAGGCTGCGCACCAGCTCAAATTCCTCAACCCAGCTATAAAACGACAGATTCATGGGGTACTGCCGGCTGAAGGCCGTGGGCAAACCGGGCTGGCCGGCCAGCTGGCTCAGGTCGCGGGCCTGGTACCGGTCTATTTCGGCCACGTACACCTTGGGCTTCAGCACCTCGGCCACAGCCGTGGCAAACGCCGGAATCTGGGCCATGCCGTGGTCTTCGCCCAGCAGCACCAGCTGGCTTTTCTGGATATCCAGCCGGAGCTTGTCCCAGCCCGCGCCGCTGAATTGGGCGCCGCTTTGGGTGAGGGCAAGCTGATGCTTATGCAGCAGGCGCTGGAACGTGGTATCGGCAACCGGAGCCGGGCTCTGGGCCTGGGCGGCGGGGCCGGACGCCAGGGCAAAACCCAGGGAAGCCAGGCCGGTGAGGCGGCGGGCGAAAGTGCGCAGGGCAGAAGGCAGAAACGTGCGGGGCATGGCGGAGGGCTGAAAGGAAAGATTCGAGGGAGAGAAAGAAGAACTGACCCAAAGAAATTGCAGAGCTTTAGGCTCCCGAAAAGTATTCGACCAAGTAGCGGCCCCACACCACCAAAGCTTGAGTTGTCCTCCCGTTTTTGATGCCTCTCCCCCGCGCGCTATCGTTCTTCCGCTGGCAACAGCTTAGCGCCCGCACCACCACGCTGCTGCTGCAAGGGCTGCTGTGGGCGCTGCTGGCGGGCTTCTACTTTGCGTGGAACAACCGCCCCAACTTTCACTTCGACGGGCCGGTATGGCCGCTGGTAGCCCTGCAGATGGGCTTTGCCATCCTGCTTTTCAATAGCCTGGTTTACCTCATTATTCCGCGGTGGCTGCTGCAGGGCCGGCACTGGCGGGCGCTGGCGGGCGGCGTAGCCCTGCTCTACGCCTTTCAGCTCTGGATGTACGCGGGCTCCCGCCTGGCCGAAGCCTACCTGCCGCTGGCCCCCGACCTGCGCCAGTTGCTGCACACGTTCTACGTAGCCGATTTCTGGCCCAGCCTGCTGAGCCCGTTCCGGCAGCTGAGCATGGGGATGCACCTGCTGGCCGTGCTGCTGTTTCCGGTGCTCATCAGCTTTCTGGCCTACGCGCTGGTAGTGGACCGGCGGCGGCTGGCGTTGGAGCGCGACCATCTGCGCCTGGAGCTCAGCTACCTCAAGTCCCAGATCAACCCACAGTTTCTGTTCAACACCCTCGGCAGCCTGCACCAGCTCACCCGTACCCGCGACGCCCGCGCCGGCGACGTAGTGCTGCACCTGGCCGACCTGATGCGCTACACCCTCTACGAAACCGATACGGAGCGGGTACTCCTCAGCCGGGAACTGGAATTTCTGGATGATTACCTGGCCCTGGAGCGCCTGCGCCACCCCGAGGTAACCGTGAGCCACGAAGTGCGGGGCGCGGCTACTATCCAGCAGCTGGCGCCCCTGCTACTACACCCTTTTCTGGAGCGGTTGTTTGCCGGGCTGGATGCTTCTGCGCTAGTCGCGCATATTTCCAGCCGGGTAGACGTGCAGCCGCAGGAAGTCACGCTCACGCTCACGCTCACGCGGGCCACCGCCGCGCCCCTGCCCCTCACCTACCGCACCGATGCCGCCGTGCAGGCCGCCCAGCGTCGCCTGGCGCTGCAGTACCCGGGCCGCCACACGGCCACCCTCACCGAAGAAGGCCGGCACGTTCACGTTCACCTGCACATTCAGCTCTGATATGGCCCTGGCTGGTTTTCCCGTTCGGCAATACCTGAGTGCTCGGGCTGGCCGCGTGCTCCGGCACCTGGTGCTCTGGGGCCTGTTTGTGGGCTACGAGTACGCCGTGTTCAGCCAGTGGCAGGAAAGCCCGCTGGTTACCTGGGGCTTCGTGGTCAAGGACACGCTGGCCACGGTGGCCGGGTTCTACTTTTTCTCCCTGGTGATGCTGCCGCGCTGGCTGCTGGGGCGGCGCTGGGGGCTCACCTTGCTGGGCATTGTAGGCATTTACTACGGGTGGGCGCTGCTTTCCTACGCCTACTACGCTCTGCTCGACGCCCACGGCCTCATTTCCAAGGATGCCTACAGCTACATGCACCGCTTTCTGGATGGGAGCCTCTGGCAGGGCGTGTTCTCCTGGCGCAGCGTGAGCATGGGCCTGAGCGACTTCGTGGTGACGGTGGTGCCGCCCATTCTGCTGCGCTTTATTCAGTTTCTGCTGCGCAGCAGCAACCGCAGCCTGCACCTGCAGCGCGAAAACCTCCACCTGGAAGTCAACTTCCTCAAAGCCCAGGTGAACCCGCACTTTCTCTTCAACACCCTCAACAACCTGTACCTGATGGTGGTGAAGCAGGACGAGCGCGCCCCCGACATGGTGCAGCACCTGGCCCACCTGATGCACTACACCGTGTATGAGGCCGAGGCGGCCCTGGTGCCGCTCCGCCAGGAGCTCGGGTTTCTGGAGGCGTACCTGGAGCTGGAGCGCCTGCGCTATGGCCAGAAGGTCAGCATCCGCTACCAGCCGCCCACCGCCGGCACCCACCTGCTCGTCACGCCCCTGCTGTTCTTTCCGTTCGTGGAAAATGCCTTCAAGCATGGCGTCGACAGCAGCCTCGATGCCTCCTGGGTAACTATTACGCTGGACGTGGTAGGCCAGGAGTTGCGCTTTGCGGTGCGCAACAGCTTCAGCCCGGGGGCGCCTGAGCGGGCGTTTGGGGGCGTGGGCATTGCCAACGTGCGCAAGCGCCTGGCCTTGCACTACGCACCCCAGGACTACCAGCTCACCATCACCCAAGACCCCGACGCCCACACCTACGCCGTAAACCTCACCCTGCACCTGACTTCGGCTCCCGTGCCCGCTGCACTGCTTACTCCTGCTTCTGCCTTATGATCAACTGCCTGATAATCGACGATGAGCCGTTTGCCCGCGAGCTGCTGCAAAGCTACGTGGCCCAGATGCCCAGCCTGCACCTGGTGGCCAGCTGCGAGCATGTGTTCGAGGCCCTGGAGGTGCTCCAGCAGCAGCGCATCGACCTGCTGTTTTCCGACATCAACATGCCCCAGGTCAACGGACTGGAGTTTATCCGTTCCCTGCACAACGCGCCCTACGTCATCTTCGTCACGGCCTCGCCCCACCACGCCCTGGAAGGCTACGAGCTCGACGCGCTGGACTATGTGGTGAAGCCCGTGTCATTCCCACGCTTTATGAAGGCTGTGAACAAAGCCCTGACGGTGGTCAACAGTCGCCCGGTGGCGGTGGCGGCGCCGGAGCCGCAGTTTCTGTTCGTGAAGGAAGGCCACTCCCTGCGGCGGGTGCTGTTCGATGAAATTTACTACATCGAGGGCATGAAGGACTACATCCGCATCGTGCTCAAAAACCAGATGATCATCACCTACCTGCGCATGAGCCGGGTGGAAGATCAGCTGCCGGCTTCGCGCTTTATCCGCATCCAGAAGTCCTACATCGTGCGCACCGACGCCATCCGGGCCATCAGCGGCAACGAAGTAGAGCTCTACGACCTGCCCGAGAAGCTGCCCATCGGCAAGCAGCACAAAGAAGCTCTGCTAGCCCAGTTCGGGTTGTAGAAGGGCAATCTGTACGTTATTCTGAGCAGGTGCCGAATCCAGCCAGGGACCGAGGAATCTCGCGTGCTGACATTGCAAAACTATCCGTCATGCTGAGCGAAGCCGAAGCATCTCTACCGCTGGCTAATCATTAGCATTGCAACGAAGCGGTAGAGACGCTTCGACAAGCGGACGCCAGATAAAGCATGACGTTCTAATGGGAATACGTTCTGCTCCGCTGCAACCGCCGCCCCGGTTTCCGGGTTATCTTTGCATCCGTATTTCCCCGATTGACTTATCGAATGGCAACCATAACCAAAGAAGACGTCCTCAAGGCCCTGAGCTACGTGGAGGAGCCCGACCTGGGCAAAGACCTCGTGACGCTCAACATGATTGAGGACGTGCAGATCAGCGGCCGCACTATCTCCTTCACGGTAGTACTCACCACGCCCGCCTGCCCCCTCAAGCAGCTCATCCACGATGCCTGCGTGCGCGCCATCCACACCATGGTGGACGCGGAGGCTGAAGTGGTTGTCGTGATGACCTCACGCGTGACGACCATGCGCCAGAACCGCGACCTGCTGCCCGGCGTGAAGAACATCATTGCCATTGCCTCGGGCAAGGGCGGCGTGGGCAAAAGCACTGTGACGGCCAACCTGGCCATTGCCCTGGCCAAATCGGGGGCCAAAGTAGGCCTCGTGGACGCTGATATTTCAGGTCCCTCCATGCCCCTCATGTTTGGGGTGATGGACGAGCGGCCCCACGTGTTTCAGGGCCCCGACGGCAAAAACCTGATTCAGCCTGTTGTAGCCCACGGCGTAAAGCTGATGAGCATTGGCTTCCTGGCCCCGGCCGAGTCGGCCATTGTGTGGCGCGGCCCCATGGCATCGTCGGCCCTCAAGCAGTTCATCACGGAAGTAGACTGGGGCGAGTTGGACTACCTGCTCCTCGACATGCCCCCCGGCACCTCCGACATCCACCTCACCATGGTGCAGACGGTGCCCGTCACCGGTTCGCTCATCGTGACTACGCCCCAAAAAGTAGCCCTGGCCGACGCCGAGAAGGGTTTGCAGATGTTCCGCCTGCCCCAGATCAACGTGCCGGTGCTGGGCATTGTGGAGAACATGGCCTGGTTTACGCCTGCCGAGCTGCCTGACAACAAATACTTCATCTTCGGGGAAAGCGGCGGCGTGGCACTGGCCGAAAAGCACCAGGTGCCGCTGCTGGGCCAGATTCCGCTGGTGCAGAGCATCCGCGAAAACGGTGACTTGGGTACGCCCGCCATCCTGCAGGAGAACACACCTTCTGCTGCCGTATTCGCGCAGCTGGCCGAGGAGCTGGCCCGGCAGGTAAGCATCCGTAATGCCGTGGCGCCCAAAACCAACATCGTGGAAATGAAATCGTAGCATTTCCATCGTTTTCAGCTGGTTAAGCTGTCTGCCAGCTCGTCAGGCAACTTTGCGGCTGGTCGGTTTGTTGCTTCCATACGCGCCAAAAGCGCTACCTTTGACCAAGTAATTTGCTGCTAACGGTGCCTTTCCTGGCCCGGCCTGCAGCTCAATCTTAGATTCATGACGCATTCCGCAGCCGTAGAAAACCATCCGCTCCTGCCTCGCATTGAGCAGGCCCTGGACACCATCCGGCCCTATCTGGCCGCCGACGGGGGCAACGTGCGCGTGCTGGGCATCTCCGACGATATGGTGCTGCAACTGGAGCTGCTGGGCGCCTGTGGCACGTGCCCCATGTCGCCGATGACGCTGAAAGCCGGCGTGGAGGAATCGGTGAAGAAAGCCGTGCCCGAAATACGCGCCGTGGAAGCCATCAACCTCACGCCCATGTCGGCGCAGCCCGCCGGCCAGACCGGCCACCCCGTGTCGCCCGCCCCAGTACCGACGCCCGGGTTTTAAGCGTACTTCGATTTATACAGCGCGCCCCGCTCCTGCCGGTTTTCCGGTCGGAGGCGGGGCGCGGTGGTTTGGGAAAATGTAGTTTATACAACGCCTAAGAACGACAAATGCAGGCACATACCCCATACCATAAGCGCTAATGCTATTAAATATTTTTTGTAAAAATAAAACCACATCCCTATTAATGACAACATATTAATGACATGCATGACACTACTAAGCTGGTCAGGAAATATTGTTAATATAATATTTACAGTAAACAATAATTTACATAGCCAACACACAATAGTTGATTTATTAATTATTTTCAATTGTGTGTAAGCCTTGACGAGGTTTCCCATTTTTATTTTTTTATTTTTCAACAGCAATACCATCTAGTCCTCCTGCGTCCTGTTTCTATCCTCCAATTCCTGTATATCAGTTAAATCTTTTGGCCGGGCGCTGGCTGCTTTGTCTGTCATTAGGTCACTATACCCTATGAAGGCAACATCAATTCCTGCTAAATGCATGACTTCTCTGTTTGCGAAAGCCGAAGCAAATCGTAGAGGTGCTTTAAGCTCGGGGAGAAAATCAATGGTAAAGTCCTCAAATTCGTATTTGAAGAATGACTTTTTTGGATTGGGCGCTTGCTCACTCTTAAAGGCCGCAACATCTTGCCCAAGTTCTTCCAATGCGTTCAGGAGGTTGAAGTAGTTTGTGTAAGACGGATTATACCAGAAGTCAAAGTCCGGCTTTTCAGCCACTGCACCGGAGGAAATAGTAGTATATCTGAAATATCCATGCAAGGCAACAGCCGTGCCGCCAACTATCAAATACTCAACAGAACATTTGTTTAGCACTTGACAGATATTGCTGAAAGTATTGAGCAGATTACTTTCCACTATTTTTATTCTTTTTTACTTCCTTTCTACTACTTTTCATAAGGGTCATAAGCTCTTTGAATTGCGTCATTTTTCTATCTCTTTCAGGAATATTGTCTGTACTGACTTCCCTCTTTAAAGCTTTAAAGCTGGTGTACCGAATTAGATTTTCCATGAGTAAAATGATTTGCTGACGATATTAAAGAGGTCCTGCACTATTAACGGCAAAGTCTGAGCTGCTGTTCAATATAGCTTCCAGGTCCTTATTCGGGCAGGCGCTTTACTTGACTGTCAACTGCTTGTAGTAAAGGTACTGGCTTTACTATATTTCCAAGTCCTCATTCCCACCTCATTCCTCCGCCCCCGCTACCTTTGCTGCTCCTACCACCAACCATGCACCCGAATGGCCAACCCCAACGACCCCGCCCTGCACTCCTGGATTGATATTGCTCCCGGCAGCGACTTTCCAATTCAGAACCTGCCCTTTGGCGTGTTTGAGACGGAGGAGCGCGGGCCGCGCCTGGGCGTGGCCATCGGCGAGTACGTGCTGGATCTGTACGCCGTGGCGCAGTTCGGCTTTTTTGAGGACCTGGAGCTGGGGCCGAAGATGCCGAAGATTTTCCGGCGCCGCTCCCTCAACCAGTTTATCTCCCTGGGCCGACCGGCGTGGCGGGCCGTGCGCCAGCGTGTATCGGAGCTGCTGCGCCACGACAATGCCGCGCTGCGCTCGGATGAGGTGATGCGCGCTTGCCTGCTGCGCCAGCGCGAGGTGCGGATGCTGCGCCCCATCAAGCCCCACAACTACACCGATTTCTACAGCAGCATCGAGCACGCCACCAACGTGGGCATCATGTTCCGCGACCCGGCCAACGCCCTGCTGCCCAACTGGCGCCACATTCCCATTGGCTACCACGGTCGGGCTTCGTCCATTGTGGTGAGCGGCACCGATGTGCGCCGGCCCAACGGGCAGCGCAAAGCCCCCGATGCCCCCGCACCTACCTTCGGCCCTTCGCAGCAGCTGGATTTTGAGCTGGAAATGGCCTTTGTGGTGGGCCGCGGCACCCAGCTCGGCGACACCGTGCCGGTGCAGCACGCCGAGGAGTACATCTTCGGGCTGGTGCTGTTCAACGACTGGAGCGCGCGTGATATTCAGAGCTGGGAGTACGTGCCGCTGGGGCCGTTTTTGGGCAAGAGCTTCGGCAGCAGCGTGTCGCCGTGGGTGGTCACGCTCGATGCGCTGGAGCCTTTCCGGGTGGCCGGCCCCGTGCAGGAACCCGAGCCCCTGCTTTACCTGCGCCAGCTCGACAAGCACAACTTCGACATCAACCTGGAGGTAGCCATCCAGCCCGAAGCCGGGCCCGAAACCACTGTGTCGCGCTCCAACTTTGGGCTGATGTACTGGAGCATGGCCCAGCAGCTGGCTCACCACAGCTCCAACGGCTGCAACCTGGAAGTCGGCGACCTGTACGCCTCCGGCACCATCTCCGGCCCCACCCCCGATTCGCTGGGCTCGATGCTGGAGCTGGCCTGGCGCGGCACCCGCCCCTTGCCCCTGGCCGACGGCTCGGAGCGCAAGTTTCTGCAGGACGGCGACCGGGTGACCATGCGCGGCTACTGCGAGCGGAACGGCCTACGCATCGGCTTTGGGGAAGTAACGGGCAAAGTGCTGCCCGCCCCGCAGCTGTAGCATTGCTTCCGCTTTTACCTTGTCCACAAGGCCCGGCTTCCTGACCGAAGTCGGGTCTTGTGCTGTAATACATTATGGTCCAATGAAGTACTCTTCGGTTGGCCAACGTACGTGTTTATCCGGAGTACTGCGGGCGAAGTACGTATTTCCGGCTTATTACCAAATTCCTGTAACCCTACGGATAGCAGGGAGTACAATTTACTACCATTCAGCCCTTGATTTTTCCAGTCTTTACTTGGGAAAAGCCTACATGCAAGCGGCCTGAAGGAAAAACATCTACTCTCACTACAAAACAGGAATTGTATGCTCGCAATGGACTACCGAGGCCCGAAAAGGGTCCGTGCCGTGCAGAAACCGATGCCGGAAATCAAGCACCCGCAGGATGCTATTGTGCGGGTGCTGCGTACCTGCATCTGCGGCTCCGACTTACACCTTTACAACGGTAACGTGCCCGATACCCGCGTGGGCACCACCTTCGGCCACGAGTTTGTGGGGGAAGTGGTGGAAATCGGCTCGGAAGTTACCAAGCTGAAAACCGGCGACCGGGTACTGGTACCCTTCAACATTGCCTGCGGGGAGTGTCACTTCTGTCGGCAGGGCATGTACGGCAACTGCCACGAGTCGAATACCGAAGCTACGGCCGTAGGTGCCATCTTCGGCTACTCGCACACCGCCGGCGGCTACGACGGCGGCCAGGCTGAGTATGCCCGGGTGCCCTACGCCAACGTGGGCCCCACCATCATCCCCGAGGGAATGGACCTCGACGACGCTGTGCTGCTAACTGACGTTGTGCCCACCGGCTACCAGGCCGCCGAAATGGCTGGCATCCAGACCGGCGACACCGTAGTGGTATTTGGTGCTGGCCCGGTTGGCATTATGGCTGCCCGCTGCGCCTGGCTGTTTGGCGCCGGCCGGGTCATTATCATCGATAAGGAAGAGTACCGCCTTGACTTTGCCCGCAACTACTCCTACTGTGAGGCTTACAACTTCGAGGAAATCGGCGACCCGGTGGTGTTCATCAAGAAGATTACCGATTGGATTGGGGCCGACTGCGTGATTGATGCCGTAGGTGCCGAAGCTGCCGGCAACGCCATGCAGACTATCACGGGCCGCAAGCTGCTGCTGCAGGCCGGCTCGGCCACGGCCGTGCACTGGGCTATCAACTCGGTTAAGAAAGGCGGCGTGGTGTCCATCGTGGGGGTTTACGGCCCGACCGATAACCTCATCCCGATTGGCAACGTGCTGAATAAGGGCCTGACTATCCGCGCCAACCAGGCGTCGGTGAAGCGCCTGCTGCCGCGCCTGATCCAGCACGTGCAGAACGGTACGCTCAACCCCAAAGGGTTGATTACTCACCGCATTCCGCTGGCGGAAGTGGCCGATGGCTACCGCATGTTCTCGGCTAAGCTCGACAACTGCATCAAGCCCGTGTTGATTCCCTAATCTGCCACCCCGAAACGCCGACCTACCATGGAAAACAACGTGATAAATACGCCCATCGACCCCAAGCAGATTCCGGGCTGGGGCGTGGACGCGGACCCCAAGAACGACCCCACCTACCCCATGCGGGCCCGCATGAATGTAGGCCAGGACCCCGACAGCAAGCACCGCCCCACCCTGCAGCAGGAAGGCCCCGAGAAGCTGCGCTCCATTGAGCGGCCCAACGTGTCGGCCGTGTATGGCACTACTGTGCCCCCAAGTGGCCTGAGCGGCATGATTCGCCGGGTAGCTTTCCGGTACAGCGAAAACCGCTACCGCCACTGGCTGCCCCTGGTTTTTGCCGACCGCGTGAACGTAGTAGAAGGCATCTTAGACGACTTCGTGCATGGCAAAGTGCCGAACATCTACGCCGAAAAAGGCTACCCCGTGGAGTGGAAACACAACCGTACCAGCCTGATACTGAAGCTGGCTACCGTGGCCGCAGTGGCTGCTGGCGCCTTGGTATTGCTAAGCTCAAGCGGAGATAAAAAGGAAAAGCGCAGACCACAGCGCCCTTACTAAGCTGCCAGCAGCGGGCCCAACAACGCGGGGACGCTTCATCAGCCGCTTTATGCAAGAGCAGCCGTCTATGTGAAAGAGGTGCCGCAAGCTTTTGCCTAGCCCAAACACGTAGCGCCCCGCGCACAATACTCTGTGAGCAACACGCCCACGGACGAGGTGAAACCACCTTGTTCGTGGGCGTGTTTTGTTATGGCCTAGCAGTTATTATTGGCCATAAGGTCAGAAGCACTTGGATAAAATGGGCCTTTCTGACCTTTATCTGCTGACTGTTTTTATACATTTTCCCAGTATTGGCTGGCGTTTAGGTGGAACGTGCCACGGTTGAAAGCCAGCTACTTACTTACATAATTCACTACCATTCAATACAATAAGCGACTTGACAGAGCAGCCAGCAGCCGGGCAACAACAAGGTGACCAAGCTCCCGGCCAGGCGTAGTATCTTTGCTGATCTAACTCGCCCGATGCCTCTTCTATCCCGCTTTTGGTTTTTGCTGCGCTTCGCAACCCTGGCGGTTTCGGTAATTATCGCGCTTGGCCTGAACCACCGGGAAGTGGAGATGCTGCATCTGCCGGCCGTTCATGCCAAAGCCGGGACCTTAGCAGTGCCCCCTGAGGTATCGGTGGTGAAGCATAAAGTGGTACTGGAGGCAACGCATACGCACGGCCATTACGTGGCGCCAGCGGTGTTGGCCTGGCTTCCCAACCCGGCGCTGGCTGCGTGCTGGCAGCCCCTGCTACGCCGCACACTTGCGGTGCCCCGCCCCCGGGCCGGTGTGCGAGCCGGAGAGTTCTTTCGGGCCCAGCTACTGGCTATGACGATGTCGCCCCAGGCGCCCTAATACGGCTTTGTGGCATGAGCAGGGGTTGTGCCTGATGACCTGCTTTTGCAGTAGCATCGGGCAAACGCCTATGTGCTTGGCTTTGAAAACGCCATACTTCCTGCACGTGCTCAGAAGAAATACATCAAGGCATCATTACGGGCCGGTAGTGCTTTCTCACAACTGCCTGTAAGCAATTCACTGCTTAGTAATCATCCAATGCGTAACAAAGGATTAATCATTGCCCTCACAGTTGTCGTGACAGCGCTGTGCGGCTATTTCCTGTTTTTCACCTACATCTCACGCGGGGTGCAGGACAAGGCCGTGGCCTATGCCACCCAGAACGGCAAGCTTAATGAGTCGCGGCGCCAGCATTACCTTGACTCCGTGTGGCGTGCGCCCGTATTCGGCCCCTACACCTACCGTGATGTGCGCCAGAGTGAGCTGGGCCTGGGCCTGGACCTGAAGGGCGGCATGCACGTGACGCTGGAAGTCTCGCCCGTGGAAATCGTGCGCGCCATGAGCGGTAACTCCAAAGACGCGGCATTCAATCAGGCTATTGCCCGCGCCCAGGAGCTGCAGAAAACTAATTCGGGCACGCCTTTCACGGCGCTGTTTGCCCGGCAGTACCGCGAGCTGGCCCCCGGCAAGCCCGTGGCGCGCCTGTTTGCCAACACCGCCAACAAAAGCCGCGGCATTGATATCAACTCTCCTGACGAGAAAGTCATCGGCGCCATCAACAAGGAAGTCGAGGAAGCCATTGACCGCTCGTTCGACATCCTGCGCACCCGCGTCGACAAGTTCGGCGTGAATCAGCCCAGCATCCAGCGGGTGAAAGGAACAGGCCGCCTGCAGATTGAGCTGCCCGGCGTCGACAACCCGGAGCGCGTGCGCAAGCTGCTACAGGGCCAGGCCAAGCTCGAGTTCTGGGAGGTCTGGAACCAGAATGAAGTCGGCCCCTACCTCATGCAGCTCGATCAGGCCCTGGCTGCCAAGGAAGCCCTGGCCAAAGCCGGCGGCCCAAGCGCAGCCCCCGCCACCTCTACCGATACCGCAACAGCGGCAGCTGGGGATTCGACCTCGCTGGCCGCCCAGTTGGCCCGGAACAACAAAACCGCCGCCGCAGAAACCGACTCTGCAGCAGCCTCGAAAGGCGGCGCCCTCTCGCGTCTGTTTACCATGCCCGGCGGCCTGGGCGTGAACGTGCGCGACACTGCCCGCATGAATCGTCTCCTCCGCTCCGACGAAGCCCGGGCTACCCTACCCCCCAATCTGACCATGCTCTGGGCTTCGAAGCCCACCACCATCGACAAGCAGGAGTACCTGCGGCTGATTCCGGTGAAGAAGGACCGGAGCGGTGGCGTGGCGCCCCTGTCCGGGGAGGTGGTATCGGACGCCCGTCAGGACTACGACCAGGGCGGTCAGCCGGAGGTGAGTGTGAGCATGAACCCCTCGGGAGCCCGCAAGTGGCAGAAAATGACGGCCGCCAACGTGGGTCGGCAAGTGGCCATCGTGCTCGACGACTACGTGTACTCCGACCCGGTGGTCCAGGATGAAATTGCCGGCGGCAACACCAGCATCTCGGGCAGCTTCTCCATCGAGGAAGCCCAGGACTTGGCCCAGGTGCTGAAAGCTGGCAAGATGCCCGCGCCCACGCGTATTGTGGAGGAAGCCGTGGTGGGCCCCTCACTGGGGCAGGAGGCTATTAATCAGGGGCTGTACTCCTCACTGGCGGGTCTGGTGCTCATCATGATCTTCATGGCGGGCTACTATGGCAAGGGCGGTATGGTGGCCAACCTGGCCCTGGGCTTCAACATCTTTCTGGTGCTGGGCATCCTGGCCCAGTTCGGCACGGCGCTTACGCTGCCCGGCATTGCCGGCCTGGTGCTCACCTTCGGCATGGCCGTGGATGCCAACGTGCTGATTTTTGAGCGTATCCGGGAGGAGCTGGCCCGAGGCGTCAGCACCAAAGAAGCTATTCACATCGGCTATAGCCGGGCCTTCTCGGCCATCTTCGACTCCAACGTAACCACCCTGCTGGTAGCCCTTATCCTAGGCTTTTTCGGCACGGGCCCGGTACAGGGCTTTGCCATCACGCTGGGCATTGGCGTGCTCACCTCTTTCCTCACCTCGGTGTACCTCTCGCACGTTATCGTCGACTGGCTGACCTCGGGGCCGAACGCCACCAGCTGGACTTTCGCCACGTCGGTATCATTCAACATGTTCAAGAATTTCAACTTCGACATCGTGGGCAAGCGCAAAATTGCCTACCTGTTCTCGGGGTCTGTTATCATTCTGGGCTTTGTGCTGATGGCCGTGCAGGGCGGCCCCAACCTGGGCGTGGACTTCCAAGGCGGCCGCAGCTACACCGTCGACTTCAACAAGGCGGTGGTGGCCTCCGACGTGCGCACCGCGCTGGGCGACGAGCTGCAGGGGGCCGGCATTGAGGTAAAAACCTTCGGAGCACCGCAACGCCTGCGCATCACTACCGGCTACCTGGCCGGCGACGACAGCCAGGCGGCCGACCAGCAAGTAGAGCAGGCCGTGCGTAAGGGCCTGGCCCAGTACGCCGACAGCAACCCCACCATCGTCAGTTCGTCGAAGGTGGGCGCCACCGTGGCCGACGACATCAAGCAGACCTCGGCGCTCAGCTTGCTGCTGGCCGTGGTAGGCATCTTCGTGTACGTGCTGTTCCGCTTCGAGAAGTGGCAGTACTCGCTGGCCTCGATTGTGGCGCTGATACACGACGTGCTGATGGTAATCGTAGCCTTCCCCATTGCCCGCTTTTTCGGCGTTACTTACGAGATGGACCAAGTGTTTGTGGCCGCGGTGCTCACCATCCTCGGCTTTTCCATCAACGACACGGTGGTAGTGTACGACCGTATCCGCGAGTACCTGCGCGAAAACCCTACGCTGACGTTTGCCCAGGTGGTAAACCCGGCGTTGAACTCCACCTTCTCGCGCACCATCATCACCTCGCTCACGGTGCTGGTAGTAGTGGTGGTGCTCTACATCTTTGGTGGGAAACGCTGCGCTCCTTCTCGTTTGCCATGATTGTGGGAGTCGTGTTCGGCACGTACTCCACGCTCTTCATTGCCACGCCCATCGTGTTGGATACGTCCGGCCGCAAAGGCGACGCGGCTGGCGACGGCCTTGCCGCTCCTCTGGGCGAGTCGCCCCGGCTGAGCTCTACGCCGGTGTAACGGTTGTATGCGAGTAAAAAAAGAAAGCCTGGCCTATTGGCCGGGCTTTCTTTTAGGGGTGCTTTTTCCAGGCGGCCGCTGCGGCTGGGCGGGCGCTAGTGCAGCGGGCGGCGCTTGAGCATGCCGCCCACGGCATCGTCGACGCTGTGCTGCACGATAAAGGCGTTGGGGTCCAGGCGCTTGATTTCCTCCCGCAGGCTGGGCAGCTCCAGGCGCGTAACCACCGTGAAAATAATTTTCCGCTCTTCGCGCTGCTCGCCCCGCTTGCCGAAGCCACTCTCGCCCTTGTATACCGTCACGCCCCGGCCCAGCTTGGTGGTAATGGCTTCCCGCACGGCCTCGCTGTGTTCAGAAATGATGGTGACGCCCGTGTACTGCTCGATGCCGGTGAGGATGAAATCGAGCGTCTTGGACGCCGCCACATAAGTCAGAATGGAGTACAGCGCCTCGGTGACGCCCAGCACGAAGGCGGCCACCCCGAAGATGAAGATATTGACAATCAGAATGATGTCACTAACCTTTAGCAGGGCCGTGTTGCGGTTGATGAGCAGCGCCAGAATTTCGGTGCCGTCGAGCACGGCCCCGCCGCGCATGGCCAGCCCGATGCCGGCCCCGATGAACACGCCCCCGAACACGGCGGTAATGAGCAGGTCGGGGGTAACATCGGGGTATGGCACCAGCACCAGGCAGGCGGCCAGGCCCGCAATGGCCGCCGCGCTTTTCAGGGCAAACTGCACGCCCATCTGCCGGTAGCCCAAAGCCAGAAAAGGCAGGTTGATGAGCAGCAGCCCCCAGGACAGCGGCAACCCCAGCGCGGCCGAGAGCAGCATGGAAATACCGGTGGCCCCTCCGTCGATAAAGTGGCTCGACAATAGGAAGCCTTTGAGCCCCATGCCGGCCGACAGGATACCAGCCACGATAAAGGCCAGATTCTTCAGGCCAGTGCGAAAAGTAGGCTTGACCGCGCTTTCTGGTGGTGTTGGGGTTATTCCTGTGGGTGGGTGCATGAAAAGAAAATAAGTAAAAATCAGCGCAGACCCAATGCCCGACGCCGCAAAAATCAGTTCAGTCGGAAATTCTTCAGGCTGCCGGGCAGGAGCGGGTGCTTGTCTAGGAGCAGGGCGCGGTAAATGGCCAGCGTAAAAATCACCAGCAGCGCAATTTTCAGGTTACTGAGCAGCGTGGCAGTGCCTTCGGTGACAACGGAGCCCCGGGAAAGCTCCTGCCCGACCCGCTGCTGAATCAGGTTGAGGATCCTCAGGTCGCGGTGAATCCGGTCGAACTCCTGCTCCAGCGCCTGGGTAGCAGGGCCGGGCAGCTGCGCCGCCAGCAGCTGCGTTTCCAGGGCGTTATACCGGTTGAGGCGGGCCCGGAAATCATGAAACAACTGGGCTTCGTCGGCCACCATGTACGTGGCCTGGTAGCCATCAACCAGCACGGCTATATCCTGATTGTGGCGGGCCAGCTGCCGCCGTACGTGCTGGAGCCGCCCCCGGCGGGGCTGGCAAGGTAACCGGCCAGCAGCTGCTGCTTGGCATACATCAAGTCGTTGAGCTGAAACAAACCCGTGGCGGGCATCAATCTATCCTGGTACAGCGAAGAAACGGACGTGTTCAGGTCGCGCATCAGCCGCTTTTCCAGCACGCTGCTGGCCAGGATGGTTAGCATCACGATCAGAAACAGGAAAATCGGCTTAGCCTTGTAGTGGATTCGGGACAGTAGAGGCATGATGCAGAAGCTAGGGGTGAGCGGAACAACCTAAATTGCAGATAAAAAACAGGAAAGTGGGAAAAGCCCCCTGAAAGTCGGCCAGCTTGTCCTGCTTTTTCGCTGCCGGACGGGCAACCTGCATCGGTCCTGACTGCTTATATTGCCCCGTTTACGAGTTCACGCACATTCACTCCGGGTATGAAAGTTCTGCTGGTGGAAGACGAGCCCCAACTGGCTTCCTTTATCAAAAAGGGGTTTGAGCACGAAGGCTACGAGCTGACGGTGGCCTACGATGGGCGCACGGGCTGGTCGCTGTACCAGCAGCAGCCCTACGACCTGGTGGTGCTCGACGTGAACCTCCCCTACCTCAACGGGGTGGAGTTGTGCCGCCACATCCGCGCGGCCCGGCACCGCGTGCCGGTTCTCATGCTCACGGCCCTCGACAGCTTGGCCGACAAGGAAGCCGGCTTCGAGGCCGGGGCCGACGACTATCTGGCCAAGCCTTTCGCCTTCCGGGAGCTGCTGCTGCGGGCCCGGGCCCTGACCAAGCGTTACGCCGAAACGGGCGCCCCCCAGTTGCTGCGCCTGGCCGACCTGGAGCTGAACCTGGACTCGAAAATTGTGACCCGGGCCGGGCAGCGCATCGACCTGACCACCCGCGAATACTCGCTGCTGGAGCACCTGCTGCTCAACCAGGGCCGCATCGTGTCGCGCGTCGACATTGCCGAGCGAGTGTGGGAAGTGGACTTCGACACCACCACCAACATCATCGACGTGTACGTGGGCTACCTGCGCAAGAAGATCGACAAGGGCTTCGAGCCCAAGCTCATTCATACCGTGGTGGGCATGGGCTACGTGATGCGGGAGCAATAACCCCCGACGCCTATGCTGATTCGCAACAAGCTGATGCTGCGCTTTACGCTGCTGGTGCTCGGCATCCAGCTCAGCTTTTCCACGTTCATCTACTTTTTCCACGCCAATGCCCGGGCCCAGCGCTTCGAACACCGCCTGGCCAACAGCGCCACCCTGGCTGGCCGCCTGCTGGTGCGCACCCACAAGCTGGAAAAGGGCATCATGGGCACCCTGCGCCGCGACGACCTGCTCATCCTGCCCCGAGAGCAAATCAGCATCTACGGCCCCGACGACGTGCTGCGCTATAGCAGCGACGACCGTATCGACCAAACCCTGAACCGGCGGCGGCTGGCGGGGCTGACCGCCGGCCAGCAGGTAACCTACCCCCACCAGGGCCGGCGCGAAACCGTGGGGCTTTCGTTTGCCCATCCGCCCCACGGCCACTACCGCATTTTCGTCTCGGCCGAAGACCGGGTAGGGTGGGCGCAGCAGCGGCAGCTGGGTTTGCTGCTGCTGCTGGGCAACGTAGGCGCCCTGGCCACTGCCATTGTCGCGGGCTGGTTTTTTGCCGGTTCGGCCCTGCGGCCCATTTCACGCGTCATCCGGCAAGCCCGGCGCATTTCGGCTACGAGCCTGGGGCGGCGCCTTTCCGAAGGCAACGGGCGCGACGAGCTGGCCCAGCTCAGCCGGGTAATCAACCACATGCTGGCCGGGCTGGAAAAGGCTTTCGACGTGCAGCGCAGCTTTCTTTCGCACGCCTCTCACGAGCTGCGCACCCCACTCACGACGCTGACAGGCACGCTGGAAACCGCCCTGGAGTACGACAAGACCCTACCCGAAGCGCGGCAAAGCCTGGCCCAGAGTCTGCAGGCCGCCCGCCACCTGAGCGCCCTTACCAACGGCCTGCTCAACCTGGCCCGGGCCGACGGCGCCCTGCCGGCCTTTGCGCCCGTGCGGCTGGACGAGTGCCTGAACCTGGCTCTGGAGTTTGCCCGTGCCAAGTACCCCGGCCGGGAGTGGCGGCTCTCGTTCGGCGAATTCCCGGCCGACACTGAGGGCGACCTGTTCATGCTGCCCGGCAACGCCGAGCTGCTGACCACCGCCATCCTGAACCTGCTCGACAACGCCGGCAAGTACTCGCCCGGCGCGGTGCGCACCGAGTTGGCGTACAGCGACGCGCAGACGCTGCGGGTGCGGGTGCAGGATGCCGGCCCGGGTTTGTCGGCGGAAGAGCTTCAGCAGATCTACGAGCCCCTATACCGCGCCACGGGCGCCCTGGGCCGCCCCGGCTACGGCCTGGGCCTGCCGCTCACCCAACGCGTGGTGCAGCGCCACGGCGGCCGGCTCGAAATCACCTCGGCTCCGGGGCAGGGCACCACGGCCACCATGTGGCTGCCGGCCGCGCCGCTGTAGGCCGCGGGGCAGTTGCGGAGCAGTAATCCAACTTTATTGTCATCCTGAGCGCAGCGAAGGACCTTATCACGTCAGAACAAGTCGTTCGAACGTGATAAGGTCCTTCGCTGCGCTCAGGATGACGTTCTTTTTATTCTGCCTTAAACAAGGGGAGTTGTGGCTCTCATGTTTTCTCATACGCTTCTCATCTCATTCTCATGTTGGGGCGGGTCCTTTGTGGCACGTTTCACTAGGCTTCGGCCGCCCCACTGCGATGACCGGCTCTGAATCCCGTTCCCTCAACTTTCTGGCGCTGCTGCTCGGCGGGGTCCTGGCGCTGTCGCTGGGCCTGAACGGGCTGCTGCTGGCCGCCCGGATTGAGGACTGGCCCGACGACGTGAGCGCCGAACTGGCCGCTACTACTGCCGACCTGCACCAGACCCAGCGCCTGCTGGCCAGCTGCCAGCAGCACCAGCAACGCCAAGACAGCCTGCTCATCCTGTCGCGCAACCTGGTCGCCGGCAAGGTTCTTCCCTTCAAATAACCGCTACTCTTTTTCCGATGAACCAGCCCTCTTTTAAAATGCCCCTGCTCACTTTATGGACCAGCCCCCGGGCTGCGCTGCGCCAGCGCCTGTGGGGCGGCGTGCTGCTCGCCGTCCTGGCCGCTGGCGTCAGCAGCTGCTCGGTAGAAGGCAAGACGCCGGAGCAGCCCGCCGCCCCGGAGGTGCTGCCCGTAGTGGCCCTCAAAACCACCGAGCAGGAGCTGTTTCACGACTACGTGGCCGACGTGCAGGCCGTGCGCAACGTGGAGGTGCGGGCCCAGGTAGCGGGCTTCCTCGAACAGATTTTCGTGGACGAGGGGCGGCCGGTGAAGAAAGGCCAGCCGCTGTTCCAGCTTAACGCCAGCGCCCACAAGAACCGGCTCAGCCAGGCTCAGGCCGCGCTGGCTGGTGCCCAGGCCCAGGCCAGCGCCGCCCGCGTCGAGCGTGAGCGGGTGCGGCTGCTGGTGGAGGAAAACATCATCGCCAAAACCGAGCTGGCGTTGGCCTCAAGCAAGGTGAAGGACGCCGAGGCCCGCGTGGCCGAGGCCCGGGCCGGGGAAGCCGCCGCCCGCCTCAGCCTGGGCTACACCCTGGTGCGGGCCCCGTTCGACGGCATTATCGACCGGATTCCGCTGAAGCGGGGCAGTGTGGTGGAAGAAGGCACGCTGCTGACCACGGTCTCGGACCTGCACGAGGTGTACGCCTACTTCAACGTGGGCGAGGGCGAGTACCTGCAGTACGTGAAAGCCCGGCAGCAGCACCCCGACCGCCACTCCGACTCGGTGCGGCTCACGCTGGCCGATGGTTCGGCGTACCCCATCCCCGGCCACATCGAAACCACCGAGAGCGAGTTCAACCCCAACACCGGCTCGCTGGCGTTCCGCGCCCGTTTTGCCAACCCCCAACGGATGCTCAAGCATGGCGCCTCGGGCCGCATTCGCCTCACCACCACGCTGCCGGCCGCCCTGCTGCTGCCCCAGAAGTCGGTGTTCGAGATTCAGGATAAAAACTACGTCTACGTGGTGGATGCCCAGGGCGCGGTGCACATGCGCAACTTCGTGCCCCAGACGCGCACCGGCGACTTCTACGTGGTGAAGCAGGGCCTCAAGCCCGGCGAGCGGGTGGTATACGAGGGCGCGGCCAGCCT
Organism: Hymenobacter sp. J193; assembly: GCF_024700075.1. Taxonomy (NCBI): domain Bacteria; kingdom Pseudomonadati; phylum Bacteroidota; class Cytophagia; order Cytophagales; family Hymenobacteraceae; genus Hymenobacter; species Hymenobacter sp. J193. The sequence goes on from NZ_JAJONE010000001.1 coordinate 141,413, forward strand.
CCGCGACGGGCAGCGCATCCAGCCGAAAGCCGTGCACCTGGATTCGCTGCTGGCCCTGGCGGCCCGGTAACCCCGGCCCGGCTCCGGCCGCCCCCGCTCCTCAACTCTTCTTTCTGAACCAACCCGCTGGCTCTTCGCTGAGCCGGCGCTCCTTCCCATGTTCAATATCTTCATCCGACGGCCAATACTCTCGCTGGTAATTTCGGTGTTCCTGGTGCTGCTGGGCGGGCTGGCCTTGTTCACACTGCCCATCACGCAGTTTCCCGACATCGTGCCGCCCTCGGTGACGGTGACGGCCAAGTACACCGGCGCCAACGCCGAGGTGTGCGCCAAGGCCGTGGCCACGCCGCTGGAGCGCGCCATCAACGGCGTGCCGGGCATGACCTACATGAACTCGGTGAGCTCCAACAACGGCGTGACGCTCATCACGGTGTTCTTCAAAGTAGGCACCGACCCCGACCTGGCCGCTGTGGGCGTGCAGAACCGTGTGACGACCATTCTGGACGAGCTGCCGGAGGAGGTTATCAAGGCGGGTGTGACGACGGAAAAGGAGGTAAACTCCATGCTGCTCTACCTCAACATCACGAGCGACGACAAGGCCGCCGGCGAGAAGTTCATCTACAACTTCGCCGACATCAATGTATTGCAGGAGCTCAAGCGCATTGATGGTGTGGGCTTTGCTGAAATCATGGGCTCGCGCGAGTACTCCATGCGCGTGTGGCTGAAGCCCGACCGCATGGCGGCCTACGACGTGGGCACCGACGAAGTGGTGGCCGCCATCCGGGCCCAGAACGTGGAGGCCGCGCCGGGCAAATCGGGCGAAAGCTCGGGCGCCGAAAAGGCGCAGTCGATGCAGTACGTGCTGCGCTACACGGGCAAGTTTTTCGAGCCCGACCAGTACCGCAACATCGTGGTGCGGGCCAACGCCGACGGCTCGGTGCTGCGCCTGCGCGAGGTGGCCGACGTGGAGTTCGGCTCGCTCACCTACAGCATGGCTTCCAAAACCGACGGCAAACCCTCGGCGGCCATCATGCTCAAGCAGCGCCCGGGCTCCAACGCTTCGGACGTCATCGCCAACGTGAAAACGCGCATGGCCGAGCTGCAAACCAGCAGCTTCCCGCCCGGCATGAAGTACAGCATCGCCTACGACGTGTCGCGCTTCCTCGACGCCAGTATTCACGAGGTAATGCGCACGTTGTTTGAGGCTTTCCTGCTGGTGTTCGTCATCGTGTACCTGTTTTTGCAGGACTGGCGCTCCACGCTGATTCCGGCGCTGGCCGTGCCCGTGGCCCTCATTGGCACCCTGTTTTTCATGCAGACGCTGGGCTTCTCAATTAACCTGCTCACGCTGTTTGCGCTGGTGCTGGCCATTGGCATTGTGGTCGATAACGCCATTGTGGTGGTGGAAGCCGTGCACGCCAAAATGCAGGAAAAGCACCTGCCGGCGCGCGCAGCCACCTTCGAGGCCATGGGCGAAATCAGCTCCTCGCTCATTGCCATCACGCTGGTGATGTCGGCGGTGTTCATCCCGGTTTCCTTCATGGAAGGGCCCGTGGGCGTGTTCTACCGGCAGTTTTCGCTCACGCTGGCCATTGCCATTGTCATTTCGGGTATTAATGCCGTGACGCTCACGCCGGCCCTGTGCGCGCTGCTGCTCAAGCACACGCCACTGGCGGAAGGCGAGAAGCCCAAGGGACTAATGGGTCGCTTTTTTGCCGGATTCAACCGGCGCTATGAGGCGCTGGCGGGGCGCTACCAGGGCCTGCTGCGGGCGGTGGCCGGGCGCCGCGTGGTGACGCTGCTGGTGCTGGCGGGCTTCTGCGCCGCCACCTGGGGCGTGAACAAGATTCTGCCCTCGGGCTTTATCCCGACCGAGGACCAGGGCATGGTGTACGTGAACGTGACCACACCCGCCGGCGCCACCGTGGAGCGCACCGAGGCCGTGCTCGACGAAGTGCAGCGCATTGCCAGTAAGCTGGGGCCGGTAGAGTCGGTATCGACGCTGGCCGGCTACAGCCTGGTGAACGAGGTGGCCGGCTCCAGCTATGGCATGGGCATGATTAACCTCAAGCCCTGGGACCAGCGCGAGCAGTCGGTGGCCCAGTTCATTGCCGAGCTGGAAGAGAAAACCAAGGGCATCAGCGACGCTGACATTCAGTTTCTGCCGCCGCCCACAGTGCCGGGCTTCGGTAACAGCAGCGGCTTTGAGCTGCGTTTGCTGGACAAGTCGGGCACGGGCGACTTGCAGAAAACTGCCGCAGTGTCGCAGACTTTCCTCACCGCTTTGCGCAAGGACCCGGCCATCGGCGGCGCCTTCACCTCGTTCGACCCCAACTTCCCGCAGTACCTGATTCACGTCGACCAGGACATGGCCGCCAAAAAGGGAGTGACCATCGACGCGGCCATGAGCACGCTGCAGACGCTGATGGGCAGCTATTACGCCTCCAACTTCATCCGCTTCGGGCAGATGTACAAGGTGATGGTGCAGGCCGGCCCCGAGTACCGCAGCCGCCCCGACGACCTGCTGGCTTTGCACGTGAAAAACGACCGGGGCGAGATGGTGCCCTTCTCCACCTTCGTGAAGCTGGAGCGCGTCTTCGGCCCCGACCAGCTCACGCGCTACAACATGTACACCTCGGCTATGCTCAACGGCGACGCCGCTCCCGGCTACAGCTCCGGCGACGCCATCACGGCCATCGAGAAGGTAGCGGCCAAGGAGCTGCCCCGCGGCTACGCCTACGAGTGGAGCGGTATGACCCGCGAGCAGATTCTGAGCGGCGACCAGGCCCTGTACGTCTTCGGCGTGGTGCTCATCTTCGTGTACCTGCTGCTGGCGGCGCAGTACGAAAGCCTGCTGCTCCCCCTGCCCGTGCTGCTGAGCTTGCCCACCGGCGTGTTCGGCGCCTTCCTCAGCCTAAAGCTGCTGGGACTGGAAAACAACATCTACGCCCAGGTGGCGCTGGTGATGCTGGTGGGTTTGCTCGGTAAGAATGCCATTCTCATCATCGAGTTTGCCGAGCAGCAGCGCCGGGCCGGAGCTTCGGTGCTCGATGCCGCCGTGGAAGGGGCCGTGTCGCGCCTGCGGCCCATCCTGATGACCTCCTTCGCCTTCATCGCGGGCCTGATTCCGCTGGTCATTGCCAGCGGGGCCGGGGCCCTGGGCAACCGCTCCATCGGCACGGCGGCGGCGGGCGGCATGCTCATCGGCACGCTGTTCGGCATGGTGCTGATTCCCGGCCTGTACGTGCTGTTTGCCTCCTTCGAGAAAGTGAAAAACTTGGAGGCCGACGAGCCGGCGGAAGCGGAGGAAGTGCGGGAGCGGGAGCTGGTGGCGCATTAAGCCTCACGGGACCCCTCCGGGGCCGGCCCCCTTCCCTCGCTTAATGCGCGACATGGGGGAGAGGGGGAGCCTGACGACTTCAATCGGACTTCAATTATTGAACTGAGCTATTGACTAGAGCTAAAAACTAGTCCCCCTCTCCGAGGGAGAGGGGGTTAGGGGGTGAGGCCCACCCCAGCACAAAACCCTGACCTGCCATGCGCCTGCTTTCAGCCCTTCTTTTCAGCCTTACCCTGCTAGCTACCAGTTGCCGGGTGGCGGCCCCGGCCGAGCCCACGGCCGGGGCGCCGCTGCCGGCGGCCTTCACCCCGCGCGCGACAGCCACCGACACGCTCCACGCCGGCGCCCAGCCCTGGCGCCAGTTTTTCCAGGACCCCGCCCTGACGGCCCTCATCGACACGGCGCTGCGCCAGAATCTGGACCTGCAGCTGGCCCTGCAGCGCGTGGAAACTGCCCGGGCCCAGTACCTGGCCCGCCGCGGGGCGCTGCTGCCCACGGTGTCGGCCGCTGCCTCGGCCAGCGCCGACCGGTACGGCCGCTACACCCTCAACGGGGTGGGCAACTTCGACACCAACCTGTCGCCCAACATCGATGGGCCGCAGCGCATTCCCGGGCCGGTGACGCCGGAGTTTTTCGTGGGGCTGCGCAGCTCCTGGGAAATTGACCTTTGGGGCAAGCTGCGCCAGCGCCGTCAGGCGGCCTACCTGCGGGTGTTGGCCTCGGAGCAGGGCCGCCACCTCGTCACAACCAACGTGGTAGCCGAAGTGGCTCGCCTCTACTACGAGCTGCTCACGGCCGACAACCAGCTGGCCGTGCTGGACCGCAACACGGCCCTGCAGCGCGAAGCCCTGGACCTGATGCGCGTGCAGAAGCAGGCCGGCCGGGCCACCGAGCTGGCCGTGCAGCAGTTTGCGGCCCAGGTAGCCCGCACCGAAAGCCTGGCCCACGAAGCCCGGCAACGCGTGACCGAAGCCGAAACCGGCCTCAACCAGCTGCTGGGGCGCTACCGGCGCGCCATCACCCGAGGCCGGCCGCTGCCCGGGCAGGTACTGCCCGAGCGCCTCAGCGCCGGCGTGCCCGCCACGGCCCTGCTGCGCCGGCCCGACGTGCGCCAGGCCGAGCTGGAGATGCAGGCCGCCCGCGCCGACGTGGCCGCCGCCCGGGCCGCCTTCCTGCCCGCCCTCACCCTCACGCCTTATGTGGGCTTCAACTCCTACCGCAGCGCCAAGCTCTTCGACCCGGCTTCGCTGGCCTACGGGGCTCTGGCCGGCCTCACGGGCCCGCTGCTGAACCGGGCCCAGTTCAAGGCCGACTTCCGCCTGGCCACGGCCGGCAGCTACGAGTCTTACTACCGCTACCAGCAGTCGCTGCAAACCGGCTTCCGCGAAGTGGTGAACGGCCTGCAGGGGCTGGAAAACTACCGCGCCGCCGCCGCCGCCCGCCAGCAGGAAGTTGAGTTGCTGAGCCGGGCCGTGGCCACGTCCAACAAGCTGTTCGTGGCCGGCTATGCCACCTACCTCGAAGTTATTACCGCCCAACGCAGCGTGCTCGAAGCCGAGCTGAGTCTGGCCGAGTCGCGCCATAGCCAGCTGCTGCAGAGCGTGGGTTTGTACCGGGCCCTGGGCGGGGGCTGGCAGTAGTTGATTTTTATTTTTTGCCTGCCTGATACCATGACTACCGACCTGCTAACCCGCCACCTGATGAAAACCCTGCATTCACCGTCCGATATCTACGTGACCCGGCTGGACTACGCGCGGCTGATGGAACTGGTGCAGCAAGAGCACCCGGCAGTTGCGTCCCCTGCCTTGACCACGCTGGAGCATGAGCTGACCCGTGCTCATCTGGTTGATTCCTACGATATTCTACCGGATGTAGTGACCATGAACTCCCGCATCAAGCTCCGGGATTTGCACAGCATCGACGAGTTGGAAATCACCTTGGTATACCCGCCAGATGCGGACCTAAGCCGCAACCGCATTTCCATCCTCAGCCCGGTGGCCATTGCCGTGCTGGGCGCGCGGCTGGGCGACAAAGTGCGGTGGCCCGCTGCGCAGGGCCCGGCCAGCTACTGGGTCGAAGCCATTCTGCACCAGCCTGAAGCGGCCGGCGACTGGCACAGCTAGGGCCAGGCAGCAATCCAATTGGGCCGGCTATTGTTCCCTGCCTTGCCGTCGGCGTCCGGCCTGAGCCGCTATTCACTTCTTTGCTGTCTTCAGGTTCAATTTCGCGGCTTTTGCTCAGCCTGAAATATGAGTTAACCTTCTCACCCTGAGCCAACCAATATCCATAAAGCATGCCCACGAACAAGGCGTTTTTCACCTCGCTCGTGGGCGTACTGCTCACAGATAGTATACGCAGAGGCCAGCTACGACCACTGCTCTTTGGGGCCCAGTAGCTAACGGCGCTTCCTCTGGCTCCTGAGCATCTGACTGGAAACGGGATTCAGACTGAGTACCCGCGCACGCAGATGCGCGGACTGTTGTGTCTCAAATAGCTTAAGCGCTGCTTATTTATTTCTTTCCTTTGATAATCTCGTCTACCACGGCCGGGTCCAGCAGCGTGGAGGTGTCGCCGAGGTTGCTGGTTTCGCCTTCGGCCACTTTGCGCAGGATGCGGCGCATGATTTTGCCCGAGCGGGTTTTGGGTAGCCCCGCTACCAGCTGAATTTTGTCGGGCTTGGCAATCTTGCCGATTTCGGCCACCACCGTTTCAATAATGCTGGCCTCGATGTGCTGGCGGTCGGCTTCGCGCTCCGGCAGGGCCTCGCCCAGAATCACGTAGGCGTAGATGCCCTGGCCTTTCACATCGTGCGGGTAGCCCACCACGGCCGATTCGATGACGTGGCTGTTCTGGTTGATGGCGTTTTCGATTTCGGCCGTGCCGAAGCGGTGGCCCGACACGTTGATAACATCATCCACCCGGCCGATAATGCGGTAGAGGCCCTGCTCGTCGCGGCGGGCACCGTCGCCGGTGAAGTAGTAGCCGGCGTACGGCGCAAAGTACGTCTGGCGGGCGCGCTCATGGTCGCCGTAGGTGGTACGAATGATACCCGGCCAGCTTTGCTTGATGGCCAGATACCCTTCCTGGTCGTTGCCTTCTATTTCCTGGCCTTCCTGGGTGAGCAGCACGGGCAGCACCCCGGGCAGCGGCAGCCCAGCGCGGGCCGGCACCGAGGGCGTAATGCCCGCCAGCGCCGAAATCATGATGCCACTGGTTTCCGTCTGCCACCAGGTATCTACGATGGGGCACCGCTCCTTGCCCACGTGGGTATGGTACCAGTGCCAGGCCTCCTCGTTGATGGGCTCCCCCACCGAGCCCAGCACCCGCAGCGAGTCGAGCGAGTAGCTGAGCACGTTGTCCAGCGGCGCGGCCATCAGGCTTCGGATAGCAGTAGGTGCGGTGTAGAAAATCGTGACGGAGTGCTTGTCAATCACCTCCCAGAAGCGGCCGGCATCGGGGTAGGTGGGAATGCCCTCGAACATGAGCGAGGTGCTGCCGGCCAGCAGGGGCCCGTAGAGCAGGTATGAGTGGCCCGTTACCCAGCCAATGTCGGCCGTGCACCAGTAGATGTCATTTTCCTCTATCTGAAACACGTTGCGGAACGTGTAGTCGGTCCACACCATGTAGCCGGCGGTGGTGTGCACTACGCCCTTGGGCTTGCCGGTGCTGCCCGAGGTGTAGAGAATAAACAGCGGGTCTTCGGCGGCCATTTCCTCGGCGGGGCAGGTTTTGGCTACCCCCTCGGCTTCTTCGTGGTACCATACGTCGCGGCCCTCCTCCATCTGCACGGGCCAGCCCAGGTGCTCCACCACAATCACGCGGCGCACCGAGGGGCAGATTTCCAGGGCTTCATCTACTACCCGCTTCACCGGAATCTGCTTGGCGCCCCGGTTCAGGCCGTCAGCCGTGAGCACCACGGTAGCTTGGGCATCGTTCACCCGGTCGGCAATAGCGGTGGCCGAGAAGCCGGCGAAAATAACGGAGTGCACCGCCCCGATGCGGGCGCAGGCCAGCACCGCAATAGCCAGCTCCGGAATCATCGGCATGTATAAGCACACCCGGTCGCCTTTTTCCACGCCGTTGTTGTGCAGCACGTTGGCAAACTGACACACGCGCTGGTGCAGTTCCCGGTAGGTGAGGCGCATGTGCCGCTCCTTGGAGTCATTGGGCTCCCATATCAGGGCTAGCTTGTTGCCGCGCGTGGCCAGGTGGCGGTCGAGGCAGTTTTCGGTGATGTTGAGGCGCGCTCCGGCAAACCACTCATTTTTCCCGGCCGACATATCGGAGCTGAGCACCTTGTCCCACTTGCGGCGCCAGGTGAAGGGCGCGGCCACCGAGGCCCAGAACTCCTCGGGGTGATGAATGCTGAGGTGGTAGGCTTCGTGGTAGCCTTCGATGCTACGGATGCGAGGGTGCTTAGCGGGCGTTTCGGGCATGGGAACGGTGACGTTTTGAGGTGGTGAAGTTGTAAATAAAGTTTGATAATGGCGCATGGTTGCCCTACGAATGGCCGGCCGCCAGCAGCTCTTTCACTTTGTCCATGAGCTGGCGGGTGCTGAAGGGCTTGGGCAGGTAGAGGTCGGCGCCGGCCTCGTAGCCTTTCTGAATGTCGGCCTCCTTGCTTTTGGCCGACAGAAAGATAACGCGGCTGGTGGCCCGGTCAGCGCGCTGGCGCAGGTGGCGGCACACCTGGTAGCCGTCCACGTCAGGCATCATAATATCAAGCAGCACCACGTCGAAAGCCGTGCGGTCGATGGCCTCCAGGGCTTCGGTGCCGTTGCGGGCAATGCTGACGGAGTAGCCGGCTTTGCGCATCAGGAACTCCAGGGACATGACGATATTCGGCTCGTCGTCGACAATGAGAATGTGAGGAGGCATCATTTCAATTAGTAATTCAGAATTAGCAATGAATAACTCTGACGAGGACACGTATTCCAGGCCCAACTATTTATCAGCCCGATAATCTGACAAGTAGAAGCAGTTGACAAAAGCGCATGACTGCTTAAATAATTACTCATTCCTAATTATCAATTACTAATTAACCAGCGGCAGTTCCACCGAGAAGCAGGCGCCGTGGCCGGGCTGGCTTTCCACCCAGATGCGGCCGGCGTGCAGCTCCACTATCTTTTTGGTGATGGCCAGCCCCAGCCCCGAGCCCTCGGGCTTGCGCATGGTCTGGTGGCGCGCCTGGAAGAACTTGTCGAAGATAAGCTGGTGAAACTCCGGGTCGATGCCCTTGCCGTTGTCCTGCACCGCGAGGCGCAGCAGGTCAGTCGTGGCCTCCACTCCTACCGCAATGCGGCCGGAGCCATCGGCGCGGCAGGATTTTACGGCGTTGGAGAGCAGGTTCACCAGCACCTGCATCAGCCGGTCCCGGTCGCCGGGCAAGTGCGGCAGGCCGGGCGGTACGGCCAGGTCCAGTTGGATGTGCTTGTCGCGCAGCAACTGGCCTACGGCTTCCAGCGCGTCGGTTACTACATCGGCTACATCCACCGGCATTAGGTCCAAGGTGGCCTTGCCCGACTCGTACTTTTCCAGGTCCAGCACCAGCGTAATTAGCCGCCCCAGCCGTTCCGATTCCCGGGTGATGGTGAGCAGAAACCGTTGCCGCTCCTCTTCTTCCAGGTCGGGGTTGTCGGTCAGGATTTCGGCCAGGGCCCGGATGCTGGTAAGCGGAGTGCGCAGCTCGTGCGTGACGGTGTACAGAAACTCATCCTTGTGCTGATCCAGCTCCTGCAGCTGGTCGTAGGCAGCCTGCAGCTCCTGCGTCAGGCGCTGGAGCTGGCGCTGCTGCTTCTGGAGCTGGCGGTTGGCTTCGAGCAGCTGCTGACTTTCCTTGAGAATGCCCACCACGTTATCGAAGCTGATGTCCTCCACTCCCACCGAGGAGCGCAGCAGCAGCCGGGCCGAGGCAGGCCCAATAGAGCCGGCCAGCAGCTTTTCGGCGTAAGCCAGCAGGTGCGGGTCGGCCTGGGGCGGGGTTGTGGAGTCCGTCAGGTGAGCTTCGGGAAATTGTTCCTGAAAAGCCCGTAGGGCCTGGGTGGTGCGCTTTTTCCCGAGGAAGCCGGTGAGCAGGGCGCGCACGTCGGGCAGGGGCGCGGCGCTGTGCCAGCCGGCCGGCCCCTCGAAGCCGGAGCCGTGCCGGAATACGTCCACGAACACCTCGGCCTGCCGCTGCTCCAGGGCCGTAGGTTGCCGCCCGAGCGAGACGCCCACGTACAAGCCCAGGTTGAAAAACCAGCTCCAGAACAAGCCGTGCGAAAGGTAATCCAGCCCGTCAAGGCCAAACAGGGCAAATGGCCGCAGCCAGCTTTGGTTGAATAGCCCACGCGTGAGCAGGTCGGCAGCCAGCATATCGGGCCCAACGAGTGTGGGCAAGACCAGGGTAAAAAACCAGATGACGAACCCCGCCAGGATGCCGGCCGTAGCGCCCTGGCGGGTGCCGCCCTTCCAGTAAAGCCCGCCCAGCACCACCGGCACAAACTGCGCCACCGCCGCAAACGACACCAGCCCGATGTTGACGAGCGGCAGCAGGTGGCCCACCACGGCGTAGTAGCCGTAGGCCAGCAGCAGCACCAGCACCACGGCCAGGCGGCGGCTGTGCAGGGCTACCTGCCCCAGGTAGGCAAACCACCGGGCACCCTCGGCGCGGGCAGCGGGCACGCGCACCAGCAGCGGCATCAGCAGGTGGTTGCTCATCATCACGCTCAGGGCAATGGTTTCCACGATAATCATGCTGCTGGCCGCCGACAGCCCGCCCAGGTAAATGAGCAGCGCCAGCCACGGGTGGCCCGCCTGCAGGGGCAGCGCCAGCACAAAGGTATCGGCGTCGAAGCGCCCGTCGGCGTCGAGCAGGCGGCCGCCAAAGGCCAGAGGCAGCACAAACAGGTTGATGATAATGAGGTAGAGCGGAAACAGCCACATGGCTTTGCGCAGGTGGTCCTCGTTTACGTTCTCCACCACCGAAACCTGAAACTGGCGCGGCAGCAGCAGAATGGCGGCCATACTCAGCAGCAGCAGCGTGAACCACTGCCCCGGCGTGGTCCCGGCCCCGTCCAACGTAAACAGGCGGCGAAGCTCCGGCAACGCGGCGGCCTGCTCGAATACATCGGCAAAGCCCCCGAACAGGCCGTAGGTTACAAAGAGACCCGCCGCCAGAAAGGCCACCAGCTTCACCAGACTTTCCAGGGCCACGGCCAGCACCATGCCTTCGTGCCGCTCGGTGGCTTCGATGGAGCGCACCCCGAAGATGATGGTAAAAAACGCCAGCGCCACCGTGGTATAAAAGGCCGAACCCACCCCGGCCGAGGCCGCTTGCGCCGGCAGGGCCACGCTGACCGGCTGCGTCAGGATGTCGAAAGAAGCCGCAATGGCCTTTATCTGGAGGGCAATGTAGGGCACCACGCCCAGCACGCACACCACCGTAACCAGAGCGCCCAGGGAGGCACTCTTGCCGTAGCGGGCCGAAATGAAATCGGCAATGGAAGTGAGGCGCTGCCGGCGGCAGATGCGGATAATCTTGCGCATTACCAACCAGTTGGCCGGGGCCATAAGCGTAGGTCCCAGGTAGATACCCACAAACTCCAGCCCGAAGTGCGCCGCCCGGCCCACGGAGCCGTAGTACGTCCAAGCGGTGCAGTACACGGCCATGCTCAGGGCGTACACGTAGGGGTTGCTCACCAGGCTCCGCCGAGCCGCCGACCGGCGCTCCGCCGCGTACGCCACCCCAAACAACAGGGCGAGGTAGCCGAAGGAAAAGCCAAGAACCAGCCAGATGGGCATTTATTTGACAATTAGTAATGAACAATCAGTAATTAATATCTCAGGAGAGGCCGAAGCCAATCAGGAGCACGAAAGCCCTGCGTTACAAACGAATACCTAATTCCTCATTACTGATTATCAATTACTAATTCTTCGTTGATCTTACCAGCCAGCCGGTGGCCAGCACCAGCGCAATCCAGGCCAGGAGCACGTAGAGGTAGAGCACCGGAATGCCGGCTAGCCGCGCATCGTGATTGAAGACCCCCAGAAACGGGAAGTTGAGCAGCACGGCAAACAGCAGCCCCACGAAGAGCAGCCGCTGCCCGCGCCGCTGCTCCGGGCGCTCCTGCGGGGAAATAGGTGGCATAAATACGTTAGTTGAGCGTTGCTAACTTGCGGGTTGGGAGGCTATAGTATTCACCCTGTAACGCCAGCCTCCAATTCCTAGTGGCGCGGCATCCGGGTCATGCGAAGTCCGCCGGGCCAGCGGCACGACGGACTTCTCGATTTCACGAATTCACTTTATCACCGCTAGTCCATGATGCGCACGTTGCGCACATCCCGCATGTAGATGACCCCAATCACGAAGCAAACGAAAGCCACCAGCACCGGATAAGCCAGCCCAATCAGGCTGCTATGGTCTTTGGCGAAGGTGCCCTCGGGCTGAGTGGCGGCCCACACCCCTATCCAGGTGGCTACCAGCGGCACAAAGCCCCCGAATACGCCATTGCCAATGTGGTAGGGCACCGAGAGGCTGGTGTAGCGCACTTTGGTAGGAAACAGCTCCACCAAGTAGGCCGCAATGGGCCCGTACACCATCGTCACGAACAGCACCAGGATGAAGGTCAGCGCAATCATGGCGGGGATGTTGGGCGTGAGGGCCTTCATGACGGCGGGCACGGCTTTGCCGGCGGCATCCACGGTGGCAGGGGTAATTTCGGTGATGGGGCCGGCAAATGCCTTGATGCCGTAGAACAGCGGAATGGTGAACAAGGCCCCGCAAATCATGCCCGTCATGATGATGCGCTTACGGCCGATGCGGTCGGACAAGCTGCCGAAGTACACGAACAGCGGCGTGGCCAGCAGCATGGCCACTACCAGAATGGTACTGGAATCCACGAGGTCCATCTTCAGGGTATTATTCATGAAGGAATAGGCCTGAAACTGGCTGGTGTAGAAGATTACGCCCTGGCCCATCGTGACGCCGAACAGGGCAATGAGCACCAGGCGGCGGTTTACGGGGTTCACGAAGGAGTCGCGCAGGGGGTTGGTGCTGGTGGTGCCGGCGGCCTTGGCCTTGGCAAACAGCGGCGACTCGTGCAGCTTGCGCCGGATGTAATACGAGGCTATAACCAGCAGGCCCGAGAGCAGGAACGGCACCCGCCAGCCCCACTCCTTGAAGGCTTCCTCGCCCAGAATCTTGCGCGTAATCACAATCACGGAAATGCTCAGAATCAGCCCGCCGGTGGCCGTAATCTGGATGAAGCTGGTAAAGAAGCCCCGCTTTTTATCGGGGGCATGCTCGGCCACGTAGGTAGCGGCCCCGCCGTACTCCCCGCCCAGGGCCAGGCCCTGTAGTAGGCGCAGCACCACCACAATCAGCGGGGCCGCAATACCGATTTTATCGTAGCCCGGCACCAGCCCGGTCACGAATGTGGCCCCACCCATAATCAGCAGCGTCACCAGGAAAGTGTACTTGCGCCCGATCATGTCGCCGATGCGGCCGAAGAACAAGGCCCCGAACGGCCGCACCACAAAGCCCGCCCCAAACACGGCCAGCGCCCCCAGCAGGGAATCTTCCAGCTTGCCCGTGGCCCCAAACAGCACCGGCCCGATAATGGCGGCCAGCGACCCGAAAATGTAGAAGTCGTACCACTCGATGACGGTGCCCACCGAGGAGGCGGTAATCACCTGCCAGATTTTGCTGGACGAAACGGCGTTGTTGTCGTGGGTTACGGATTCGTCGGCAGCGGGGCTGCCCACGGGCGCGGCACCGGCGTAGGCAGCCGCGTCGCGCTGGGGTAAGTTCTGGTGCATACTCTTGGGGGAATTTGGAGTGGAAGGTTCGTTTTGCGGGACTGGTAGCGGGTTTTCAGCAAATCGTCACGCTGAATTTTGGGTCATGCTGAGCGAAGCCGAAGCATCTCTACCGCTTCGTCCGCAATGATTCAATACAGCGGTAGAGATGCTTCGACAAGCTCAGCATGACCATTGATTTTTGAATCAAATAGCCTGCTTCTTACAGGAAAATCTGCGTCTGGAGGGTTATTTCGGGCTTGTAGTCCACACCGTTGATGGTGCCGGTGGTAGGCACGTAGCCCTGGAAGTCGGGGCGGGCGCGGTAGTTGAGCGTCACCTTGGCGTTGTGGCCATCAAGCAGCAGGTTCACGCCGGCATCGTACACGTTGGCACTTTTCGTGTCGCCGTTGCTGGTGCGCAGGCCCTCGTAGCGGCTGTGCAGGTAGGCCACGTAGGGCTGCAGCCGGGCTTTCGGGCCCAGCAGCTTCTGGGGCAGCAGGTAGCCGGCCTGCCCGTAGAACGAGTTGCCGGTGCCCGACTGCGGCACGGCGTTGCCGCGGGTCGGGGCCGTGCCGTAGCCGGGGTTTTCGGGCCCTACAAAGCGCACGTGGTTCGGGCCCATGTCGTAGTTGTAATACACGCCGTACAGCGTAATGGCCGTGCGCGCAGTTGTATCCAGGGGCACGTCGTAGAAGGCGTCTACACCGAACAGCTTCAGATCGTGCTTGCGGGTAGCTACCTGCCCGAACGGGTCGGCCGCTACGACGGGCGTCACCGGCACGGCGCTGGAAGTCGCCCGCGAGTACATGGCGTCCTTGTTGTAGAGGAAGCCCGCGCCCACGGAAAACACGCGCTTGGTGCCCAGGTAGGTACCGGTATAGTACGGCAGCAGGTTGGCTTCGGGCTCCAGGAAGTTGTAGCTCACGTAGCCCTGGTACACGTGGCTGGTATTCTGCGGGCTGTAGGCGGCAATGCCGGTGCCGGTGCTGGTGACTATGCCATCGGTAGTTGTGGTAGTGCCCAGGCTCAGGGGTGTGCTGGCTTGGTTGGTCAGGAAGGCGTCGCTCACGGAAAAGCGGTAGTCCAGCTTCTGAATCCTTCCCTTGGCGTATACCCCAAACCAGCGCGCAAACTGGTCGGTCTGCTCAATGGTGGGAAAGTTGGTCAGCGGCAGGTCCATTGTCAGGATGCTGGTGGTGCTGGCGCTGGTGAGGCGAGAAATGCCGTTGAAGTAGTGCAGGCCGCCGCCCAGGCTCAGGTACTTGTTTACCTTGTACTCCGTCACGGCCTCGTGAATGAAGAACTGCGGCTTCTTGCCATCGGTGGCCGGCGCTACGCCCCCGCTCACGGCGTTCTGGTTGTTGATGCCCAGGTGGGTGTAGATGAGAAAGCGCGGGTTCAGCTGGGCAATAATCATGAAGCGCGAGCGGCGCAGGCCGAAGTCTACCTGGCCTTTCTGCGGCTTGCCGGGAGCCCGAAGCGTGCCGGTGTTGTTTTCGGTGTAGCGCGAGTACACCTGGTGCCAGGTCATAAAGCGCAGGTACTTTGAGCCGTCGGGCGAAATGTTCACCTTCATACCACCCCCGTACGGCGCCGATTTGGCGGGTGCCGCCGGCGTGGGCGGCGCGGCCGGCGCGGCGGGTGGCGGGGCCGGTTGGGCCGGGGGTGCGGGTTGCACCTGGGCTGTGGCGACCGTAGCCGTGAGCAGGGCACTCAGAGCCAGCGCATAACGAGCATTTTGCATGGTTGCGGGGAATTACGGTTAGGGGAAACTCAGATCGGATGTCCGCCACCACGACAGGATGCCGGACTGGTACTGCCAAGTAGTACAATCCCCCGCTGGAACCCACCCGCCAGCTATATTTCCGCTAACCCACTATAGCTCTAAGCCTGCTTGAACCGCTCCCACCGAATCATCATGTACTTGTCGCCCAGCTCCGTCACCATCAGGCCGGCGCTTTTCAGGTTTTCGGGCTTCTGAAAAAACTCAGCCAGCTCTTTCTGATTGAGGATTTTGTAGGTGGGATGATAGTCGGTCTGGCGGGGAGCTTTCACGCCGTATTTCTTCACCCAGTTCATCACCGACACGTGGCTTACGCCCAGCAGCCGCTCAATCTCGCGGTAGCTCACGCCCTCCATAAACAGCTGCAGGGCCTTGATGACGTAGTATGGATTGGTTTCCTTGCCCGCCTTGGCCACAGAGTAGTGGTAGCCGCAGTTCTTGCACTTGAAGCGCTGCCGCCCGCCCACTACGCCACTTTTGGTAGCTTCCAAGGATTCGCATTTGGGGCAGCGCAACTGAGACATAGGCAGAGTAAGTAAGGGCTTACCTTCGAGCTATAGGCAGTTAGTAAAGATATAGTATTTTAGCAAATAATTCACTCTATACGCCCCTATGCCGGCTCCCAAGAAGATACGTGGCAAGCGCCGCCACCTTCGTTACATTCCCAGTCTACAACCTCAACCCGAGCCGCTACCGAATGATGCGCTACAAGCGTGTAACTGCTATTACAACCAGTTAGGCCTGGGAGTCTGGCACTTTCATAGCCGATTACCACCATGGCAAATTCGGCAGCGAGCTGCAACTCACTTATTGAATACATTTTTTTCGTGGGAAGCGCAGTTGCGTCTTCAAGGTGAGAGGTACAAGTTGAGTATCCGGCTCGTTTCTCCCGAGTTTGCCCATGAATCACATGTAGAAGCCTTGATACGAGAGAGAATAGGAATGTACCCACCTATTTATGGAGACATGGTAGTAGATGGCCCCGCCTTACCACTGGAGTATCGGCAGTTGCCCGGCTCAGAGTTCCTCACTTGGACAACACACCCGTGGAATATCTTTCTCGATCTATTCGATTATCCCAATAGCTGGCCCGCCTGGGCGCTACGCAAGCCACACCGTCCTTATCAGGCCTCTGATGGAGAAGAATACTTACTGGTGCAAACCGGCTGGGTGTGGGTAGGCCAGCGGGCTGATGCCTGAATACTACCGTTCCAGCACCACGGCTAGCAGCGCATCCACAGTCAGGCCCAGGCGACGCATATCCAGCCGATCAATGGTATCAGTGGACTGGTGGTAATGCTTGTTGCGGTAGAAGGCGGTGTCGGTGAGCAGCACGGCCGGGAAGCCGAAGTGCCAGTAGTTGAGGTGGTCGGAGAAGTCGATGCCGGGCAGCCAGGCCGGAGCCTTGAAGCGTTTCACGGGAAGTGCGGCTGCGGCCCGGTAGTGGCGGGCAAACTGTCGTCCAAACCGGCCGTTGCCGAATTTCTGCGCCACCGTCACGTAGTTGCCGCGGTTGCCATACAGCCATTTCAGCGGGGCCAAGGGATAATCTTGGGTGTGCTTCCGGTCATCGTAGTAGCCCAGGGTTTCCAGGGCCACCATGCCGCGAACCGCCACCCCCGCATCGTGCAGGGCTTTGGCGTGCACATAGCTACCCATGTTTTTGGTGCGAAAAAATGGTGGTTCTTCCAGGGTATAGGCTACCACATCCACGCGGTAAGGCAACGCGGGCTGACGGCCTAGCAGCCGCGCCACTTCTAGTAGGGCCGCAACGCCGGTACCGTTGTCATCGGCGCCGGGCTGCTCCCCATACACGTCGTAGTGCGCCCCAATGATGAGGCGAGGCCCATCTGCAGGGCCAAACGAACCCAGGATATTACGGTACCCGCGACCTTCCACGGAGTAGATCTGCTCAGTAGGGCGGGCACCAACAGCGGCTAACTCGGCTTTGATGTAGTCGGCGGCCTGGTTGAGGCTCGCCAGGTGCTGGTAGTTGCGCGGCTCGGGCGTGGTGGTGAGAGCCACGATATGCCAGCGCAGCTGGGCAGTATCGGCTAAAGCACCGGTCGGACCTTGAGCTACCGCCGGGGACGTCAACAGGCCGAGCAGAGCCAAGCTCAGCAGCAGCGGCTTCATACGATTCCGGGCTGCTCCGGCTGCAGGTACTGCGGCGGCACGGCGGCCGTCAGCCACACCCCGTTGGCCGACTGGTAGAACGCAATTCCCGCCTCGTGCATAGCCCCGGCCGCCACCAGGAGAATAGCGGGCTGGCCATGGCGCCGGCCTACAGCTTCGGCCGTAGCGCGGTCGGGTGAGAGATGCACGTGCTGGCGGCTGCCCGGCCGAAGCCCTTCAGCCAGAATGCTGGCCACAAACCGGGTGGCCGTGCCGTGGTACAGGGTGGCGGGTGGCACTATAGGCGTCAGTCCCAGGTCAACTTCCACGGAGTGGCCCTGGCTGGCCCGCAGCAGCTGGCCGTCCTCGGAAAAGGCAAACCGCTTTTTGTCGTTGGAGGCTACTACTTCCTGCAGCTGAGCCAGGGAAATACTGGCGTCGCGGGCTTGCAGGGCCGCCAGGAGGTCGGCTACCGGCACCCAGCCCTGGGCATCGAGGGTGAGGCCCAGCTCATCGGGGCGGTGGCGCAGGGCGTAGCTCAGGAGCTTGCTTAGCTGGGTATTCTGCATACTGAAAAGAAGTAAATAGGCAATTGGCAACGGTTAGCCTTTCAAGACCAGCCGCGCTTTTTCCGGGGCCACCCCGATAGTGGCAATAGCGCCGGAATTGAACTGTAAGAAGTCGGTTTCCACGCCATCGGAGAAGATGACTCCGTTCATCGGCATCATGGATTCCACCCGCAGAGGCGTCGTCGTATCCAGTAAGCCCGCCGTCAGACCGGCTTGCGTGCGTTTGCTCTGAAATGGCTCCCGCACCACAAACATCAGCTCTTCCTCCGTCAGGACCGGCCGCGGTAGGGTTTCTTCTGAATCATCCAGGAAACGGCTCATGCCGGCCGTCATGTTGAATACGGAGCTCAGCCAGCCCGTTGAGCCCGATTTTGTGGACACGATGATGCCCGACGAAGAATGCTGCTCCTGCTCCTCCTGGTAAACAATGTGGTAGCGGGCCGACACGTGCGAGGCAGCCCCAATGAACAGGTCGTTGAATGCCAGCAGGCGCTGCCCGTCGTGGAGGCGGGCTTCGGCCAGCGTGGCTTCCCGCACCCGAAACCGCTCGGCCATGACGCGCTCCACGGCCGGCAGAAAGTCCTGGGGCGTGAAGGGCAGCAGCACCCCGTCGTTCCGTTCCTGGTCGGGGTTCACGGCAATAATAGGAATGCCGCCCACATACTTGGCCGTATTGGCTACCAGTCCATCCTGCCCCACTACCACCACCAGCTGCTTGTGGTTAAACAAAAACGAAGGCAGGTACGCCCGCTCGACTACCTTGTTCTTGATAACCGACGACAGGCGGCGCTGCACCAGGGAAAACGACTCCTGGAAGCGGGCATTTTCGGCCTCGTACTCGGCAAACTCGCCCCCCACGCTTTCGATGTAGAACTTAGCCTGCGCCTTCGTATTGAAACGCTCCATGAGCTGCTCCAGGCGGGTTTTGTTGCGCACCAGGATGGCATAATCGAGGCTCATCGGCGGCCGGGCTGGGGCTTGTCGGAATCCGTTAGCAGGGTATCGAGTAAATCGGGGGAGATGTTGAGGTTGCCGATTTTGCCCGCGTTTTCGGCCAGCTCCCGGAAGGCCAGGGCAATGTTGAACTTCGGGTCGGGGTTGTTGCTGAGGGCCACCAGCAGCTTCCAGTCCATATCCTTGTAGGGCCGCAGGGTGGTTTCCAGCACGTAGCCCCGGGTTTCGGCTTCCTTGCGCTGGTTTTCGGCGTTCTGCTCAATCAGAAGCTTGCGCTGCTCTTCCACCGAAATGTCGGCCTGCACTTTCATTTCGCGCAGCTTGCGGGTGCTTTCCGCCTTCTGCATCTCGCCTTCCGTTTTCTTCTCGGCAATCTGCTTGTTCTTCTCCTCCACCGCTATTTCGGTGTTCAGCTCGCTTTCCCGGATCTTGCGTTCCTGCTCCACGGCAAAGTTGCGGCGCTCAAACACGGCCTGGTCGGCTTCCTGCTGAATCTTCTCGCGGGTTTCGGTTTCCAGGGCGCGGCCCATTTCCGGGGTGGCTTTCACGGCCAGAATGTTCACGCTCAGCACTTCAATACCCAGCAGCATAATGGCCTTGGAAGCAGCCAGTCCCTCGGCAATGTTTACCTCAATGGCTTTGGCTGCGCGCATGGCGTCCTTCAGTCCCAGGCTGTGCACGAAGGTGGCGGTAGCCGTCTGGGCCTCGTTGATGATGCGCTGGTGCAGCTTTTCCAGATCGTTTTTCTTGTATACGCCCCGGCTGTCGACTGTAAAGTCGAGCTGTTCGGCGAGCTGCTTGGGGTTGCCGGCTTTGTAGGTAATCTGCCCCTGGATGGATACCGTCTGGTAGTCGTGGGTGGTTTCGTTGAAGATAAAGGGCAGGTCGTTGCTGCCCATGGGAATAGCCACGATGGAGCTGTTTGGTCCGAAATAGTAGAACGACAACCCCCGCCCTTCTTTCGCAATGCGGCCATTCTTGTAATGAATGGCGTAGGTCATTGAGTCAAACTGAATGTGGTTTATTCCGAACATAGCAAGGCTGGTTGAGCAGTAGGCACAGCGGTAAAAGTATCCATAGTTCAGAATTCTTCTGTTCTTATCCTTCCCCAACCGGTTCTTTGCCTGATGATCAGCCATTTCCGACGCCTTCCGCTGGTAATTTTCGGCGCTTGCTTTATCGGCTTTGTCGTTATTTACAGCGAGTACCGAGCCACGGATGCAATATTGCGGCAAACCGGTCTGGCCCTGGTAGCGAGGCTATTGCAGACTTAAAAACAGTTAGCTTGACGGCATACGCTTGAGCCGTAGCGCCGCAAAATAGTCGTTTATCTTGCCGCGTTTACGACCCGTCTTTAGCTTTTCCCGATGCCTGCTACACTTGACGCGTTTCAACCCCGGCCGAAGACAGCGAGGCGCTGGATGTTTGGCCTGGGCCTGCTGGCGTTGCTGCTGGTAGTGCAGCTGGAAACGAATGCCTGGCTTTTCCCACTGGTTGTGGTTCTGGCGGCGGTGAGTGTACTGGTCATCCCCGTTGGCTTTCTCCTAAGCAAACCGCCCCGGCGCGCCTACTGGCTGATTGTGGCAAGCGCAATGGCGCTACAGCTACCTCTGTTTCCCCTCATCCACCACTGGCAGGAAAGCATTTCTCAGCGGCGGGCCGCCACAATCATTCAGGCCCTGGAAGCCTACCGCCACGACCAGCAGCAGTTGCCTGATTCATTGGAGCAGTTGACGCCCCGGTATCTGTCTCGCCTGCCAAGCACAGGCTTTGGCACATTCACCCACGCTCCTTTCTTTTACTACTCACCCGGCCTCACGGAGGATTCTACTCAGTATATGCTGGGGTATGGCGTGGGACTTTTCGGTCAGGCCACCTACGACAACCACAGCCGGCGCTGGCACTACGACGACTGAGAAGCTGATTGTGTTGGCTAAAAGAGTCATAGAAACGGTGTATACACCTACTTGCGTCTCGTTGTTGAACGACAATCGTTGTAATGGCGCGGCCGAGGAGACGCTCTACACCGTTTGGTAACCGGAAAAGTTAACGCAAGCGGTTCCTAATTGGCCGGCAACGGCGAACTTCGCCCCCATGCCCACTCCCACCCCATTCCGCAGCATCACCCCCTCCGACTTATCTCCTTCCGACTGGCACCCCTTTATGGTGGGCGCCGTGGCTCCGCGCCCGGTGGCTTTCGTGAGTACCGTGGATGCCGAAGGCCGTGTGAACCTGAGCCCCTATAGCTTCTTCAACTGCTTTGGCTCCAACCCACCCATCCTGGCGTTTTCGCCCGCCAACCGGGTGCGCGACAACTCCCAGAAGCACACCCTGGAAAACGTGCGTGAGGTAGCGGAGTGCGTGGTGCACATCTGCGACTACGCCATGGTGGAGCAGATGTCGTTGGCCAGCACGGAGTATGCCAAAGGTGTAAACGAGTTTGTGAAGGCCGGTTTTACGGAGGTGGCAAGCCAGCGGGTGCGCCCGCCCCGGGTGCTGGAAGCCCCGGCCGCCTTCGAGTGCGTGGTGGAGCAGGTGATTGAGCTGGGCCAGAACAACGGGGCCGGCAACCTGGTGCTGTGCCGGGTGGTGCTGGCCTACTTCCGCGAGGACATTATCCTGCCCTCCGGCATCGGCATCGACCCGAGGAAGCTCGACGCCGTGGCTCGTCTCGGCGGCGACTGGTACAGCCGCTCCGCCCAAACCTTGTTCGAAGTACCCAAACCCAACCGCAACCTCGGTATCGGCTTCGATCAGCTCCCGGCCCACATCCGTCACTCCGAGGTGCTAACAGGTAATAACCTAGGCCGCCTCGCCAACGTGGAAGCCCACGCCCTGCCTACGCCCGAAGAAGTGCAAGCCTACCGTCACACGCCTGCCGTGCAGGCTATTCTGCAACTCCCGGATGCCGCCGCGCAACAGTCAGCTCTTATGAAACTCGGAAAGCAGTTGCTGGAAGCCGGTCAGGTGCTGGACGCGTGGAAGGCGCTTTTGCTGGCGGCTGCCCCGGCAGAATAGGCAGGCTTTCTACATCCATTGCTTCAGTGGCAACACCTGATTGCTTCGGTCGTCGTACCTGAAGCAATCAGGCACAACACTCATTGCTCCACTCAGGTCGTGCGCTTGCTCCGCCTGGCATGAGCGGAGCAATAGCTATAAGACATCTTACTGCGCTTCTGCTGTGCCGTCCACAAAATCTGTGCAATCCGAAAAATCCGTGCGAATCCGTGGTTTTAATTCCGCACGGCAATCATCAAGCCCAGCTCCTTGTACCGCATGTTGAATTTCTTGGCAATGGCGGAGTTGGTGAGGGAGCCTTTGTAGGCGTACACGCCGGAACGGAAATGCTCGTTGGTGAACAGCACCTCGTTGATGCCCCCATGCTGGCTGATTTCCTGCAGAATGGGCGTGAAGATGTTGCTCAGGGCGTTGGTAGCGGTGCGCGGCACGCGCGAGGCAATGTTGGGCACGCAGTAGTGCACCACGTCGTACTTGCGGTATACCGGCTTGCTGTGGCTGGTCATTTCTGAGGTTTCGAAGCAGCCGCCCTGGTCGATGCTCACGTCGATGATGACGGAGCCCGGCGACATGCTGGCTACCACATCCTCCGGCACCATAAACGGAATGCGGCCCTCTTCGGCATTCAGCGCCCCAATCACCACGTCGGCGCGACGGATCTGCTGGTTCAGGGTGTAGGTATCCAGCGTGCTGGTGAAGAGCTGAATGCCCAGGTTTTGCTTGAGGCGACGCAGTTTGTAGAGGTGATTGTCGAACACCTTCACCTCGGCGCCCAGGCCCGTAGCCGCGCGGGCGGCGTACTCGGCCACGGTGCCTGCCCCCAAAATAACTACCTGGGAGGGCGGTACGCCCGTAATACCACCCAGAATCACACCTTTGCCCTCGTTGGAGCGGGCCAGGTACTCGGCGGCCACCAGCATCACCGTAGAGCCCGCAATTTCCGACATAGCCCGCACCACCGGCCGGGCCCCCGAGGGGTCCTTGATCAGCTCAAAGCTGATGGCATTCACCTTTTTGCGCAGGATACCGGTGATATACTCGCTGGTGAGGGAGCCAAACTGCAGGGCCGAAATCAGGGTCTGGTTGGGCCGCAGCAAGTCGATTTCCTCGGCCGTAGGGGGCGCTACTTTCAGCACGATATCGGCCTGAAACACTTCCTTGGGCGTGTAGGCAATGCTGGCGCCGGCCTCGGAGTAGTTGTGGTCGGAGTACTTGCTGGGCTCCCCGGCCCCGCTTTCCATCACCACCTCGTGGCCTTCTTCCACCAGGTGCTTCACGGCCTCGGGCGTGAGGCAGATGCGGTTTTCCTGCAAGGAGGTTTCGCGGGGCAGCCCGATAAACAGCTTGCGCTTGCGTGTTTCCACGGCCAGCATGGATTCCTGCGTGAAGTACGCGCGGCTGGCAGCCAGCGCCTCAAATCCAGGGGGTACTGCTTCGGGCATCTTGGTTTAATTAGTAATTAATAATTAACAATTAGTAATGAGCTGATTCAGTGGGCCTTGAGGCTGAAACACCGAATTCTTCATTATTAATTACCAATTATTAATTCCCTCGCAGAGGGTCCGGTGACGGTGAGCGTGAGGAGTAGCCGATCAGACGGCAGCAGGGCTTCGATGCGGCCGGGCCACTCTATCAGGCAAAGATAGCCAGAATCGAAGTACTCCAATGCTCCTATATCCAGGGCCTCCTGGGCAGAGTTGAGGCGGTAGAAGTCGAAGTGGTAGATGGGTTGGTCGCGGGCGTCGCGGTACTCATTCACGAGCGAGAACGTGGGGCTGCTTACCTCTTCCGTCACGCCCAGGCTGGCACACAGCGCTTTAATGAAGGTGGTTTTGCCCGCCCCCATTTCGCCCTCGAAGCATACGATGGAGTGGCCCGCCAGCGCCTCGCGCAC
This sequence comes from Hymenobacter sp. J193, assembly GCF_024700075.1. Classification (NCBI taxonomy): domain Bacteria; kingdom Pseudomonadati; phylum Bacteroidota; class Cytophagia; order Cytophagales; family Hymenobacteraceae; genus Hymenobacter; species Hymenobacter sp. J193. Next base: position 164,866 of record NZ_JAJONE010000001.1, read on the forward strand.
CTGGGCCGCCGCCGCCGGCAGCGCCGCCAAATCAGGAATTTCAACTGTCTGCATACCGGCAAAGGTAAGGAGGTGATGAGGTAACAGTAAGCCTGGCGGCAGACTTAGCCATGGAAGATGGCGCGTCTGCCCGCCGACGGATAAAAGCAAGTCTCCTGACTTGCGGCCGCCCCAGCCACCAGTTACCTGTCACGTGTCACCTCATCACCCTGTCACCTCATCACCTGTCACTCTATTACCTTTACCCGACCACAACCACACCGCACTATGCAAGTTTCCCGGATGGCGGGCAGCCTCATTGGCTCCGAAATCATCAAAATTGGCAATGAAGTAAACGACATGATCCGCCGGGGGGAGCAGATCTGTAACCTCACCATCGGCGACTTCGACCCCGGCATCTTCCCGATTCCCGACGAGCTGGCCGCGGAAATCACCCAGGCCTACGCGGCGCACAACACCAACTACCCGCCCGCCAATGGCGTGGCCGAGCTGCGCCAGAGCGTAAGCCAGTTCCTGGCCGACCGCCTGGGCCTGCAGTACTCGCCCAATGACATCCTGGTGGCCGGCGGCTCCCGCCCGCTCATCTACGCTACCTACCTGGCCCTCATCGACCCCGGCGACAAAGTGGTGTTCCCGGTGCCCTCCTGGAACAACAACCACTACTGCCACCTTTCCGGCGCCGAGGGACTGATGGTGACCACCACGCCCGAAAACAACTTTATGCCCTCGGCTGCCGACGTGGCACCCCACCTGGCCGGAGCTACGCTGCTGGCGCTCTGCTCCCCGCTCAACCCTACCGGCACCGTCTTCACCAAGGTTGATCTGGAGGAAATCTGCGACCTGGTCATTGCCGAAAACCAGCGCCGCGGCCCCGACGAAAAGCCGCTGTACATCATGTACGACCAGATTTACTGGCTGCTGACCTTCGGCAACACCGAGCACTACGACCCGGTGAACCTGCGCCCCGAGCTGCGCGACTACGTTATCTACATCGACGGCATTTCCAAGTGCCTGGCCGCTACCGGCGTGCGCGTGGGCTACGCGTTTGGCCCCAGCGTCATCATCGATAAGATGAAAGCCATCCTGGGCCACGTGGGGGCCTGGGCGCCCAAAGCCGAGCAGGTTGCCACCGCCGCCTACCTGCCCCACCAAACCGACGTCGACCATTTCCTCACTGATTTCCGCCACCGCGTGCAGGCCAGCCTCAACGCCCTTTACCAGGGCCTCACGGAGCTGCGCCGGCAGGGCTACCCCGTTCAGGCCGTCGTGCCGATGGGCGCAATTTACCTGACCATCAAGCTGGACGTGCTGGGCAAAACCACGCCCGCCGGCCAGCAACTCACTTCCACGAAAGAGCTAACGTCCTACCTTATCAGTGAGGCGCGGCTGGCCCTGGTGCCCTTCAGCGCCTTCGGCTCGGAGCACTCCGAGCCCTGGTTCCGGGCCTCCGTGGGTGGCGCCTCCCTGGAGTCTATCCAGGCGGCCCTGCCCCGCCTGCGGGCCGCCCTGGACGCCCTACGGTAACCGCTTTCGGCGGCTACCACCTGAGCCCGGAACTGCCTTGCAGCTTCGGGCTTTTGCTTTTCCTGGCCTGCTTGGTAGTTGCCAGGAGCAAAAGCCTCTGCTTCTCTTGCTCTGCCTTACAGTTTGCCTTGGCGCTTCGCAAGCCGCACTTGCTGCTCTACCCCAAACCGTCAGAAAAATATTTTTCTGTTAATCAATTCGTTACGCTGCCATTCTATTGTTATACGAAATTATTCGTGTAGCTCAGGCAACCTCTATGATATGTCATAGGTCTTTATAGCAAACTGATTCAACATGCTTTCCCGGATCATCTTCTACTCCATCGATAAGGCCATCCGAACCTACCGGAAGCTGGCCCAGACCAACATCGACCGGGCGGGCATTGCCATTACCATTGATCAGTGGCTGGTGCTGCGCGTGATTGAGGAAGACCAGGGCCTGACCCAGACCGAAATTGCTGAGCGGGTGCTGAAAGATCAGGCCTCCGTGGCCCGCATGATTGCGCTGCTGCTCAAGCACGGGCTGCTGGCCTCCGAGTCGGTGGCTCACGATGCCCGCCGCAACCGGCTGCAAGTGACGCCCCAGGGCCAGGCTACGCTGGCGGCTGTGGAGCCGGTAATTCTGCGCAACCGCGCCCAGGCGCTGCAGGGCATTTCGGACGAGGAGCTGGCTACCCTGCGCCGCCTGCTGGAACGCATATACCTCAACTGCTCTACCTGAGCTCTGCCCCTGCTGCCAGCGCGCCGGCTTATCGGCTTATCGTCAGAAACAAAATAATTTTGAATATACGAACACCTTCGTACATTTACTACGAAATCATTCGTACCAGCTCTGTGCTGTTCGGATGCCCGCTGCTGCTTTCCCTCACCAACCTTCTTCTTTGCTATGAAAACCCTTTCATTTACCTTATTGAGCACGTTGCTGGCGCTGGCAGCCCGGGCTCAGAACGCCCCCGTTACCGGTCAGGTGCGTGATGCCCAGGGCGCGGCCGTGGAGTTTGCCACCGTCACCCTGCACCGCGCTGCCGACACGGTGGTGGTGAAATCGGAGTTCAGCGACGAGCGGGGCGCTTACCGGCTGGAGTCGGCTGCGGCCGGCCGCTACCTGGTTTCGGTGGCGCAGCTTGGCTTCCGGCGGGCCTGGACCGGGCCGCTGGAAGTTGCCGGCAGTCCGGTGGCAGCGCCTCTCATCACCCTACAGACCAGCGGGGCTACTACTCTGAAGGAAGTGACGGTGGTAGGCAGCAAGCCGCTGTATGAGCGCCAGGCCGACCGTACGGTGGTAAACGTGGAAGGCAGCACGCTGGCGGCGGGCAATACGAGCCTGGATGTGCTGCGCCGCTCGCCTGGCGTGACGGTGGACGGCAACGACAACCTGGCTTTACGGGGCCGGCAGGGCCTGCTGGTGCTCATCGATGGCAAGCGCCAGCCGATGACGGGCACCGAGCTGGCCGATTACCTGCGTGGGCTGCCGGCCGACCAGCTTAAAAGCATTGAGCTGATAACCAACCCGCCGGCCAAGTACGACGCGCAGGGCGGCGCGGGCATCATTGCCATCAACCTCAAAAAGGACCAGCGCCAGGGCAGCAACGGCTCTGTGCAGGCCAGCCTGGGCTACGGGCGCTACCACAAAGCTACCGCAGGCCTGACGCTGAACCACCGGCGCAAGCATTACAACGTGTTTGGCTCCTACACCTTCGCCGACCGCCGCAACTACAGCGCCCTTACCATCAACCGCGACTTTTTCGACTACGCGGACAACACCCAGACGCTGGTGGGCAAGTCGTTTCAGGACAATGAAAGCGTGGGCCACGGCCTTTCGCACAGCTGGAAAGCCGGGCTGGACTATACGCTTTCGGAGCGCACCACCATCGGGACGGTGTTCAACGGGCTGGCCCTTAGAACCGACAGCAAAGGCTCCAACTTCTCGGAGCAGTACACCGCCGGCGGGGAGCTGACGCGACGCTACACCTCCGACAACCGCCGCAACGGCGACGTGCCCAACTTCTCGGGCAACGTGAACTTCCGGCATACCTTCGCCGACTCGCTGGGAGGCCACGAGCTGACGGCCGATGCCGACTACGCCCGCTACGACACGCGCCGCGACCAGTTGCTGGACACCCGCTTTTCGTTCCCACGCGACTCGGCCGACCGGTTCACCAGCGACCAGCAAAGCCTGCTCACCATTCAATCGGTGAAGCTGGACTACACCCGGCCCCTGAGCAAGGCGCTGCGCCTGGAGGCGGGCGGCAAAGTCAGCTGGGTGTACTCCGACAACGACCTAGAGTTCCGGATTCCGGCCACGGGCGGCGACGTGAGCCAATTGGTACGCGACCCGCTCCGCTCCAACCGCTTCCGCTACGACGAGAATATTGTGGCCGGCTACTTCAACTTCAACCAGACGCTGCCGCAGTGGACGCTGCAGGCCGGCCTGCGCGGGGAGCAAACCAACGCCGTGGGCAAGCCCGAAGCCGATTCGCTGCGCTTCAGCCGGCACTACTTCCAGCTGTTCCCGAGTGCGGCCGTGAAGCACACGTTCTCGGACAAGCACGAGCTGGCCCTGTCGCTGAGCCGGCGCATCGACCGGCCTTCGTACGGGCAGCTGAACCCGTTCCGCTCCTACATCGACGTGACGACTTATGGGGCCGGCAACCCCGAGCTGCTGCCGCAAACCAGCTACAACATGGAGCTAACGCACACCTTTCAGCAGAAATACAGCGTGGGTTTAAGCTACGCTGTCACGTCGGACCCGATTATTGGGACGGTGCAGCCCGCCAAGGACGGGGGCCGGGTGGTGGTTTCGACCAGCCAGAACCTGGAGCGGCAGTACAACTACTCGCTCACGATTACGGCGCCGGTGGAGCCAGCCAAGTGGTGGAGCGTGTACAACAACGCGGTGTTTTACTATAGCCGCTTCGTGGGCAACCTGGCCGGCACTGCGCTGAACGCAGGCAGCCCCGCCTTCAACCTGAGCAGCAACAGCACCTTCACCCTGGGCCACGACTGGAAGGCCGACCTGAACGCCACATACCAATCCAAGGAGCGGTACGGGTACTTTCTCTCCAAGCCGCAGGGCGAACTTTCCGTGGGCGTGCAGAAAGGCTTGTGGAACAACAAAGCCACCGTGAAGCTCAACGCTACCGACTTGCTGTACACCAACAAGGGTCGGGCTACCACGTCCTTCAACAACTACACCGAGCGGTTTTACCAGCGGTTTGAGTCGCGGGTGGTCACATTGTCGCTCAACTACCGCTTCGGCAACGACAAGTTGGCGCCGAGCAAGCGCCGGCAGGGTGGTGCCGAAGACGAAAAGCGCCGGGCGCAGTAAGAATTGCACCATTACTTATAGAACCCACATACCGGAACGAGCTAGTGACCTTAATTAGGCTTCCCTGGCTCGTTCTGTCGTTGTTGCACGACTTGTTGCTGAACTTATTGTTCAAACAAGTAGGAGGACTACATGCAATTAGTAACCCCTAAAGCAAACTATGAGGTAGTATCAGGGTAATTTAGAAAGGCATAGCCGTATCGTTTGCTTGGATAGCTACGCGTAATGATGCCGCACGCAAACTTGATTCTTGGTACAGCCTTGCTTCAGATTTTACCTGTTCATAGAATTTGCCAATGATTCTTCTTCTATTGTCAGCTGACCAAAACTCGGCTCTATCATATATGATATCATATCTGGCCAAGCTTATTCGCTGAATGTTTACTTCTATTTCATCTAGGAGGTTTGTTCTGAAATCAACCTCTTCCTGCCATTCCAAATCCAGCAATAACTGAATTGCGCCACCTACTTCATCCGCAAATGGAGTAGTAAGGGCAATAGTAATGGTTTCTTCCAGCAAAGGATATGGGTAAATACGGAGTCCTGTATTAGGTGGGCATTCTAAATCGTAGATGAAATCATATTGCGTCCAGTAGCGTCCAGCCGCATCTTCGAAAACTGTTAATCCTTTAGCCTCGTGTGGGGTTAAACGAGCAAGCATATGCCACACAATCACCTGATCCTCTATAAAATACCTTTGCATAATATGGAAATGAAAGCGGCAGGCTCATTATAGAACCCGCCGCTACCAAAGTATCAAAAATGCTGCTTACCCCCGCGGGCTCAGCGTCACGTACGGGATGATGCACTCTTCCAGGGAGATACCGCCGTGCTGGAACGTGTCCTTGTAGTAGTTCACGTAGTAGTTGTAGTTGTTGGGGTAGGCGAAGAAATAGTCGCCGACGGTGAAGACGTAGGCCGTGCTCACGTTTTCGCGGGGCAGGAATACGCGCTCCGGCTTGCGTACGGTGTACACGTCGCGGGAGTCGTCGAAGCCCAGGTTTTTGCCGTGCTTGTAGCGCAGGTTGGTGTTGGTGTTCCGGTCGCCCACAATCTTGTAGGGGCGGCGCACCCGAATGGTGCCGTGGTCGGTGGTGATGATGAGCTTGCCTTTCTTCTCGGCAATAACCTGCAACATCTCATACAAGGGCGAGTGCAGAAACCACGAGCGGGTGATGCTGCGGTACGCCGACTCATCGGCCGCCAGCTCCCGGATCATGGCCATGTCAGTGCGGGCGTGGGAAAGCATGTCCACGAAGTTGTAGACGATGACGTTGCACTTGTAGTTGTTGTGCAGGTTGCTCATTTTGCCCAGCAGGTCCTTGCCCGCCTGCAGGTTGGTCACCTTGTTGTAGCTGAACTTGTGCTTCTGGTTGGCCTTCTGGAACATGATTTCCATGAACTCGGCCTCGTGTAGGTTCTTGCCCTCGTCGTCGTCGTCCCACACCCACAGGTTGGGGTATTTCTTCTGAATTTCGCCCGGCATCATGCCCGAGAAGATGGCGTTGCGGGCGTAGGCCGTGGTAGTGGGCAGAATGCTGTAGTAGGTTTCCTCGGAGTCGACAGTGAACAGCTCGGCAATGATGGGCTCGAGCACCTTCCACTGGTCGTAGCGCAGGTTGTCGATAAGCACGAAGTACACGGGCTGGTCGCCGGTTTCCTTGAGCAGCGGGAATACGCGCTTCTGGAACAGCTCGTGCGACATGAGCGGAGCGTCCTTGTCGTCGCCGTTCACCCAGTCCTCGTAGTTCTCGGTGATGAAGCGGCCGAAGTACGTGTTGGCCTCATCCTTCTGCATATTGAAGACCTCAGCCATGCTCTTGCCTTCCGTCTCGTTGATTTCCAGCTCCCAGTACACCAGCTTCTTGTACACGTCGGCCCACTCTGAGGGCGAGAGGCGGTCGGAAAGCTGCATGCCCAGCTGGCGGAAGTCGCGCTGGTAGCCGGAGTTGGTGGCTTCGCTGATGAGGCGCTTATTGTCGAGCACCCGCTTCACCGACAGCAGAATCTGGTTGGGGTTAACGGGCTTGATGAGGTAATCGGCAATTTTGGCGCCGATGGCCGACTCCATGATGTGCTCTTCCTCGCTCTTGGTAATCATGACCACGGGCACGGTGGGCCGCACGGCTTTGATTTCGGTGAGGGTTTCGAGGCCCGTAAGGCCGGGCATGTTCTCGTCCAGAAATACGATATCGTAGGTTTTCTCCTGGATTTCCTCAATGGCATCGGCGCCGGAGTTGACGCCCGTCACGTCGTAGCCTTTTTCCTTGAGAAAGAGAATGTGGGGTTTCAGCAGGTCGATTTCGTCGTCGGCCCAGAGAATGGAGTATTGCATAGGTTGGGGTCTTGGGGTCTTGGGGTCTTGGGGTCTTGGTTTTTGGCCATTTCCATTTTTCCCAAGCTGTTTTAAATGCAGCAATGCGTAGGGCAAAGCAACTAGCTTTACCGTGAATCCGGTAAATAAGATACATTCTTGCATCGTCGTTTTTCACTAACCCCCGTTTCGGGAGCCGTATGTTCGATTTTCGCAAGCTGCGTATCTGGCAGAAAGGGCAGGAACTGACGTTGACTATCTACCGCATCACGCGCCATTTTCCCAAAGAAGAATTGTTTGGCCTGACCAGTCAGATGCGGCGCGCGGCGGCTTCGGTGCCCCACAACATTGCCAAAGGCTGCGGGCGACAATCAGCGCCCGACCTGCTGCGCTTTCTGACTATTGCCATGGGCTCGGCCAGCGAGCTGGCTTCACAGTTGCTCCTGGCCCAAGGGCTGGAGTATCTATCAACGGAAACCGCTGAACAATTATTGTCCGACACCGAAAAGCTGCGCCGTATGCTGACTGCCTACTATCAGATGGTAAAAGCCAACCTACCCGACCAGCGCGCCACGTAGTTTTACCAGGATTAACGCCTTTCCTTTACATTCCTTCAGCAATAACTGCTCGCTTCGGGCTTGGGTCGTTGGACAATCAAAGACCCTAAGACCCCAAGACCCTAAGACCCCAATGAACAAAAAGAAAATCTTCAACGACCCTGTGTACGGCTTCGTGACCATTCCCACGGAGCTGTTGTTTGACCTGATTGAGCATTCGTACTTTCAGCGGCTGCGGCGCATTCAGCAGCTGGGGCTTACCATGTTCGTGTACCCAGGGGCCCTGCACACGCGCTTTCACCACGCGCTGGGTGCCATGCACCTGATGACACTGGCGTTGCGCACGCTCAAGGATAAAGGGGTGAAGATTTCGGCCAAGGAAGGCGAGGCCGCCATGGCGGCCATTCTGCTCCACGACATCGGCCACGGCCCCCTCTCCCACGCCCTGGAGCGCAGCATTTTCCACGATGTGCACCACGAGCAGGTGAGTTTGCACCTGATGAAGAAGCTGAACGCGCAGTTTGGCGGGGCCCTGGCATTGGCCATCGAAATCTTCCAGGGCACCTACCACCGGCCGTTTTTCCACCAGCTGGTGAGCAGCCAGCTGGATATGGACCGGCTCGACTACCTCAACCGGGACTCGTTCTACACCGGCGTGCAGGAAGGCCGCCCCGGCGCCGACCGCCTCATCAAGATGCTCACGGTAGTGGACGAGCGGCTGGTGCTGGAGGAAAAAGCGGTGTACAGCATAGAGAACTTTCTGGTGAGCCGCCGCCTGATGTACTGGCAGGTGTACCTGCATAAAACCGTCACGTCGGCCGAACAGATGGTGATTCGGATTATGCAGCGCGCCCGGGATTTGGTGCGGGCTGGCGTGGCGGTGCCGGCTTCGCCCAACCTGCACTTTTTCCTTTCGCGCAACGTCACCCAGCAGGAGTTTGAGGCCGACGACCAGATCCTGCGCCGCTTCACCCGCCTCGACGATACCGACGTGTGGGGAGCGGTAAAGCTTTGGGCCGACCACCCCGACAAAGTGCTGAACTACCTGGCTCAAAGTATGCTCGACCGGCACCTGTTCAAGATTCAGCTGCAGGCCGAGCCGTTTGAGGAAGACTTCCAGCTGGGCATCGTGGAGCTGATTGCCGAGCACTTCCAGCTGCCGCCCGCCGATGCCGCCCAGCTGATGCTTACCGGGCGCATCAGCAACAACGCCTACGATGCCGACGGCCAGGACACCATCGACGTGCTGACCAAGCGCGGCCGGGTAGTGAACGTGGCCGAAGCCTCCGACCTGCCCAACATCAAAGCCCTGGGCCAGCGCGTGGAAAAGCACTACATCTGCTACCCCAAGGAGATACTATGAGGTAGTGCTTAGTGCTTGGTGCCTAGTGCTTAGAACAGCGGCTTGCTTATCCATGAACGACCTAAGCACCAAGCACCAAGCACTAAGCACGATTATTCCCTACTTTTGTCCTCCTATGGAATTTACGGTAGCCCAGGTAGCGGAAGTATTGCACGGCACAGTCGAAGGCGACGCCGCGCTACGCATTGATCGGCTGGCAAAAATCGAAGAGGCCCAGGCGGGCGCCATTACGTTTCTGGCCAACCCCAAGTACGAGCCCCAGCTTTATACCACCCACGCCACGGCCATAATTGTGAGCCGCACGCTGGAGCTGCGCCAGCCGGTGGCGGCCACGCTTATCCGCGTAGACGACCCTTACTCCTGCTTTACGGCTTTGCTGGAATTCTACCAGCAGAATGCCCGCACTGGCCGGCGCGGGGTGGAAGAGCCCGCCTTTCTGGGCCCCGGCTCCACCATCGGCGACAACCACTTCCGCGGTGCCTTCTCCTACATCGGGGAGAGCTGCGTGATTGGCCGCGACGTGCTGATTTTCCCCAACGCCACCATCGGCGACCGGTGCCGCATCGGCGACGGTACCGTGATTTACGCCGGCGCCAAGATTTACGCCGATACGGTGATTGGGGCCCGCTGCGTGGTGCACGCCGGCGCTGTTATCGGCTCCGATGGGTTCGGCTTTGCCCCCCAGCCTGATGGCTCCTACCGCCCCATTCCGCAGATTGGCAACGTGGTGCTGGAAGACAACGTGAGCATCGGCGCCAATGCCACCATCGACTGCGCGACGCTGGGCTCCACCATCATCCGGGAAGGCAGCAAAATCGATAACCTGGTGCAGATTGCCCACAACGTGGAAATCGGGCGTCACACCGTAGTAGCTTCGCAAACCGGCATTTCGGGCTCCACCAAAATCGGGGACTTCTGCGTGCTGGCCGGGCAGGCCGGGCTGGCCGGACACCTCACGCTGGCGAACCGCACCACCGTCACGGCCCAGTCGGGCGTGGGCAAGTCCATCAAGGAGGAAGGGGTATTGCTGCAAGGCTCCCCAGCCTTCGCCCTGCGCGACAGTCTGCGGGCCAACGCCATCTTCCGGCACCTGCCCGAACTGGAGCGCCGCGTCACCGCGCTGGAGCGCAACCAAACCGAACAGGAAAAGCCCTAGCTTTGCAGCCTATTTTGAGTTGTCAGTTGCCCGTTGTCCGTTGTCAGGCCCACCCCATTTCCGTGGCCCTTGCACCTGTCAACCGGCAACGGGCAACGGATAACTGACCAAATGAACGACAAGCAACATACCATCAAGGCTCCGGTGACGGTAAGCGGCATTGGGCTGCACACCGGCGTGGTGGCCACTATGACTTTCTGCCCGGCCCCCATCAACCACGGCTACAAGTTTCAGCGCATCGATTTGCCTGGTCAGCCCCTCGTGGACGCCGACGTGGACAACGTGGTGGATTTAAGCCGCGGCACCACCATCGAGCAGAACGGGGCCCGCGTAAATACCGTGGAGCACACGCTGGCCGCGCTGGTAGGGTTGCAGATTGACAACGTGCTGATTCAGCTGGATGGCCCCGAGCCGCCCATTATGGATGGCAGCAGCTACGAGTTCATCAAGCCCCTGCAGGAAGTAGGCCTGGAAGAACAGAACGCCCTGCGCAACTACTTCGAAATTCCCGACGAGGTGCGGTTCGTGGACAATGCCCGCGCCGTGGAAATTGCCGGCCTGCCCCTGAACGACTACCGCGTGACGGTGATGGTGGATTACAACTCCCCGGTGCTGGGCTCCCAGCACGCATCCCTCACCGACATAACCCAGTTTGCCTCCGAAATTGCTTCCTCACGCACCTTCTGCTTTCTGCACGAGCTGGAGGCTCTCTACAAGCAAAACCTCATCAAGGGCGGCGACCTGAGCAACGCCATTGTGGTGGTGGACCGCGTAGTGAGCGAGGATGAGCTGAGCGAGCTGGCTACCATGCTGGGCAAGCCCAAAGTGGCCGTAAAAAAGGAAGGCATCCTCAACAACGTGGACCTGCGCCACAAAAACGAGCCCGCCCGCCACAAGCTCCTCGACCTGATTGGGGACCTGGCCCTGGTAGGCCGCCCGCTGAAGGGCCAGATCCTGGCCGCCCGGCCCGGCCACGCCGCCAACGTGGCCTTTGCCAAGAAAATCAAGAAGAAGATGCTGGAGGCCAACACCTCCCCGGTGCCCACCTACGACCCTTCGCGGGAGCCGGTGATGGACATCAACCGCATCAGCCAGATTCTGCCGCACCGCTACCCTTTCCTGCTCATCGACAAGATTATTCACCTCGACGCCAACACGGTGACGGGCGTGAAGAACGTGACGATGAACGAGCCATTCTTTCCTGGTCACTTTCCCGGCAACCCCATTATGCCCGGCGTGCTACAGATTGAAGCTATGGCCCAGACCGGCGGCATTCTGGTACTCAACACCGTGCCTGACCCGGAGAATTACTGGACGTACTTTATGGGCATTGAGAGTTGCCGCTTCCGTCGCAAAGTATTGCCCGGCGACACCATCATTTTCAAGTGCCATTTGTTAGCACCTATCAAGCGGGGCATTGCCAAGATGAGCGGCAAGGCTTTCGTGAATGGCAAAGTGGTGATGGAGGCCGAAATGACCGCCAGCATCGTCCGCAAAGACGCCTGATTTTGAATTAGTAATTAATAATTGAGAATGAATAATTCTCGGACGAAAAGCGCGTTTCGCTTCGTTGAGACAATTCTTAATTATTAATTCTTAATTACTAATTACTCCTTCCCCGAATGAACCAGCCGCTCGCCTATATCCACCCCGAGGCCATTATTGCGCAGAACGTCGTAGTAGAGCCGTTTACCACGATTGACAAGGACGTGGAAATCGGGGAAGGCACCTGGATTGGCCCCAACGTGACCATTATGGCCGGGGCCCGTATTGGCAAAAACTGCAAGGTTTTCCCCGGCGCGGTGATTTCGGCCATGCCCCAGGACCTGAAGTTTGCGGGCGAAAAAACCACTGCCCACATCGGCGACAACACCGTGATTCGGGAGTGCGTGACGATAAACCGCGGGACCATAGACAAGCTCAAGACCGTGGTAGGCGCCAACTGCCTGATTATGGCCTACGTACATGTGGCTCACGACTGTGTAATCGGCAACAACTGCATCCTGGCCAACACGGTGCAGGTAGCCGGCCACGTCGAAATCGGCGACTACGCCATTATTGGCGGCTCCTCGTCCATCCATCAGTTCGTGCACATCGGCGCCCACGCCATGATTTCGGGCGGCTCGTTGATTCGTAAGGACGTGCCCCCGTTCGTGAAGGCCGGCCGCGAGCCGCTCAGCTACGCGGGCATCAATTCCATCGGGCTGCGCCGCCGGGGCTTCTCCGACCAGAAGATTGCCGAAATCCAGCAGCTCTACCGCCTGCTATTCCTGAGCGGGCTGAACAACAATGCCGCCCTCGATCAGATTGAGCTGGAGTTGGCCCCCTCGCCCGAGCGCGACGAAGTAGTGAACTTCATCCGCAACTCCGGCCGGGGCGTTATCAAAGGCTACTCGCGCAACGGCAACGGCAGCGGAGAGTAATAGCCTTCAGCTAACAGCTATGCAGATTGAGGCCCAAGGGCTGGGAAAGCGCTTCGTGCGCGAGTGGATTTTCCGGGGCCTGACGCACACTTTCCGGCCGGGCACGGCCACGGCCATTCTGGGCCCGAACGGCGCGGGCAAAAGTACCCTGCTCAACACCTTGTCGGGCCAGCTGCTGGCTTCCGAAGGCACGCTGGCGTACTCGCGGGGTGGGCAGAAAGTGGCCGTGGAAAACGTACCACCATTGCTAGCCTACGCCGCGCCCTACCTGGAGCTGATTGAGGAACTGACGCTCACGGAGCTGCTGCAGTTTCATACGCGCTTCAAGCCGTTGCGGCCCGGTTTCTCCCCGGCGCGGCTTATCGAGCTGATGTACCTGGATAAGTCGCGCCACAAGCTGGTACGGGACTTTTCTTCCGGCATGAAGCAGCGCCTCAAGCTGGCCCTGGCCCTCTACTCCGACGCTCCGCTCCTGCTCCTCGATGAGCCTACCACCAACCTCGACCGCACCGGTGTAGCCTGGTATCAGGAGCACGTGCGCGCCACACTGGCGGGGCGTCTGGTATTGGTGTCGAGCAACGTACCGGAGGAGTATGACTTCTGCCAGGAGCAACTCAATATCACCGATTTCGGGGCCCAGGCCGCCCGTTGATTTTCCGGCTACTCTCGTATTTTTGGGTAAAGCCCCTTCGTTATGCCTGCCCAGCTTCCACTCTACAGTTAGCCGGACGCCAAGATTAGCTTACTGGATTGAGGATACCACAGCCTAGCATCCCCGGAAATACCGCGCTGATTTGCCCTGTCAGAACCCTACTTTGCTGGCCAACGCAACCTTCGCAACCCCTGCGCCCGTATCTTTGCCGCCCGTGCACCGCATTTTCTTCTTCGATTTTTCACTCTTTACTGCCTTAGCAAGGCCATGAGACAATACGACAACCTCGACGACGATTTCCTCGATGATGACGACGAGCTGGATAGCTTCGCCAAAACCGGCGGCAGCAAAACCCGCGGCTCCTCCGAGGACCAGCTTTCGGCCAAGTACGCCGACTATCTGATGTGGCGCGACACGGGCTCCTCCCACGACGAGGCCCTGGACCTGGCCAGTATGACCGAAGAAGAGTACACCACCGCCGAAGCGGCCGAAGACCCCGACAGCAGCCGCGGCTTCAGTTCCTTGGACGACGAGGACGAAGATGCCTTTGACGACCTCGACGATGACGACAGCTTCGGCAGCCGCAGCAGCAAAAGCAAAGGCCGATACGACGATGACGACTACTAGAGCTTAGAGCTTAGAGCTTAGAGCTTAGAGCTTAGAGCTTAGAGCTTAGAGCTTAGAATGTATCAAAAAGGCCCCGCAATGGTTGTCGCGGGGCCTTTTCTTTTTCTGTGGATGAGACAATGACTCTGATCCTATGCACAGGCGCTAACCCTATTTCCGGCCGAACACGCGCTTGAGCAGCTCGGTGGTGCGGGCAATGGGGTTTTCACGGATGTTGGCTTCTTCCTGGGCAATGAGCGTGAACAGCCCGTCGATGGCCTTGCCGGTGGCGTACTGGTTCAGGTCGGTTTGCACGGGCTTCACCAGCGGAATCTGGTTGTAGCGCGTGGTGAGGCTGGTGTAGTAGCGCGTGGCCCCCACTTTATCGAGGCTCTGCTGGATGATGGGCTGGAAGGCCGTGGTGAGCTGCGCGGTGGTGGTGCGCTTGAGGTACTGCGTGGCCGCGTCCTTCTCCCCCGTCAGGATATTCCATACGTCGGAAAAGGTGAGGCTCTTGATGGCGGAAATGAAGATGGGCTTGGCGCTTTTAGCCGCGTCTTCGGCGCCCCGGTTCAAGCTCAGCTCAAACTTATCGACTTCTGCGCCCAGGCCAATTTTGCGGAGCGTGGTAGCCACGCGTTGGGCATCGGCGGGGAAAGGAATACGAATCAGGTTGTTGAGGTAGAAGCCGTCCTGCTGCGAGGCCTGGTCGGCGCCTTTGCTGATGCCCTGCACCAGCGCTTCCTTCAGGCCACTGGCGGCTTCCTGTTGCGTAACCGCGCCGGTTTGGGTAGTAGAAGTTGGCTTGGGTAGCGTGATGCTCCCTACGCGGGGCAGCGTAATAGTCTGGGCGCAGGCGGAGAAGCTTAGGCTGGCGCCCAAAGCCAAAATCAGCGAATAGCGAAAGTTTTTCATAAATCGAAGCGGCAAAGGTCGGTTGGCTGTACGGCAGCCTGGGCCGCCCGTTTGCATAAACCGGACCAGTTTTTTGTTGTTTGCTGCTAGTTACGAGTTGCCAGTCGAAACCAAGCCCGGCAACCGACTACCAGCCACTTACCGCCGACTACAAGCCTCGAAACCCCGACAATCCTTCCCTTCACCCCACGTCACGTACTCATGCAGCCAGTCCCCACGGCCGAAATCATTACCATCGGCGACGAACTTCTATACGGCCAGGTTATCGACACCAACTCGGCCTTTCTGGGCCAGGAGTTGGGCAAGCTCGGCATCCGGGTACGACAGATTACCAGCGTCTCCGACCGCGCCGACGAAATTGTGACGGCGCTGGACCTGGCCCGCACCCGCGCCAATGTGGTGCTGACCACCGGCGGCCTGGGCCCCACCAAAGACGACCTGACCAAGCACATCCTCACCCGCTACTTCAACACGGAGCTGGTTCTCGACGAGCCGTCGTTGCGCAACGTGGAGGCCATCTTCGCCCGCTTCAACCGACCCGTCACGGAAGTCAACCGCCAGCAGGCGTTTCTGCCCGCCTCCTGCGTGCCCGTGCCTAACGCTATGGGTACCGCGCCCGGCATGTGGTTCGAGGACCAGGGCACCGTGTTTGTGAGCATGCCCGGCGTGCCCTTCGAGATGAAGCGCATGATGACTGACACCGTGCTGCCCCGTTTGGCCGCGCACTTCCAGGTGCCGCCCATCGAGCACATTGTGGTACAGACTGCCGGCCTGGGCGAGTCGATGCTGGCCGAGCAGATTGCCGACTGGGAAGACGCCCTGCCCGCCAACGTGAAGCTGGCTTACCTGCCTTCGCTGGGGGCCGTGCGCCTGCGCCTCACCGGCACCGACGACGGACAGCCCGACCTGCGCGGCCGCATGGAAGCCCTGCTACCGGCTTTGCGCGCGCAGCTCGGCTCACACATTTTCGCCGAAACCGACATCCCACTGGAGCAGGCCGTGGGCCAGCTGCTGGCCGCGCGGGGCCTCACGGTGAGCACCGCCGAGAGCTGCACCGGCGGCTATCTGGCCCACAAGCTCACGAGCGTAGCGGGCAGCTCCCAATATTTCCGGGGTAGCGTGGTGGCGTATCATAACGACATCAAAATCAACCGGCTGGGAGTGCTGCCTGAAACCCTGGCTGCACATGGGGCCGTGAGCGAGGAAGTGGTGCGCCAGATGGCCGAGGGCGCCCGCCAGCGTCTGGGCACCGACGTGGCCTTGGCTACCAGTGGCATTGCTGGTCCCGATGGCGGCACCGAGGAAAAGCCCGTGGGCACCTTCTGGCTGGCCTACGCCGACGAGCACCAGACCATAGCCCGCAAAATCGCGTTCAACCGCAGCCGTCAGCTCAACATTGAGTACGTGACGCACGCCCTGCTCAACCTCTTGCGCCTCAGCTTGCCCGCCGCCGAGTAGCAGTCTGCCAAGGCTGGGTTGGAATCGGCATTGGCGCGCCCGGTCAAAAAGGCTACCTTTGACCGGTTTTTCGGCCCACCCACCCAAGCTTAGTGGACCGGAGCTGCAGTTCTGCCCCCAACCCAATCCCCCCAACTTTACATTTTCTGATTACGCATGGCACGAGTGGAAATGGTGATGCCCAAAATGGGCGAAAGCATTATGGAAGGCACCGTCCTGAAATGGCTCAAACAAGTAGGTGAAGCCATTGAGCAGGACGAGTCGGTGCTGGAAGTAGCTACCGACAAGGTAGATACCGAGGTACCCGCCATTCATGCCGGCGTGCTGCAGGAAATTCTGGTGCAGGAAGGCCAGGTAGTGGCCGTGGGCGCACCTATTGCCATCATCGAAACCGACGCGGCCAGCGCCGGCGCAGCGGCACCCACCGCCGCGGCTCCTGCTGCCGAACCAGCCGCCAGCAACGGCGCTGCCACGACTCCCGAGGTTCCTTATCTGCCCGAGCCGCACGACCCGCAGGCCAATCAGCAAACCGCTGTAGCCCAGCCCGGCCGCTTCTACTCCCCACTGGTGCTCAGCATTGCCCGCGAAGAAGGCATTTCTATGACGGACCTCGAGTGCCTGCCCGGCACCGGCTCCGAGGGCCGCGTCACCAAGAAAGACATCCTCGACTACGTAGCCGGCGGCAAAGAGCCCCTGGCGGCAGCCCCCGCACCCGCGGCAGCTACCGCAACTGCTCCTGCCGCCACTCCGTCGCCCGCCCCGCAAGCGCCCCCAGCTGCAGCCCAAGTCCCCAAGTCCCCAAGTCCCCAAGTCCCCACGAGCAAACCCGCGCCTTCGGTAAGCGGCGGACAGGAGCTGGTGGAAATGGACCGGATGCGCAAGATGATTGCCCAACGCATGGTGGACTCCAAGCGCATTTCGCCCCACGTGACGAGCTTCGTGGAAGCCGACGTGACCGAAATCGTGAACTGGCGCAACAAGCACAAGGATGCCTACAAAAAGCGCGAGGGCGAAAACCTCACCTTCACGCCCATCTTCGTGCAGGCCATTGCCCGCGCCATCCAGGACTTCCCGATGATCAACGTGTCGATTGATGGGGACTACATCATCAAGAAGCGCGACATCAACGTGGGCGTGGCCGTGGCGCTGCCCTCGGGCAACCTCATCGTGCCAGTGATTCACAACGCCGACCAGCTGAACCTGAACGGCCTGACCAAGCGCGTAAACGACCTGGCCGCCCGGGCCCGGGCCAATAAGCTCAAGCCCGAAGACCTGGAAGGCGGGACGTATACCCTCTCCAACGTGGGCTCTTTCGGCAACGTGATGGGCACGCCCATCATCATGCAGCCGCAGGTGGCCATCATGGCCGTGGGCGCCATTAAGAAGAAGCCGGCCGTGATTGAAACGCCTCAGGGTGACCTGATTGGCATCCGTCACTTCATGTTCCTCTCGCACTCCTACGACCACCGCGTGGTGGATGGTTCGCTGGGTGGCATGTTCGTTCGCAAAGTGGCCGACTACCTCGAGCAGTTCGACCCCAACACGGCCATCTAGCCGCTTTGTCAGGCGTCAAGTCAAGATGACGCATCACTAACTTACCAGACAGGGCGAGGCAACTGCTTCGCCCTGCTTTTTGCCCATGAACAAAGTACTTTCCCTGGCCGCCCTGCTCATTGCCCTCGGCCTGATCCTGTTTTTGTATCAGCAGCTCAACACCACCGAAAAGGCGTTGAAGCTGGCCGAAAAGCGGTTTGCCGACTGCGAACAAGTCAATTTCCAACTGCAGAACCAACTCATGCTGGTGAAACGCGGGGACATACCTGACAGTCTGAAGGTGAAGCAGTAACAAGTATTTAGTGCCTGGTGCTTACGTTGCCGGAGCCACCGGACTATTCGCTCATATAATAACAGAACGCCCCACCGACATACATCGTGGGGCGTTCTGTTTTAAGTCGTCTGCGGATTGGTGGAGCAGGTAGTAGCGGCACGACATGGGGTGGGTATTGCCTTGGCCCGGGCACCTGCGCCGCCGCCAGACTGCGCAACGGCGGGCAGGGGCAAGCCCCGCCCCTACAATTGCCGGCCCGTTACCTGTGCCAAGCACGAAGCTCCAACCTCTACGGGCGGCCGCCGCTTTGCTGGGCGGGCGCTTCGGTGGGGGCGCCGCCACCATCCTTCAGGTCGTCGTTGTTGACGGACTTCTTGCGCCGCTGCGGGGCCATGCTCATCTTGCCGATGCGGTAGCTGAGGGTAGCCCGCACGCTGGTACGGTGCAGTACGTTCAGGCTGTTCTGGTCGAGCAGCGGTGAGCTTACCTCGCTGCGAATGCGCCACTTGGGCGTGAAGAAGTTGTCGGCGCCGATGCCGAAGGAGCCTTTCTTGTCGGCGAAGTCCTTTTTCAGGCTGAGGCTGTACACGCCGATGCCGCCCTGGTAGCCCTGGAGCTGCACCTGACGGCCCCGGTAGAAGGAGAAGAACTGCAGGCCCCAGCCCTTGGTGAAGTTGTAGCTGCCCATGAGGCGGCCGCTGGCTACCCAGCCCTTGTTGCTGGCCGAGAAGCGCACGTCGGTGGTATTGTTGTCGAGCACGGCGTAGTACACATCCACGCCGCCGCCCACGGTGAGCTTGTTGTTCAGGTTCACGTTGGCAAACACGCTGGTGCCGTAGGCGTTTTCGGTGCCGATGTTGCCGTAGCCCGTCCGGATGGTGTCGCCGTTGGCGCTGGCCGTGCGGATGGGCTGGATGGAGTTGTTGGTGTTGCGGGCGAAGGCCGTGAAGTTGAGCGAGGTCTGCTTGATAAAGGTGTTGTAGCCCAGTTCGAAGTTATTGGTGTACTCCGGGTCCAGCTTCGGGTTGCCCTCGGTGATGTTGACCGGGTTCTGGGCCTGGCGGTTGGGGTTCAGAAACTGCAACGACGGGCGCTGGATACGCTTATTGTAGGCCGCCTTCACGGTGTTGCCGTTCTTGAGCTTCTTCGACAGGTTTACGCTGGGAACCAGCACCCCGTAGCTCGGAATCTTAGCTACCTCCGAGGTTTCAAAGTTGGCGTCGATGGTGGTGTACTCGTAGCGGGTGCCCGCTTTCAGGGTGTAGTTCTCGCCGAAGCCCAGGGTGTAGGAAGCGTAGGCCGCCGCCACGTTCTGCCGGTAGGTAAAGACGTTGGATAAGCCCAGGCCCGGCTGCGGCTGCCCGTTGGTGAGGGTGGTGTAGTCACTTTCCACCTGACGGGAAATATTCTTGCCACCAAGCTCCAATAATTGCTTGTCGCCCAGCGGTGTCTGGTAGTCAGCCTGCACCGTTACTTCCTGGTTGTAGCTGTCGTTGAGGTTGCGCAGCTCGGTACCGGCCTGGGCGCCCTCCAGGATGTCGTTGGTGAAGTCGTTCTGGCGGTTGTTGCGGCTGTACTGGGTTTGCAGGCTCAGCTCACGCTGGGGCAAAGCGAAGTTGTGGGTGTAGCCCAAACTCAAATCCAGGGTATTGGCCTTGTCGAACACCTTCACGTCGCGCACGGTGGCGGCGGGGTTGGTGGTGCCATCGAAGCGCTGGATGCTGGTGGTGAGGCCGTCCTGGTAGGTGGTGCCGTTGCGCATGCCCAGCTGGGCCGAGGCCGTGAGGAAGTTCTGCTTGTTGATGTCGTAGTCCCAGCCCAGGGAATAGCGCCCCCCGAACTGGTTGTTGCGCGTTTCGGCCGACTGTGTGGTGGTACTTAGCTTGGTGCGGGTGCTCAGGTCGTTGCCGGTGATGCTGTAGGTGGTCTGCTCGTTTTCGAAGGAGCCCGGCGTGTTATAGCCGCCACGCCCGCCCGCGTTCAGCGAGAAGCCCATCTTGCCAGCCCGGTACGAGGCCGACACGCCGGCGTCGGCAGCACGCAGCCCCCCGCTCACGCGCCCGTCCAGCGTAAATCCTTGCAGGTTGTTTTGCTTGGTGACGATGTTGATGATGCCGCCCGAGCCTTCGGCGTCGTACTTGGCCGAGGGCGCGGTAATTACCTCCACGCTCTTGATCTGGTCGGCCGGAATCTGCTTGAGGGCGTCGGCAATGGAGTTGGCCGCAATGGTGCTGGGGCGGTTGTTGATGAGCACCCGGATGTTCTGGGAGCCGCGCAGGGTCACATTGCCGTCGAGGTCCACCGAGAGGCTGGGCACGCGGCGCAGCACGTCGGTGGCGTCGCCGCCCCGGGTGGTTTCGTCCTTCTCGGCGTTGTACACGGTGCGGTCTACCTTTTCCTCAATCAGGCTGCGCTGGCCTTCTACCACCACTTCCCCCAGCTTTTGGGTTGTAGACGCCAGCGTGACGGTACCCAGGGCCACGGTGTTGCCATCTTCGGTGATGACCACGCCCGGCTTTTCAATCTGCTGGTAGCCGATAAAGCTGATCTGCACAGTGTAGGTGCCGGCCGCCACGCGCGTGAGGACGAACTTGCCGTTGTCGTCGGCGGCGGTGCCATCCACGGGCTTGTTGGTGGCGGGGTCGAACAAGGCAATGGTGGCAAACGGCACCGGCTGCTTGCTGGTAGCATCGAGCACCGTGCCGGTGATGCGGCCGGTGCCTTCGCGGGGCTGAGCGGCGGGCCCGGCCGGGGCGCCGACAGGCCTTCCGGCACCGGCTGGGCGGGTAGCACCAGCGGGCCGCTCAGGGGCGGCGGGTTGCTGGGCAAAGGCCGCCGTACCCCCGGCGGTCAGTAAAATCAACAGAACAATTCGTTTCATATCAAAGAAAAACAGCCCCGGAGCTGGCTTTGTCAGCCTTCCAGTGCCTCAAAATTACGCGCCCACCAGGGCGCCCCAGCCGGATATCGACCAACGCCCGGCTTCCGGCGACTGATGCCGCCAAAGCCTCGCGCCAACCAGGCAGCGCGACACAGACACTTAGTTTGCCACCGAGGTGGCACGCGCCGCCAAAAAACCGCCAAAAACGGCTAATGTTCTTTCTCGCCACTCGCTTATCGGCTTTCTTCTGCAACTTTTGCAAGACCTCAGCTGCCGTTTTTCCTTCCCTGCCTCCCATTTCAGATGCGGGCGAAGCTCTGTCCAACGCGTTAGAAACACAGCCGGCTACTGGTGCGGGTAACCGCCAACACATCAACGCCCCCGCATGGCGCCCCTGGTTCGTTCGGAACCAAGATGCGCCACGCGGGGGCGTTGCTGGACGCAACAGGCAGAGGTTACCGGGCAGCTGCGGCCAGAGCCGGACGTGGACGCAGCAATTGGTACAGGCTGGCGGCGTGGCTGAACAGCACCACCGGCACAATAAACGTGGGTAACCACACGAAGGGGAAGCGCACCACGGCTACGTTGGGCTGCTCGAAGGCAAACTGCTGCGCAGGCGTAGGGGCCGTGAGCAGGGCCAGCGTTACGATAGTCCCCAACAACGCCAGGCTGCCCAGGTGCCAGGCCAGCAGCCCGCCGCGCCCCAGGCGCTGCCGCCGGTAGAGAGCGGCTACTACCGGGGCCGAGAGGCCGGCCAGTACGTCGAAGTTGCGGCCGGCAAAGGTCATCAGCTCGGGCACCAGGTGGGCGGCGGCCAGGCTGTATAGGCCTACCTCCACTCCTACCCGTACCACGCTTAGTTCCGCCAGTTCGGCCAGCGGCAGCCGCGCCACCGCCCGCCGTCCCGCCGTCCCGCCCCCGACAACAGCACAGCCGCCAGCACCAGCACGGTGGGCAAAATGCCCGCCACCACCAGGCGAGGGGGCAGAATTTCTAGGTTCTGCTGATAAAACCCCGCCAATGCCAGCCCACCTTGCAGTGCCAGCCAACCGCCCATCAGCAGCCAGTAGCGCCCCGTAGGCAAGCCTGCCCGGTGCAGTACCCGCACCAGCAGCACCGCCGTGGCCGCCGTGCAAATGATGAACAGCGCGCTCAACCACAGGGGCGCAGGGGCATGCAGGTACTGAAGATTGGCAGTGGGCATAAGAAGTACAGGAACCAGAAAATATGGACAGAACATATTGCCAAGCACAACTGAGGCATCCTGCGCACTGGCGGAGGCTGTTGCTCTCCCTCAGCGGGCAGAAAGCCTCAGTTGTGCTTGGGTTGATAAGAAGTGACTACGACTTCACGCCCAGTAGCATCAGCATAAAGGCAAACTGCCGGGCCGTGTCGTGGAGGGACTTGAAGCGGCCGGAGGCGCCCCCGTGGCCGGCAGCCATATCGGTGTGGAGCAGCAGCAGGTTGTTGTCGGTTTTGGTGGCGCGCAGCTTGGCAACCCACTTGGCGGGCTCGAAGTACTGCACCTGCGAGTCGTGCAGGCCCGTCGTCACAAGCATATTGGGGTAGGCCTGCGCTTTCACCTGGTCGTAGGGCGAGTAGGAAAGCATATAGTCGTAGAACTCCTTCTGGTTGGGGTTGCCCCACTCGTCGTACTCCCCGGTGGTGAGCGGAATGCTTTCGTCCAGCATCGTCGTCACCACATCCACGAAGGGCACGGCGGCCACCACGCCCTTGTAGTACTCGGGGTGCAGGTTCACGATGGCGCCCATCAGCAGGCCACCGGCCGAACCGCCCATGGCAAACAGCTTGCTGGCGGAGGTGTACTTCTGGTCGATGAGGAACTTGGAGCAGTCGGTGAAGTCGGTGAAGGTGTTTTTCTTCTTGAGCTTCTTGCCGTTTTCATACCACTGCCGGCCCAGCTCCTGCCCGCCCCGAATATGGCAGATGACGTAGGCAAAGCCCCGATCCAAGAGGCTCAGGCGGGCCGAGCTAAAGGCAGCATCCATTGAGAGGCCGTAGGAGCCGTAGGCGTACTGCAAGAGCGGGGCGCTACCATCTTTCTTAAACCCTTTACGATACACAATGGATAGCGGAATCTGCGTACCGTCGGCGGCCGGGGCGTAGGCACGCTCAGTCACGTAGTCTTCCTTGCGGAACCCACCCAGTACTACCTGCTCCTTGAGCAGCTGCTTGGTCTGGGCGGCCATGTCGTAGTCGTAAGTGGACGTGGGCGTGGTAAGCGAGGAGTAGCCGTAGCGCAGCACCGGCGTGTCAAACTCCGGGTTCATACCGATGAAGGCCGTGTAAGTGGGCTCACCGAAGTTGAGGTAATGTTCGGTCCCGTCCTGCCAGCGAATCACGCGCAGCCGCAGCAGACCTTCCTGCCGCTCTCCCAGCACGAGGTAGTCCCGAAACAGCTCCATGTTTTCCAGAAATACGTCGGCGCGGTGGGGAATCACTTCCTGCCAGCAGGCCTTGGCGGTATCCGTAACGGGGGTTTTGAGCAGGCGGAAGTTGGGCGCCCCAGCATTGGAAAGCACGTAGAAATCGAAGCCGAAGTGCTCTACTTCATATAAATGGTCTTCTTCCCGGGCCAGAAAAATCTGCAGCCCGGCAGTAGGCGCCGCAGCGGGCAGGTAGCGCACCTCCGCCGACATGGTGCTGCCCATATGCACAAAGATGAATTCCCGCGACTTGGAACGGCTCACGCCGGTGTAGAAAGTGTTGTCGGTTTCCTCGTACACCAGCACGTCGGTGGCCGGGTCGGTGCCGAGGGCGTGGCGGTACACCTGGTAGTCGAGTAAGGTGGCTTCGTCCTTTTTAGTGTAAAACACCGTTTGGTTGTCGGTGGCCCACACGGCATTGCCGCTGGTGTTCAAAATCTGCTCGGGGTACAGTTCGCCCGTAACCAGGTTGCGGAAGCGCAACGTGTACAGGCGGCGGCTGACCACATCCTCGGAGTAGGCCAGCACCTCGTTGTTGTCGCTCACCTCAAAGCCCCCGATGTGGTAATAGGCCTTGCCCGCGGCTAGTTCGTTGGCATTGAGCAGCACCTGCTCGGGCGCGGTCAGGCTGCCGGGCTTGCGGCAGTAAATCGGGTACTCGCTGCCTTCTTCGTAGCGGACGTAGTAGTAATAGCCATTGTCGCGGTACGGCACCGACTCATCCCGCTCCTGAATACGGCCTTTTATTTCCTGAAACAGGCTTTCCTGCAGGTCTTTCACCGGCGCCATCTGCTGCTCGAAGTAGGCGTTTTCGGCCCGCAAATAAGTGAGTACTTCCGGGTCTTCGGGCTGGTTGAGCCAGTAGTAGTCGTCGGTACGGGTGCCAAAGGGTGAGGTGAGCAGCTTGGGCTTGCGCGCCGCTATGGGAGGATTCATCATGGGCAAAGGCATTTCGAAGTGGGCGCCGGACAATAACAGGTATTGGCCAATTCTCAAAGGTTAGTGTAGTTTACAATGTATTCGGGCCGTTGAGAAAGCCAAAAGAGCTGCCCAAAATCGGGGCAGCTCTTTTGCACAATGCAGGCGGCAGTGGCGGCTTACATACCGGCCAGGCTCTGCTCCAGGGCCGTAATTTTGGCTTCGGCATCGGCCAGCTTCTGCCGCTCCCGCTCCACTAGGTCGGGCTTGGCGTTGGCCACGAACTTCTCGTTCGAGAGCTTCTTCAGCACCGAGTCGCGGAAGCCCTGGGCATATTCAAGCTCCTTGCCCAGGCGTTCCTTCTCAGCTCCGAGGTCAATCTGGCCTTCCAGCGGTACGAAGAACTCGCTGCTGCCCGCCACGAAGCTCACCGAGGCGGCCGGCGCTTCCGTAACCACTGATATATCAGTGAGGGCGGCCAGCTTACGAATGATGGCATCGTAGTCGGTGAGCAGCTGGGCGTCGTCGGTTTTGGCGGCCAAAGTCAGGGGCTTGTTGGGGCCCAGGCCTTTCTGGTTGCGGATGGCGCGCACCCCGGCCACAATGCCCAGGGCCTTTTCCATGCGGGCCAGCAGCTCGGAAGCCCCAGCTACGGGCAGGGCCTTGGGCCAGGCGGCCACGCATACGTACTCCTTGGGGCCGCGCTCTTTCAGCTCGTGCCAGATTTCCTCCGTGATGAAGGGCATGAACGGGTGCAGCAGCTTCAGCAGCGTTTCGAGGAAGCTAGTGGTGTGGCGTAGCGTTTCAGGGTCGATGGGCGCCTGGTAGGCGGGCTTGATCATCTCCAGGTACACCGAGCAGAAGTCGTCCCACACCAGCTTGTACACCGTCATCAGGGCATCCGAAATCCGGAATTTCTCGAAGTGCTCATCCAACTCCGTAATGCTGGCCTGCAGCTTGGCCGAAAACCACTCCACGGCCCTGGCATTGGCGAACGTCAGCTCGGCATCCACTTCCCAGCCCTGGGTGAGGCGGAAGGCGTTCCAGAGCTTGTTGGAGAAGTTGCGGCCCTGCTCCACTAGCTTTTCGTCGTAGAGCAGGTCGTTGCCGGCCGGAGCCGAGAACAGCATGCCAGTGCGCACCCCGT
This sequence comes from Hymenobacter sp. J193, assembly GCF_024700075.1. Taxonomy (NCBI): domain Bacteria; kingdom Pseudomonadati; phylum Bacteroidota; class Cytophagia; order Cytophagales; family Hymenobacteraceae; genus Hymenobacter; species Hymenobacter sp. J193. The sequence goes on from NZ_JAJONE010000001.1 coordinate 190,382, forward strand.
CGGCCCCGAACTGCTTGATAAGGTCCAGCGGGTCGGGCGAGTTGCCGAGCTGCTTGCTCATCTTGCGGCCCAGGTTGTCGCGCACAATGCCGGTGAGGTACACGTTTTTGAACGGCACTTCGCGGCGGAACTCCAGCCCGGCCATAATCATGCGCGCCACCCAGAAAAACAGGATGTCCGGCCCCGTCACCAGGTCGTTGGTGGGGTAGAAATAGTTGACGTCGGCGTTGTCGGGGTCCTTGAAGCCGTCGAACACCGAAATCGGCCACAGCCACGAGGAAAACCAGGTATCCAGCACGTCCTCATCCTGGCGCAGATCGGTGAGCTGCAAATCGGCATTGCCGCTCTGCTCGCGGGCCTGCACCAGCGCCTCTTCGGCGGTGAGGGCCACCACGTAGGAGCCGTCGGGCAGGTAGTAGGCCGGAATCTGCTGGCCCCACCATAGCTGGCGCGAAATGCACCAGTCGCGCACGTTCTCCATCCACACCCGGTAGGTGTTCTTGAACTTGGCCGGGTGCAGCTTCACGGTGTCGTTTTCCACCACTTCCAGGGCGGGCTTAGCCAGGTGCTCCATTTTCAGAAACCACTGCAAGCTCAGGCGGGGCTCAATCACGGCCTTGGTCCGCTCCGAGGTCTGCACGATGCTGGCGTACTCGTCCACTTTCACCAAATGGCCGGCTTCCTCCAGGTCCTTCACGATGTTGCGGCGGGCGGCAAACCGGTCCTGGCCCACGTACAACACGGCCTTCTCGTTGAGTGAGCCGTCGTTGTTCAGGATGTCGATAACGGGCAGGTTGTGCTTTACGCCCAGCTCGTAGTCGTTCAAATCGTGCGCCGGCGTCACCTTGAGCGCGCCCGTACCGAAGTCGATGCTCACGTACTCATCCAGAATCACCGGAATTTCGCGACCCAGCAGCGGTATGCGCACCTTGGCGCCGTGCAGGTGAGTATAGCGCGGGTCGTTGGGATTCACCGCCACGGCCACGTCGGCCATGATGGTTTCGGGCCGGGAAGTAGCAACTGTTAAGTATTGAGTATTGGGTCGTGAGTATTGAGATTTTTCCCCTTGCGCTTGGGCCGAGTCTAAATACTCACTACTCACTACTTCATACTTCAAATGATACATTTTGGCCATTACGTCCTTGGGAATTACTTCCTCGTCGGACAGGGCCGTTTGGCTTTGCGGGTCCCAGTTTACCATGCGGATACCGCGGTAGATCAGGCCTTTCTGGTGCAGGTCCACGAACACGCGCAGTACCGCCTCGGTCAGCTCGGGCTCCATGGTGAAGCGCGTCCGGTCCCAGTCGCAGGAGGCGCCCAGCTGCTTGAGCTGCTCGAGGATGATGCCGCCGTACTTTTCCTTCCAGGCAAAGGCGTGTTCCAGGAACTGCTCCCGCGTGAGGTCTTTCTTCTCGATGCCCTGCTCCTTCAGCAAGGCTACTACCTTGGCTTCGGTGGCAATGGAGGCGTGGTCGGTGCCGGGCACCCAGCAGGCTTCCTTGCCCTGCATGCGCGCGCGGCGTACCAGCACATCCTGAATGGTATTGTTCAGCATGTGGCCCATGTGCAGCACGCCCGTCACGTTGGGCGGCGGAATAACTACCGAATACGGCTGCTTGCGGGGGTTGGCCTTGGCTTTAAAGAAGCCCTGCTCCTGCCAGCGCTGGTACCACTTGGCTTCAACGTCGGCGGGGGTATAGGTTTTGGCAATGGACATCGGCGGAGGGAATTCAAGTCGGAATACGGGCGCAAAAGTAGGCATTTCGGGCGGGGGCGGGAAATGTCCGGCATAAGCCAGATCAGCAAGCCGCTACCGGGCTGCTGGTCTGGTATAAGTAGCCTGATTTTAGGGAGTATTTACAATCAGAGGCACAGCAGCGCAGCCATGCGGCCACAGGTGGCAAAGCAGATGGCGACCATTGCACACTAAACTAATAGATCTATTAATCAATGTATTACAAAATAAAGAAACTAAAAACCCTGCTTGAACGAGTATAATTTTCACAATCGGGCATGATAAAGATGATACCCGCGCTTTTCCCGGCGGCTATGGCTTTCCAAAGTACCCGGGGCAAAGGTCGTAGCCACTGAGTTCTTTCAGCACTACTTCAGGCCAGGGCCCGCAGCCAAGACCCGTCGACTAGCGTGCCCTAAGCCGACTGCTTTTTACCACAAGTTCTCCCATCTATGATCTGCTTTCAACCAACGTCCCGGTAGGCCTGTGCCCCGTTGCGGTGCCTTGGCAAGCCGGCATGAACTCACCACAAACGCTACTGCTTTCCCTTCCCATGAAAAAAACAGTACTCCTCCTTGCCCTCAGCGCGTTAGGCCTAAGTGAAGCGCGCCCCCAAACAGTGCGCTCCATTCTGGCTGACTTTGGTCCGAATGACCGCAACAATGGCAACATCACATCCAGCCCCGATGCCAACGGCAACTACTGGAACAACGTGCTGAACCAAACCAGCGTCACCGACACCTTCCGGCTGGTGGACAAGGCCAACGTAGCCACGGGCATCAAGCTGAAAGTCGGACCTAACTTTCTGACCAACGGTATCCAGAACGGGGGGCTGCTGAACCCCAGTGCGGCGCTGCTGGGGCAATACGCCGTGGCCACGGCCACCCAGGATTATTTCTACGTGGAAGGCACGGGCGCAAGCGCCATTGCCACGCTAACCATGTCGGGCTTTGACCGGAGCAAGCGGTACGTCTTTCATGTGTTCGGCAGCCGCCAGATCCCGACCGAAAACCGGGTATCGCGCTACAAGTTCACGGGCGCCAACGTGAGCACCATTACCCAGACCACGTCCGGGGCTAACGTGGGCGCCAACTCCTACGCGGGCAACAACAACACAATTACCAACTCCGATACCATCACGGCCGATGGCAATGGCGTGATTCAGCTGGAGTTGAGCAAGGTATCAGGCTCCTTTGCCTACCTCAACCTGATGCGCATTGACATCGTGGATGGCCGGGGCGCACCCGTCAATACTACTTTTCAGAACCCCGGATTTGAACAGGGCAACTTTACCAGCTGGACGACAGTGCCCGTTGGCACGGATGCCAAGGCGGCTATCAGCTCCGCTATGCCGCACACGGGCAGCTACGCGGCTCAGCTTTCGGGCGGCACCCTGCGGCTGGAGCAGCAGATTTCCTACATTAGCACGATAGGCACGACGGCCCACAAGCTCAGCGGCTACTTCTACACGCCCGCCACAACTGCCCTGCAGGGCAGCCAGGCGGCGCACCTGGAACTGCGCTACTTCAGCAGCACCAAGGCCTTGCTGGGCACCTTCCGGTCCGACTCCCTGACTGCCGCCTCTACTCCGGGCGTCTGGACCAAAGTCGAGGCCACGGCGGCTATTCCGGCCGGTACGGCCTTTGTGCAGGCGGCGGCCGTGTGGCGCAACGGCGCCGGCGCGACGGGCAGCGTTTCCTTTGATGACCTGCTGCTGGAGCCCTACAAGGAACCCCTGGTTTTGAATCCGCTCAAGATTGCGTACATGGGTTCGTCGGTTCCCGCAGGCACGGGCGCCACCAATGGCAACGGCTACACGTCCCTGTATTCCAGCCTGCTGGCCGAACGGGCTGCCGCGGGCACGGGCCAGCCCTGGGTAACGGCCAACATCAGTGTGCCGGGCAACAACACGCTGAACGTGCTGGACCGCTACGAGCGTGACTTGCTGCCCCAGCAAAGCAAATATGTGGTGTTTGCCCTGGCCCTGGGCAACGAGGGCATCCTGGGCGGCGGCCAGCCCATCTTTGACCGGTTCCGCACCAACATGACGGCGCTTATCCGGCGGGCTAAAGCCGATGGCATGGTGCCGGTGGTGACCAACACCTACACCCGCAACGACTACACGGCTACGGAGTACGCCTTTGTGCAGCAGATCAACCTGCTTATTCACGGCTGGAACGTGCCCAGTGTTAACCTGCTCGGGGCAGTGGATGATGGCGCTGGCCGCTGGGCCGCCAACTACTGGGCGGACGCCTTGCACCCCAACGACCGGGGGCATGCCGAAATGGCCCACGCGCTGGTCCCCTCCCTCTTCGATGCGCTGCACGCCAACAAGGCCCAGCCCACTCGCCGCACCAGCAGCGGTATACTGCTCACCAATGCCACTGCCCTCCCCGCACCCATCATTCGGCTGGCTCCCGAAGACGTCGTGCATCCCTTCACCACGGCTATCCAGTTTAAAACGGCAGTGGCAGGTCAGCTCGTTGAAATCCGCGACAGCGCCGGCCTGACGGCGGGCACTATTCGCGTCGGGACGGATGGCGTGGTGACGTACAAATCGGCTAAAGGCCAGACCATCACCGGCACAGTGCCGGTGACGAATAAGAGGTGGCATAAGCTGGTATTAACGCACTATTATGCTCGGGGCACCACCATGCTCTACGTAGATAGCGTGCAGGAAGGCACTGTACAGGAGCGCCTGCGCCCAACCCGTCTGGATATTGGTGGCAATGCGGCCCCCACACAAGTGCAATTCCGCGACTGGCTTTTCTACCGCTCAGGCATGAACCAGGCGGAAGTGCTGGCAATGGCCGCCGATTCGCTGCTGAAATCGAGTCTGGAAATCTATGCGCCCCTGGATGGCCAGGGCGTGGTGCCAGCTGACTCCCTGGTTAATCTGGCTCAAAGCCTGAACTCGCTGACCCGCCCCGGCAGCCCATTAGCTGTTCGCGAGAGTAACCTGGCCAACCGAATTAGTTTTTACCCTTCGCCTACCACGGGTGATGTACGCCTGCAGGGCCCCATGCCGCTTAGCGAAACGGTGGTGACCATCTATGATCTAACTGGACGAGTTGTCCTGACCCGGCTGCTCCGAAACCAGCATTTCAACGTCGCCTCTCTACCAGCCGGCGTGTATATCGCGGCATTCTACATTCAAGGCCAACTGGTGTACAAACGCTTGGTACGAGCAGATTTATAGTCAGCTAAGAAAGCCTGGCCGAACAAAGGGCAGGTCAGGTAACGAGGGTATTCTTGGAATACCCCCCAACCAAGGAAGGCTTTCACAGCAATGTACGGGCCTTTCTTGGGGGGGCCTGAAAAGCCCGGAGGAAAACTGAGCTGGTGACACCTAGCTGCATGGGCTGGAGAGCAGGAAGTTCCCTGGCGTGAAATTGTTGGAGGCTTGCCCCGCTTTCCAGGTTGCGGCTACTGAGATAATCAAAATACCCCTGCCGGACGAGTTGTTTGGTGACTCCAGACAGCTGGCTGGTGAAAAAGAAAATAGCCATGATGTGGCTATCATTCAACCACCTATTGGGGCAACGACCACCCCCCATTTCCCTCAGAAATGTAGTTGCTAAATAGGCTCTTGCCGGGCGTTGCACCCTTACACCGTGCTACCAACGGCCGCCAGCCTTACGTTCCACTTGCCCGAAGCTGCTGGCGGAGGCGGTATACGTACCGAAACTCCCGGGGGAGCTGCCGGAGGCGGGCTTTGCTGCGCTCGTCGTTTTCCCAGCGCACGGGCACTTCCCGGATGCGCAGCCCGTGGGCGCGGGCCCGGGCCAGCACTTCCAGGTCAAACGACCAGCCGTCCACGGTGCAGGCCGCAAAGGTGTGCGCGGCCGCCGCAGCCGTAAAAGCCTTGAAGCCGCAATGGGTGTCCACTACGCCGGGCAGCAGCACGCGCTGCACTACCTGGTTGACGAGCCGGCTCCAGACCCGGCGCCGCCAGGGCTGGGGCCGCGTAACCCGGGAGGCCGCCAGGTAGCGCGAGCCAATGGCAATGTCGGCCCCCGCTGCCAGCGCCCGTAGCAACGGGTCCAGCTCGTCGATGGGGGTGGAGCCGTCGGCGTCGGAAAACAGGCGGACGTGGCCCGTGGCTGCCAGCATACCCTGGCGCACCGCGTGGCCTTTGCCCCGGTTGGCCGGGGAGCACAGCACGCGCAGCCCGGGCAGCTCGCCGGCCAGGGCCGTGAGCAGCGCCACCGTGTCGTCGGTCGAGCCATCGTCAACCACCAGGATTTCAAAGCTAGCTGGGCGCGCGGCCAGAAACTGATGCGCGCGCCGCAACGTGGGCCCGATGCGCTGCGCTTCGTTGAAGGCCGGGATAATCAAACTCAGCTCCATCAGGCCTGGGCGCTTTTCTGGCCCCGAAAACCGTCGAGTCGGCTGCCCAGGTGGGCATAAGCAATAGGGCAGCGGGCCGAGCATGACTTACCGCAGTCGAACTGGCGCCGGATGTCGGCCACGGAGTACTCGGCCAGGGGCTTGGCCGGAGAGCCGGTTTTGGGCTGGCACAGGTGCACCAGACCAGCCCCATCCACCTCGAAATGCCGGGCGCCGGCGCGGCACTTCCAGGGCTTGCTTTCGCCGCGGGCCAGGGGCAGCTGGAAGTTGTCGTTGAGGATTTGCGGCAAGCGGCCTTTCATGGCCCGGATGCGCAGGTAGGCCTGCAGGGCTTCCTCGCTCAGGGCCAGGGCCTGCCCGTGGCTGTCGCGCATCAGTGAGCATTGGAACCCGAAGCCGAAGCCCACCACCACCTTGGCCACTTCTTCCATCTCGGCCGGGTTGCCGGACCCCAGCACCCCATTGACGCGCACCATGAACTGGGCGTGCCGGCGCAGCAGCTCCAGCTTGGGCCGCAGCCGGCGCATGCTTTTCTCGGTCACCTCGTTGTCTTCGAGGCTGTCGCAGCTCAGCTGCATGCCGAACAGGCCGGCCTCGTTCAGGCTCTTGATGAGCGGTGCCTTCAGCACGTGACCATTGGTGTTGATCATGGGCACCATACCGGCTTCCGCGATGTAACGGACCAGCTCGGCAATGTGCGGATGCAGCAGGGGCTCGCCCCCGTTGAGCGTCACAAACACAGCCTTCAGCTTCCGCAGGGCGTCCACCCGCGCTTTGAGCTCCTGCAGGGGCACGGGCTTCGAGACCTTGTCGTACTCGTAGCAGTAGCCGCAGGCTAGGTTGCAGCGGCGCGTCACCACGATTTGCACCAGGACCGGCCGGTCTTTGTCCATAGCGGCTTTGGCCATTTTCCACAGGACGTTGGGCCGAGAAATACGCATTGGGGATTCAAAAGAAGGCAAGCGCATAAAGCAAGGGAATTGAGTATGGAAAAAAGGAAAGGCAGCACCCTGCTGCTATAAGGATGTGATAAAGCTGCCGCGCTTTCCCTTCGTCCAAAAGTGTTTTCTGCTGAAGGCGGATTCCGGGGCATTGAACCGGGATACAAGCCGGGTGAAGTGGCGGGCCACCTGCGGCTTTTTGTCCTGCAGCTGGTACTTTTGGTTTGTTGTCCCGGTGTGGCCATCAACCCCCAGCGCGATGCATGGAGCAACTGCCCCGCCTTCTTTTTCTGCGACCGTTGCCTTGGCGCAAGGCGTTGCCTCAACCTGGCTCGATGATTCGAAAAATGGCGTTGGCGGCACTGGCCGCCGTGGCGGTCTTCCACTTAGCAGTGTTCATCGAGTTCGGCACGTTATGGGTGGGCGCGCTGGCGGGCTATAAGGAGTTGCTGCTGGTTTTTGCCTTTCTGCTGCCCACCTTCTGGGCCCACGCCCGCATTGCCCGCCTTTTCGGGGCAGACCGTCTGACCAAGCCTCCCGCCCCGGTCAAGGCCCTGTTGGAGGGGCTGTGCGTGGTACTGGTAAGCGTGGTGTTTTGGTTGGTGTTCTTCTCCTTTCCGCAACAGTATCTGGTGCCCGCTACGGAAGTTACGCCCAAAGCCCTGCGCCTTTCGCTGGCCGTCAGCGCAGTGCTTTCCTTGTTCTTCTACTACTTCGTGGAGCGTGAGCACAGCCGCCAGAAGCTGCAGCAGGAGGTGTACCGGGTGGCGCAGCTGCAGAAAGAAACCTTCCAGGCACAGCTCGAAGCCCTGAAAAGCCAGGTGGACCCCCACTTCCTGTTCAACTCCCTCAACGTGCTCGGCTCGCTGATTCACCTTGACCCGGACCGGGCCGTGCAGTTCCTGGGTCAGCTCTCGGAAGTCTACCGCGCCTTGCTCGATGCCGGAGCGCAGACGCTGGTGCCGCTGCACCGCGAAATGACGCTGGTGCGCGCCTACGCCCACCTGATGGAAACCCGCTTTGGCGCGGCCCTGCGCGTGGAATGGGACATTGCCCAGGCCTGGGAGCAGGCCCTGGTCCCCCCCACCGCCGTGCAGATGCTGCTGGAAAACGCCATCAAACACAACGGCTCCACCACTCGCAAGCCACTGATTATAAAAGTGCATGCTGCCGACGGCCTTCTGGTCGTCGAAAACAACCGCCAGCCCCGCACCGACGCGGTGGCGTCCACCCACCTGGGCTTGCTCAACATCCAACGCCGCTACCACCACCTGACGGACCGCCCCGTGGAAATCGTGCCCACGGCGGAATCCTTTGTCGTCCGCCTTCCGCTCCTGACCGCCCCAGCATGAACGTTTTAATCATCGAAGACGAGCCCCTGGCCGCCCAGGCGCTGGCCGCCCTGCTCACCCGCCTCCGGCCCGCCACGCGTATCCTGGCGGCGCTGGGCTCGGTGGAAGAAGCGGTGGAATGGCTGCGCGCGCAGCCGGCCCCCGACCTACTTTTCTGCGACATCCACTTGTCGGACGGTAACAGCTTCGACATCTTCCGGCAGGTGGCGGTGGGCACCCCCGTCATCTTCACCACCGCCTATGATGCGTACGCCATCCAGGCTTTTCAGGTGAACAGCGTGGACTACCTGCTCAAGCCCCTGCAAGCCACGGAGATGGAACGCGCCCTGCAGAAGTACGAAACCCGGCACCCCGCCACGCTGCCGGCCGCCGTTGCGAACATGCAGCGTCTGGTGCACAGCATGCCCCGCTCGCGCTTCCTGGTGAAAGCCGGGCAGGCTCTGAAAGCCGTGCCGGTGGACGACGTGGCGTATTTTCTGGCCGAAGAGGGCGTGGTATTCCTCGTCACCCACGCCGGCAAGCGTTTCATCATTCCCGACACGCTCGACCAGCTGGAAGGCCAGCTGGACGCCCAGAACTTCTTTCGTATCAACCGCCAGTTCATCCTGAGCATCGAGGCGGTGCAGGAAATCCGGCCGTACTTCAAGGGCCGTCTGGTGCTGCAGGTAATGCCCCAGGCAGCGGGCGAGGCCCTGGTTGTCAGCGCCAGCCGCGCGCCGGCCTTTAAGCACTGGCTAGACCACTAAAAGCCTGTTGGGGATTTTACAAAAATGCCGTTTCCGCCATGCTCTATCTGGCGGCCGCTTGTCGAAGCACGACTGTTCCCAAACACGCTCTAATACTTATAGCCGATTCACGAACGCTGTAGCGGCTGCGTAGAGACGCATACTTGCGTCAACTCGTTGAACGACATGCGGCGCAGACGACGAGACGCAAGTATGCGTCTCTACACCGTTCACGAAACTGCTATAGTTGACCGATTTGCTAATCGGCAGAAATCCAAACAGGCGCTTAATCTGCCTTCACCGCCTACCTGAATAAAGCCGCTTCGCATACTTGAAGTAACAGGCGCACCCATTGGGCGCTTTTTTGTGCAGCTGCCTGACCAGCCAATGGCAAAAACCGGCTGCTAACTGCTCTAAAGCCAATGCTGGCAGCACTAACCAGCTACCGAAGCACGCTGCCAGGGATAATGGACGACTAAGCGCCACCAAAACTGGGACTCAATGGATTGTAGGATTGAAGCCGCAGGCCTTACTTTGCCGGGATGAAGCTCAGCCGCTGGTTGCTCTGCATGATGGGAGTGCTGCTACCGGCGTTGGCGGCGTTGGCCACCGATCCGGCCAGCGGCTGGCTGCCCGACACGCCCCTGAGCAGCCTGATGCTGCGCAACCTCGCCTCGGCGCCCAATGGTTTGCTTTGGGTAGGGACCGACGACGGGGCTTACCGTTACGACGGCACCCGTCTGGTGGCGCTGAACGCCCTGCGCCGGGGCGGCGTGGCTCTGCCCACGGTACCTTGCAACGAGCTGCTGGCCCTGCCCGACGGCCAGCTCTGGCTCGGCACCGAAGCCGGCCTGTTCCGCTTCCGGCCCAATGGGGTGCTGGAGTCCCTGCCCCTGCCCCACCCCACTGGCGGCAACCGTAGCATCGGGGCTTTGGCGCTGGCTGCCGATGGCCGGCACGTTTGGGTAGCCCAGAACCAGGGGGCCTGCAGCAGTACAATCTGGCGGGCCGGCCCGTGGGGCGGCTGTGGAAACGCGGCGCCAGCGTGGGTGAAGTCTGGGCGGCCCCCGACCGCACGCTGTGGCTCACCAGCTACGATAGCGTGTGGCAGCTGCACCCCACCGGCCGCGTGCTGGGGGCCTGGCAGCACCCCGCCGCGCCGGGGCTGGTACACCCGGTGTACGACCCCGCCGGGCAACCCTGGCTGCTGAGCAGCGCGGCCATCTACCGCCTGCAGGCCGGCGGCCGGCTGATGGAAGGGCTACGCTGGGAACCCAGAACCGGGGAAACCGGTGCCGACGTGCTGCGCTTGCCCGATGGCCCGGTTCTGATAAGGCCCGGGCAGATACGGCAGCTGGAGTGGATGGCTGGCCCCAGGCCGCAGCCCCGGCTAAGGGCAGCCCTGCCGCTGCCTTTCCAGCCCAACACTATCTGGAACGGGCGTCTCAAAGCCGACGATGCCGGCCGCTGGTGGGTGTTTGATACGGGCATCCGCGGCTGCTGGTCGCGCGCGGCGGCGGCCGACTTTATCCGAGCTTTACCGGGGCCGGGCGGGCAGGCCTACAGCGTACGGGCGGCAGCGCGCCTGCCCGATGGCCGCCTGCTGGTGAGCAGCTACGGGCGCATTCTCACCCAGGCGGCCGATTCGCCGCTGGCCCCGCTACGGCCCTGGCTGGGGGCCGTGCTGCCCAGCGGCAACGCCCCCGTGCTGGTAGGCATCGTGCCGGCTTCGCTGGGGCCTGAGGGGGACTGGCTGGCGGCGGGGGCCTATCCACTACTGCGCTTCACCCCCCGCACCGGGCAGTTTCGGCATTTGGTAGCCCAAGGCCAGAAAAGTGCCGACATCGGTATTAACAGCCTGGAGCGCGACCCGGTGAGCGGACAGGTGTGGGCGGCTACCCGCATCGGTCTGTACCTGTATGATGCCGCCCTGCGAACCTTCCGGCCCTACGTACCACCCAATCAGCCGGCGGGCACCCCGCCCCTGGCCGGCCGCCGGCTGGAAGACGTGCACCCCGACGGCCGCGGCCACCTCTGGCTGGCTACACCCGAGGGCGTAGAACGACTGACGCTGCGCACCGGAGGGCGGGTGCGCTATGGCCCCACGTCTCCTGCCCCGCGCCGCGTGGCCCTGGATGGAGCCCGCTGCCTGTATCTGGCTCCCGGGGGCCGCGTGTGGGTGGGCACCCGCAGCCACGGCCTGGCCGTCATTGAGCCTGATGGCCGGGCCCGGCTGGTGCTGACGCTGGGCCAGGGCCTGCCCAGTGCCTCGGTAGCCAGCATCACGCCCAGCCCGGGCGGCTACCTCTGGCTGGGCACTTACCAGGGGCTGGTGCGCTACCAGCCCGCCACCGGGCAGCTGGCTGTATTTACCACCGCCCACGGCCTGGCTTCGGATGAATGCAATGCCCGCGCGGCCAGCATTGACCCGGCCGATGGCTCCCTGCTGATCGGGGGCGTAGCCGGGCTGCATCGGGTGCAGCCCGACCGGGTACCGGCTGCCAACACGGTCCGGCCTCGCCTGCTGCTCACCGGCCTCACCTCGCTCAGCGCCTCGGCCGAAGCCAGCCGCACCCGCTACCTGCTCCCCCACGACGCGTACCCCGCCCTGCATCTGGCCCCCGACGTGCCCCTGGTAGACCTGAGCCTGGCCCTGACCAACACCGCCAACCCCGGGCAGGCTCGCTATGCCTACCGGGTGCGGGGCTGGCTGGCCGACCAATGGATCGGGCTGGGCACCTCTCCGCAGCTGCGCCTGCAGGGCCTGCCGCCGGGCCGTTACACCGTCGAGATACGGGCCGAGACGGGGCAGGGCTTGCCCGCTGCCAACGTGCTGCGCCTGCCCCTGACGGTAACGGCCGAGTGGTGGAACCGCCCGCTCACCTGGGCGTTGGGCGCGGGCGCGGCGGTGCTGGCCGTGTACCTGTGGCAGCGCAACCGGCTGCGGCAGCTGCGGCGTGAGAACGAGCTGCGCGCCCGCCTGGCGGCCGACCTGCACGATGAAGTAGGCGGCCTGCTCACGCGCGTAACCATGCAGGCCGAGCTGCTGCGCGAACTGCAGCAAGGCCCGCCCGCCCGCCTAGATGCCCTGGTCGATGACAGCCGGGCCGCTGCCAGTACCGTGCGCGACATCATCTGGAGCGTGGATACCAACGCCGACACCCTGGCTGCCTTGGTAGACCGCATCCGGGACTACCTCGACGCCACCGCCCGCGCCACCGGCCGCCAGCTGCTGCTTGACGGCTCGGGCCTGCCGCTTACCCTCCAGCAGCCGCTGCCGCCGGCCGTGCGCCAGCATGTGTACCTTATTTTTAAGGAAGCCATTACCAACGCCCTCAAGTATGCCAGCCCCGACAGCCCCGTAGCCATTCGGCTAAGCTACGCCTCCCCGCTGGAGCTGGAAGTTAGCAACGAGGGCGAAGCCGCTGCTACCTCACGCGCCGGCCAGGGCCTGCGCAACATGCGCCAGCGGGCCGAGCTGCTGCGGGCCGAGCTGACTGTCGGCCCCGTACCCGGTGGCTGGCAAGTGAAGCTGCGGGTGCCAGGTTGATGGTTGGGACAATCAGCTTACAGGTCCCCCTTAGCGTAGCGGCTCAATAGCTCGCCGCGGGAATTGACCTTGAGCTTCTCATAGAGCCGCTTGACGTAGGTATGCACCGTGTCGGGCGAGAGGTTGAGTTGGGCGGCCACCTGCTTTTCGCTCAGGCCCTCGATAAGCCCCTGCAGCACCTGCTGCTCGCGGGCCGACAGCAAATCGGGCTGCTGGCTGGGAGCGGGCTGGAAATGATTCAGGGCCTTGCGGGCCACGGAGGGGGAAAGAGCTGCGCCGCCGTTGAGCACGTCGAGGATGGCCTGCTTGTACTGAGGCAGGCTGGTGGCATTTTTGATGACGTAGCCCGTGGCCCCGGCTCGCAGGGCCTGAAAGATGCGGTCGGGGTCGTCGTGCATGGTTTGCAGGATGACGTCGGCCCCAGGCAGGCGCTTTTTCAGCTGGGGCAGCGCCTGGATGCCGGTCTGCCCGGGCAAGCTCACGTCGAGCAGGATCACGCGCGGGGGCAGGCTCAGGGCCAGGGCCTGCCAGAACTCCTCCATCGAGCCGACAACGATAGGGCAGCTGAACTCGGGCTGGTAACAGAGGTATTCGCGCAGCAGCTCGCGCACGCGGGCGTCATCTTCGACGATGGCCAGGCGGATGGGGAAAGTGGGAGCAGTCATAGGCAGCTGCAAAGATGCGCGACCGGGGGCCAGACTCCGGCAACAGCGCTGTACCCGGTTCAGGGGACACTATTCCGTAAAGTCTCTTCGTGCCCCTCTAAACTTACTTTTCCTAAATAGATACGGCGACTATTCAGCATGGCCTCCGGCGTGCGGCATCTTTGGGTGTTGTGCTAAAGCAAGCCGCTCCAGTATACTTATGGTGGCCGAACCGCTAATGCCGCCTTGCAGGTAAGCATATCCTGCCCACAACCTTTGTACCCTAAACAGGGGACAAAAAAAATATAAACAGGAAATGATTCGACGGTACTTTTACCGCGGCTGCCTCACACATTTCCGCTGGACCACAGGCCGCTTGTCTCCGTCTTCTTGTTCTTTTCCGCTATGAAACATTTTCTACAAATGCTTGGCCTGACTGCAGCTAGTCTCCTGCCGTTGGCCGCCAGCGCCCAGGTAGGCGTAGGCACTACCAGCCCCAGTGCCAAAGCTGCTCTCGACGTTGCGGCCACCGATAAGGGCCTGCTCATCCCGCGCCTGACGGCGGCCCAGCGTACGGCCATTACGAGCCCGCCCCAGGGCCTGATGGTGTACCAGACCGACGGCACCACCAGCGGCGGCACCCAGACGGGCTTCTGGTACTACGCCGGCAACCCGGCCGCCTGGGTATACCTGAACCCGACCACGCCTACCGTGGCGGCCGGCCCGGGCCTGAGCACCAGCACCAGCGGCTCCACCACCACTGTAAGCCTGGGCGGCACCGCCCTCACAGCCGATACCAACGTGCCGCTGGGCGTCAACGACCTGACCTTCTCGGGCACTGGCAACGTAGGCATCGGTACCACTACGGCCAACCGGCCACTGACGGTACAGGCCAATGCCGGAAACGACGCCGTGCAGCTGCGCAGCAGCAGCGGCAACAACCGCTGGCACATGGCTCTGCCCACCAGCGGCTTCAGCAACGGGCTGAACATTGCGGAAAGCGACGTGGCCGACTACCGCCTGTTTCTGAAGCCCGGCGGCAACGTGGGCGTCGGTACCAACGACCCGACCGCCCGCTTCGACGTGAACGGCAGCACGCGCCTGCGCGGCCTGGCCGGCACCGGCAGCCGCATGGTGGTGGCCGACGCCGATGGTGCCCTGAGCACCCAGGCCATTCCGAGCGGCGGCGGCGCCCCCAGCGGCACGGCCGGCGGCGACCTGGCCGGCTCGTACCCGAATCCGACGGTAGCGGCCGGGGCCATTGGCACCACCAAGCTGGCCGACAACGCGGTGACCAACGCCAAGCTGGCCGATAACGCCGTGAACACCGCCGAGCTGACCAACAATGCCGTGACCAGCGCCAAAGTGGCCGACGACGCCATCGGCATTGCCAAGCTGAGTGCCACGGGCACGGCCAGCAGCACCACGTACCTGCGCGGCGACAACACTTGGGCTACCATCCCCAGCAGCAGCGGCTGGAGCCTGACGGGCAATACCCTCGACGGCACCCAGTACTTCGGCAGCAACAACGACGAGGACCTGGTGTTCAAGCGCAACGGCGCGGAGGCTTTCCGGGTGCACAGCAACGGGCGCGTGACGCTGGGCAACAACACTGCCGGTTCGACGTCGGTGATGCTGGGCTTCAACGCCGGCGTGGCCGTTACCACCTCTCAGCAGAATACCATCGTCGGGGCCAAAGCCGGCGAGAGCATCACCCAGCAGGGAGCCAATACCTTCATTGGCAACCTGGCGGGGCAGCGGGCGACCGATGGCAGCAATACCATCGTGGGGGCCAGCGCGGGCAACCGCATGACTACGGGCAACAACAACGTGTTTATCGGTGCCAGCGCGGCTACCGGCTTCGTCACCAACGGCGGCAACGTCGTGATTGGGGCCAGCGCCGGGACGGACCTGACCAGCAACTCCAGCAACATCATCATCGGGACCAGTGCGCAGGCCGACGCTGGCCTGGCCAACGCCTACGCCATTGGCAACAGCGCCCGCGTCAAGCAGAGCAACTCCCTGGTCATTGGTGGTACGCCGGGCAACTCCACGGCTACCAGTGTGGGCATCGGCGTGGAGGCGCCGCACAGCTCGCTGCAGGTGGCGGGCACCTTTGCCGTGGGCGTGGTAAATGGTTACGGGGGCAGCACCAGCGGCGGCCCCAACGGCCTCGACCAGGGCCGCATCCATGTGACGGACCTGATAGGCGGCTACTACGGGCTGGCGCCGACCAGCTCCAGCAACCAGTACTACCGCCTGCCCAACCCGGGCACCTGCACCGGCCGCATCTACTACCTGCGCAACAACAGCGGCACCACCACGGCCATCCTTACCGTGAGCAGCGGCCAGCTCATCGACAGCGCCGCCGGCAGCGGCTCTCAGCAGTATACGCTCAACACCACGGGTTCGAGTAAAACGGTCATTGCCGTATCGGACGGCACGAACTGGACCATCATGCGCACCGGCAGCTAAGCGCCCGGCGCGGATAGTGCGCGTGACCAGGGCCGCAGCAACCTTTTCATCGGCGGCTAACAGGCCCAATGCCGACTACCAGTGGCCGGCCCCAGTCCCTGTCGTTGCTGCGCATCTACTACCTGCGCAGCAACGGCGGCCTCAGCAGTGCCAGGCCCCTAGCCTTCTCATCCATGAAAAGCCCCGCTGCCGGATTGGCGGCGGGGCTTTTCAGTGGTCCGTTGACGCTTGCCTGCGGCGCCCGTTTAGGTAAGCAAGGCTTTGGGGCAGGCGAAAAGCTGCCGCTGTCGAGCAGTTCGACTTTAAAGCGACTCCAAAAGGTTTCAGTGTGGGGCGGTACGTGGGCGAAGCAAACTGAGTGGTTGAATTCTGAGATAATGTATTAATATGGCCATATGAGAATGTATGGCTGCCTGTTCTTTCTATTTCTCACCTTCACCGCCAAGGCGCAAAATCCCGATTCCCTTTTTCGGCGGCTATCCAGGCAGCTTGCGCTCAGTGACAGTGATACAGCAAGCCAGTCCGCCGTTTTCCTGCATCTTGACAAGACGCTATACACGGCTGATGAGAGTGTTTGGTTTGCCGCCTACCTGCTGAATGCACCCAACACGCAGGCTCATCATACGCTGTATGTTACGTTGCTGAATGAAATGGAGCACAGCGTAGTGGCTTCGTATCAGTTTGCGCTGGAGCAAGGGCTGGCCAGCGGGAGCTTCGCTCTACCCGATTCCCTGCAAAGCGGAAAATACTGCCTTACGGCCTATACCAATAAATCGATAGTTGAGCAAAACCCCCATATTTTTCGTCAACCCCTGGAAGTATTGGGTTTACGAAAGGACCCGTTCGGCTTGCATATTACCGGTACGGAGCAAGGTCACGCTATTTTATTCACCGGCCGGGTCACCAGAACAGAAGCGGGCAGTGCTTTACCGGCTACCATCTCCTTTACCCTGCTGGCCGACGGACAGCCGTATAAAACGCAGCAGCAAAGCCTTAGCCGCTCAGGCGAAATACAATTCACGGTTCCCGCTGCCCTCGCCTCAAAATCGTTGGAGATAGTCGGGAAACTAGGCGAGGGGAGAGAGCAACTGGCTTTCAAACGCCCACTCACCTGGTCTTCTTCCGGCAGCCTGGTCAGCTTCTTTCCGGCAGCCGGCCAATTGCGGGCTGGCCAGGCAACGCAGGTTGCAGTCAGTGCTAAAGATGCTGCGGGCAGCGCCCTTTCTACCCGCTGCACCCTCCTGGAAAATAACGTGGAAGTAACTTCTTTCACAACCGACCGGCTGGGGAATGGCCTCTTTTCTTTTACCCCGAAGCTTGAGAAACAGTACGTGGTCAAATTCAGGGAGGAAAAAGCCCCACCAAGACAGACTTTCCCGGTTGTCAGGGCTAGCACCTGGAGTATTCGCCCCGTCAGCACGGTCGTCAGCGACACGCTTTTGCTGTATGTGACCACTCCCAGCTTACCCAGCGAAGGCCTGGTTGCCATCCACGATGGCCGCGCTATGCGGTATGGCGCCTACCTGCGGCTTCGCCAGGCTGAAACGCTCCTGAAAGTTCCGGTTGGCCACTGGACGCCCGGCATAGCCTACGTTTGCTTATACCAGAAAGACGGCACCCTGCTTGAGAAGCGGCTGGTACTCATCCAGAGCCGGCAGCCCCTCCGTGTTGCATTGCAGACAGACTCGGCCTCGTACCAGCCGCTTTCTTCCATTACCCTGAAGGTGAAGCTGACCAATAGTCAGGGGCAGCCGGTCAAAGGGCTCTTTTCCTTTTCGGCGGCCTTGGCGCAGGCCATTACCGCCGAAGCCAAAGATATTGAAGTCTTTAGCCTATATGAGCGTTTTCTGCCCGATCATATTCTACTGCCCCCCGCTTTGTTTTTGACAAACGAGCCAGCCGTAAAATCCCTGCTGCTCAGGCAAGAGAATGTCCTGGCCGATTCCGCCTGGGCTTTCCTTCACCCGGGCAGCCCGGACCGGTACGATGGCTATGTGCTCTACTATGGCAAAAGACCTAAAAAACCAGTTGATTTGCTGCTTTCCGGAAAGCAGACAACCCTGCTGCAGACAGATAATGCGGGCCGGTTTACCCTGCCTTACCAGGCATTACGCACAGATGCCGGGAAAAAGGTGACCCTTTCTGTCGTGAGCAAAAATCCAGCAGGTTACAAACTTGAGCTGACCTCCCCCTGGGCCAGGATCAATACTACGTTGGCCAAGCAACCGCTTTGGCATAGCTACCTGGCACCTGATGCCCTGTCCAGCGAGCAGAAACAGCTGCTTGCTTCTTCCACAAAGGTATTCTTAAAGGAGGTGGTCATTACGGCGAAAAAAGCAGAGTCCGACCAGTATTATGGCCGGTCCAATAGCAGCGGGGTTTGCACGGACTATGTCTGTCAGTTTGATGTGCTGAATTGTCCGTACCATACCGGGGTAAAAAGCCCGGTGGAAGGGCACTGGTATAATCTGGAGACGTCGACGGGCATTAAACGGGTGCTGTATCACTGTCAGTATCAAACCAGGCCCTTATTCATTCGGGAGGTGCCGGCCACGGTTACGTATACGCCCTTCACTCCTTTCAACCCCTCAGAGCCCAGCCTGCCGGGAACCAAGCCGAGCACCACCCTGCATTGGCAGGCTTTCGTTGAAACCAATGAACAGGGCGAGGCCACCCTGCGTTTTCACACTAACGCCCGAAGCGGCCGCTTTAAAGCGCTGGTGCAGGGGATGGCCGGAAATTCCGTCTTCAGCTCGGAGCTATACTTCGAGGTGAGCCAGTGAAGACCTGCTACGTATGAACATTCAGGTGAAACCATACCAAAATATCGGGTGCAGGATGCGCTTGGCTGCTCATCGTACATGTGACCATACTCCTCCAACGAGCTAAGCCCGCTAATTCCCCAAACACAGTCTTCATGGTCCCAAGCTTAGCGCAACGGCTTTCGTATTTTGCAGCTTGCTTTGTTGACTTCGCCCCAACTACTTTTTGTTCGCTCACCTCTATGCTCCTACCCTTTCCTGCCAATCCCGACAAGGCCGCCGACGACTCCGTGGAAGGCCTGGTACTGCTGGGTGGAGAGCCAACCGTCAAGAACCTCACGGCCGCCTACAGCCAGGGTATTTTTCCGTGGCCGGTGGAGGGCTGGCCGGTGCTGCCATGGTTTTGCCCGCCCCGGCGCGGCATTCTGCGGCTGGAGCGCCTGCACGTGGGCCGCTCCCTGGCCCGGGCCCAGCGGCAAAGCCCCTGGCGCATCAGCTTCAACGAAGCATTTGAAAAGGTGATGCGCGCCTGCCGGCAACAGCCGCGCCCCGAGCAGGCCGGCACCTGGATTACGCCCCAGCTGGTACGCGGCTACATGGCCCTGCACCAAGCGGGGCGGGCGCACAGCGTGGAGGTGTGGGCGGGCAACGAGCTGGTGGGTGGCCTCTACGGGGTTGCCGTGCGAGGCGTATTTGCGGGCGAGAGTATGTTTCATACCCGCCCCAATGCCTCCAAACTGGCCTTGCTGGCCCTTATAGAGCGTCTGCTCCGGCAGGGCGCCACGCTACTCGACATCCAACAGCTCACGCCTCACCTGGCCGCCCTGGGCGCCGAAGAGGTAAGCAGGCGCGAGTTTCTGAAGCTGCTGAAGCAAGAGCAGGCCGCAGGTCTTCAGCTGCAGTTTGGGCCGAAACCTGAACCCGCTATAACGCCATAAGCCCTGCTCCGGCAGGGCTTATGGGTGAATACAATCCGAAATAAACCGTTCGGAAGCCTAGGCTTCCTGGTGCAGCCACTCCTTTTTCTTGAGCAGCTTGTCCTGCGACTCGCGGTAGTCGGGGTCGTCCACGCAGCAGTCTACGGGGCACACAGCGGCGCACTGCGGCTCTTCGTGAAAGCCCACGCACTCGGTGCACTTGTCCGATACGATGTAGTAGTACTCATCGGAAACGGGCCTTTGGGCAGCCGTAGCGCCCACCTGTTCGCCGCCATCCACCGTCACGGTGCCACTCAGGGCCGTGCCGTCGGCCCAGCGCCAGTTGGCGCCGCCTTCGTAGATAGCATTGTTGGGGCATTCCGGTTCGCAGGCACCGCAGTTGATGCACTCGTCGGTTATCATGATGGCCATAGCCGTATCCTCCTTTTTGGTACGCGTAAACGTAGATTGCCGGGCAATAGATGCTTGCCCGCCGCAATCCAACCCGGCAAAAGTAGAAACTAACCCGTACTCTTGCGAGTTTTTTGCCGAATACTCCCGCCTTCCACCCGCTTCTATATGAATCAAGCCGACCGCCTTGCCGCTTTTGTAGCCCTGGGCCAGCGCCTGCACCAGCTTTCCGACGATGAACTGACAACACTGGCTGCCCGGGCCCGCAACCAGAACGGCTGGTTCGACAAGCCCAACGTGGCCTCCGCTTTTCGGGGCATAGCCGAGCTGCTGCAGGAAGAGCCGCTGCGCGCCTGGGCGGCCCGCTACCGCCCCGAGCCCGAAACGTCCCGGCAGGTGGGCGTGGTTATGGCCGGCAATATTCCGCTGGTGGGCTTTCACGATGCGCTGTGCGTGCTGCTGAGCGGGCACACGCTACTGGCCAAGCTCTCTTCCGACGATACGGTGTTAATGCGCTGGGTGCTGGACGAGCTGACGCAGCTGGAACCCCGCTTTGAGGAGCGTATCAAGCTGGTGGAGCGCCTGAATGCGGCCGATGCCTTCATTGCCACCGGCTCCGACAACACGGCCCGCTACTTCGAGTTTTATTTCGGCAAGAAGCCCAACATCATCCGGCGCAACCGCAGCTCTCTGGCCGTGCTCACGGGCCGCGAAACCGACCATGACCTGGGGATGCTGGGTGAGGACATTTTCCGCTACTACGGCCTGGGCTGCCGCAACGTCAGCTCCCTGTACGTGCCGGCGGGCTACAACTTCTCGCCCCTGCTCGATGCCCTAGCGCCTTGGCACCACGCCACCGACCACCACAAGTATCAGAACAACTACGACTACAATAAGAGCATTCTGCTGGTAAACGGCGTGCCACACTTCGACAGCGGCTTCCTGCTGCTCACCGAAAACCCGCAACTGGTGTCGCCCATTTCGGTGCTGCACTACGTCACCTATCAGCACGAGGTGGATTTGGCCGATAAGCTTACGGATCTGGGGGAGCGGGTGCAGTGTATCGTATCGGCGGGCGGCCTGTATCCCGGTAGCTTCCCTTTTGGCCGGGCGCAGTGCCCCACCGTCACGGACTACGCCGATGGAGTGGATACCATGGCCTTTCTGGCAGCCCTATAACAGGAGGCCCTGCAAGCCCATCAACCGCCGCCTGCCCTCAGAAGCAGGCGGCGGTTTTTGTATGGAAGGGTGCGGACAAAGGAGCAGTGAAATATCAGTGCCGGTTCAGTTGCAAAGAAAAATACAATTGCATTAGCCCTGGATAATAGCAGCAGTCAGCCTCAAAGCTTTTATATAATTTTTATCCCCGAATACTTGACTAAGTAAGGACTTACTCGTAAGTTACTAGCACCAAACCTGCAAACACCTAGCTGACGCCACCATGCAACCATTTGTACAATCCCCGGAAATCATTTCAAAAGAACTTGTTCAGCAGTTAAGTTTTCCGGCTGCTGATGTACTGGACTCGGTTGTTGACCGCCAGCTGCGGCGCTACTCCGCTGAGCGCGCCACTACGCTGGGCAATGGCTACCACGGCAAGGTTGATATCTACTTCCAGACCGCTGATGGCACTACCAGGCGCGTGCAAACCACCGTGTGGGCTAGCGACGCTGACTATATCACGCTCAAATCGGGGGCTTTCCTGCCCATGCGCAGCGTTATCGGCATTGATTTCCTGTAAGACGACATAACCCCGGACTTGTCGGATTACACGGATTTTTGGACGATTCTGACTCCCTACGACAATCGTTCAAAAACAAAAGGCCTCGCAGTGAGCGAGGCCTTTTCGTTGGTACCCAGAAGAATGGAAAGTCTACAGCTACTGGCTGAAATCCGTGGTCTTAGAGGCGGTCCAGGGTTTTCTGGATGAGGTCGTTTACAACCTGCTCGGCGTTGGTAGCAAACTCCCCGGTGGCGCGGTTGGCTACAATGGCATTCAGGGAAACTACCTCGTGGCCCAGCATGCGGCCCAAGGCGTAGTAGCCGGCGGTTTCCATCTCGAAGTTGGTAAGACGGAACTCGCCCTCGGCGCTGTGGTAGCGGAAGCGCTGAAACTGCTGAATCAGGTCGGGCATGCGCAGGTCGAGGCGCAGTACGCGGCCCTGCGGACCGTAGAAGCCGGGGCAGGTGAGCGTGTTGCCCACCACCATGCCCGCGCCCAGCTGCTCGCGCAGCAAGTCGGAGCCGCGCACGCAGTACGGGCGGTACGGCAGCTGCAGGGCTTGCTGCACCCCGGTGCCTACTTCCACTTCCAGCCCGGTTTCTACCAGCGGATAAAACTGCATCAGCGAATCGAGGCCTACGCCGTGCTCCGAAACCAGGTGGGCGCCCAGCGGAATATCCTCCTGCAGGGCGCCGCTGGTGCCCACGCGCACAATGCGCAAAGCAATGCGCTCCTCCAGCGGCCGGGCCTCGCGGGTTACAAAGTCGATATTGACCAGCGCATCCAGCTCATTGAGCAGAATGTCAATGTTATCGGTGCCCATGCCCGTGCTGATGACGGTGAGGCGCTTGCCCTTGTAGTAGCCCACGTGCGTCACGAATTCACGCTTGTGGATCTGGGTTTCGATGGAATCGAAGTGCTGGCTGACCAGAGGCACGCGCTCCGGGTCGCCGACGGTGATAATGGTGTCGGAAATGTGGTCGGGCACGAGGTTCAGGTGATACACGCTGCCGTCGCGGTTCAAAATCAGCTCCGATTCGGGAATGGGCATGGGGAGGGCGGGAAATAGTGGGGAAACATTCGAGTTACGTATTACGGAGCAAGCGGCCAAAATGTGCGTACTTCTTTCCGCCGAGCCGTTGAAAGCCAGCTGTAAAAAATAATGGCCCAGCAGAAGCCGGGCCACCAGATGCGGAAAAACCTAAGCGGACGCGCTATTTCAGGGCCGGAGCCCGATAGGAGAGCAGGCCCTGCTCGGGGTTGTAGTTGTTGCTGGACTTTGGGTAGGCGCCGGTGCCGTCGTAGGGACGCTTCTCCGGGTGCTGCTGGCAGACGGTGGAGCAAGCCCCGTCGAGCTGCTGGCCGCAGGTTTCGCACATGGCCACGTGCCTGTTGCAGTGCGGGTTGGCGCAGTTGATCATGCGGGCCGAGGGCGTGTGGCAGTGGTGGCAGGTGGAAATGATGGTGGGATTCACCGTATTCACGTCCACGGCTACGCGCCCATCAAACACGTAGCACTTGCCATCAAAATCCTCGCCGCCGGCTTCCAGCCCGTATTTGATGATGCCCCCGTGCAGCTGGTACACATTCTCGAAGCCCTGCTCCAGCAAGAACGCCGAGGCCTTTTCGCACTTGATGCCGCCGGTGCAGTAGGTCAGGATTTTCTTGTCCTTGTACTGCGCCAGCTCCTCTACTTTTTCGGGAAACTCGCGGAAGTTCTCAATGTCCAGCGTCAGGGCATTCTTAAAGCGGCCCAACTGGTGCTCATAGTCGGAGCGCACGTCCAGAATCACCACGTCGTCCTGGTCTTTCAGGTCGCGGAACTCGGTGGGCGACAGATGCACGCCCGTGCGCTCGTAGGGCTTGATGTGCGGCAAACCCACGTGCACGATTTCGGGCTTCACGCGCACGTGCAGCTTTTGGAAGGTGTGCGCCGGGGCTTCTTCCACCTTGAACTCCAGGGCCGCAAAGCGCGGGTCAGCCTTTACCGTTTGCATGTAGGCCTCACAGTCCGCCACTCGGCCCGAAACGGTGCCATTCAGCCCCTCGGGCGCCACAATGATGCGGCCCAGCAGGTTCAGGCCCAGGCACAGCCTATGGTGCTCCTCCCGAAACAGCTCCGGATTCTCAATGGGCGTGTAGCAGTAATAAAGCAGAACGCGGTAGTCCATTTTTTGAATTAGTAATTAAGAATTAGCAATTAAGAATTTGAGAAAATCTGGCCCACTGAACCGGATAATTACTAATTCCCAATTACTAATTACTAATTAAACCTTAGCGGCGGGGTTACCGAACACGGTCTGGCCGGCGGGCACATCGGCCACTACCACAGAGCCGGCCCCCACGCGGGCTTTGGCCCCGATTTTTACGCCCGCTACCACCACCACGCCCGAGCCGATAAAGGCCTGCGCGCCTACTTCAACGCCCGCGTTAAGAATGGAGCCGGAACCCAGCTGCGCGTATTCGCCCACCTGTACCTTGGCTTCCACCACGGCATTAGGGCCGATAATGCAGCCGTTTTCTACTTTGGCGGTGCTGGCTACCACGGCGTTGGCACCTACCAGAATGCCATGCCCCAGCCACGCGTGCTCCGATACGCTGGCGCGGGCGTGAATGGCGTTGACGGGCGCTACGGTGTACTCCTCGTGCAGCATGCTGGTGAGGCTGCGGCGGCTGGCGGTATCATCGGTAGCCACGAATACTTCGCACTTCTTACCTAGCAGCTTCAGGAGCTGAGCGTCGTCGGTATTGCCCATCACGGGCACGTCGTTGAGTTCGGTATTCTGGAGGGCTTTGTCGTCGTCGAGCAGGCAATACACTACTACGTCGTTGCTTTGGAAGGCGTCGAGGGCAGCCGTGCCGACGGTTTGGGCACCAAGAATGATTACGGGATTTTCCATGCGGAGGCAAACAGCGACACAAGGCCGCGGGTTTCTGAACCGCAAAGATACGCGCCTTTGCAAGGCGGCCAAGCTGGCTATTTCCCGGACCAGGGCAGGCGCCGCAGCCACCGGGCCACGTACTCGTTCTGGAGCAGCAGCAGCAGTAGAAACGGCAGAAACGACACCCGGTAGCGGTTGAGCGTACCCAGGTTGGGCGTGGTAAGGCCGATGAGCACGGCTACCACCAGGCAGTAGAACAGCAGCACCAGCACCAGCGCAAAAGGCAGCTGCCCGCCCCGGCCTCGCACTATGGCCCAGGCACCCGTGCCCAGCACTACGAGCAGCACTATGTTTTCCAGGGCTGCCAGGAAGTAGCGTAGGCTAACGCTTTCGGTCAGATAGGGGCGCATCAATGCGTTGCCTACTGCTAGGGGCGCATACCGGCTTACGCTGGGCACCGTCGGCTCCAGGCCCGGGTACTCGATGTGCGGGCGGCCGGCGGAGCGCTTCAGCAGGCTGTTGTAGTTGCGCATCAGCTCCTTGGAGAACTTGGCCCCGGTGAAAACATGGCTCACACGCCCGGCCACCAACGCTCCTACCCCAAGTATCAGCACCAACAGGCCAACCTGCAGCCACCGGCGCTGCAGCAGCCCACGCCGCTGCCCTACCCAGATGAGCACCAGCACGGCCAGGGCCAGCAGTAGAAACACCGCAAAAAAGTAGCGCATCTTCACTACCAGAAAGGCCAGCAGAATCATGCCCAGCACCTGCCCTATTCGCAACGGCCGCGCTGTCTGGTAGCTGGCATCTATTACCAGAGCGACCAGCCAAGCCGCCGCGCCTACCAGCAGGGCCTCCTTGGTGAGGCCACTCGTCCAGAACACGACGCTGGGCCAGACGAGAAAAGCCACGGCCGCTGCGCTGGGGGGCGTGGCCGGAAACCGGCGGGCCAGCACCCGCACCAGCTGCCAGCTACCTATAAAGCTGAACAGGGAGACGTACAGGGCATTCAGCCAGACGATGCCGGCCGAGGCGAAATTCAGCAGGGAAAGCAGCTTGATAAAGAAGAGCGTGTTGGAAAGGCCGCGCGTGAAGAGAGTCCTCTCGCCTAAGTGCAGGCTATCCTGCCCCAGCAGGCGCAGCCAATCAGCGGTTTCGTGCCAGGCGTGCTCGTTCAGCCAGCTGCCCCACTGCTGATAAAGCGCCGCATCGTACGAGAGCATAACCACCGACGCCACCGTGGCCAGTAGTTTAAACGCCAGGGCCGGTCCGAGCCAGGCTCCTATAGCAGCGTCCCGCCTCTGCTGCCACAGCCAGCGGCCCAGCCACAAAAATAGCAGACTATTCAGCCCAAGGGCCAGTAATACCTTCAAGACACCAACGGATTTTGGCGCAAAATACGATTCCCGATGGCACAGTGCAGGCAGCGGCGCGGCTGGCAGTACTCCCGCTGCAGCGTAAGCAGCCCCTGCGAGTCGGCTGCCGACTTATTTTGGAAGCCCAGGGCCTCGAAGGGAGCCAGCAGCCGGTTGTGTTCGGCCGGCAGCTGCGCCAGCAGGTTCACGGCTTCTTCCGCCAACTCAGATTGCCCTACGTGACGGGCATAGGCCACGCGCAGGGGCACCACCACGTTGCTGATGAGCAGGTGTACGCTGTCCCGGCCCAGCTCCGTGAGCTTACCGGGCCGCCCCGGCCGGGTGTGCTTGTGCCAGTAGTCGGCCAGCGGCACCCGGAAAAACGCTTCGAGCGTGGGCACGTCGGCGGCGGCCAGCAGGGCGGCAAACAGCGTGGGGCGGGCGTGCAGCAGCGCGGCCAGCTGCACCAGCCGGGCAGTGGGAAAGTTGGCGGGCCGCAGGCGCAGGAAGTTCCATTCATGGGCCTGAAGCGCCGTTTCGGCCAATTCGTATTTGTGCCGCAGGAAGCTGTACTCACGCACCAGCGCGGCCTTGTGGTCGTCCGAAGCATCTGTATCGGCCAGAAAACCGGCCTGCCCGAGCAGCAGCGCCTCGGTCTGCAGCAGTTGGTAGCGGTGACGGCGCAGCACGGACAGCGGCAGGGCCTTGGCCAGCCGGGTTAGCGGCTCGGTGTTCTTCTGGAAGCCGAAGCCAGCGGCCAGCGCGTGCCAGGTGGTGGCTTCCCAGTCGCCCAAAAGCTGCTCGTGCAGGGCCAGTACGGTGGCAGCTTTGCGGTCCGCCCGTTCCAGCAGGGCCCGCTCCACCATCGAAAGGCGCGTTATGGTCGGTACCTGCGGCAGCAGGCCGGCGCAGGGCAGCGTGGCTGGGGGCGCGGCCAGCAGTTCCTGGTAAGTGTGCAGCAGCTCCGGCGCCAGGCGCGGCCCCAGTTCCAGGGTTGGAATAAGCGTGCCGTCGGTGCGGCGCACGGGTTCATCGGCGGTGTGTACCACGTGCAGGATTACCTGGTCGTAGCGCCGGTCGAGGTGGTGCTGGTGGCGGTGCCAGTCGGAGGCGCGCAGGTGAATTTCCACGGCTCCGTTCCACTCTACCTCCCCAATGCGGACGCGGGCGTTGGGAAAGTCGGGCCCGGCATCCTGGTGGCGGAAGCCGGGGCGCAGCACCGTCAGCAGCTCGCCTTCCTGGGTGTGCAGGCTGACTTTATCGAAATACTGCTGCTGCCAGACGTAGTGGAGAAAATCTTCCTGCATAATGATTCGGTGCCTAACTTCGCTTCTAAGTTATCATTCCCTGTGGCTCAGCAAAATCCAGCGGTTTCTATCCGTCTTCGTCGTGCCCTGCGCCTGATCCACCGGGCCAATTTTGGCCGGTATGCTACCAACCGCTACATAGCTCAGGCCCGCACTCAACTGGAACTCGTGGCCAAGGCAGGCAACAGCACCGCTATGTATTGGCTGGGCATGTTTTATCACGATGGCTGGGGAGTAGCTCAGAACGATCAGCTGATGATCCACTGGCTGAAGAAGGCCGCCGCCGCCGGCCACCGCAAAGCCGCCTATAATATAGGCGTGGCCTATGACACTGGAACAGGAGTAGCCAAAAACCTGACGAAGTCTTTCCGCTATTATCATCAGGCCGCTAATGCGGGCAAAGTAGAGGCCATGCACGCCACGGGCACCTTTTATTATTGGGGCGAAGGTGTACAGCAGGATTATGCCAAAGCACGAAACTGGTTTCGCAAAAGCGCCCGGCACGGCCACGCCGACAGCATGTGCGAGCTAGGGCGGCTATATCAGCGGAGCGTGAGCGGATACCAGAGCCACCGTTGGGCTACCTATTGGTTTCGCCGGGCTGTTGAGGCTGGCAGCACCAAAGCACATACTTTCCTCGGCTTAGAATACACCATCAGCAAGAACTGGGAGCAAGCCCGGCATTATCTGGAAGCAGCAACTGAGTTAAGCCAATCCGACGCTATGTACTTCCTGGGCCTCTGGGCGGAAGAAGGATGGAGTAGCCCCAGTAATTTGGTCGACGCCCGATTCTGGTTTAGGCAGGCCGCCGAGCTGCACCACGAAAAAGCAGCTTTGCATCTGGCCTTACTCGAAGGCGAAGAATTCTAAGCCCCATTAAAGCCAAACCGGCCCGCCCCCGCGCGAGGCGGAAGCGGGCCGGAAAACTCGGCGGAAGCTGCGTCTTAGCGCAGGTCAATCACTTTTACGCCTTTATACTTGGCTTTGTCGAAGGTGAAGGTGGTGGCATCTACGGGCACGTTGGGCGTGAACTTGTTGATGCGGAAGGTGTAGCGGTTGCCGTTCTTCTTGAACATCTGCCAGCTTTTCACCGACTTATCCTTCTTGCTCACCTTCAGGCGAACCTTGAAAACGGAGTTGTTACGGTCCTCGGGCGAGAGTTCAATTACGTCGAAGGCCTCGCCGGCTTCCTTTACTTCCTCCACGTAGGAGTACTTATAGCCTTTCTTGTAGAGGGTGTAAATCTGGGAAGGCGAAATTTCCTGGTCGTCCGACTCATAGTCGGAAATATTCACCTCGTTTTCTGCCTTCATGTAGGTCCACATCGTCTGGCCATTGTTGATGACTTCCTGGCCATTCATCTTCAGCCGGAACTTGGTGCCGCTCACCGTGATGTCACCCGACAGGTTTTCTTTCACCTTGGCGGTGGGGTTTTCGAGCGTCTGGGTAAATGAGGCTTTAAAGGCCTTCATGGCCTGATACTTGGCGCTCATCTGGTCCAGAATCTTGGTGGCTTTGGGGTCCTGCTGAGCCGAGGCAGCCGACGTGAGCGACAAGGACAAAGCCAGCAGGGCGAGAAACTTTTTCATTGCGAAAAGTAAGAGAGGGTGTCGTTGGCGAATTAGGGGCGAAGTGTTGTGCGCGGCGTATAAGGAATTCGCTCCGCATACGGGTAAAACCAGACTAAAGCCCAAAGTTCTACCAAAAAAGCACCACGCTTCGCGCTTACTTCGGCAGGCTATTCAACAACTGTTCCAAACTGTACTCATCCGGAATTAAAACTTCTCGGGCCTTGCTGCCCTCAAACGGTCCCACAATGCCGGCATGCTCCAGCTGGTCGATGAGGCGGCCGGCGCGGTTGTAGCCCAGCTTGAGGCGCCGCTGCAACAGGGAGGTACTGCCCTGCTGGTGCGTAACGATAACCCGGGCAGCTTCTTCAAACATGGAGTCGCGCGAGGCGGGGTCGAAATCTTCCGCGTCGCCGCTGCCGGCCCCGCTTTCCCCGGCTACTTCGGGCAGCAGGTAGGCATCGGGGTAGCCCTGCTGCTCGCTGATGAAGTCGCACACGCGGTCAACCTCCGGCGTATCAATAAAGGCGCACTGCACCCGAATAAGATCGGAGCCCGCCGAGAACAGCATGTCGCCTTGGCCTACCAGCTGGTCGGCTCCGCCGGTATCCAGGATGGTGCGCGAGTCGATTTTACTCGTCACCTTAAAGGAAATCCGGCAAGGGAAGTTGGCCTTGATGATACCCGTAATAACGTTTACCGACGGGCGCTGGGTGGCTACAATCAGATGGATACCGATGGCGCGGGCCAGCTGGGCCAGGCGGGCAATGGGCGTTTCCACCTCTTTGCCGGCCGTCATCATCAGGTCGGCCAACTCGTCAATCACCAGCACGATGAAGGGCATGAAGCGGTGGCCTTTCTTGGGGTTCAGCTTGCGCTCCACAAACTTGCGGTTGTACTCCTTCAAGTTGCGGCAGCCGGCATCCTTCAGCAGGTCGTAGCGCTTGTCCATCTCCATGCACAGGGAGTTGAGCGTGTTCACCACCTTTTTGGTGTCGGTGATGATGGCTTCCTCGGTATCGGGCAGCTTGGCCAGGAAGTGGCGCTCAATCTTGTTGAAAATGCTCAATTCCACCTTTTTGGGGTCGACGAGCACGAACTTGAGTTGGGCGGGGTGGCGCTTGTAAAGCAGGGAGGCCAAAATCACGTTCAGGCCTACCGACTTGCCCTGGCCCGTGGCCCCGGCCATCAGCAAGTGGGGCATTTTGGCCAGGTCAGCCACAAATACCTCGTTGGTGATGGTGCGCCCGAAGGCAATGGGCAGATCCATTTCGGTGTGCGCGAACTTCTCGGTGGCGAAAACCGAGCGGATGCTGACCATCTCCTTTTTGGTGTTCGGCACCTCAATACCGATGGTGCCTTTGCCCGGAATAGGCGCGATGATGCGAATACCCAGCGCAGCCAGGCTCAGGGCAATATCGTCTTCTAGGCTCTTGATCTTGCTAATGCGCACCCCGGCGTCCGGCACGATTTCGTAGAGCGTGACGGTAGGCCCAATGGTGGCTTTGATGCTGGCGATGCTGATGCCGTAGTGGCCCAGCGTCTCCACAATGCGGTCCTTGTTGGCTTCCAGCTCTTCCTTGCTGACCTGGGCTTTGGCCTGGCCGTAGTCGTTGAGCAGCTCCAGCGTGGGGTATTGGTAGCGCGAGAGGTCCAGCGTGGGGTCGTAGTTCACGTTGGGCATAGCGTCGGCATCCTCATCCTCATCGGCAATGGCGGCCATATCGGCGCCGGCGGCGGGGTCCAGCTCGCCGTTGTCCCGGTCGATTTCCAGCGGAGGCGCGGCTACGGGTATTTCCACTTCAAACGACGGACCTTTGGCTACGGGCGCGGCGGCCGGCAGGGGCGCGTCGTTGTCGGCCAGGTCGGCCATAGAAAGCGGGGTAGGCACCCGGGCCGGCACAGGCGGGGCTACTGGTTCGGCAGCCGGCGCTTCGATAGAGAATGACGGGCCGGCAGCTGCTGCGCCACCCATCTTCAAAGCAGTCGAGGCAGCAGTCGTAGCCGCTGCAGCTACCGGGGCTACCGTGAGGGGTACGGCGGCCGCAGCGGCCGGAGTTGCTACGGAGCCACTGGTCAGGAATGGCGCGTCGGGCTCGTCCTCTTCGTCTTCCTCAGCGGTTAGCGGTGCGGAGGGCGTTGGAGCCGTGGCGGCCAACGGGCCTACGCGCTTGAGCGTCATGGCCGGGGCGGCGGGCTCGTCGTCCTCAACTTCTAGCGCAGCAGCGGGGTTGGCGGCGTGGTTGACGCCTAGGCCGGCGCGGCTGTACTCGGGCGCCAGGGGCTGGGCAGCAGTGTCCTCACTGTCGGGGCGGCGCAGGTTCAGCGTGGTCACGTTGAAAAAGAACACCACGAAGGAAATCAGCAGAAAAGCCAGCAGCAGCACCGTGCCCCAGCCAATGAGGCTGTCGAGCCAGAGGGCCGCTTCGTAGCCGATACCGCCGCTCAGAAAGTCGAGGCTGTGGGCCAGGGCGGGGTCGGCATCGGGCGCTTCCAGGGAAAGCACCACGTAGCCCAGCAGTATGCTCAACCAGCCCATCGTGAACAGGCATAAGGCCAGCACGTAGCTCACCGACACATCGTCGCGCCGGAATACAATCTTGTAGCCGAGGAAGAAGACGATGGGAATAACGGCAAAGGCCGCCACCCCGAAGCCCCGGTAAATCAGCCATTGCGCCAGCGTGGCCCCGATGAGGCCCAGCCAGTTGCCGGTTTCCTGCCCGGCTTCCTTTAGCGGCGTAGCGCCGGCACTCTGCACTACGCTCTGGTCGGCCTGACCCGTGAACAGGAACGAGAGGAAGGCAATAGTAAGGTAGATGGACGCGAGCAGGAAGAAAAAGCCCAGGAACAGCTGAAAGCGCCGGTCGCGCAAAAAGCCGAACACGTTGCCCAGGGAAGGCAGCTTAATGGGCTGGCGCGGGGCCTTGGGTGCCTTGGCAGCGGGCCGGGGCTCGGGGCGGCGCTGCTCCCGGGGCGCTTCAGGACCGGGGCGCGGCTGGTTGCGCGGGGGCCGGGGAGCATTAGCCGCCGGTGGGGCCGGCGCGGCGGGTTGTTTGTATGTATTTTTAGCCATTCGAAATCACACCTGAAAATCAAATCTACGGCTTTTCCGGCGTTAAACCGGCTATTCGGCCGCAGGGGCAAGCTGCCTTTTCCGGCCCCGCTCCTACCCTATCCTACGGGCATATCGGGCCCACTTCGTACACAAACAAGTGCCAGTATGCGGCCGGATCGGCAAAGTCGCCAACGAGTTGCAGGCCGCTGCGCGCCGGCCGGGCCAGCGCCACCGCCGACACCACGTAGCGTCCGCCCAGCCCGCGGAAAGCCGCCGCATCGAAGGCAAAATTCTGCAGGGGCGGATGCTGGTTGGCTCCTACCCGAAAGTTTTTACCTAGCTCGGCGGCCATAAGGTAACAACGGTTGCCCCAGGCATCGAAGTACGTGCGCAGCAACTCATCTTTAGTCAGCTCGCCTGCTACTACTGACCGGAACTGGTGTT
This sequence comes from Hymenobacter sp. J193, assembly GCF_024700075.1. Lineage (NCBI taxonomy): Bacteria > Pseudomonadati > Bacteroidota > Cytophagia > Cytophagales > Hymenobacteraceae > Hymenobacter > Hymenobacter sp. J193. The sequence continues at coordinate 222,578 of NZ_JAJONE010000001.1, forward strand.
TGTAAGCCAGCGGATAGTTGTTCTGGTAGCTGTCGAGGGTACAAAAGCCATTGAGCTGAGCCACGGCCGGCGGCAGCTCCAGGCAGGCCACGCGGTACTGCGCAGGCCGCAGGCCGCTTTGGCGTTGGATGCTATGGGCGACGCGGGCGAAAAGCTGGGGCGCCACAAACTGCTGGTAGTTGGGCTCAGTAGCCACCGGCTGGCCCAGCAGCTGCCGCAGGTTCAGGGCCCATTCGCGGTTCATCAGCAGTACCACGAGTAGTTGTGCAGCTACCAGCACCGCGCGGCCCCTACCGGCCGGCAACGTGCGCAAAGCCAGCACCCACACCACCAGCCAAAGCAAGGGCGTGAGGAAGTGAAACCGGCTGAGGTTAAAAGTGCGCAGCGGCGACACCGCCTCCTGGGCCCCGCGCAGAAACGACAGATAAAACCCGCCAAATACGGCCAGCCCCAGCAGCAAGCCCAGCAGCCCCACCACCAAACGCCCCGGAAAAGCCCGGCCCCGGCGGCGCGCCTGCCACCAGGCCAGCGGCAGAGTCAGGAGCATAACTCCCCGAAAAAACAAACTGCTATGGTACTGCCCCAGCAAGGCCAGCTGCACGGTGCTGCGCACCTGCGCGGTCAGCGAGGTTGGCGTCAGGCGCAGCAAGTCAAACTCCACGCGGTGAGGCACGAACTGGTGGGAAAGCAGCGAATAGAGCAGCGGAAACTCCACCACGGCCGAACTCAAAGCCAGCAGCCCCACCCCCAGCCAGGCCCGCCAGCTCAGGCGGCGCTGAAGCCAGTCGGCGCAGGCCAGGTAGGCAGCCGCGCCCGCCAGCACAAACACACCCGCCAGCACCAGCGACGACCACAGCGGAAACAAGAGCAACACCAGCCAGGGCCACCACGCCCGCCCGTTCAGGCGCAGCTCGCGCAGAGCAAGCAGCACCGCCGGCTGCCCCAGCACCGACACGCCATAGATAGAATAGACCGGCAGCAGCGCCCATACCAATGCCACAGCGGCGGCCATCCCCCGTTGCTCCCGTGCCGGCAGCAGCCAGTGGCGCAGCAGGGCATACATGGCCAGCAGGCCCGCCAACCGCACGAGCACCATATTCAGCAGGTAGGCCGGCAACGGCGGCAGCAGCTCAAAGCACGCCACTGTAAGGCTTAGGCCCGGCCGCAGGGCGTTGCGCGGCAGCCCGTTCATGATCTGGGGCACCACGGTATGCGCCCCGTAATCCAGGGCTGTATTGGTGCGGGCCAGCAGGTAGGGCACCGAGACTTCCGCGTCCAGGTTGTCGTCGATGGTGATGTAGCTCTGCGGGCCGAGCACCACTAGCGGCAGCAGCAACACGGTCAACGCCACCAGCGCCCACAGCAGCGGCGAGGACCTCAAACGCCGAAATAGCAAACGGGGAGAAAGAAACACGGCCGCAAAAATAGCGCTTCACCGGCCCCAACCTATGGTTCAGGTTGCTTCTCGTTGCGACCAGAATACCCGCTTAGCTGCGCGGGTGAAACTCGGTGATAACCTGGCGCAGGTAGTCCCGGTCGAGGTGGGTGTAGATTTCGGTGGTGGTGATGCTTTCGTGGCCCAGCATTTCCTGCACGGCACGCAGGTCGGCCCCTCCTTCAATCAGGTGAGTAGCAAAGGAGTGGCGAAACGTGTGTGGGCTGATGCTCTTGCGCACCCCGGCTTTGTCGGCGGCGGCCTTGATGATGTTGAAGATCATGACGCGCGAGAGTTTGGTGCCGCGCTTGTTGAGGAACACATGGTCTTCGTGGCCGGGCTGAATGTCGAGGTGGCAGCGCACCCCGCTCAGGTAGAAGCCCACGTGCTTGAGGGCGTCGCCGCCGATGGGCACGAGCCGCTCCTTATTGCCTTTGCCCGTCACGCGCACGAAGCCTTCCTCGGCGTACACGTTGGAAAGGCGCAGCTCCGTCAGCTCGCTCACGCGCAGGCCCGAGGAGTAAAGCACTTCCAGAATGGCGCGGTTGCGGGTACCCTCGTTGGTACTCAGATCAATGGACTCCAGCAGCTGTACTATCTCCTGGTAGCTAAGCGTATCGGGCAGCTTGCGGCCGGTTTTGGGCGCTTCCAGCGTGTCGGTGGGGTCGATGCTGAGCTGGTCTTCCATAATGAGGAAGTGGAAAAACGCCTTTAGCCCCGAGAGCGTGCGGGCCTGAGACGTGGCGCTTAGCTCCAGCTCACCCAGCCAGGCCAGAAACTCGCGCAGCAGCTCCGGCCCGATTTCCTGCGGCCGCAGGGTAAGCTGGCGCAGAGCCAGAAACTGCCGCAGCTTCTGCACGTCGCGGCTGTAGGCCTCCACGGAGTTGCCGGACAAAGACTTTTCCAGCCGCAGGTAGCCGTCGAATTGCTTTTGGTAGATAGGCCAGGTGGACATAGTAATTTGTGCCTAGTGCTTGGTGCTTAGTGCATGGTGCTCAGCCTGACGTTCTGGACTTTCCAGACAGTTCCTGGCAATGCCTGGGCTACCTGCAAACGAAAAGAATTCTGCAACGGAAACGTTGCTGCTACAAGGTAAGGAAGCGTATTTTGGCGGGCAGTAAGCGAATAGGCTACCACACTGTTTTCTGGTAAGACAGTTTGTCTTTGGCCCACCTCATCCCGCTGATGCCCGCCACCCAAGCACCAGGCACGACGCACTAAGAGCGTGTTGGGGAATTTAGGACCGATTGAGCGACATGGTGATGTTGGCCAATAACAGCCACGTGACATGGCTAGCGGGGGTAAATTCGTAATCGACTACGACGCGGCGAAAGCAGGCCAGCCAGGCGAAGGTGCGCTCGACGACCCAGCGCCGGGCCAGGGGTACGAAGCCGTGCAGGGTAGGCGGCCGACTACTAATTTGTTGGACTAGGCCCAACCGCAGCAGTTGCTGGGCAAAGCGCCCACGGTAGGCCGCATCGGTCAGCACAAGCTGCAGGCGCCGTGCCCACCAAGGCCGCTGGGGCAGCAATGCCAGGGCGCCGGTGCTGTCGTGGCGGTGGGCCGCGTGCACGTGCGCGGCCCAGATACGCCCGCCGGAATCCACTAGGAGCTGGCGTTTGCGGCCGTTGACGAGCTTGTGCGCGTCCAGGCCGCGGTGCTCGTAGATGCGCGGGGCCAGCTTGACGCTTTGGCTATCTATGCAGGCCAGCGCCGGAGTCGGTTCGCGGCCGTGTGCGACTCGGTCCAGGGCGTTGACGACCGTATTGAGTTGCTGCCACAGACCCAGCCGTTGCCAGCGATAGAAATAGTAGTAAACCGCCGTCCAGGGTGGAAACTGTGGGGGCAGCGCCCGCCACTGGCAGCCCGTGCGGCACACATACAGTAAGGCGTTGAACACCTGCCGCAAACACAAGCGCCGCCGTCGTTGCGTGGGCAGCAGCGACTTGATAACTTGCCACTGCGAGTCAGTAAGGGGTTGGTAGCCATCAACCATAATGCCCGTGGAAGCCTAGGAACTCCCCGCGCAACTTACTGACTCGTCTCTTTTTAGCCCTTACTCAATTCCCAAACACGCTCTAAGCACTATTCATTCATGCAAATTCTTCTGCTCAACGGCCCCAACCTCAACCTGCTGGGCCACCGCGAGCCGGGCATCTACGGCTCCCGCTCCTTCGACGACTACCTGCCCGAGCTGCGCGAAGCCTTTCCGCACCTCACCCTCGAATACTTCCAGAGCAACCACGAAGGCGCCCTCATTGATAAGCTGCACGAAGTGGGCTTCACTTACCACGGCGTGGTGCTGAACGCGGGCGGCTTCACGCACACCAGCGTGGCCCTGGCCGATGCCGTGGCCGCCATCAACACGCCCGTGGTGGAGGTGCACCTAACCAACCTGCACGCCCGCGAGGAGTTCCGCCAGAAAAGCCTCATCGGTCGCAACTGCGTGGGCAGCATTGCCGGCTTCAAGCTCGAAAGCTACAAGCTGGCCCTGCACTACTTCGACGGCCTGCGCCCCAAGCGCGTGGGCTTTAAGGTGTAATTAATGTGGCCAATGTGGAGGAATGTGGCTAACGTGATAAATGGGCAGAGACATTAATTGGTCGTTGCATCTGTCACTTCTCACATTCTTCCACATTTCTCACATTTTCCACATTATCTACCTCCTACCTTTGCCTTTCTTCCTTTGACTTCTTCTTCTATGTATACTTTCAATCCCGGGCCGGCGGCCGTTTACCCGCAGGTGCGCCAGTATCTGCAGGACGCCTTTGACGAAGGCTGGCTTTCGGCCCCGCACCGCGGGGAGCGGTTCACTACCCTGCTGCGCCAGACGGTAACCGACCTGAAAACCCGCCTCAACGTGCCCCAGGACTACACCGTTTTCCTGATGGGCTCGGCCACCGAGTGCTGGGAGGTGCTCACCCAAAGCCTCACGCCCACCAAAAGCCTGCACATTTACAACGGGGCATTTGGTGAGAAGTGGTTTGAATACGCCAAGGCCCTCCGGCCCGCGTCTACAGCCGTTACCTTCGGGCTGGACGAGCTGCCCGACATCAGCAAGCTGCCCCTGGACCCGCAAACCGACCTGGTATGCATCACCCAGAATGAAACCAGCAACGCCACCCAGCTGCGCGACGGGTTTATTCTGAACCTGTTCAACCGCCTGCCCGGCAACGCGCTACTGGCCGTGGATGCCACTTCTTCGCTAGCCGGCATTCAGCTCAAGTACATCAAAGCCGATATCTGGTACGGCTCGGTGCAGAAGTGCTTCGGGCTGCCGGCGGGTTTGTCGGTGATGCTGCTCTCGCCCCGGGCCGTGACGCGTTTCCGCAAAATCAACGAGCGGGCGCACTACAACAGCCTCGTGCATCAGTACGAGAAAATGCTGAACTACCAGACGAACTACACGCCTAACGTGCTGGGCATCTACCTGCTGAGCCGCATGTTGCAGGAGCGCGCCCCCATCAAAGCTGTGCACCAGCACCTCACGGAGCGGGCCGCCAAGCTCTACGACTACTTCGACCAGGCCACCCAGCTTACCCCACTGGTGATGAACACCGAGACGCGCTCCACTACCGTCATCGGCCTGCAGGGTGCGCCCGCGCTGATTGATGAGGTGAAGCGCCGCGCCCTGGCCCAGGGTCTGCAGCTCGGCAACGGCTACGGCAGCTGGAAGTCCGGCTCCCTGCGCATCGCCAACTTCCCCGCCATCCCCGACGAAGCCTTCGAGCAGCTGGTGCAGTTCTTCGCCAAGGAATTCGCCTGATCCAAGGGTGAAGTTGTGAAAGGTCTGAGAGTGTCGGCCAAAATTCCATTTTCTCCTTCACAATTTCACTTTTCACAACTTCGCCTTTGCCATGTTCAGCCTGAAAGAAATTACGTCCGTCACGCTCACGCTGTTTGCCATCATTGATATTCTAGGCTCCATCCCGATTATCATCCAGATCCGGCAGCGCGAGGGGCGTATTCGCTCCGAGGTGGCCACACTGGTGGCTGGGGTGCTGATGGTGGCGTTTCTGTTTCTGGGGCAAAGCATTCTGGCGCTGTTCAGCGTGGATCTGCAGTCGTTTGCGCTGGCCGGCTCCATCATCATCTTCCTCATTGGCATGGAAATGATTCTGGGCGTGGAGCTGTTCCGCCACAATGCCACCGCCTCGGGCACAGGCTCCATCGTGCCGCTGGCTTTCCCGATAATAGTGGGCGCCGGCACCATGACCACACTGCTCTCCCTGCGCGCGGTGTACTCCCTACCCAATGTGCTGGTGGGCATTGTGGTCAACTTGGTGTTCGTGTTCCTGGTGCTGAAAAGCTCGGCTTGGATTGAGCGCAAGCTGGGCAAAGCCGGCGAAGACATTCTGCGCCGCGTGTTCGGCGTCATCCTGCTGGCTATTGCCATCAAGCTGTTCAAGCAAAACTTTTAATTGATTCGGGACTTGGGGTCTTGGGGACTTAGGGGCTTGGTTTTGTTCCTGAAAGCAATGCTTCGTTGAACGTCAACCAAGCCCCTAAGTCCCCAAGACCCCAAGTCCCCCAAGATCATGATTTACCTTTTTACCGATGGCTCTTCGCGGGGCAACCCGGGGCCGGGAGGCTACGGCGCCATCCTGCGCTTTGGCCAGCACGAGAAAGAGCTGACCGAGGGCTTCCGCCTCACCACCAACAACCGTATGGAGCTGCTGGCCGTGATTGTGGGCCTCGAAGCCATTACGCGCCCCGAGCTGCCCATCACCGTGGTCACGGATTCCAAGTACGTGGTGGATGCCGTGGAAAAGCGCTGGGTGTTCGGCTGGGCGCAGAAACCCGACTTCGGCAAAAAGGCCAACGAAGACTTGTGGCGGCGCTTTCTGAAAATCTACCGCCAGCGCAATGTGCAGTTCCGTTGGGTGCGCGGCCACAACGGCCACCCCGAAAACGAGCGGTGCGACCAGTTGGCCGTGCGGAGTGCCACCCAAGGCCGGCTGCTCATCGACGAAGGCTATGAGCTGATGGAAGCCGCCCGTGGCTAACGACTTTTTCCAGTTCAAGCAGTTCCGCGTCGAGCAGGCCGCGTGCGCCATGAAAGTCAGTACCGATGCCTGCGTGCTGGGGGCAGTGGCCGACGTGGCCGGCGCCCGGCGTATCCTGGACATCGGCACCGGCACCGGCCTGCTGGCTTTGATGGCCGCTCAGCGCAATCCGGTAGCCTATATCGAGGCCGTGGAGCTGGAGCCGCAGGCGGCCGCCCAGGCGGCCCGCAACGTAACCGCCAGCCCCTGGCCCGACCGGGTGCTTATCCACGCTCAGAGCCTGGCCGACTTTGCCGCGACTCAGCCCGCGCCGTTCGACCATATTCTGTGTAACCCGCCGTTCTTCCGCCAGTCGCTCCGCTCGCCCGATGCCCGGCGTACCACGGCCCGCCACGCTGCCGAGGACACGCTCAGCTTCGAGGAGCTGGCCGGGTTTGCCGCCGCCTATCTTACTCCCAACGGCCGCCTCACGGTGCTGCTGCCGCCCCCGGAAATGCAGGAGTTTGCGCAGGCTGCCCGCCGCGCCGGCCTCTACCCTGCCACCCGGCTGGTACTGCGCCACCGAGCCGGCAGCAAGCCACTGCGCCACATTACCACCTTCAGCCTGACAAGCCAGCCGGTGCAGGAAACGGAGCTGACAATTCGCACTGGGCATGACGACGGCACGTACTCACCGGAGTTCAGTGCCCTGCTACGGCCGTTCTACCTGGCGCTGTAGCCGGCGCGCTCACGCCGGTTTCTTCCACGAAGCGGATACAATAGTCCTGGGCCAGCTCGGCCAGAATGGGCTCGTACACATCAGCGTGAGTTGGGATGACCACGCCCCGGTGCTGAACCTCGCCCCGCGCCAGCCGCCGTACGGCCATGCCCAGCGGCAGGCCCACGGTTTTGGCCATGGCAGTATGCACGGCATCATCGCCCAGCACTACCAGGGACGAGGTGTGCCAGTGAGTTTCGCCGGCCAGTTCGTAGGCAAACAGGTGCTGCATCACAATCATGTCGTGGTCCTGGGGCTGCAGGGCCCACTTTTCCGTGAGCAGAAGCTCCAGCAGCTGGGCCGGGGTGGCGTCGGATAGGCCCACGGGTTGGTCGGAGAAAAGGCCCAGCCAGCGCAGGCGCTGCATTTCCTCCCCGTTTTCGGCCAGGCCCAGATAGGCGGCGCAGCGGGTTGCTACATCGGCGGACCCGATGGCGGGCAGATACGATGCTACCAGCGCCTGCCAGGGCATATCGGTGGCGTTGGCCAGGTGCACGGAGTCGTCGGTGAGGCCCAGGCGCACCAGCGCGTGCCAGGCGGCGCAATAGCCGGGGCGGCGCAGGGTGCCACGCAGGATGGTAGGAATATCGTCCAGGCCATAGGGCTGACGGTAGCTGAGCGAGTCGCGGTTAGCATAGCCATCAAAGGCGCCGTAGCCGGGCACCTGCAGCTGCTCGGTGCGGGCAAACAGGTACTGGTAGGGAATGTAGCGCGGGTGGCCGTTTTCAAGGTACTTGGCGGTGCTCTGGCCGGCCAGCACCACGTTGCGCGGATTCCAGGTAAACTTGTACTTCCACGGATTGTCACCCTCCGAGTCGGGGGCCAGCAGCCCGCCGCAGTACGACTTAAACGAGGTTAGCCGCCCGCCCTGCGCCCGAATGTGCTCAATCACCTGCATGGCCGACATGTGGTCGAGGCCGGGGTCGAGGCCGCATTCCATCAGCAGGGTGATGCCTGCCGCCCGGGCCTCGGCGTCGAAGGCGCGGATTTCGGGACTCACATAGCTGGCCGTGGCTAGGTGGCGGCCGTGGTGTACGCAGGCCTGAGCCACCACCGGATGAAACAAAGCCGGCAGCATCGACACCACGATGTCCGCCTCCAGTACCAGCGCGTTCAGCAATACCGCATCAGCAATTTCGAAGGCCACGGCCCGCGCATAGGCCTGGTGCGGGGCCAACAGTGTATGCAACGCAGCGGGATTCACGTCGCCAATGGTGAGTTGCCAGTTTTCCTGGGGGGCGTAGCGCAGCAGGTACTGAATAAGGGAGGAGGCCGAGCGTCCGGCGCCGAGCAACAGAATGCGGGTCATGAAGGGGGCGGAAGGTGAGGGCGGCGCGTGAGGGTGCCGCCCGGGGTGGGAATCAGGGGTCAAGTATCGGGAAATCCCCTGAACACTCCTCGTCTACTTGCCAAAGTATTTCAGGAAACCAGGTAGCAAAAACCCGGAAATGTTGTACATTCACCGCCCCTTCTTGCGCCGGGGCCGCGGTTTGGCCTTGGTAAGTTTATCTTTTGCTGCCAATGGCTCACCTGCATACGCTCACTATTTCGGTTGAGGTGCTGACCTCCGAAGCCGAACTTTCGCCCGCCGAGTCTGCCGTTTGGCAGGCTGCCCGCGCCGCCACCGACCACGCGTATGCTCCCTACTCCCACTTCCACGTAGGCACCGCCCTTCTACTCGATGATGGCACCATCTTTCGGGGAACCAACCAGGAAAACGCGGCTTTCCCGTCCGGCCTCTGCGCCGAGCGCACGGCCCTGTTCGGGTTGGCCGCCAGTCAGCCCACGCGCCGCATCCGGGGTATGGCCGTAGCCGCACGCCCTGCCGCCGGCGACTTTGTGCCCGTTTCTTCCTGCGGGGCCTGCCGCCAGGTGATGGCCGAGTATGAGCACCGCCAGGGCGAGGCTATTCCGCTGCTGCTGCCCGGCCCGGGGGGCACCATTCACCGCTTCCAGCGCCTGAGTGACCTGCTGCCTTTCGGCTTCACCGCCGACGACCTGCCCGCCCGCCCCTGACGCCGCCGGCCGGTTGCTCCTGGAAGGAACAAACGATAGGCTTGCTGGTGCTGCCTTGGTCCTCGGAGGACCACCCGAGGGCTTCCGAAGTGCAACGATGGTCCTCGGAGGACCATCCGACGTCCTCGGAGGACCAAAGGAGAGCTTCCGAAGTGCAACGATGGTCCTCCGAGGATGAACGGACGTCCTCCGAGGACACCTGGTTACCTTTTTAGAACATCTGGTTGTTCCCAGAGGACCATCCGGGCGCTGCCGCAGTTTACCGCTACGGTTGGCCCAAACCCGTTTGGGGATTGAAACGACCTTGCTCATCATTTCATTATCTCACCACCTCACCGCATGTCCGCTGCCCGGGAGCATCATCTTGCCGTATCGCGCACGGCCCGCTACTTTCAGGCGGGCGAGTTGGGGCTGCATACCCGGCAGCTGTGGGTGGTGTGCCACGGCTACGGGCAGCTGGCGCAGTACTTCATCCGCCACTTCACCCCCCTCACCGATGCCGACCCGGCTTTGGTAGTGGTGGCGCCGGAGGGCCTCTCCCGTTTCTATCTGCAGGGCACCAGCGGCCGGGTGGGTGCTACCTGGATGACGCGTGAAGACCGGCTAACGGAAATAGAGGATTACGTGGCTTATCTCAATCTGCTCACGGAAAGCCTACTGGCGCAGGTGCCAACCGATGTGCGCGTCACGGTGCTGGGGTTTTCACAGGGCTCCGCCACGGTGGGGCGCTGGCTGGCCCGTGCCCGGTTTCGGCCGGCCCGGCTGGTGCTCTGGGCCGGCGCCTTTCCGCCCGATGTCGACTTCTCCGTAGCCTCACATCTGGCGCGGCGCGTGCCTATCACGCTGGTGTGCGGCACCCACGACCAATACATTTCCGAAGCCGACCTCACCGCCCAACAGGCGTTTCTGCACGGCCTGGGCTGCACACCTACCGTGTTGCGCTTCGATGGCGGCCACGAGCTGAATGCCAACGTGCTACGCCAGCTCCACGCCGAAGCCTAGTATCTCCCCCATTACGCCGTAGGGTGCGGGGCTTGTCCCCACCCGTCGCGACACGAAGCCCACGCAGGTCGTGCAAAGACGGGCGGGGATAAGCCCCGCACCCTACTGATTTTTTGCGCCATTCTCCCTTCAGCTAACCGCTAGGCGTCGCGGCGGAAGTGCATGGTGGAGGCTTGGGCGGCCGGCAGCAAGAGCACTTCGGCAATATTTACGTGGGGTGGACGCGTTACCATAAACCCGATTACGTCGGCCACATCCTCGGCCGTAAGCGGCTGAAAGCCCTTGTACACGGCGGCGGCACGCTCCTCGTCTCCTTTAAAGCGCACCTGCGCAAACTCCGTCTGCACGGCGCCGGGGTTTACCTCGGCTACCCGAATGCCGTGGGGCAGCAAGTCCAGCCGCATCGACTTGCTGAGCATCGCCACGGCCGCTTTAGACGCGCAGTACACATTCCCGTTGGGGTAGGCCTCGTGCCCGGCAATGGAGCCGATGTTGATGACGTGGCCCCGCTGGCGCTTCGTCATGCCCGGCAGCACGGCCCGACTCACGTAGAGCAGGCCCTTCACGTTGCCATCCAGCATGGCATCCCAGTCGGCCACGCTGCCTTCCTGAATGGGCCCGAGGCCGTGGGCATTGCCAGCGTTGTTGATGAGCACGTCGATATCAGCAAACTCCATCGGCAGACCGGCCAAGGCCGCTTCGGTAGCGGCCTGGTCGCGCACGTCAAACGTGAGCAGGTGTGTGGGCGTGGAAGCCAGCTGCCGGGCCACTTCCTCCAGCCGCTCCCGGCGGCGGCCCGTCAGGATCAATGAAAACCCGGCTTTTGCCAGTACCAGGGCCGTAGCCCGGCCAATTCCCGAAGAAGCTCCCGTAATCAGGGCAATAGGCATAATTGAATGGTTTGCTGGTTAAATGGTTGAATGGTCATTGCGAGCAAAGCGAAGCAATCCGTCCTGGACAACGTGACAAGCCTCAGGCTGTGACAAGACCACACCTGCGACGCCTAGGTAAGAGTTAAGTAGTGAAAGAAAGGGAGCTGGTTTTGCCTAGGACGGATTGCTTCGCTTTGCTCGCAATGACACTATTCAGCTATTCAAAATTCAGGTAAAGCGTGACGGCGTTGGTGCGCAGGCGCTGCAGGTTGCGGCTGTACACATCGGAATTATTCTGCAGCACGTTGGGCAGGCCGTGGGAAAAGCGCAGCTCGGGGGCAAACTTGAAGAACGGGTAAAACAAGTCCATGCCTACGCCATACTCCAGGGAGTAATCGGTGCCGGCGGTGCGCAATACGCTGGTTTCGGGGTCCTGGCGACGGTTGGTGACGCTCACGCTGGCCTTGGCCCCGGCAATGAGGTACATGCGCGAGTTGCGGCGCCGCTCCGAATGAAACTTGAGCAGCAGCGGAAACTCCAGCACAGTCCCCCCAACTTCCTGGGTTTTAATGGAGTCGGCCGGGGAATAAGAAAGCGGCTTGTACTCGATGCGGCGGTTGGAGAATTCGACCCCGGGCGTAAAGCGCAGGGTAAAGAAATCCGCCAGCCGGGCATCCCCCACGAAGTTCACCCCAAAGCTCGGGCTCATAATAGCATTGGCCGAAACCTCCCGGCTTTGGGTGTAGCGCGGGGAGTGCTCCACCCGAAAGCGCGTGGCACTTACGTTCAGCTGAAAGCCCCCGTGAAACCACTTGTCATCGTAGCCTGGCAGGTTGTTCACGAACAGGGTTTTCACGTTGCCATTGCGCCCGCGCCGGGCCCGGGTAGGGCTTTGCGCCTCGGCCGCGTGGCCCGCCAGCAGGCCCAGGGCCAGCAGCAGGGCTGCTACTTGGTGGCGGTATAAATGGAGCTGATACCGAACGTGAGGGGTTGCCATGCAGTAGTCTTAAAGCCCACCTGGGCCAGAATGGTCAGAAAAGCGCTGCCGTCGGGGAAGGCCTGCACCGACTCGGGCAGGTAGGTGTAGGCGGCGCGGTCTTTGGAAATCAGCTTGCCGAACACCGGCAGAATGTGCTGAAAGTAGAAGTTGTAGGCCTGCTTCATAGGAAAAGCCGTGGGCTTGGAAAACTCCAGAATCACGAGCTTGCCCCCAGGCCGCAGTACGCGCCGCATTTCGGCCAGCCCCTTCGACAGATTCTCGAAGTTGCGCACCCCGAAAGAAGCGGTTACGGCGTCGAAGTGGTCGTCGGGAAACGGCAGATTCTCGGAGTCGCCCAGCTCCAGCTGAATGCGGTTGCTCAGGCCTTTAGCGGCCAGCTTGCGCCGCCCTACTTCTAGCATGCCTTCCGAAATGTCCACGCCCGTAATCTGCGCATCGGCTGAGGCCGCCCGCAGGGTTTCAATGGCGAAGTCGGCCGTGCCGGTGGCAATGTCCAGAATGCGGGCTGGCCGTAGTTCCTTCAGCTCACTTACTGCCTTGCGCCGCCAGTAGATGTCGGTGCCAGCGCTCAGAAAGTGGTTCAGGAAGTCATACTTGCCGGCAATGCTGTTGAACATCTGCGCCACCTGCGACTTCTTGCCGGCAGCATCATCTTTGTAGGGAACTACGGACATACTTCAGGGAAACAACGACGGAAAAGGCGTCGAATTGCTCAAACTTAACGCCGTGGCCGGGATTATGTTAAAAAAAGGGTCGGGCACATGGCCCGACCCTTTTTACTTTCTGATGATGTGCACGTTACGGTTTCACCGTAGTCGTGTCGGTCGGCGTAGTTGTGGCTGGGGCAGCGCCTTCAATCTGCAGCTTGGTTTTGCCGGTTTCGTCCTTGGTCTTGGCATCGATTTCACCCTCTTTATAGACGGTTTTCGACTCCTGACCTTCGGGGCCTTTGGCTTTCACCTTCACTTTGTCGCTGTCCTCGTCCACCTTGGTTTTCACCTTGGTGCCGTCGGCCATCTTCACCTTGCTTTTGCCGGGCTGCAGAGGGGCAGCAGTGCTCCGGGTAGTGCCGGTGCTGCTTGCTCCCGTGCGGGTACCTGTGCCAGTGCCCGTAGCGCCACCGGCGCCGGTGCCAGCTCCCGTACCCGTGCCGGGGTTCAGTTTCGGCATGGTTTCACCTTCCTTCAGAATCGGGCGGAACTCCACGCGGCGGTTCAGCTGCATGTTTTCCGGCGAATCGTTCGGGGCATCGGGGCGACGCTCACCGTAGCTGGTCGTCACGAGGCGGGTTTCAGCAATACCGTTCTTCTTCAGGAAGTTGTACGCTGCGTTGGCGCGGTTCTGACCCAACACGATGTTGTACTCATCCGTGTTGCGCGAGTCGCAGTGGCCTTCGATAGACAGGTTCAGGCTCGTGTTGGCTTTCAGAATACGGGTGATGTTGTTCAGCTCCGTAATCGACTCCGGCCGTAAAGCATACTTGTCGGTATCGAAGTAGATTTTCTTGAACTGATCGGGATTAGTTGTCGTCGTATCTACATACGGCACGTAGAAGTTCTTCTCGATAACCGTGGAGTCGTTGGTAACGATAGGAACGGCAAATTCCTGCGTCTCAATGCTCTTGCCGTCTTTCGACACGGCCACCTGATAGGTACGGCCCGAAAGCACAGTTACCTGGTAGTTGCCGGAATCGGGCTTGGTTACGTCGCGGTAGCTGAGAACTTCCTTGGCGGCAGTGGTGCCGCTGAACACCAGCTCGGCACCCGGAACCACCGTCACACTGTCGCGGGCCGAAAGGACCTTGCCACGGATGATGACGTTCTTGATGTAGTTGATGGTGTAGATGTCCTTTTCACCGTAGCCACCAATGCGGTACGACGACAGGTAGGCGTACGAGCCATCCGGCGACAACCGGTAGTAGCTGTCATCGTCGGGCGTATTAACGGGGTAGCCCATGTTTTCGGCCCGGCCCCACTTGTTGCCAATCGAGTCCCACTCCGACTTGAAGATGTCGTAGCCGCCCATGGTGTTGTGGCCGCGGGAGGAGAAGTACATCGTCTTGCCATCCTTGCTCAGGAACGGGCTGTCGTCGTCGTACTTGGTGTTGATGGCGTTGCCAATGGTTTTGGCCTCACCCCAGTCGCCACCTGGCTGGCGGTTGGCGAAGTAGATGTCCAGTGTACCATCCTCGGAGTATTTGCCCGTGGAGAAGTAGATGGTGCGTCCGTCGGGCGTGATGTAGGCGTCCGACTCGAACTGCTTCGAGTTAACATTGCTGTTCAGCTTCTTGGGCTCGGTCCAGTCGCCGCCGGCTTTTTCGGAGTAGAAGATGTCGCCACCTTCGTCCTGCCGGTACATCAGCATCTTGGTGTCGTTGTCGAACACCTGAATGGAAGCGTCGTGGCCTTTACCGTTGAGCACGCCCGACAGTGAACGGGGCTTTTCCCAGTTCTCATCATCGATGCGCTTGGCTTCGAAGATGTCTTCGTAGTACTCACCATCGGCGGCAATATTGCCTTTGCCTTGCTTGGCCTCAGCGGCCGAGGCGTTGGCGCCGGTTACGTTCTCCCCCGGGAGGTAAAGAGCAGTAGCTTGTCGTCGCTCGAAATTACGGGACTGTGCTCCGAGAACGGCGTGTTGATAGTGGGGCCCAGGTTCTTTACAAAGATATCCTTGGGCGTATTGAACTGCACCTTGGCGTTTTTGCTGTGCTGAATCAGCTGGGCCAGCTCCGTTTTGCGGGTGTCCTTCTTTTTCAGCGTGGCATTGTAGGCCTGATAATGGGTAATGGCCTCATCAAAGTTGTAGTTGAGGTGGTCTACCCGGCCCAGCCAGTACTCTACGTCCTTCGAGACGTTCTTTTTCAGGCGCTGTGCCTTGTAGATGTAGTCGCTGGCCTTCTCTTTGTCAAAGGACATGTAGGCAATACCAGCGCGGAACAGAGCTACGGCGTTGTTGGGCTCTTTGGCCAGTACCTGCTCGTAGTAAGGAATAGCCGCCCGGTAATTTTCTAAGTCGAAGAACTTGTTTGCGGTCTTCAGCTGCTTACGGGTGCTTTGGGCCAGAGCTGGCTGACTTACTGCCGTAGCAAGGGCGAAGGCGCACGAAGCCGTTAATAACCTTCTGACTACGTTGTCCATTGGAGAGAAAATTTGGGGAATATGACGGAAGTTCAGGAAGAAATAACCCTGCCACGACGGCAAGGCTGCTTTTTAAAGGTCACCCTTATACTGAAATGCCTTTTTAAGGTTAGCATCCCCGTAAAAGAATGAGGGTAAAATGCCCGAAAGCGGTGGAAAACTTGAGCAAGTCCTTCAGCCGCCGCGGACAAAGATATACTTTTTAAAATACGTTATTCCGCCTATATACTAACTCCAAACTCCTTGATAAAAAGGTGCTTGAAGGGAGGCGGCCCCGCATTTTCTAGTACTAATACCATATCACACAGTACAGTAATCGGTGCAAATATAGCCTGCCTTTGTAAACTACAAGAAAATCCACGAAAATATTTACTTCAGCATCCGTAGCCATTCTGTTACTTTTGCCGTCAACCGTTTTTTTCTTTATGCTGATTCGCTCGGCCAAATTCCTAACCAGCAACACTCGCGTCGACCAATGCCCAGTGCCCGACAAGCCGGAATACGCATTTATTGGTCGCTCCAACGTGGGCAAATCTTCCCTGATCAATATGCTGACGGGGCACAAGGGATTGGCTAAGACGTCAGCCCAGCCCGGCAAGACGCAGTTGATAAATCACTTCATCATCAACGACACCTGGTACCTGGTAGACTTACCCGGCTACGGCTACGCGAAGGTGAGCAAAACCTCCCGTACGGCCTGGGAACGAATGATTAAGTTCTACCTGCGGGAGCGGCCCAACCTTAGCTGCGTATTCGTGCTCATCGATTCGCGCCACCCGCCGCTGGTGCCCGACCTGGAGTTCATTGAAATGCTGGGCACGATGGAAGTGCCGTTTGTGCTGGTATTTACGAAGGCCGATAAACAGTCGGCTTCCCGCACCCAGCAAAATGTAGCTGACTACACCCAAAAACTCGGCGAAACCTGGGACGAATTGCCCCGGCTGTTTATTACCTCCGCTTCCGAAAAAACCGGCCGCGACGACGTGCTGACATTTATTGAGGAAGTAAATCAGCAGCTCGCGCAAAACCCGGATAATGCGTAGATTTGAACAGGGCCATAAAATAGCCCGGAAATAAATTCGGGGTTCCTCTCTTGTTTCCTACCTCTCCATTTCTTCTCCCATGAAAAAAATCTATTGCGCGCTGGCCCTTGGTTTCCTGGCTACGGTGCCGGCCTTGGCGCAGCAGGGCACTCCGGTCGCTCCGGCGCCCGCCACAACTGCTCCGGCCCCGGCGCAGGCTGGCCCGGCTGGCATTGTGGCGGCCGCCAAGTACTATGAAGGTGGCCCCGAAGCCATGTACGCCTTCATCAATCAGGAGCTGAAGTACCCCGTGATGGCCCGGCGCAACCGCATTCAGGGTACCTGCATCGTTTCCTTTACCCTGAATACCGACGGCACGATGTCGGGGGTAAAGCTGGTGAAGCAGGTGGGCGGAGGCTGCGGCGAGGAAGCCCTGCGCCTCGTGCGCCTGCTCAAGTTCAACAAGCCCGACTACGCCATTCTTACCAACCTGCCCATTGCGTTCAAGCTGCCGGCGCCGGGTCAGGCCGCCGCTCAGTAACTTTGCGTTTCGTACCAACTGCTTTTTTATGCCTTATGATCTGAAGGAGGTAGCCGCCATCAGCGGAATGCCCGGCCTCTACCGCCTCGTGCGCCCTACCCGGGCCGGCGTTATCGTGGAAACCCTCGACGAGAAGGCCGCCCGCTCCGTGGCCTCGGCCCGCAACAAGGTGTCTTTGCTCCACGAAATTTCCATCTACACTCAGGACTACGACCAGACGGTGCCGCTGGCCGAGGTGTTTGACCGCATCCACCAGCACTACGGGGAGGATTTCTCGCTTACCAACAAGTCGGACGACCGGGACCTGACCTCGTTCATGGAAACCATCATCCCCGACTATGACCGTCAGCGCGTGTACATGTCGGACATCAAGAAGCTGGTAACCTGGTACCGCCTCGTAAGCACGACCCTGCCCTACGACGCTGCTCCCGCCGCGACGGATGAAGCGGCAGCCGAATCGGACGCTACCAGCGCCGAAGTGGCGGCTCCAACGGCTGAAACAACAGAAGAAGCTACGGAAGCCAAACCCAAGGCGCGCAGCAAAAAAACGGCGGAGTAACCTCGCAGTCAGCCTCCCCAAACAAAAGCGGCCCGGAATTTTTCCGGGCCGCTTTTGTTTGGATTTTACTTTAGGCTACTTCTGCTCGGCCAGCTCAGCATACTCCCGGGCCATAAACTCTTCGGCCTTTTCTACCAGCTCCGTGGAGCCAATGAAGAACGGGCACCGCTCGTGCAGGGTCTGGGGCTGCAGCTCCATGATGCGCTGCTGGCCGGTACTGGCTTTGCCGCCGGCCTGCTCTACAATGAACGACAGCGCGTTGCACTCGTACATGAGGCGCAGCTTGCCCTTGGCCGCCCGCTTGGTAGCCGGGTACATATAAATGCCGCCCTTAAGCAGGTTGCGGTGAAAGTCGGCCACCAGGGAGCCGATGTAGCGGGCCGAGTAGTTCTGCTGCTTGCAGTACGCCACAAACTCGCGCACGCCCTCCGTGAAGTCGTTCGACAGGCCTTCGTTGATGGAGTAGATAGCGCCGGTCTGGGGGGAGGTGATGTGCGGATGCGAGAGAAAGAATTCCCCCAGGCTTGGCTCGTAGGTGAAGCCATTGACGCCATTGCCGGTGGTGTACACGAGCATGGTGCTGGAGCCGTAAATCACGTAGCCGGCGGCCACCTGGTGCGTGCCGGTCTGCAGGCAGTCCTGCTCAGTGCCTTCCGTGCCGGTAGGCGACACGCGCCGGTACACGCTGAAAATGGTGCCGATGCTCACATTCACGTCGATGTTGGAGGAGCCGTCGAGTGGGTCGATGGCTACCACGTACTTGCCCTGCACGTTGCCGGTCTGAATCATGTCCTCATCTTCTTCCGACACGATGGTGCATACCTCGCCCCCGTTGCGCAGGGCCCGGATAAAGCGGATGTTGGCAATGACGTCGAGCTTCTGCTGGTCTTCGCCCTGCACGTTGCGGTTGCCGTAGGCGCCGGCAATGTCGATGAGGCCGGAGCGGTTGATTTCGCGGTTCACGATTTTGGCGGCCAGCGCAATATCGCGCAGCAGCTGCGACAGTTCCCCGGTAGCATAGGGAAAGTCTTCCTGCTTGCGCATGATAAACCGGTCGAGGGTGGTACCGACGGGCAGCGCCAGTTTGTCGTGGAGAGTCATAGAATGCGGGGAATGATGGGTTTGGGTGGCCTCAAAAGTAGCCAATTTGCCTGATTAGGTCTCAACGAAAATTCGCTGGCGCCTCCCGTGCCGCTTCAAATTCGGCCTGCGCTAGCCAGAAACCGACCTTCCTTCTACCTTTGGGCCATGCACGAGCCGCATCAACTCAAGGTCTACAAGTTTGGGGGCGCTTCGGTGAAAGACGCCGCCGCTATCCGCAACCTCTGCCACATCGTGCGCGAGCACGCTGCCGGCGCCCCGCTGCTGATTGTGGTGTCGGCTATGGGCAAAACCACGAACGCGCTGGAAGAACTCTACCACCGCGCCCACTCTCAACTCGAATACAGCCCTCAGCTACAAAGCCTGCGCGCGTTCCACTACGGCGTGGCCGACGAGCTGTTTGGCCCCACCGAAGCGGCCGCCGACGAGGCATTGCGGGCGCTGTTTCAGGCGCTGGAGGACTGCCTGGGCGCGCTGGAACCCGGCGACTACGACCGACAGTACGACCAGGTCGTAAGCTTTGGGGAGCTGCTGGCGACGCGCATCGTGAGCCGGGCCCTGGACGCGCAGTGGCTAGACTGCCGCCCCCTTATCCGCACCGACCACCTCTGGCGCGAAGGCCGCCTCGACTGGGCTACCACAGAGCAGAACATCCGGGGCACCGTACCGCCGCTGTTGCAGCTCAGGCCGGTGGTCACGCAGGGCTTCCTGGGCGGCACCGGCAGCGGCCAGACCACCACGCTGGGCCGGGAAGGCTCCGACTTTACGGCGGCCATTTTCGCGCACTGCCTGCAGGCCGCGTCCGTCACCATCTGGAAGGACGTGGCGGGCCTGTTGAACGCTGACCCCAAGATCTTCGACGACACGGTGCGCTACCCGGAAATCAGCTACCAGGAAACCATTGAAATGGCTTACTACGGGGCCTCGGTCATTCACCCCAAAACCATCAAGCCGCTGGCCGTCAAGCGCATTCCGCTGCTGGTAAAGTCGTTTCTGGACCCCACGGCCGAAGGCACTATCATTCACGACTGCCGCCACGATTCCCTGCCGCCGGCTTTCATCCGCAAAACGGGCCAGTGCCTGGTTTCCTTTGAGTCCAAGGACCTCACGTTTATTTCGGAGGAAAACCTGGAGGTCATTTTTGGGGCGCTGGCGCAGGTGCGGCTCAAGATTCACCTGATGCAGAACTCGGCCATCAGCTTTTCCGTCTGCACCGATTTCTCGGCTTACCGCCTCGACCGGCTGCTGGATATGCTCTACGAGCAGTTCACCATCCACTACAATACCGGTCTGGAGCTGTATACCATCAAGAACTACGACGCGGACAGCATTCAGCGCCTCACCCAGGGCCGCGACCTGCTGCTGGAGCAGCGTACCCGCCAGACGTTCCAGTTCGTGAGCCGCGGCGCGTAGGCTGTCAGGCTTTGGTTTTTGGTGGGTGGTTTTTGGTTGTTTTGTTGGCTAATTGCCCCATACCGGCCCCAACAACCAAAAACCACCCACCAAAAACCACCCACCAAAAACCAAAAACCGATGTCTTCCACCCCGCAGTTTCTGACCGTGACGCCCGAAGCCCGGCCGCATGTGGCTCTCGTGCAGCTCAACCGCCCCAAGGAGCTGAATGCCCTGCACTATGACCTGATGCAGGAAATTGCCCGGACCCTGCAGGAACTGTGCGCCAATCCGGCCGTGCGGGTTATTGTGCTCACGGGCTCGGAGCGGGTTTTTGCGGCCGGTGCCGACATCAAGTTTATGTCGGAGCGCACAGCGGTGGAAATGCTGGAAATCGACCAGATCAGCCTGTGGGAGCAAATCCGGCGGACGCACAAGCCGCTGATTGCGGCCGTTTCGGGGTTTGCCCTGGGTGGTGGCTGCGAGCTGGCTATGGTGTGCGACATGATTGTGGCCTCGGAAACGGCGCAGTTCGGGCAACCCGAAATCCGGCTGGGCATCATGCCCGGCGGGGGGGCACCCAGCGCCTCACGCGGGCCGTGGGCAAGGCGCGGGCCATGGAAATGGTCCTTACCGGCCAACCTATTTCGGCGCCGGAAGCGCTGCGCTGTGGCCTTATCAATCGGGTGGTGCCCGTGGGCCAGTACCTGGAAGAGGCGTTCCGGCTGGCCGAGAGCATTGCGCGCATGTCGCCGGTAGCGGCACGACTGGCCAAGGAATCCGTGAACCGCTCGTTTGAAACGCACTTAGACGAGGGGTTGAACTTCGAGCGCAAGAATTTCTACCTCACCTTCGCCTCCGAAGACCAGAAAGAAGGCATGGCCGCGTTCCTCGAAAAACGCCCGCCGGAGTTCAAGGGCCGGTAAAAACGCTGTCATTACGAGCAACGCAAAGCAATCCACCCCGGACAAAACCAGACCCTTTCTTTTACAAAAAGCCCCAGACGACTACGCGCACGACAGGGGCTTTTCTAGTCGTAGGGCGTTGCCCGTTGCACAGGTCATATTGCTTCGCGTTGCTCGCAATGACAATCCGAGAAGAAACAATTTTGCCTGGCGGCGGCTTATAGCCTTATCTTTGCGGAGAATCATTCTTATCTGGTGAGCCATTCTTCTGACCATACACATGCGGCGGCCCCGCTGCCCACAGCTGAGGAGCTGCGCGGCCGGCTAACACAGGCAGGCCTGCGGGCCACGCGCCAGCGCCTCGTTATTCTGGAAAGTCTGCTGGTGCTGCCTGGCCACCCTACGGCCGAGCAGGTACACCGACGCGTAGCTGAGGTCGCGCCTTCTATTTCCTTGGGCACGGTGTACAAGGCGCTGGATTCTTTCGTGGAGGCCGGTCTCACGCGGCGCGTAGCCTCGGCCGAGGGTGCTTCCCGCCGCTACGACGCCGACTGCACCGAACACCACCACCTGTTCTGCACCGACACCCAGGAAATCATCGACTACTGCGACCCGCAGCTGGATGAGCTGATCCGCGGGTTCTTTGCCGCCAAAGGCTTGCAGAACTTCCAGCCCCACTCCTTTTCCCTGCACATCACCGGCAATAAGGTAACATGTGACAGGTGATGAGGTGACACGTTAAATGACTAGTCTCCTGAAACGTGTCACCTCATCACCTTCTCACCTGTCACCTCATTTCACCTGATTACTCTTCACCTTTTTTCACTTCATTACCCCTTCCAATGGCAGTTCTCGTAGGTAAACGCGCTCCTTCTTTCAAAGCTACCGCCGTCATCGACGGGGAATTCGAGGAGGATTTCTCCCTCGACCGGTACCTGGGCAAGAAGCACGTTATCTTCTACTTCTACCCCGCCGACTTCACGTTCGTGTGCCCCACCGAAATCATTGCGTTCCAGGACCGTCTGGCCGATTTTGAGGCCAAGGGCGTGGCCATCGTGGGTTGCTCTACCGATACGCATTTCTCCCACTTTGCCTGGCTGCAGACCCCGCGCGACAACGGCGGCATCCAGGGGGTAACGTACCCGCTGGTGGCCGATGCCTCCAAAACCATTGCCGCCAACTACGACGTACTGGGCGGCCACTACGACTACAACGAAGCCGGCGAAATGACCTTCGTAGGCTCGCCCCTGGCGTACCGAGGGCTGTTTCTGATTGACAAAGACGGCATCGTGCGCCACCAGGTAGTAAACGACGGCCCGCTGGGCCGCAGCATCGACGAGGCCATGCGCATGGTGGATGCCCTGCAGTACTTCGAGGTGAAAGGCGAAGTTTGCCCTGCCAACTGGGAAGAAGGCAAAGAGGCCATGTCGGCCACCCGCGAAGGCGTAGCCAGCTACCTCGGCAAGCACGCCGCCCACTAATAGTGAGTTTCCAGTTGCTGGTTTGTCAAGGAATTCTGAAACCAACAACCAGAAACTAAAAACCAGCAACTGAAAACTTGAAAAAAAGCCCTGACCGTTGCGGTTGGGGCTTTTTTAGTGTGCATGCCGCACAGCCCGCGGAACCGCGTACTTTTGCGCCATGCTACTCCGCCGGGCCACGGCTGCTGATGCCGTCGGCATTGGGCAGCTGTTTTATGACACCATCACCGAAATAAATGCCGCCTACTACTCGCCGGAGCAGGTGGGAGCGTGGCGTGGCGGCTGGCAGAACCTAGCTGGCTGGCAAGCTACAATCCAGGCTCAGCATTTTCTGGTAGCTGAGGCCGATGGAGCCCTGGCGGGTTTCGCGTCCCTGGCTCCGGATGGCTACCTGGATTTTCTGTTCGTGAGTGCGCGGCATCAGCGCCAGGGCGTGGCCCGCCTGCTCCTGCACGCGCTGCTGGCCGAGGCCACCAGGCTGGAGTTGACGCTGGTATACACCGATGCCAGCCGCACGGCTCAGCCTTTTTTCGCTCATTACGGTTTTCAGGTGGAGCGGGAGCAGCACCCGGTGGTGCGGGGCGTGGCCCTGCTGAACTACCGCATGGTGCGCCCGGTTGCTGCCCCTAAACCCGATACTGCTTTTTAACTCTTGGTTGCACTATATTCCATAGCCCTGCATTTGTATGCGCTGCTGCTGCGGCTGGTGGCTCCGTTTGTGCCCAAGGCAGCCCAGTGGCTGGCGGGCCGGCAGGAGCTGCTGCCGCGCATTCAGGCGGCGCTGCGGGCGGAGAAGGCGCCGCTGGCGTGGTTTCACTGCGCCTCGCTGGGTGAGTTTGAGCAGGGCCGCCCGCTCATGGAGGCCTACGCCAGTCGCCACCCCGGCCACAAGCTGGTGCTTACGTTCTTCTCGCCCTCGGGCTATGAGGTGCGCAAAAACTGGCCCGGCGCCGATTACGTGTTTTACCTGCCCCTCGACACGGCCGAAAACGCCCGTCTGTTTCTGGACGCGGTGCGGCCCCGACTGGCGGTGTTCGTGAAGTACGAGTTCTGGTACCACTTCCTGCACGAGCTGCGCGAGCGGCAGATTCCGGCCATCTGCGTGTCGGCCATTTTCCGGCCCGAGCAAACGTTCTTCCAGCCCTGGGGAGGATTTTTCCGGCGCATCCTGGGTTCCTTCACGCATATATTCACCCAGAATGCGGCTTCCGTGGAGCTGCTGCGCAGTGTGGGCATCACCCAGGCCAGCGTGGCCGGCGACACGCGCTTTGATACGGTGGTGCGCACAGCCTCAGCCCCGCCCCGCGCCCTGCCGCTGGTAGATGCCTTCACCGACGACTGGGCGCCAGTGTTTATCATCGGCAGCAGCTGGCCCGAGGATCTGCCGGCGCTCCGGCCCCTGCTGGCGCAGTACCAGGAGCAGCTGCGGTTTATCGTGGCCCCGCACGAAATCAGCGAAACCAACCTGCGGCTGGTGGAAGAAGCTCTGCCGGGCCGGGTGGTGCGCTATTCCCAGGCCACCGAAGCCACCGTGGCCGAAGCCCGCGTGCTGCTGATGGACAACGTAGGACTGCTCAGCCAGCTGTACCGGTTCGGGCACTTTGCCTACATCGGCGGGGCGTTTGGCAAGGGGCTGCACAATACGCTGGAAGCCGCCGCGTTTGGGCTGCCGCTGTTTTTCGGTCCTACGTACCACAAGTTTCAGGAGGCACAGGACCTGGTGGAGCTGGGTGTCGCGTTTCCCATCAACACGGCCCAGGAACTGCTTACGGCCTTCGCACCTTTGTTCCGCAGCGAAGAAGCCCGCCTGAAGGTGCAGGACCTCAGCCTCGACTACGTGCACGACCACAGCGGCGCCACCAACAAAATCATGCACTGGCTGGCGGAAAGGTGAGATGGTGATTTAGTGAGTTTGCTGTTATGCTAGCGTCACCTGTCCAAATTGCACCATTAGAACATCAACCTCACTAAATCACTACTCACCTTATGACTGGAACCATCGTTAAATCTACCGGCTCCTGGTACCTGGTGCGCGAAACCGGCATGGGGCAGCTGCACCGCTGCCGGCTGCGCGGCAAGTTCAAGCACAAGGGGCTGAAGGTGAGCAACCCGCTGGCGGTGGGCGACCAGGTAGACTTCACGGTGGAAGAGCAGACCGAAGGTGCGGGCGTGATTCACCACATCGAGCCGCGCCGCAACTACATCATCCGCCGCTCGGTGCACAAGACGGAGCACGCCCACATTGTGGCCGCCAACCTGGACCAGGCCCTGCTGGTGGTCACGCTGGTGTCGCCGGCTACGTCGTTTGGGTTTATCGACCGGTTTCTCGTCACAGCCGAGGCTTACCACATTCCGGTTACGCTCATCTTCAACAAGGTAGACCTCTACGATGAAGATCTGACCGATTACCAGGAGCAGATTGCCGAAATGTACCAGCGCGTGGGCTACCCCAGCCTGCGCAGCTCGGCCCATACCGGCCAGGGCATAGCCGATGTGGATGCTCTGCTTGACGGGAAAGTGTCGTTGCTCTCGGGCCACTCGGGCGTGGGCAAAAGCACGCTCATCAACGCGCTGGTGCCCGACCTGGAGCTGAAAACCGCCGAAATCAGCGCGTTTTCCGACAAAGGCGTACATACCACCACTTTCGCCGAAATGCTGGAAGTACGCCCCGGCACCTACCTTATCGACACGCCTGGTATCAAAGAGCTGGGCCTGGTGGATATGAAGGCCGGCGAGCTGGCCCACTACTTCCCCGAAATGCGCGCCCTGCTCAACCAGTGCCGCTACCACAACTGCCAGCACCTGCACGAGCCCTGCTGCGCCGTGCGCGAGGCCGTAGACCAGGGCCGCATTGCCCTCCCCCGCTACGACAGCTACGTGAGTATGCAGCAAGCCGAGGACAACCGGAAGTGAGGTGACAGGTGACAGGTGACAGGTGACAGGTGACAGGTGACAGGTGACAGGTGACAGGTGACAGGTGACAGGTGACAGGTGACAGGTGACAGGTGACAGGTGACAGGTGACAGGTGACAGGGTGTACTTTCTTCCCTTGTATCCTGTTACGTGTCACCTGTCACCTTTTCAACTTACTCCGCTGGTGGCAGCAGTACCTGGTCGATGACGTGGGTGATGCCGTTGCTGGATACCACGTCGGAGATGGTAACGTTGGCATTGTTGATTTTCACCTTGCCATCCTTCACCGACACTTTGATCTTGTCGCCGCTTAGGGTGGTCAACTGCTGCCCGTCGCGCAGGTCGGCGGCCATGATGCGGCTGGGGATGACGTGGTACTTAAGCACACCCTGAAGCTTTTCCTTGCTTTCGGGGCGCATCAGGCCGGCCACAGCACCGTAGGGCAGGTTGTTGAAGGCTGCGTTGGAGGGCGCAAAAACCGTGTAGGGCCCAGGGCCTTTAAGCGTTTCGGCCAGCCCGGCGGCCTGCACGGCCGAAACCAGCGTGGTATGCTCCTTAGAACTGATGGCGTTGGCCACCAAGTCCTTATCGGGCGTCATGCGGGCGCCCCCTACTTCCACCCCCTGCGCCTTGCCCATGCGGGCCGAGTCGGTGCTCATGGCAGCGGAGTCCTGCAGGGTCATGCCCTCGGGGTCGGTGGTGGCTTCGGTGGTGGGCTGGTCGGTGCCGCAGCCAGCCAGCAGCAGGCTGGTGGCGCAGAAAGCCAGGGCCGCGCTACGCGTAATCTTGTTCATAGACGAAAAAAGGGGGAGTTGGCGAAGAAGGAAAACGAAAAGCAGAACAGCGGCGGCGAATATACCACTGCCCTGCGGCCTACGAACCACCACGGGGTGCCGGATGTTGGCCCCGGCAAATTGGCTACCTTTGCCCCACGTGGCCGGCCCGGCTGGCCCACACTCCACCATCCAGTTCAAGCACCATGAAAACCGCCGAAATCCACACCAGCAAAGGGGTAATGAAAGTTGAGTTCTATGAGCAGGACGCCCCCAACACCGTGAAAAACTTTACCGATCTGGCCCAGAAGGGATTCTACGACGGCCTGAAGTTTCACCGCGTAATTCCCAACTTCGTGATTCAGGGCGGCTGCCCCAACTCCCGCGACGGCGCCTCCGGCGCGCCCGGCACCGGCGGCCCCGGCTACAAAATCGACTGCGAACTGAAGGGCGGCAACCAGTACCATGACCGCGGCGTGCTGAGCATGGCCCACGCCGGCCGCAACACCGGGGGCTCCCAGTTCTTCATCGTGCACTCGCGCGACAACACCGCCCACCTCGACCGCAACCACACCTGCTTCGGCAAAGTGGTGGAAGGCCTGGACGTAATTGACCAGATCAAAGCCAACGACGAGATTCAGAAAATCGTGGTAAGCGAGTCGTAAGCCGGCTTACTTTCTCTGGAAAGGCCCGAACCGTCGTTGGTTCGGGCCTTTTTGCGTTCGGGGAAGACAATGGCAGGCAGGATGGTCCGTAAAAAAAGCACGACGCAAAGCCCCGCAACGCAACGCTACCAGCCGCCGCTGCGCCCCGATGAATAGCGCCTCACTCCGTACCGGGTGGGGCGCTTTGCGTTGCCGCCCCCGGCGCGGCCGGTAAACCCGGTAGGTTGGCCGACGAAACCAGGCCGATGGCAGAGTGCCAGATGCCGGACGCAGCTTTCGGGGCTACTTTCGTATCCTGCCCCGGATTGGGTGCCGGGGCGCGCCCGGCTTCACTGTTTCATTTCCGCTCTTCGCTATGGCCCGGCTTATCACCAAGCAACACCTCACGCACCTGCTCATCCACGTGGGGGTGTGGGCGGGGCTGCTGTTTCTGCCCTGGATGCTGCTGGC
The DNA here is from genome assembly GCF_024700075.1 of Hymenobacter sp. J193. NCBI lineage: Bacteria > Pseudomonadati > Bacteroidota > Cytophagia > Cytophagales > Hymenobacteraceae > Hymenobacter > Hymenobacter sp. J193. Next base: position 249,608 of record NZ_JAJONE010000001.1, read on the forward strand.
CTCGTCTTCCGGCCCCACCCCGCACTTCAATCTGGGGCGTACGCTGTGGCCGGCCACCAAAATGGCCCTGCTGTTCTACGTGAACTACTGGGTGCTCATTCCGAAGCTGCTGGCGCGGCGGCGGTTTGCGGCCTACTTCGCGGCTGTGGTGGCGCTTCTGTTCATTTGTACCCTGCCTATGTCGGCGCACTGGGTAGGCATTGGCAGCACGCCGCCCCCGCGCCCCGGGCTCACCGTGGCCGACCAGCACCGTTTCCGGGCCGTTATTCTGCTGGTGAACGTGCTGGTGTGGCTGGTGAGCAGCGGGCTGCGCATCACGGGTGAGTGGTTTGAGAACGAGCGGCAGCGGCGCCAGATGCAGAGCGACAAGCTGGAAGCCGAACTGGCCTTCCTGAAGTCGCAGGTGAGCCCGCACTTTCTGTTCAACACGCTCAACAACATCTACTCCCTGGCCCAGCTGAAGTCCGACGACGCACCCGAGGCCATTCTCAAACTTTCCCACCTGATGCGCTACATGCTCTACGAGGCCGACACGCCCCGCGTGGCCCTGGCCAAGGAGGTGGAGTATGTGCAGAACTACGTGGACCTGCAGCGCCTGCGCCTGGACGAGGACGTGCTCATCAGCTTCCACCAGGAAGGCCAGCTGGCCGGGCGCCTCATTGAGCCCATGCTGCTGATTCCGTTCGTGGAAAATGCCTTCAAGCACGGCGTGAGCTACCGCCACCCCTCGGCCATCCGCATGGAGCTGCACGTAACGACTACGGAGCTGCGCTTCCGGGTGCACAACCGCCGCTTTCCGCAGGCGCCCCGCCCCGACCAGCCGCGCGACTCGGGCGTGGGCCTGCACAACGTGGAGCAGCGCCTGGCTTTGCTGTACCCCGGCCGCCACGAGCTGCGCATCGAGCCCACTGCCGACGACTTTACCATCACCCTTACCCTTGCCCTACCCCATGCTCCGCTGCCTCTTAGTTGACGATGAACCCCTGGCCCTGCGCCTGCTGGCCAGCTACGTGGAGCGCGTGCCGTTTATGGAGCTCGTGGGCACCTGCCGCAGCGCCCTCGAAGCCCTGGAAGTGCTCCAGCGCGAGCCGGTGGATGTGCTGTTTCTGGACGTGCAGATGCCCGACCTCACGGGCGTGGAGTTTGTGCGCACCCTGCGGCCCAACGCGCTGGTGGTCTTCACCACGGCCTACGAGCAGTACGCCGTGGAAGGCTTCGACCTGGATGCCGTGGACTACCTCGTGAAGCCCATTGCCTTCGACCGGTTCCTGAAAGCCGCCCAGAAAGCGCAGGGGCGCCTGGCCCCCACTGCCGAAGCGGCTCCACCGCCCGCGCCGGCCCCGGTCCGCCCAGCCGACGACTTTATCTTCGTGAAGGCCGACTACCACACCCAGCGCATCAACCTGCGCGACATCCGCTACCTCGAAGGCCTGAAGGACTACGTGAAGATTCACCTGGCCGGGGCCACCAAGCCCCTGCTCACGCTTAACTCCCTGCGTGCTTTCGAGGAGCGGCTGCCGTCCCAGGAGTTTGTGCGCGTGCACCGCTCCTTCATCGTGGCCCTGGGCTGGATTGATTCCATCCGCACCAACCGCATCTACCTGGGCGAGGCCGTCATTCCCGTCGGCGACGCTTATACGGAGGCCTTCCACCAGCGCATCGAGCAGCGGAATATGCATTAGCAGGGCATTCGGAAATTGTCATACTGAGCGGAGTCGAAGCATCACTACCGCTTCGTTGAACGAACCCGAACAAAGCGGTAGTGATGCTTCGCGGGGCCCAGCATGACGTTCAACGAGCTCGGAACGAATTTTCGGACACAAGTAGCCGCTAGGGTTTCACCCGCACGTAGCGCTCAATATTAATCCGGTCCACGCCGGCACTGGCTACCTTCTCCACCCCACTTTGCGTAAGGGTATCGTTTTGTAACGTGATGGTGAAGGCAAAATCATTGTCCTCCCAGTTTCGGGCACTACAATATTCTAAGTGTTCCCTGTAGAGGCTGTCGTTGAGGGAATACCTGCCGCCCCCCGCCACAAATACCGCCGCTGAATCCTTGCCTTTGCTTAAGTCGTGCTGTAAAAAGGCGAAATGGGTGTCGTTGATGACCTTGATAAAAGATTCGTTTTTGCTGGTGGCGGTGGTCACCGTGTCTCCTTTCTCAATAACGGTTCTGGTAACAAGCTGCCAGGTACCGGTTAGGGGCATTTTACTGGCCTTTTGAGTTGTCTGGGTTTCGGAGGTGCATGCCAGGAAGCTGACAACTACAGCGGTGAGGGCGACTACCGTTCCTATTCTCATTGAATTGATTTTTTCACAAATCCCGAACTATTGCTACTGCTTTAGCCAGAGCATCGGGCTTTTTTACTGCCCGCGCAACTGGCGGCGGCTAAGGTAGCAGTATTGTACATAGAGTTTTAAAGCTTTTTGCGCACGGCGGTGTTCAGGTAAAAGCCCACCTCACGCTGTTCAACGGCTAAGCGGCATTTTGACGCTGCCCGCCATCAGTCAGCACCACCACGTGACGAAATTAAAACGCCCCGCGCATCTTTCGATACGCGGGGCGTTTGTTTGCGCTTTCGGCGCTACTTGCGCTTGCGCTTTTTCGAGGACTGGTAGTCCTCGTCATCGTCGTCATCGTCGCCACCGAAGTTGGGCATGGTGAACATGCTGCTGAGCAGGTCCTTGAACTGGGCGCCGGCGGCGAGGCGGTTGCGCGAAATGAGGCTCATTTCGGCCATGCCGTGGAGGGCAAACTCCATCCAGAAAGCGGTGTTTTCCTGGGTTAGCTCGGCGGGCACGCTTTGCTGCACCAACTCGCGCAGGCCGGGCACCACGCCCATCACCTTCTGATACTCTTCATCGGAGGCGTCGTGCAGCAGGTCGATGGTGCGGGAGCCAAACCAGTCCTGCACGGGCTTGTAGGGGTTGGGCTTGTCTTTCTGCTTTTTGGCTTTCTCGGGGTCGGGGAAATACTGCAGGAACTGGGTGCGGATGGCCTTGCCCATGAGCTTCTCGGCCACGATGCCCGCGCCCTCCTGCTCACCCTCATACACCAGCTCCACCTTGCCCGTTACGGCCGGCACCGCCGAGATAAAGTCGCCCACGCGCACGTAGGTTTTGGTTTCGCCGTTGATGAGGGCGCGGCGCTCGGCCCCGGCTATTACCTGCTCGTAGGCCGAGATGGTGAGGCGGGCCGACACGCCCGACTTGGCATCCACGTACTCCGAGGAGCGGGCCTCAATGGCAATCTGCTCCACCAAGTCGTGCACCACTTCGTTGGTGGTCACCAAGCCACGCTGCTCCTCCCGGATGCGGGCTTCCTGCTTGGTGATGCGCTTCCCGATTTCGAGGGTCTTGGGGTAGTGGGTAATGATCTGGGCGTCGATGCGGTCCTTGAGCGGGGTCACGATGGAGCCGCGGTTGGTGTAGTCCTCGGGGTTGGCCGTGAACACGAACTGGATATCCAGCGGCAGCCGCACCTTAAAGCCCCGGATCTGAATGTCGCCTTCCTGCAGAATGTTGAACAAGGACACCTGAATGCGGGCCTGCAGGTCGGGCAGCTCGTTGATGACGAAAATGCCGCGGTGCGCGCGCGGAATCAAACCGAAGTGAATCACCCGCTCGTCGGAGTACGGCAGCTTGAGCGTAGCGGCTTTGATGGGGTCGGCGTCGCCGATGAGGTCGGCCACCGATACGTCGGGCGTGGCCAGCTTCTCGGTGTAGCGGTCGGCGCGGTGCAGCCAGCTGATGGGCGTATCGTCGCCCTTCTCCGCAATCAGGTTCTTGGCAAACACCGATAGCGGCTGCAGGGGGTCGTCGTTGAGCTCGGAGCCTTCTACTACCGGTACGTACTCATCGAGCAAACCCACCAGCAAGCGGGCAATGCGGGTTTTAGCCTGCCCGCGCAAGCCCAGCAGGTTGATGTGGTGCCCGGCCAGGATGGCGCGCTGCAGCTCCGGAATCACGGTTTCTTCGTAGCCGAAGATGCCGGGAAACACATCTTCTTTCGAGCGGAGTTTGTGAATAAGGTTGTCGCGCAGCTCCTGCTTCACGCTACGAGGCTGGTAGCCGGACTGCTTCAGGGCACCCAGGGTGCGGATAGTGTCGTGGTTCATCGGGAGAAATAAGGGAATTCGAGCTTCCTGTAGAAGATAACCGGCAAAGGCCCCCGGAGGTTCAGAACGCCGGGGTTTGAGGTAAAACCCGTAGGGGCGGGGCTTGCCCCCGCCCGGCGTTGAACGAGTACCGTGCGGATGGTCAGGGTTGCCAACGGCACCAACGGCGGGCGGGGACAAGCCCCGCCCCTACTGTACCCCATAGTTGTATCACCTCGTCCGGGGGAATGGGTTGTTTTTGGGCCTGCCCGTGTGGCGTTAGGTTCTGCCCATCACATGCTTATGCGAGTGACACGCGTGTAGCAGCCGGCTACCTTTGCAGCACTTCACGCCTCTACACTCTGCTATGAAAACCTTTTGCTTGTTTATCGGCTACGGCCTCGCAGCGGCCTTATTTCTGGCAGCCTACGCGGCCATGTTTGCCAGCCTGCGCGGGATGCCGTGCTACCCACTGCCCCGGCTGCGGGCCCAGCCGGTAGCGCCAGTGGCACCGGCTGCCTACCGGCCCCAGCCGCACCGGCTGGTGGAGCCGGCTTTCTACAAGTCGCGGCAGCCGGTGGCCCCGCGAAAGCCCGCCCTGCTGCTGGCTAACGCTGCGGCGGAAACCGCGCTGCATCTGGCCGGCTAGAGCTGATAATCACATCATTATGTGAGTAACCCGCAAAGCCGCCGCAGCTATTTTTGCTTCTGTTCCTTCCGCGCTCTTCCCTCCTTTTTCGAGCTATGAAAAAAATATTTCGCGTCCTGGGCTTCACGGTAGCCGGGGTGCTGTTTGTGGTAGCCTGCGCGGCCGCTTTCGTGAGCGTGCGCGGCATTCCCTTCTACGAGGCGCCCAAGCCGCAGGTAGCCAACATCGACTACACGCCGGTACGGGTAGCGCAGGGCCAGAAAATCGTGAATGCCATGTGCGCCGACTGCCACCTGAGCCGCGAAACCAACGCGCTGACGGGTAAGTTTCTGCCGGAAATTCCCGAGGACTTCGGCAAGCTGTACTCAGCCAACATCACCCAGGACAAGGCCCACGGCATTGGTGCCTGGACGGATGCCGAGCTGGTGGGCTTGCTGCGTACCGGCATCGGCCGCGACGGGCGCTACCGCATCGTGATGCCCAGCTTCGCGCACATGTCGGATGAGGATGTGTACAGCGTTATTGCCTACCTGCGCTCCAACGACGCGCAGGTGCAGCCCAACCCCACGCCTTCACACGAGCAGGAGCCTTCTTTTCTGGCTAAGGCGCTGGCAAATACCGTGATGAAGCCCCTGCCTCTGCCTACCCAGCCGGTGCTGGCGCCCAGCCCCACCGATGCCGCCGCCTACGGGCGCTACCTGGTGGTGGGCCGCTACATGTGCTACGACTGCCACAGCAAGGACTTCAAAACCAACAATGCCCTGGAGCCCGAAAAATCGGAAGGCTACCTGGGCGGGGGTAACTCCTTCATGACCCCGGATAAAAAGGAAATCAAAAGCCGCAACCTCACCCCCGACGCCGAAACCGGCATCGGCGACTGGACGGAAAACCAGTTTGTGCAGGCCGTACGCTTTGGCTTGTCGCCGCACGGGCCACTGAATGCGCCCATGCCCAAGTTCTCGTTGATGGATGCAAGCGAGGCCAAGGCCATCTACGCCTACCTGCAGACGGTACCAGCCATCAAACACGATATTCCCCTCTTTGGGGCAACAGCCTCCGTGGCTACGCGTTAGGGAAAAACCATACGTCACGGATACAGAAGCGGCGGCCCTTCTGGTGGAAGAGGGGGCCGCCGTTTTCTGTTGGGGTGACGCGTAACACGTGACAGGTAACAGGTGACACGTAAGAGGTAGAACGTAGTCATTGCGAGGAGGCACGACGAAATAATCCGTCTTGAACAAAACACAAAGCCCTGAGAAGTGAAAAGCCTTACCCGTGCACAACGAGTAAGGCTTTTTGGGTGCAAAACGGGTCTGGTCGTGTACAGGGCGGATTGCTTCGACACTGGCTTGATACGCCACATGCTCGTAATGACGACTTGTTACCTATCACCTGTTACGTGTCACCTTTTAACAGCCAAGGCCTTTTCCAGTACGGCTACCACTTCCGGACCCGATGAAGGCCTGGGCGCGGCGCCGCGCCAGATGCGGCCGTCGCGGCCGATAACCCAGTAGCTGGGGAAGCTGCTTACGCCGTAGGCCGAGGCAGCTTTGGCCGCGCCGGGGTCGAGCAGGTGCACGCTGTTGGAACTGGCCAGAGTGAACCTGCGGATGGCTTGCTGCCATTCCTCGGCCTTACGGTCCACGGAAATGTAGAGAAACACCACGTCGCGGCCCAGGAACTGCTTTTTGAGCTTCTCGGCGGCGGGAGCTTCGGCCAGGCAGGGCCGGCAGCTGCTATACCAGAAATCGAGGTAGACGACCTTGCCTTTGAAGTCGGCCAGCGTGACGCTTTTGCCCTGGGCACTACGCAGGCTGAATGCGGGGGCCGGCTGGCCGGTTTGCAGGCCCGCCGTAGTCTGCCAGGCTAGGCGCACATTCCGCACGTACATAGAATCCTGGGTACGGGCAAAATAGGTGGGCAGCACGGCGCCCACAGCCTCGCGAGTGGTATTGGGGTGGTCGTAGAGCTGGCCCATCAGCAGCTCTCCTATCACCTGGTCGCGCAGGATGGTTTCGCCCAAGTCAGCCGTGGCTTGTGCGTAGATTTTTTCGGCCAGGCCAGGCGCCGGGATTAGCTGGCCCGAAGGCGGCAGCAAAAACATATAGCTGTAGGCTCCGTGGAAAAACGCCAGCGTCTGGGAAAAGGTAGACCGAACAGCCCACATACCCTCTGCTGGCAACGGTATGCTCTTCAGAAAATCGAAGTAGCCGACGGGCAGCGTAGGTTCCTGCTGCGTCTGGCCTTTCTGGTTGCCCGCGTAGCGCAGAATGGACAAGCCCCGCTGCAGGTCGAGCAGCTGCCGGCGCAACGCCACAAACTCGGCGGGCAGTGGTGCCTTGGCCTGCCAGGCCGCCAGCGTATCAAGCTGGCGCTGTCGGTAGGCATCGGCAAACTGCACAAACTCCGCGGGCGACGCCGCACCGTGCTGGCTTTCGGGCAAGTTCCCGAAGTCGTAGTCGAAGTGGCGCTGGGCCTGGGTGAGGTAGTTGTTGACGTGGGCGCCGCGGCCGCTGAATTGCAGGGTTTCCAGCAGGTCCTTCCGGTCAACGATGAGCGTAAGCGAGTCGCCGGGGCTGATAAACACCGTCAGGGCGTTGCCGATGCCCAGTTGCGCATCTAACGCCTCGGTGAGACCTGTAAGGCGCATTTCGAACGAGCCGTCGGCAGCTACCGGAAACTTGAGCTGGGTGCGCTGGGATTCATTAGGCACTTTGCGCCAGAGCCGCACGGTATCATTGGGCGTCGCGTTGCGGATAGTGCCGCGCACTACGGCCGTAGTAGGCGGCGCGGGGGCGGGGGCTTTGGTAACGGCAGTGGGACGCGCTGCTGTGCAGCCGCTCAGCAGTAAGCTCAGATAGAATAGACGTTTCATAAGCCCAGGAGACAGAAAAAGCCGCCGAAGTAACGAACCTCCGGCGGCTTTCCCGCTAATTTTTTCTATGCAAAGCAGATAAGAGACATCAGAAAGTAGGGTGCGGGGCTTGTCCCCCGTCGTTGAACGACTCCGGCATCCATCGTTCAACGACGGGCGGGGACAAGCCCCGCACCCGACAGCGGTAGTTACCCCAAATTGCCGGCGTCTACAACGACTTGCGGCGGTTGCGCTTGTAGTCCTCAAACAGCATGTGGCCCAGCCCCTTCAGGGAGGAATAGTACGCCTTGCCCTGGTTTACCTCCGTGAATTCCTCCACGAAGCGGCGCAGATACGGGTCGTCGGCAATCATGAAGGTGGTGATAGGCACCTTGAGGCGGCGGGCGGCGGCGGCCAGGTTCAGGGTCTTGTTCACGACTTTACGGTCCAGCCCAAATGAGTTCTTGTAGTAACCGGTGGGCTCCTTCAGGCAGGTGGGCTTACCGTCGGTAATCATAAAAATCTGCTTGTTGGCGGTTTTGCGCTTGCGCAGCAAATCCAGGGCCAGCTCCAGGCCCGCCACGGTGTTGGTGTGGTACGGACCTACCTGCAGGTAAGGCAAGTCCTTCACCTCAATCTGCCAGGCGTCGTTGCCGAACACGATAACGTCGAGAAAATCCTTGGGGTACTTCTGCTTTACCAGCTCGGCCAGGGCCATAGCCACCTTTTTGGCGGGCGTGATGCGGTCCTCCCCGTACAAGATCATAGAGTGCGAAATATCAATCATCAGCACCGTGCTGGTCTGCGACTTATGCTCGTTTTCGCGCACCTGCAGGTCGCCCTCCGTGAGCATAAACTCGCCCGAGCCCAGACCGTGGTTGAGCTGGGCGTTGCGGATACTCTCCGTCATGGAAATCTGGTCGAGCGAGTCACCGAAGCGGAACTCGCGCATGTCGGTGCTTTGCTCGTCGCCCTGGCCGGTGTGGGGCGTGCGGTGGTTGCCCGTGCCCGATTTCTTGAGCTTGCCAAAGATTTCCTCCAAAGCCGAGCGGCGGATGTTCTGCTCGCTCTTGGCCGTGATGTTGAACGCCCCCGGCTTCTGCGGGTCCTCATCGATGTAACCCTTCTTTTTCAGGTCTTCGATGAAGTCGCCCATGCCGTACTCGTTGTCGGTGAGGCCGTACTGCTTGTCCAGCTCATTCAGCCACGACAAGGACTCGGCCACGTCGCCGCTGGTGATGGTGACGAGCTGCATGAATAGTTTGAAGAGGGAGTCGAAGCCTTTCTCGGGCGACTCCTCGGGCGTGAAATCCCGGAAACGAAAGCCTACGGACATAATCTGGGGAATGAGCCCTTAGAACAACCCGGGGCGGCTTTTAGTTGTGAGGAGGTAAAAGCTCTTAATTGTGAGCATATGGCTAGCTACGCCTCCATTCACCACTACCTCCATCCCCAATACCCATGAAAGCCATCTGGAATAATACCGTAGTAGCAGAAAGCGACGATACCGTAGTGGTCGAAAACAACCACTATTTCCCGGCTGAGGCTATCAAGCGCGAATATTTCGAGGACAGCATTGCCGGCACTACCTGCCCCTGGAAAGGCCGCGCCAGCTACTACTCCCTGCGCGTGAATGGTGAGCTGAACAAAGACGCAGCCTGGTTCTACGCCGAGCCCAAGGAGGCTGCCCAGCAGATAAAAGGGCGGGTGGCGTTCTGGAAAGGCGTGCAGATTGTGGCCTAGCGCAACCCCGGCGCAAGCGGCACGGTAGACGGAGTATGTTCCGCTCCACTTCCGCCCTTATGCCCTTTTCTTTCCGCCTCGCGTCGGCCGGCCTGCTGCTGGCCTTGCTGGCTGGCTGCGACTCGCAGCGCTCCACCATCGAAAGCACGCCCGAAATCAGCCAGAGCAGTCCGGCCGCCGCACCCGCCACGCCCGTTTCCTTTCGCAAGGAGCTGGCCGCCGACGACCTGCGCTTTCTGGTGCAGACCACTGGCGAGGGCTCCGGCCGCCAGCTCAGCGTGCGGGTAGAGAAAGGCGGCCGGGAACTGACTATCACCACGCAAACCCTCGACGGCACCGTGGCTGACGCCGTAGCCACCAACCTCAACGAGGACAAGTACCCCGAACTGCTGGTGTTTGTGAGTGATGCCGGCACCGGCTCCTACGGACAGTTGGTGGGCTACGAGTTCATGAACCAGGGCCGACGGCCGATTACGCTGCCGGCACTGGCCGGGCCCGCCGCTGCCGGCTACCAGGGCCACGACGAGTTTCGGGTAGAAGGCCAGGAGCTGCTGCGCACCTTTCCGGTTTACCATGAGGCCGATGCCAATTGCTGCCCGAGCGGCGGCAAGCGCACTATCCGCTATCAGCTGCTGGAAGGCATTGCCACCTTCCGCCAAGTGGCCTTCAGTACGGCCGCGCGCTAACCTGCAGAAAAAGCTATATAGAAACTATTATTTGCCTATCCCGTATGGCATGCACAGTTTGTGGGCCACCTCGAAGGGTATGTACCCCAGAAGCCCCCGCTTTTTGTGCGCAGTGTGGGCGCTTTCGACAGCTGAACCGCCCATAGCTGCGGTTTCAATCTTGGTAACTCATCCTGCTTTCTTCATTACATTTCTCCCTAAAATCCATGAAAACACCTGTTTTAACCTTCTTGAGCGTTTCGCTGCTGGCCGCCTCGGCCTGCGACTCGTCGCGCACCGTGGGAGAGAGCAACAACTCCGCCGCCGCCACGGTCGAAAGTACTGGTTCTGATGTCGTAGGGTTCAGCCGCGAGGTAACCCAGGGCGATGCGCGCTTTGATATCCGCGCTACCGGCGAGGGCGACCAGCAGCAGGTCACCATCCGCTCCTACCGCGGCGCCGGCCTCACTACCGACCCCGTGCGGGTTCCAATTAAAGGCACCGTGCGCGACGCTGTATCGGGCGACCTGAACGGAAACGGCAAGCCGGAAGTCTACATCTTTACCGATGCCACTTCCGCCAACGGTGGTTTCTACGGCTACGAGTTTGGCGACCGGGGCTATACGCCCATTAGCTCGCCCGGCCAGATTACCGGTGCTGCCGCCACCGGCTACGCTGGTAGCGACACCTACACGCTCAGCAACGGCACGCTCACCCGCACCTTCCCGGTAACGGGCGCCACCGCAGGCACTGCTACTACCTCCACTACCACGGGCACCGACGCAGCCGGCACGTCGGCCGCGGGCAGCACACGCACGGTTACCTACAAGCTGGGTGCCGACGGCAAATGGACGATGAACCCCTAGCAGCCTGCTACAGTCGGCTGCAAAAAGCAAAAGCCCCCGCAACACGATGTTGCGGGGGCTTTTTTGGTATAAGAGTGAAGGAAGCTACTCAATCCACTTGAACTTGTACTCCAGCTTGGGCACCGGCATACGGTCGGCTACGCGGCGCAGGCGGTTGGGCAGGGCCATGATGTACTCGCGGGCTTTTTCGGCCGCGCCGTTCAGGTTCGAAATCTGGTCAATTTTCCAGTCCTTGATGAGGGTTTCGAGGATGTCGGTGTAGTCCTGGCTGGTATACACGCCCAGGCGCTGGGCAGCATCGGTGAAGTGGCCGAAGGTTTTGCCCATATCCACACCAAGCTCGCGCATGTAGTGGGCCGGCATCACAATCTTCTTGCGCATCATATCCTCAAAGGCCAGCATCATCTCGCTGGGGTCTACTTCAAAGATTTTCTCCACAAAGGTTTTGTAGACGCGGGCGTGGCGGGTTTCGTCGCCAGCAATCATGCCGCAGATTTTGCTGAGCTGATCTTCGCCCACTTTACGAGCCAGCGTACCCACGCGGCGGTGCGAGAGGTTGGTAGCCGTTTCCTGGTAGCTGGTATATATAAAAGCCCGGTACGGGTCGTGGGCCGTGCCCAGGTCAAAGCCGTCAGCAATGAGGTACTGCGTGCTGATTTCGAACTCGCGCATGTTGACGCGGCCGGAAAGGTAGAGGTAGCGGTTGAGCAGGTCGCCGTGGCGGTTTTCCTCGGCCGTCCAGCCCCGGATCCACTGGGCCCAGCCGTTGTTGGGGTCGCGCCCCAGGTCGTCGAGCTGATGAAACCAGGCTTCGTAGTTGGGCAGCGCTTCCTCAGTGATGGTGTCGCCGATAAGCACTGCCAGCAGATCGTAGCTCAGGTCTTTGGCCCGCTCGCGCAGCTGTTTCACCTCATCAAAAAAGGTATCCAAGCGAGAGTCAGGCAGGAAATCAGAAGGCTGCCAGCTATCCTCCACGTTCTTCAGAAAAGAACCGAGGTTCTGCCTGAGGAAGGGTTCGAGATACTGCAGCACCTCTCCACGGGAAGTGAGCGATGCAATCATGGGTGTGAGGGAAATAGGACGTACGCCAATTGAACGCCAAATGTATAGATTCAATTTCAGCACATACGCGGGAAACACCCCTGCTCAGCCTACATAATTTTGGCTTTTACCGCTACTTCACTGGTTGAGCCGTCGGAAAATACAGCCGGGGTGCGGTCGAGCTTCCGCCCGGCGCACGTTCCCGCGCTGTTAATTGCCAGTTTTGTTGGGTTGGCTGAACACTTCTCGCCAGCTGCTGATTGAGCAGGCGGGCGGTTGCGGGCGTCAGGTACCACTTCACGGCTGCCCGGCGCCGGGCCAGCTGCCGCAAAGCCGCCGCCATATCCGGGGTACCCGTCAGGTGCTTACGCAGCTGCGCCTGCGAAGGATCGGCCGTGTACCACCCCGTAACCGACAGAAAACCCACGCCAGCGCCCAGGCGGGGGCGCCCCCACGGGCTCTGCGACTTGTAGGCCTCGTCCAGCACGTCCGTTACTACCACGGCGGCCGGGTAAGTGTGGCGGCGCATCTGGCGAAGCTGTTGCAGGCCCCGGTGCTGCTCGGTGCGCAGCTGCTGCTGGCGGCGCAGGGTTTTCACGGTGAAAGGCAGCGCAGCAATGCCCAGCACCAGCAGCAGCGCCCGCACCGCCCGCCGCTCCGACTCCATCTCGTCGCGCAGCACGAACACCATCGCGCTGAGCACGAGAAGGTCGAGCAGCGGCAGGGCCAGGTGGGGCGGCAGCCTCAGGAGCGTGCCCAGGCCCAGCAGCAGTCCGGCCCAGGCCAGCAACGCTAGCCAGAAGCCTGGGCGGCCGCGCATGTCGGTGTGAGCCAGCACCCAGGCCGCCAGCGTAGCCAGCACCAGCAGCGCCGGAAAATACTCCCGAATCAGCCCAAACACCGTAGCCTGCAGCTTGGCTGGCGCAATGTGCTGGCGGAAGTAAGAAGGCTCGAACCGGGCTGTACGCCGGAACAGGGCTTCATTTACCAGGGTAGAGTCGCCTAGCATCCCGCTGACGGCAAGGCGCAGGCCCAGGGTATCGGTGGTGGTTGCTGGCGCTAGTCGGTAGAGCCCGTAGTCGTTGAGGGCCGTTGCCTGCTGATGCAGCTGGCTATAAGCTTGGCTGGAGGCGGGGCGCAGCAAGTGCAGAGCCAGTCCGGCCACAACAACCCAGGCAATGGCAGCCCCTACCAATGGCGCGGCGCGGCGGCCACTCAGCCACCATAGGCCCGGCAGCACTGCCAGCAAGGCTACATCGGCCGCGCCGGGCCAGATCAGCCAGGCTACTCCAAAGGCCGCCAGCCCCAGCCCCTGCGCCCACCGCTGCATGGGGCGCTGGGCCGCAAACAGCAGGCCGCTGCCCGCCAGCAAAACCGCCACCCGCCCAAAATGAAACCACATAGCATGCTCCAGCCAGAGCGTGCCGTAGATCAGCACCAGCAGCAGCGTAATCTGCCAAGTAGGTACGCGCCCACGCAACAGCTTATCGATGACGGAAAAGGCCAGGGCGGTGGCCGCGTACAGCAGGCCAAAAAGCAGCGTGGCATACCAGGGCACGGCTGGCCACTGCTGGCAAAGCAAAGCCAGCACCGCTGCCAGACCGTGGAAATACAAATGCAGGTTGCTGACCGGAGCAACTGCCGTGATGCCCCGCACCAGCTGTATGATGGCCAGGTCGTCACTGGTTTCAAAGTAAGAGCCCAGCCCCCAGCCGGAGGCCAGCAGCAGCCCCGCCGGCAACACCAGACAATGAACGAAACGGGGCCAGCGCGCAAACATGGCGGCGAAGATCAAACGAAGAATCGGGAATCAGGAAGAAAGCACAGCGCCAACGCCGGCGGCCTGGCTTAGCAGCCAGTCGAGGGGGCGCACGGCCTGCAGCTCGCGCAGCAAGCCGTATAGCTCGCGCGCCTCCGAAAAGTTGCGCCAGCGCACGGCCTGGCGCAGCTCCCAGCGCACCCGCACGGCCAGGGCATCCCGCTCATCGGGGGTACGGCACAAAGCCTGGGCTTTGCGACAGATGCGGATAGTGGAGGCCAGGTACGGGTCGTGGGGCTGGTAGCCGCGCCGGGACATAGCCTGGGGGTGCAGGCGCTTTTGCGTGGTCGTTTCATCCTGAAAATGAAACTGCCAGCTGCGGGCCGCCCGCACCCAGAAATCGAAGTCCTCGTAGGTCAGGGTTTCGTCGTAGCCGCCCAGCTCGGTCAGCACGGCCCGGCGCACCAGCACCGTGGGCGAGCTGATGAAGTAGCGCCGCAGCACCTCGGCAAACACCCAGCCCTCGGCTGGCCGGGGCAGCAGCACCCCGGGCCGCGGGCGCCTATAATGGTAGCCCACATGGTGTCCCTGCTCATCGACGTGCTCCGCATCGGAGTACACGAGGCCGTAGCTGGGCGGCAGCTGCTGAAAAACGGCCACCTGCCGGGCAATGCGCTCCGGCAGCAGCACGTCGTCGGTGGCGAAGTCGATGAGAAACTCCCCCTGGCTGCGGCGGAAGGCGTGGTTGAAAGCGGCGCAGTTGCCTTCATTGCGCGGCAGCAGTAGCAGCTGCCAGCTGGGGTGAGCGGCGGCATACTCGCGCAGAATGGCGGCGCTGTCGTCGGTGCTGGCGTCATCTACCAAGATAACCTCCAGGCGCGGATACGTCTGGGCGAGGATGGAATCCAGGGCTGGGCGCAGAAAGCGGGCGTGGTTGTAGCACAAAGCCACGACCGTAACCAGCGGCAGCTCCGGGGCAGCCGACAGAACCGAAGGTGCGCCGTTAGTCATGCACAGAAGCGGTAAGCGTACGACGAAAATACAGGCCGCAGGTCAGGAGCAGCACGCCGTAGCGCACGGCCTGCGCAATGGGGGCGCCCAGCAGCCCGTAGCGCGGCAAACACACCGCCAGCAGCCCGGCGTACAGCACCGCCGAGCCCGCCTGCACGGCTACGTAGCGCCCCACCCGGGCCTGGGCCACCAGCAGATACAGCAGCACCCAGGTCAGGAACCTAGCCCAGTCGCCGAGCAGCTGCGGGGGCAGCAGAAACCCGGCGGCGGCAAACTGCTCCTCAAAAAGCAGCGGCAGCAGCCAGCTGCGCACCAGGTACAGCAACCCCAGTCCGGCCGCCAGCACCGGCATTAGCAAGAGCAGAATAGAGCGCACGTACGCGCCCTGGGCTTGGGGCTGGGCGCTGAGGGCTGCCAGCCGGGGGTAGTACACACTGCTCATGAGGGCTGCGAAAACCATAGTATAGTTATCGGAGAGCTTGGCTACGGCCTGCCACAGGTCAGTTTGCGCCAGGCCAAACTCCCGCACCAGCACGGCGCGCAGAGCAAAGTCCACCGCCTTACCAAACACCAGCGTGCTTAGGGCCATCAGCAGAAAATGGCTTAAAGCCACCAGCGCCGGCCGGCTGACCGGCCCCCACCCCGGCAGCTGGATGCCCACGCGCCGGGCCGCCAGGGCAGTGGGCGCTACCACCAGCGCCTGCGCCAGCAGGTAAGTCAGCAGCACGTTTTCCACCGGCCACTGCGCGTAGAGGGCCAGGGCCACGGCGCCCACGCTCAGGGCGCTCAGCAGCACCGTGAGCCCCACGTAGGCCCGCAGGCGGCCGGCAGCCAGCAGTGCCGCCGTGAGCAGGGTGTTGGCCACCAGACCGGCCAGCCCCAGCCCAAACCCCGCCAGCCACGCCACCGACGGCCGGAACATGCCCACCAGCGGCGCCTGCCCCACGGCCAGAACCAAGGCGCCAGCCACCAGCGCGGCCAGGTTCAGCACCACCGCCGCACCCAGCCAGCTTTGGTACCGCCCCGAGCCCGGCCGCAGCGGAGCGGCGTACTTGGTGAAGCCTACGTGCACCCCGTCGTTGGGCAGAGTAGTGAACAGGGCCATCAGGTTCTGGAAGTGGGCCAGCAGCGTAAGGCCACCCGGCCCGCCGTACACGGCCAGCAGCTTGCCCAGCAGCAGCGCCCCCGCCGTGCGGGCCCCAATAGCCAACCCCGCGCCCAGGGAGCCGCGCAGAAAGTTGCCGGCCCCACCAGACTGGGCTTTTGGCGTCTTAGGGCTGAAGGCAGAAGCGCGCGTCATGGCAGGCAGAGGCGGCAGGAAGCCAGAGAAACGGCGGGGCGGCCGGCAACCTGCCAGAATAGTAGCTTCTTCACCGCGCAAACGTCAGTTTCAGACTGGCCTCGGCGCCCAGGTGCTGCTTGAACTGCAGCAGCGGAAAGTTCAGCCCATCGGCCAGCGACGCGGTGCCCAGATCAAGCATACGGCAGCCTTGGTTGCGCCCAAACTCATGCAGGCCCTGGTGCAGCAGCACCGTGGGACTGTAGGCCGCGTAGGCTCTGGGGCTGCCGGAATAAAACGTGTAGAGTATATCGGTGCTTACCTGAATAACCAGAATAAGTGCGGCCCATTGGCCTGCAGTGTCGCGCACCGAAAATAGGAAATGGCGCGCCGGGAAGTGAGCAAACAGTTCCTGCAAGCGCTCCAGCGGTAACAGTGGCGCGTGGCCTTTTTCCTGGCGGCAGCTTTCCCAGAAGTCGTACGCCGCCGGCAGCAGCCAGGGCGGCTCCTGCTCCACCACGAAGCCCGCCCGCTCGCACTTGCGCAGCCGCAGCAGCTCAGCGTGGTAAAGGCCCGCCGCAAACTCGCGGTGCAGGGGCAGGTGGCTGCTAACTTCGGATTTCCCAATATGGTAGCCCAGCTGCAGCAGCGCCTGGGTTTGTAGGGCACTGGCAGCGGGGTCGTAAGCGAAGGGAAATGATTTGAGCTGGATATTGTCGAGTCCGAGCGTGGCCAGGTGGGCGTGTACGACCGTCAGGAACGCCAGCAGCACGCGGGCCGACACGTCCGGGGCCATATGCACGCCCCCGAAAGGCGCCTGGTACGGACTGTAGGCTTGATCCGGCGCTCCGGCCGCTGCCACGGGCAGCTGCGCTATGGTGCGCTGCCGGCGCTGGTCTTCGAGGTAAAACAGCTGCCAGCTTTTCACGCCGTGCTGCAAGGCCAGGTGCGCGGGCTGGCCGAACAGGTAGACGTCAAACGCCAGCGGCAGCACCGGTCCGCCGGGCGCGCCGGCCCGCACCCGCACCTGGTAGCGGCCCGCAAGGCCGGGCAGCGGCAACAGCAAATCCTGGGAAACGAAATCGGACACGGGCAGCAAGGGCAAGAACACGCGAAAGTACGGCAAACCCCGGCTACCCGCTACCATTGCCGAAAGCATCCGGCCTTTTCCGCCGTACTTGCGTAGCATACGCCCAGTTTACTTTTCTTTTGCCCGCCTGCATGGATCCGCAGATGCCCTCTTCCGTGGCCGCCGAGCCCGACGACTTATCCGAAACCGCACCGCACAGCCATGTTTCCGACCGGCAGGCCACCCAGCAGGCCCGCGAGCAGGTGGTGGGTCAGCGCCCCGGCACCCTCGTGGTTCATCCCGACGCCCTGGCCCCGCGTCTGTTCATGATTTCCTACGATACCGACGAGTTCGTGGAGCGCGAGTACGACAACTACGACGAGCTGCTGGCTTTTTTCAGCGGAACCCGCAGCTGCGCCACTGGATTGACGTGCGCGGCTACAACGACCTGGGCCTCATGGAGCGCCTGATGCGGGACTTCAACCTGCCGGCCCTGCAGATGGAGGACGTGCTGGGCGACTACCAGCGGGCCAAAGTAGAGGAGCTGGACAACGGCCGCCTGTTCCTGGTGTCGCGCATGACGGACTTCACTTCCCAGCTGGAAGTGGAAGACGACCAGCTGAGCTTGTTTACCGGCCCCAACTACGTGCTGTCGTTTCAGGACGATTACGACGACTGCCTGGATGCCGTGCGCCACCGCATCCGCTCGGGGCGCAGCCAGATTATGCGCCGCCCGCCCCTGTACCTGGCCTACACCCTCACCGACGTGGTGCTCGACCACTACTTCCCCACCATGGCCGCCATTGGCGACTACATTGAGCACCTGGAGGAGTTGATTTTCCGCTCCAAGCGCGCCGACCGCCGCCTGCTGGGCCGCATCCTGCAGATCAAGAAAGACATTGTGCGCTTCCGTAGGCTGGTGTATCCGGAGCGCGACAAAATCACGGAAATCCTGCGCATGCCCGAGGATGTGGTGTCTGAGGAAATGAAAACGTACTTCCGGGACTGCTACGACCACGCCATCCAGACGCTGGACCTGGCCGAGAGCTACAAGGAATCCGTCAACAGCCTGGTAGAGCTCTACCTTTCCGACCAAAGCAACCGCATGAACGAGGTGATGAAAGTGCTGACCATCATTAGCTCCATCTTCATCCCGCTGAGCTTTGTGGTGGGCCTATATGGCATGAACTTCCAGCGCGAAAACCCGCATGGCGGTATAAATACCCTCAATATGCCAGAGCTTTATCACCCCCTGGGCTACCCCGTACTGCTGGGCGTGCTGCTCTTCGTCGTTTGCGGCCAGCTCATCTACTTCTACCGGAAGGGCTGGCTTAGTTAATGTGCTAATGTGCTAATGCATGTGAGCTGTCATGGCGAGCAGTGCGAAGCAATCCGTCTTGGACAAAACCAGACCCTTTTTTCTACCAGTAAGCCCCTGACGTCCATGCTGGCGTCAGGGGCTTTTCACGTCCTGGGGCTTTCGGCGTTGCCCAGGACGGATGGCTTCGCGCTGCTCGCCATGACAGCTAAAGCATTAGCACTTCAGCACATTACCCACATCAGCACATTCTAACTCTATTTCACCGCTGTGCGGCGGAGCTGGCGGCCCTGCACGTGGTAGAGCTGCCAGACGCTGGCGGCCACATCGTAGGTTAGCTCCACGGTGGCGGCCGTGCTCGGGAAAGGCTGCCCGGTGAGCAGCTCGCCTTTGGCGTCGTAGAGGTATACCTGCTGCGGGCCCAGGTCGGTGAGGGCCACGATGCGCCGGCCGGGGCCGTAGTCGAAGAACTGCACAGGCTTTTCGTCGGAAGTCAGGAAGCGGCGCTCCAGCAGGCGGCGGCCGGCCGCGTCGAATACGGTGAGCAGGCCGTTGGCTTCCTGCCGGGCCACCACCCAGCCGCGCTGCAGCTGGTCGGGGATGATGCGGAAGGTGGCGCCCTGGCTCCAGGTACTCAGGCGGCCCCGGCTGAGGATGTTGCCGCTCAGGTTGAACTGCACCCGCTCGCCGCGCTGCGTAACCACGGTGAGGCGGGTGCGCCGCAGCGTAGGCCCGGGCTCCACAAAGGCCGCCGTGTGCAGGCGCCCACCCACGCTGATGGGAAAGCCCGGGTACGTGCCCCCAGTCCGGTCGAAGGCGAAGATGTAGCCGTTTTCCAGCAGCACCACTATCACCTCGGAGCCGCCCACCGTGAGGTAGTGTGGGGGCGCGGCCGGGGCAAAGTCCAGGCGCTTGGGCTGCCAGCCGGGCAGGGCGTTGCCGTTGGTATCAAACAAAAAGAAGTTGCCCCCGCCCCCACCTACCAGCAGCCGGGCCGGCTGAGTGCCCACCCCCGGCGCCACAGCCAGGGAAGTGGCCTGCACCGAATCGGGCAGGTTGAGGGGGAAGTGCGAGGCCGGCTTGCCTTGGGCATCGTAGAAGTAGAGCTTGCCGGGGGTGGCCAGCACAAACCCCGGTGTGCCGCCCAGAGCCAGCCGGCGTATCGGCCCCACCAGCGGCCCGCTCAGCGTATCCGACCAGGCCACCGCACTTTCCGGGGTGAGGTAGTGCAGCACCCGGGCACTGTCCTGCACCAGCACGCCCGGCGTACGGGCGTTGGCCACGCTCACCAGCGTGGGCGGACTGATCAGGCGGCGCAGAAAGCGCAGGCCGCCGCGCTCCTGGGTGAGCGAGCCGGTTTGGGTGACGGTAGCCGCCGCCGGCCAGGCGCAGCAGCAGCTGGGTGAAGTATTGCCCGGCGGCGCCTTCTTCCGGGGCAGCGGGCACCAGCTGAAACGCCAGCTGCGGAAAGCGCTTAAACAGCGTTTCGTTGCGCAGCAGGCCTGCCCGGCGCTCTTCCCGCAAACTCCGCAGCAGCACGTTCCAGCTGTTCTGAGTGTCGAGGAAAATACTGAAGCGGGCCAGGGGCTGGGTTTCTTCCAGGAAAGCAACCTGCGTGGGCGAGCGGGCCCAGACGTGGCCGGCTGCCACATCCTGCAACCACCCGCGCAGGGCGGATGCATCGTCGGCAAAGGCCACGTAGTTGCCGGCCTGGGCCACCGCACCAGCTCCCGTGAAGCCCGCAAACAGAGGCCCCAGCAGGCGGGCCGGCACTTCGGGCAGCCCCAGGCTATGAATCTCGTAGCTGCCCACCCGCTCGAAGGCCGGGCTGGCTCCGCGGGCGCGCCGCAGCTGGCCCAGGGCCAAAGCCACCCGCGCCGGATCGGCGCACCGCACCAGCACCAGCCGGGCCGGGGCCTGCCGGGCCGAAGGCGCCGCCAGGTAGCACAGTGCGGCCTCATCTGTCAGCTGGCGGGCTATGCTGTCCAGGGCAGTAGCCGTAGCTGAGTCGGGGGCAGGCAGCGTGCGAGTGGTGTGTAGGGCAGTGGGCCGGGCCACACCCAGGTGCAGGAGGATGGCCGTGCGCAGGGACAGCACCTCGGCCATACCCAGGCGTTGGGCGGGCTCCCGGAGCAGGCGCTGGTGCAGGGCGTCGCGGGAGGTTTCGGGGTTGGTGAAGCCATTGAGTAGCACCTTGTTGCCAGCCAGCTGCAGCTCGAGCAGGCCGTTGCGGCCGAGGCCCGTGAGCACCTGGGCACTGGGGCGCAGCTCGGGCCGGAAAAACAAGTCCAGAAACGGTGGCAGCTGGCGGTAGTTTATCAGCAGGGTGGCGTCCACGTCGCGCAGCTGCAGGAAGTCGGTATTGCGGAAGTCGGCAGCCACGGAGGGCTGGCCGGTGTGTTCCAGGCGGGCAATTACTTTCTCAACGAGGCCTGCGCCGCTGCTTAGGATCAGGTGGTTGCGGTAGTTGAAGTACGTGACGCCGTTGCCCGTACCCCGCTCCCGGACGTCGGTGAGTACGTGGCCGTGGTAGGTGCGGGAGTTTACCTGAAAGCGCGGATGACGGCCCAGGGCCTCGGCAGCGGCCCTCACCTGCCGGAACTCGCGCACCGTGTTCAGCGGCACCTGGTAGAGCACATCAAAGGAGCCGGGGCCGGTGATGTGCACGGAAGCCAGCACCGTTTTGCGGCCCAGAAAGCGCAGCAGGTTGTTGCGGCTGTTGGTCAGCGAATCGAGCAGGCGGCCGTTTTCCTGCACCTGCTGAAAGTACGGCAACGCCGCCAGGTTGTCCCAGAGCTGGGTTTCGCGGAGGTGGCGCACCAGCGTAGGATGGTCGCGCGAGGCCAGCACCAGCACGGCATCGTCGGGCACCAGCGCCCAGGCATCCACGGGCACGCTTGCCACGGCGCGGCGGTAGTACACGTAGGAGCCGAGCGCGGAAAGCAGCAGCAGCCCCGCCAGAAACACCAGTAGCTTATTGGACATGCAGCACGGCCCGGGAGGAATTCGGAAAGCGGCAAAGGTAGCACCCTATTCGCAGCCTCCCACCGCCGGGTTGCGGCCATAGGACGTCAAGCCACCCCATTTGGTAAAACGCAAGGAGGTAAAAGCCACAGGCCGAAAGCTTGCAGATAAGCCCCAAAACTACCCGCCGCAAAACGGAAAAGGCCGTTGCTTGATAGCAACGGCCTTTTTTTGATAAACAATGGATTGTTAGCGCTGAACTACCTGCAACTGCTGTACGGAATTGCCCTGCTGCACGCGCAGCACATACAGGCCGGAGCGTAACGAGGTGCGGGTGTTTATCTACACCGTGTTCATACCGCGCTTCAGGTCTACCTGCTGGCTGTATACGGTGCGGCCCAGCAAGTCGCACAAAGCAACCCGGCCCGGGCCGTTGCTGAGGCCCTGCAATTCAACCCGCAGGCTCTGAGCGAAAGGGTTGGGATAAGCCGAAAGGCTAAAGGTCGCACCGGCCGCACGCTTGTTGCCGGTCGATACGTCAGTGCGTACCAGCAGCCAGCGCTGGGCGTCGTTGCCGTTGTCATCCCACAGCTGGATATCGGCACCGGGCGTAGGGCTGTTGCCGGCTACTTCCAGGCACTGGTTGGTACCTTTCAGGGTTACTTTGTAGTAACCTTCGCCCATGTCCTGTAGCATCCAGCGCTGGTAATCGGCGTCGGTGCTGTTGTTTTGCTCGATGCGGGTGCCGTGTTCTATAGCGCCGCCTACGGGCTGCACGTACTGGTCAGTATTCAGGTGCATCAGCTTGTAAGAGCCATCCGTTTGCATCGTCACCACAAAGCGCTGAGCATCATTACCGTTATCGAGCCACTGGTGAATGCGGGTGCCGGGCGTAGCCAGGTTGTTGTCCACGTCGAGGCAGACGGCGGGTTCTACGCCTTTGTGGATGAACTTGTACACGCCGCCAGAGACAATTCCGGTGGCCGTCTGGGCCCAGGCAGCCGGAGCCAGCAGAAGCAGGAGCAACAAGGCCGCTACCTGCGAGATGCGTAAAGAGTTTTTCATGGAAATTGAAGGTTAAGTGAAAAGGGGAAATAAAAACGAAAAGCGGTAGGCGCCCTACCAGGAAACTGTCCCAAAACCCGCCGCTTCCGCCCCGCCTGTCAGCAGCGCAGAAGGGTGGTTTATCGGTTGGCGTAGAAGCGGCTGGCTTACCAGAACTTCACGTACAGCGCCGTGATAAGCAGCAGGGTGATGATGATGAGCGTGAGCGTCTGGTTGCTGACGCGGAACAGGCCGGGCTCCAGGTGCAGCGCCTTGGGGTTCACCACCGGGCCAGCCAGGCTCAGGCCCACCATCAGTACCACGGTGAAAAAGAACGACCAGCCCATACCAATCAGGAACGGAATTTCGTAGCCGCCCTGGCCGTTGGGAAAAGCCGTGTACAGCAGGGTTTCGGGCCCGAGCACCGAGGGCGCGAAGTTGTTGAAGAACACCGACAGCAGGAAGCCGGCCAGCATACCGGCCACAGCGGCCGTGCCGGTGGTGCGCTTCCAGAACATACCCAGCAGGAACACCGCCACAATACCGGGCGAGATAAAGCCCGTGTACTTCTGGATAAAGATGAACCCACCTTCGCCCCCAATACCCAGCAGATCTTCCCAGGTCAACAGCACGGCCAGCACCATAGCCGCCAGCACCGTCACGCGGCCTATCCACACCTGTTTCTGCTCGGTGGCTTCCTTGTTGAGGTAGCGCTTGTAGATGTCGAGGGTGAAGATGGTGGAAATGGAGTTGGCTTTACCCGCCAGGGAGGCCACAATAGCGGCGGTCAGCGCCGCCATCGACAAGCCTTTCAGGCCGTTGGGCAGAAAGGTGAGAATGGCGGAATAGGCATTATCGGGGTTGAAGTGCCCGCCGGAGCTCATTTCAGCTTGCAGCCCGCCGTTCTTGTAGAGCACGTAGGCGGCAATGCCGGGCAGCATCACAATCACCGGCATGATGATTTTGATGAGGCCGGCAAACAGGATGCCGGTACGGGCCGTGTGCAGGTCGGCGCCCAGGGCACGCTGGGTAATGTACTGGTTGCAGCCCCAGTAGTTGAGGTTGGCCACCCACTGGCCGGCGGCATACATAGCAAGGCCGGGCAAAGCCAGGTACTTGCTGATGTAAGCCTGCGAGGAATCGGGCCCGGGTTTGGGGAAGATCATGTGGAAGTGGTCGTCGGCATCGTGCATCATGGCCTGAAAGCCGGCTACAATGTTGTTACCCAGCCCGAACCGCTCACTTACCAGACTCAGGGCAATGTAAGACGTGGCGAGGCCGCCAATCACCAGAACCAGCACCTGCACCACGTCGGTGTAGCCTACCACCTTCATGCCGCCCAGCGTGAGAATCAGCGCGAAGGCCGCCAGCCCCACCAGAATCAGGTGAAAATGCTCCCCGCCGGTGAGGTTGTTGATGGCCAGCGCGCCCAGGTACAGAATGGCCGTGAGGTTCACCAGCACATACAGAAACAACCAGAAAATGCTCATGATCAAACTGAGCGTGGAGTTGTAGCGCTGCTCCAGAAACTGGGGCATCGTGTAAATCTTCTGCTTCAGGTAAATCGGCATGAAGAACACGGCCACCAGAATGAGTACAATGGCAGCTACCCACTCGTAGGCAGCAATGGCCACACCCAGGGAAAACCCCGAGCCCGACATGCCGATAAACTGCTCGGCCGAAATATTGGAGGCAATCATGGAGGCGCCAATGGCCCACCACGTCAGGGAGCCTTCGGCCAGGAAGTAGTCCTTGGTATCCATCTGGGCTTTCTGCTTGCTGCGGTACACGTAGTACCCGTAGGCCGAGACGCCCACGATATACAGCAGAAACACGCTCAGATCCAGAATATTGAAACTTTTGCCCATGAAACGGGAAGGAAATCAGGTAAGGGGAAGCGGGAAAAAGCGGTGCTACTTGCGCACGCCAAACTGGTAGCTGGTGGAAGATTTCAGCGTCTGGCCGGGCTTCAGAATGGTGCTCGGGAATTTGGGCTGGTTGGGCGAGTCGGGGAAGTGCTGGGTTTCCAGGCAGAAGCCGTAGTTCTGCACGTAGGCCGTGTTGCCTTTGCCCGTGAGGTTGCCCTTCAGGAAGTTGCCGGAGTAGAACTGGATGCCGGGCTCGGTGGTGGTCACCGTCATGGTGCGGCCCGTGGCAGGCTCATAGACCGTAGCGGCCGGCTGGGGCGTAGCCCGGGGCGCGTCGGCCAGCACCCAGTTGTGGTCGTAGCCGCCGGGCCCGGGGCCGGTCACCTGCTTGATTCGCTCCCCGATGGTGTGCGCCTGGCGGAAGTCCATGGGTGTGCCCTGCACCTGCCGCAGCTCCCCGGTCGGAATCAGGGTGCCATCTACCACGGTGTAGCGGTCCGCGTTCAGCGTCAGCTCGTGGTCCAGGGCATTTTTTGCCTGACCGTGGTTGAGGTTGAAGTAGGCGTGGTTGGTGAGGTTGACGGGCGTGGCCTTGTCGGTAGTAGCCGAGTAGTCGATTTTCAGCGCGTCATCGTTCGTGAGCGTGTAAACGACCGTCACGTTCAGGTTGCCGGGGTAGCCTTCCTCGCCGTCCTTGCTCAGGTAGGTGAGCTTGAGCGTCTGCCCCTCGGCCGAAGAACCGGGCTCGGCTTCCCAAACGACCTTATCAAACCCGCGCTTACCGCCGTGCAGGGTATTGGGCGCGTTGTTCAGGGCCAGCGTGTACTGCTTGCCATCGAGGGTGAACTTGCCGGCTTTGATGCGGTTGCCGTAGCGCCCGATCAGCGCCCCGAAGTACGGGCCCTCCTGCAGATACTGGGCGCTGGTGTAGCCGCCCACGTTGTCGAAGCCCAGCACCACGTCGCCGAGCTTGCCGTCCTTGTCGGGCACCAGCAGGCTGGTGAGCGTGCCGCCGTAGTTGGTGATGGTGGCTTTCAGGCCGTGGGCGTTGGTGAGCGTGTAGAGCTTGGCCTCGGTGCCATCGGGCAGCTGGCCGAAAGAAGTAGCAGTTGGAGTCATACGAGCAGTGGAATCGGCCGCGGCCGCGCCGGTGGCAGTGGCTGCCGTGGTATCGTCGGTAGAGCGGTTGCAACCAACGGCGCCCGTCAGCAGCACTCCGCCCGTCAGCAAGCCAGCAGTGAGCCGGGAAAAAGAAGGCAGCATAAGCAGTAGAAAAGGTTGTACACGTGAAGGCGCCCATTAAACCAATGGCCCGCCGGAAAATGGAGGCCCCGCGCCGAAACGCCGGGCCTCCCGCCTGGCTTCAGACTGGGTTATTTTTCCCCTACCACCAGTCTGAAATCTTCGAACGCGGCCGTTGCCGGCCCGCGCACCACAACTCCGGCTCTTACGCCACGGTCCCAGGGTGGCAGATAAGCGCCGTTTACAGCGGCGTAGTTGGGTAGAAGTTGCCAGGTTTTGCCCCCGTCAGAACTCCAGTCGAACTGATAAGCGGTACCGGCCTGTGCCCGCAGCCGGAGCGTGAGCTTGGTGGCAGCGGGCAGCGGGGCGGCGCTCAATACTTTGGCCTGGCCTTTTTCCAGCTGCCACAGCTGCAGCTGCCCGCCCCCGGCCGTGAGGGCAATTTCATTTTCCGGGTCGCCCAGGGCCGCTATGCCCGCCACCGATCCGGCTGGTATTTGGCCGGGCTGCAGCAACGTGGTGGTGGCCGTATAAGAGGCAGCGTAGGTATGGTGGCCCAGCACCGCCCCACCGGGCTCGGGGCGGCCGGTGAGCTGCAACTGGCCGCTGCGCAGGCTGAAGGTAGGCTTCTGCTCCACTGGCCACTGCCAGTCGGGTGCCAGCGTGCTGCCCTGAAATTCCTCGTTTATGGGGCGCGGTGCGGGCGCGGTGGCCGCTACCGGCGTGCTGCCGCCTTGGAACTCCGGCCAGCCTGCAGCTGTCCAAGTGAACTCGCTCAGCACGCCCTGCCGGCCCACGTACTGTTGGCTTTGGGCGTCGTAGGCGTGGTGCAGCAAGTACCAGCGGTTGTTGCGCTCTACCACGGTACCATGGCCGGGGCACTTCCAGGTGTTGTTGTTCAGCAGCACCGGGTTCCGGTCGTATTTTTCCCAGGGGCCGGTGAGCTTGCGGGCGCGGGCCACGCCGGTGGCATAGGTACAGCCGGGGCCGCAGCAGCCGTTGGCGGCATAAAAGGCGTAGTAATACTCGCCGTGCCGCACCATCGACACGCCTTCCACCAAGTTACCTTCCCAGGGTGCTGAGTTGCGGAACAGCTCTACCTTCTCTCCTACCAGAGCCGTGCGCTCCTCGTTCAGGCGCTGGGCCCAGATGGGCGTGGGCTCGTTGCGGCTGTTGCCGTCTTCCTTCCAGATCAGGTACAGCTGGTTGTTTTCGTCCCGCATCGGAAAGCCGTCGATGGAGCCGGCGGGCTGACTTACCAGGGGCCCATGGTCGCGGTAAGGGCCAGCCGGGTTATCGGCGCTGGCCACGCCCACGGCCAGGGTGCCCCCCGCTGGTGGGCAGTGTAGTAGATGTACGTTTTGCTTCCTTCCTGGCTGATTTCAGGTGCCCAGAAGTAGTAGTCGGCCCAGGCCGGCAGCTGGTTGGGAAAGACATGGCCCACCAGCTCCCAGTCCGTCAGGTTCTTCGATTTCAGCAGCGGAAACGTGGGGCCCCAGTTGGAGGAGGTAGCCGTAGCCCAGTAGGTGTCGCCTATCTTCGTTACGGAGGGGTCGGGAAAGTCGCCGGGCAGCACCGGGTTGGGCAGCGGGGCGGCGGTAGTTGCGGTAGCTGCCGGGCTGGCGCTGCTGCTCTCAGTGCCAGCGCTGGTAGCGGCCGGCCGCTGGCAGGATGCCAGCAACCCCAGGCCGAGCAGCACCGGGCCGCCAAAGCGAAGCAGCGTAAAACGGAAAGAGGTGGGTTGCACCATGGCAGAGAAGTAGTGTTGAAACAGCGCGGCCTTACTCACCCGAAGGCTTCTTCAGCTCCGTGCTCAAGGCTACGGGCGTACCAAAATTGGGCGTGCCATCCGCATTCCAGGTGAACTTCTGAATCCGGGGGCTGCGCTCGTTGCCGCATCCCCTATTAGGGTTCGGGTTGGCGTGGTAGATTATCCAGTCCTCGGTGCCGTCTTTCGACTGGAAGAAACCATTATGGCCCGGCCCGTAGGCCTGCCCCTCCGGGTTTTTCGTGAATACCGGAGTGGGCGTCTTCGTCCACGACGAAGCCAGCATGGGGTCGGCGGTGCTGCTGGCCGTGAGCATTCCCAGCGCGTAGTCGTCGGTGCTGCAGTGGCTGGCCGAGTACACCAGGAAGGTTTTGTCGCCGTGCTTCAGAATTTCAGGACCCTCGTTTACGTCCGGGTCGCCATTGGTTTCCCAGCTGTAGTCAGGCTTGGAAAGCTGCACGCGGGGGCCTACGAGCGTCCAGGGGTTGCTCATCTCCGAAATGTAGAGACGCTGCTCCCCGGTGGCCTCAATCTCGTGGCCCGACCAGATGAGGTAGCGCTTGCCGTTTTGCTCCAGCACGGTACCGTCGATGGCCCACAAATCCTGGTTGGGGCTGGCAATGCGGCCCTTGT
This sequence comes from Hymenobacter sp. J193, assembly GCF_024700075.1. Taxonomy (NCBI): domain Bacteria; kingdom Pseudomonadati; phylum Bacteroidota; class Cytophagia; order Cytophagales; family Hymenobacteraceae; genus Hymenobacter; species Hymenobacter sp. J193. The sequence continues at coordinate 277,478 of NZ_JAJONE010000001.1, forward strand.
ACACCCAGGTGCCCGTGGTAGGGTCGGCGGAGGCATTTTCCAGCACGTGCACACGGTGGCCCGCGCAGCAGAAGGGGTCAGCGGAGTAGTAGATATACCACTTGCCGTCAAAGAAGTACAGCTCCGGGGCCCATAAGTCGCGCTGGTTGATGCCCGCCTGCTGAGGCGTCCACACCACGGTACTCACGCCCGAGGCCAGCTCCGACATCTTGGCCGTTTTGCGAATGGTGATGTCGCCGCCGGTGGTACTCATGTAATAGTACGTGTTGTCCTTGCGGTACACCCACGGGTCGGGGCCAACCGGCAGCAGGGGGTTTTTGAAGGTGGTAGCAGAAGGTGGAGCTGGTGGCGGGGGCGCAGGCGGCGTGGAATTTTTCTTGCAAGCCAGCGTGAGGCTCAGCAGCGCAATAGGCAGAAATCGAAAAAATGACATGAGTAGCTAGAAAAGCAACAATTAGAGAAGACCAACTTCAGGCTCAGAAACATCTGGCCTACGAGAACATACAATAAGAGCCGTTCCGATGAAAGGCCGGAACGGCTCTTATTTCAGATACCAGCTTACGACTTACCAGCCACTATTCTGCTCGTAGCCTGCCAAATCAACTTCGGTCTGCGGGATGGGCAAAAGTCGGGAACGGCTCACCTGAAAGCTGTTGAAGTCTGTATCACGGGCTTTTAACTGGTCGATGTTAGCCTGATCATCCAGCAAGCCCCAGCGTTTCAGGTCAAAGAACCGCTGGCCTTCGCCCGTCAGTTCCGTTACCCGCTCGTGCATAATTTGGGTGCTCAGGCTGCCTTGGTTGAAATTTCCTTCCTGCAGTGGTGCAAGCCCGGCCCGGCTGCGTACCTGATTAATAAAGGGAATAGCCGCGCTGGTCTGGCCTTGTTCGTTCAGGGCTTCGGCCTGTAGCAGCAATACATCGGCGTAACGCATCACCCGGTGGTTGATGGGCGAGTCAAAATTCTCAAAGTTCCGGTAGTAGTCCGTCTGATATTTGCGCCAGTACACGCGGCTCAGGTCACGGGCATTGCCTTTGAAACGGTTTTGAAAGCCCGTGCCGTACACCAGCGTATCACCATCTACCGGTAGGCCGGTAGAAAACTGGCGCCGGTTATAAAATACGGTGGCTGACAGGCGTGGGTCGCGGCGGCCCGTGGTGGTGGCTTCCTGCAGAAACTCGTTTACTACCCAGGGACGAACTTCGCCATCAACAAAGCCTGCGCCTGGCACACCCCAGAACTGGGAACGTTGACCACCTTCCGAGGAGGTAGCGTCATCTCCGTCATTGCCGCCCAGCTTGGCGTCAGAAAACTGTACCTCAAAGATAGACTCGGCGTTATTTTCGGTGGTGTGGCGGAAGTTGTCAGTGTAGTTGCTCGTCAGCTGGTAGCGGCCCGAGCCAATGACTTCCGTGAACTGAGCCGAAGCCAGCGCCCATTGCCTGTTTTGCATGTACGCCTTACCCAGTAGTGTGGTGGCTGCTCCCTTCGTAGCGCGGCCGGTATCGTTGCCGCCACCGTACGAAGCATCCAGGTCCGGCTTGGCAGCCTGCAAATCAGCAATAATCTGCTCCCATACCTGCGCTTCCGTAGCCTGAGGCGGCAGATTGGCCGGATCGGATGGGGTGAGTGCCAGCGGAACACGCCCGTACAGGATCACCAGATTGTAGTAGTAGAGCGCCCGCAGAAACCGGGCTTCGGCCAGAATCCGCTTTTTCAGCCCTTCGTTCATCTGGATACCAGGCACATTGGCCAGTACCTGATTGGTGCGCCAGATGGCGCGGTAATGGTCGCGCCAGATGTTTTGGGAAACCTCGAAGTCGTAGTTGGCCTGTGTAAAGCGCGTGAAGTCGGCCAGCTCGCCCCAGGGGCTTTGGCTGAAGCTATCATCAGAGCGCAGATCGAAGGCAAAGTGCAGCCAGCGCCGGTATGTGCCCAGCTGCTGCAGGCCGCTGTAACTGGCATTGATGCCTTTTACGGCATCAGCCTCGGTGGCCCAGAACGACTCGGTCGTAGGCTGGTTGGGATTAACCTGATCCAGAAAGTCTTTTTCGCAGGCTGTCGTCAGCAGCAGGCTGCCGGCCAGCGCGGCCAGGCGAAGAGTATGGTATTTCATCGGAATGTCGGATGGGAAAGGTGAGCAGGTGAGATAGAACCGGCTTAGAAGCCGAGCTGAGCACCAATGGAAACCGTGCGAACGTTAGGGTAGCTCCCCTCATCTACTCCTCGGCTAAGCGCCCCATTTACTATTTCAGGGTCGTAGCCGGTGTAGTCGGTAAGGGTGAACAGGTTCTGAGCCGTCACATAAAAGCGCAGGCTGTTTACACCTTTTACGCGCTCTGTCAGCGTTTTAGGAATGGTATAGCCTACCTGCAGGTTCTTCAGGCGCAGATAAGAGCCATCTTCCAGCCAGCGCGTGGAGTTCAGGCGGGCGTTGTTGATGGCCGCTTCGCCTGCCTGCCCGCCGCCGCCGGCGATAATAGCGCGGGGCGTGGTGGTAGAGGGGTTCTCTGGTGTCCAGGGGCTAAAGTCGCGGCGGTAGTTACCGTTGTCGTCGGTGCGGTCCAGCCAGTAGCGGCCCGTGTTCAGAATGTCGTTGCCATTCACCCCTTGGAAAAAGGCCGAGAGGTCAACGCCCTTGTAGCCCGCCGTCAGGTTCAGGCCGTACTGGATTTTAGGAAACACACGGCCAACGTGGGCACGGTCAGCGGCCGTTATGGCGCCATCACTGTTCACATCTTTATAGCGCACGTCGCCGGGCTGAGCGTTGGGCTGGGCACTACCGGCAATGTTGTCACCACTCTGGAAAATGCCGTCAAACTGGTACAGGAAGAATGAGCCCATCTCGTAGCCTACCTCCGTACGGGTCGATTCGCCGGGACCACCTACAAAGAAGTTAGCCTTACCGTCGTTGCTTAGCTGAGTAACCTCATTTTTGAGTGTGGTGAGGTTGCCAGAAATTCCATAGGTAAAATCCCTACGGGTTTCGTTGTAGCCGGCCACCAGTTCAAAACCCCGGTTTTGGATGCGGCCCACGCGCTGATAGGGGTTGCTGCCTGCATTGCCTAGCACCAGCGCAATGGCGGGGTCAACCAGGGCATTGCGGGTTTCAGACTGGTAGTAGTCGGCCGACAGCGTAAGCCGGTTATTCAGAAAGGCTACATCAAGGCCATAGTTGGCGGTGCGGCGCTCTTCCCAGGCTATATCAAGGCTGGGAAGCTGTGTCTGGATACTACCATTCTGGATATTGTCACCACCGGCGGGGTAGTTTACGTTGGTATTGATAACCCCCTGCCACCGATAAGCCCCACCATAAGGGCCACCAAGCTGCTCGTTCCCCAGTACCCCGTAGCTGGCGCGCAGCTTCAGGTTGCTTACCTGCTCACTGAGCCCGGCAAAAAACTGTTCCTGGGAAATACGCCAACCGGCAGAGGCCGCGTAGAAGGTACCGTAGCGGTTTTCGGGGCTGAAGCGCGAGGATCCGTCACGACGGACAGCCGCCGTGAGCAGGTAGCGCTGGTCGTAGTCGTAGGTAAGCTGGCCCAGGTAGGAGCGTTTGTTGTACACATAGGACGAGCCTACTACCTGCGGAGCGCTGCTGCCCGCATCCAATGCCCAATAGTACACGGGGCCAATACCATAGTCATTATTACGCCCCCGGGTAAAATCACTGGTCTGGTGCTGCTCGGTGTAGCCGGCTACAGCTGACACGTTGTTTTTTCCGAAGCTCTTATCAAAGGCCAGCGTGTTCTCCACCATCGTGAAGAAGCTGTTGCCCTGGTTTTCGGCGTAATAGGATGGGTTCAGCGCGTCATTCTGGCGCCACTGGCCATACTGACGCTTTTCCCGATCATGGTACGACACATACTCCAGGCCCAGGTTGAGGCGGTAGCGCAGGAAGCTAAAGATATCTACCTCTCCATACACGTTGCCCTGCAGACGGTTGTTCTCGGTGGTATTGTTCAGCAGCTTTTGCAGCGCAATGGGATTGGTCCCAAACGTGCTGGCGTTGTTGTTGCCGAAGCCGAATCCACCCGGGTTGGCCATATCATACACCGGTGTAACGGGCAGCATGCGCAATACATCCAGAAATGGCAAACCGTTGAGCTGCGTCTGGTTGGTGCGGGCCAGTTGCAGGTTTTCACCCACACGCAGGCGGCCACGGTTGAACCCTGAGTTTACCCGCACGCTGTAGCGCTCAAACTTGGGGCCCTCGGTGGTGCCCTTCTGAGTGAAGTACTCGCCTGACAGCAGGTAGTTGGAGTTTGGGCCGCCGCCCGAGAATCCCAGGCTGTAATCCTGAATTGAGCCTGTCTGAATCAACTCCTTCTGCCAGTCGGTATCCACCCCGTTTGGATTTGCGACGAAGGGCTGCGGCGGCCGACCTGCGTTTTCATAGGCCTGGCGGTTGATAACCGACCACTCCTGGGCATTCATCAGGTCGTAGGTTTGGGTGATTCTTTGTGCCCCGCCATAAGCATTGAAGCTAATAGCTGGTGCGCCCGCCTTGCCTTTCTTCGTAGTGATGATAATGACCCCATTGGCGCCCCGGGAGCCGTAAGGCGCCAGCGAAGCTCCGTCCTTCAGCACCTGAATTGACTCAGCATCCTGTGGATTGAAGTCCCGGATGTTGTCAAGCCAAAGTCCGTCTACTACATAGAGTGGGCTGCTGCTGCCGCTTATACTGCCCAGGCCACGGATATTAACAATAGGAGCCTGACCGGGTAAACCCGAATTAACAACCTGCACACCGGGCAGTCGCCCCTGGATGCCTTCCGAAATGGTAGCTACGGGCGCTTTTTGCGCATCTCGACCACTCACGCTGGCTACTGAGCCTGTTACATCCTCACGCTTTTGCGTCAGATACCCCACTACCACCACGTCGTTCAGCAGCTTGGTGTCCTGCGCCAGGGTGATGTTGACGGAGGTGCGGCCGCTTACGGCCGCTTCCTGGGTGGTGTAGCCTACAAAGGAGAAAACCAGCGTGGCGTTGTCGGCCACGCTCAGCGAGTAGTTACCATCAGTGTCCGTCTGGGTCCCATTGGTAGTACCCTTTTCCAGCACCGTCACGCCCGGTAGCGGCTGCCCCTTGTCATCGAGCACACGGCCACTCACGGATACGGCCACCGGTAGGGCGCCAGGGGCAGAATTGATATACGCGGTGAAAGAGGCGGCCGCAGCCGGGTTGGGCAGGGCCAGGGGCAAGCAGCACAGCAGCGCCGGAACAGCCAGCCGTGGTACCCTGAGTACAGCGTTTTTCATAAAGGGGAGGGAATTGATGAAGGGACCGAAGGAACGCAGACCGTGCAAACGTTTGCATGTGTGCGGTAAAAAAAGACTCACTCCTTTCGTGCCGGGCACCAGAATGAGCAATTGAGAAGTACTGCCAACTACACCTTGAAAAAAGACAGATTCTTTGTTTCAGGATGTAAGAATAAGGAGAGGCAATAGCAATGTCAAGTAAAAAGGTAGATTATTTTCTTGCCCGCTGCTAAATGAGCGTATTCTACACCCTTATCAGTAACCCCAATGAAACCATTTGCAGCAGGCTAACCCAGCCAACAAGGGCGTCAAATGAAAAAGTATAATAGCAAACGTTTGCGCACGGCTATACTTTTCAGTTCCTTCGTATCAGTATTCCGGGGCGGGTGCCTCTGCCTGTCCTCATTTCCTGCATTTTGCCACCTCTCCTATGCTGTCTTCTGCTATAGCATCTTTCTTTCAAGAGCGGTTTGCGGCCACTCCCCTGCTGGTAAGGGCGCCGGGCCGCGTGAACCTGATCGGTGAGCATACCGACTACAACGGAGGCTTCGTGCTGCCCGCCGCCATCAACAAAGAAATCTATTTCGCGGTTGCCCTCAACGGCTCCAGCACCATCCGGCTGCACTCCTTCGACCTGAAAGAAGACTACGAAGTGGCCCTGGCCGACGTAGCCCCAAGCAACACACTGTGGGCCAACTACCTGCTGGGCGTGGTGGCCCAGTTTCAGAAGCGCGGCCTGCCGGTGCAGGGCTTCGACTGCGTATTCGGCGGCACGATTCCCATGGGCGCGGGCATGTCGTCGTCGGCGGCGGTGGAATGCGGGCTGGCGTTTGCCCTCGACACCCTGCTTCATACCCGCCTCGACCGGCTGGAGCTGGCCCGCATCAGTCAGAAAGCTGAGCATGAGTATGCCGGCGTGCAGTGCGGTATTATGGACCAGTTTGCCAGCCTGTTTGGCCAGGCCGGTCACGTGGTACGCCTCGACTGCCGCTCCCTGGAGTATGCTTATTTTCCCTTTGATGCCAATACCTACCATCTGGTGCTCTGCAACTCCGGGGTGAAGCACTCCTTGGCCAGCTCCGAGTACAACACGCGCCGCCAGGAGTGCGAACGGGGCGTGGCCGTACTGCAGCAATATTATCCGGAGGTAGCCTCCCTGCGCGACGCCACGCTGGAACGCCTCGAAAAGCACCAAGCGGAGCTGGGTGAGGTAGTATACCGGCGCTGCCGCTACGTGGTAGAGGAAAATCTGCGGGTAGAGCAAGCCTGCCATCACCTGCTGGCGCACGACCTACCAGCTTTCGGCCAAGACATGTACGGCTCCCACGCCGGCTTGCGCGACCAGTACGAAGTGAGCTGCCCGGAGCTGGACGTTCTGGTCGAGCTAGCCCGCCCCTTGCCCGGGGTAGTGGGTGCCCGCATGATGGGCGGCGGCTTCGGCGGCTGTACCATCAACCTGGTGGAAGCCAGTGCGGTGGAAAGCTTTGTGGCGGCCATGAAGCCGGCCTACGAAAAGCAAACGGGTATTGCCCTGGAAACCTACCAGACCACCATCGTAGACGGCGTAGGCGTACTGGCCCCGGTTGCCGTTTCTTAAATTTCACCACTCTTTCCTTTATGGCTGAGTTTGACATCACCGAGCACCCCCACCGCCGCTACAACGCCCTGACCGGGGAGTGGCTGCTGGTGTCGCCGCACCGCTCCAAGCGCCCCTGGCAGGGGCAGCAGGAAACCACCGAGGCCGAGCAGCGCCCCGCCTTCGACCCTACCTGCTACCTCTGCCCTGGCAATACCCGGGCGGGCGGGGCCGTGAATCCGCCCTACACCGGCACGTTTGTATTCGACAACGACTTTGCCGCCCTCACCGCCGATGCGCCTCTGGGCTCAGTGAACGTGGGCGGACTTTTGCGGGCCGAGGCCGAGTCGGGCGTGGGCCGCGTTATCTGCTTCTCGCCTCGCCACGACCTCACCCTGCCCGAAATGGAGGTAGTTGCCATCCGCGGAGTGGTGGACGTGTGGGTAGAGCAGTTCCAGGAGCTGGGCTCTCGCCCCGATATCAACTATGTGCAGATTTTCGAGAACAAGGGCCAGGTAATGGGCTGCTCGAACCCGCACCCGCACGGGCAGATCTGGGCCCAGCGCACCGTGCCCGGCGAGCCGGCCAAGGAAACCGTGCAGCAGGCCGCTTATTTCCAGGAGCACGGCCGCAGCCTGCTTACTGATTACCTGGCCCTGGAGCTAAAGGAACAGCAGCGGGTGGTGCTGGAAAACGCGCATTGGGTGGCCCTGGTGCCCTATTGGGCTGTGTGGCCCTTCGAGACGCTGGTGCTGCCGCGGCGCCACGTCACGGACATCACCCAGCTGTCGGACGAGGAAAAGGATGCTTTTGCTGGCATTCTGCAGCAGCTCACCATCCGCTACGACAACCTGTTCCAGATTTCCTTCCCCTACTCCGCCGGCCTGCACCAGCGCCCCACCGACGGGCAGGAGCACCCGGAGTGGCACTTGCACATGCACTTCTACCCGCCCCTGCTGCGCTCGGCCACGGTGCGTAAGTTCATGGTGGGCTACGAAATGCTCGGCGACCCGCAGCGCGACATCACCCCCGAAGCCGCGGCTCAGCGCCTGCGCGAACTGCCGGCCGTGCATTACAAGCAGGCGGCAGCACCTGCTCCCAATTAATCCTCATCTGAATTTCCTCAAAGCAAAAAGCCCGCTGCGCAATGCAGCGGGCTTTTTGCTTTCAAGCTGGTTAGATAGCCTGAACTGTCATGCTGAGCGCAGTCGAAGCATCTCTACCGCTTCGTTAAGCCAGTGTCGTTCTGTAGAGATGCTTCGACTGCGCTCAGCATGACGGTTTATTGGGTTTCCTTAGCTCTCTGGAACAACTCACTCCTTACTGCTCCCCCGAAGGCCGGGCCAGCGGCTGGCCTATCGGCACCGGATTACCAAAGTTGGGCGAGCCGTCGGGGTTCCAGGTGAAGGGCTGGGCGCGGGGTGTGCGGAACCGGCCGCAGCCCTGGCCGGGCTCATCGTTGGCGTGGTACAGAATCCAGTCCTGCTTGCCGTCGGGCGACTTGAAGAAGGAGTTGTGGCCGGGCGCGTACACCTTGTTGGCCGCGTTCTGCTGAAAAACCGGCGTCGGCGACTTGGTCCAGGAAGTGGGCTGCAACAGGTCGGCACTGGCGGAGGCGGTGAGCATACCCAGGGCGTAGGTATCGGTCCAGCAGCCACTGGCGGAGTAGATGAGGTAGAGCTTGCCCGCGTGGCTAAGCACTTCGGGGCCTTCGTTCACGTCCACGTGCGGGGGGTCGTTCGGGTTATTCAGGTCGCCGTTTCGTTCCCAGGCGTACTCCGGTGTGGAAACGCGCACCCGTGGGCCCTCAATGGTCCAGGGGTTTTTCATGCGGGCCAGGTAAATATCCTGGCGGCCGTTCACGTCGCCCTCCCACCCCGACCACACAAAGTACAGCTGCCCGCGATGCTCGAACACCGAGCCGTCGATGGCCCACTTGTTGGTGGCATCGGTTATCTGGCCTTTGTCTTCCCAGGTGCCTTCCAGCGGGTCGGCGGCACTGTTTTCCAGCACAAAAAGCCGGTGGTCGGGGTTGCGGCCGGCATCGGCGGCGTAGTAGAGGTACCACTTGCCGTTAAGCCGGTGCAGCTCAGGGGCCCAGATTTCGCGAGAGTTGGGGCCGGTAGCGGGCGGTGTCCAGACCACCTTGCTCGGGGCCGTGCGCAGCTGGCTGAGCGAAGGCGTTTTCCAGAGTGTGATGTTGCGGCCGGTGGTGTGCGTGTAGTAGTAATTTCCGTTGTGGTAGATGCTCCACGGGTCGGCGCCGGCGGGCAGCAGCGGGTTGGTGAAGGTGGCTGCTGCGGCTGGGGTAGCGGGTTGCTGCGGGGTACGGGTGCAGCTGCCGACTAGGAGCGCCAGCAGCAGCAGGAAGGATGGTTTCATACGAGCATGTTATTCTGACGGCGGTTCCCGATTTTGCTGACGACAGTTCCCGCAGAGGCCGCTGAAGTCGTTCAGCGACTTGTCTCGCCCAGTTTACTTGCCGTTCGTCTTGCGAATGAGGTCGGTTTCGTCGGCGTGGTAGGGCGTGCCGTCTTTGCGGAATACCTCGTGGAACCACTCACCCGGCTCACCCCCATCAGCTACGGGCACGTCCCACTGATACTTGGTGTTGGTTTTGCCGTCCACGAGGCCCCAGTTGATGGCGCCGATGTTGTATTTCTTCAGCAAAGGAAAGATGTTGACGAAGCGCGAGTTGCGAGGGCGCGCCATGTACTCGGTGCAGATCATGGGGCGGCCGTGGGTTTTGAGCAGCTCAATCACCCGCTCGTGGGCGGGCACTTCGTCGTAGTTGTGGTAGGTCAGCACGTCGGAGTTCAGGGCCTGGAAGGTGTTGAGCTCCTTGAAGCCCCAGTTCCAGAGGCCCACGCTCAGGGGCTGGCTGGGGTTTACTTCGCGGGCCCAGGCAAACACGTTGCGCAGCAGCGGCATCGACGAAATTCCCTTATTGCTATTTCCGGGCTCGTTGTACAAATCCCAGAGCAGCACGCGCTTGTCGGTGGCGAAGCTGCGCAGCACATCCTGCACGTAGGGCTTAAGCTTCACGAATGTGGCCGAGTCGCGGGAGGCCGGGTCGCCGGGGTCCTGCACCCAGCCGGAGTTGTGGATACCAGGCTTGGGTGCGGGCTGGGGGCCGACTTTCGCATCTTTATTCCAGCAGTCGTCGAAAAACACCAGAATGGTCTGGATGTGGTGCTTGTCGGCCAGGGCCAGGTACTCATTTACGCGCTTTTTGAAGCCCTGCGGATCCTGCTGCCAGGCCAGGCTGTGCAGAAACACGCGCATGGTGTTGAAGCCGATGCCCTCGGCCCAGCCCAGCTCCTTGTCGATGGTGGCGGGGTCGAAGGTTTCTGCCTGCCACATTTCCAGCTGATTGATGGCCGTGCTGGGCGTAAAGTTTGTCCCCGACATCCAGGGATGCTGGCGGTACCAGGCATTGGCCCGCTCCGCCGACCAGCGCTGGCCCTGCATGGCGGCCGCCGTAGCCGCCGCGCCTTTGGTTTTGATCTTGGTTTTCTGGGCAAACGTGCTGGTGGTGGAAGTCAGCAGCAGAAGAAAGAGCAGCAGCTTTTTCATGAAAGGGAAAATGGTAAAAGAAGAAGGTAAATCGAAAGAAATAGGCCAGTGACAGGAAAGCGTCATGCTGAGCTTGTCGAAGCATCTCTACCGCTTCGTTGCCGTGGTATTAATATAGCCAGAGGTAGAGATGCTTCGACAAGCTCAGCATGACGGTTCTGAAGATGCACGTTCACTGCCTACTCACCGGAGGGTTTGGGCTGAGGCTGCGTCAGGGGTACGGGCGCACCGAAGTTGGGCGTACCGTCTGGGTTCCAGGTGAACTTCTGCATGCGGGAGCTGCGGCCCTCGCACTTGCCGTCGGCGGCGGCTTTGGCGTGGTATACCAACCAGTCCTCGCGCCCGTCCGGCGACCTGGTAAAGCAGTTGTGGCCCGTGCCCCACACGCCGTTTTCGGCCGAGGGCTTGAACACGGGTTGCGCAGCCTTAGTCCACGACTCGGGCTTGAGCGGGTCACTGCCTTTAGGGGCCGTGAGCATGCCCAGCGCGTAGTTGTCGTCCCAGCAGGCGCTGGCCGAGTACACCACCAGCAGCTGGCCCTGCCGGCCGGGCAGAAACTCGGGACCTTCCAGAATCTGGCGGCCCCCACCCTTTTCCCAATCAAATGTAGGCCGGGCAATAATGACTTCTTTGCCGGGAAGCAGGGTCCAGGGATTTTGCATGGGCGCAATGGCCAGTACGCTCTGCGGTCCCACGTAGGCGGAGTACAGAAAATACCGCTTGCCGCCGAGCTCAAACACCGAGCCGTCGAGGCCGGAATGCTGGGTATTCACTTTCCCCTTGTCTACCCACTGGCCCGTGGTGGGGTCCGCCGCCGCATTTTCCAGTACAAAAACAAAGCGGCTGTTGTCGCCGGGGTTGGCCTTATCGGTGGCGGTGTAGTAGAGGTACCACTTGCCGTCGAGGCGGTGCAGCTCCGGAGCCCATAGCTGGGTTGAGTTGGGACCAGTGGCTGGGGGCATCCACACCACCGCCGCCGGGGCCTCCTTCACCCCGCTCAGCGTCTTGCTTTTCCAGAGCGTGATGTTCTCCCCCGTGGTGTGGGTGTAGTAGTAATAGCCCCCTTGCCGCGCTACCCACGGGTCAGGTCCTTCGGCCCGCAAGGGGTTGCGAAAGGTGGCGGCCGGCGGCTGTTGGGCCCAAGCCGCCGGGGTTGAGCCGGCGCCCAGCAGAAAGCTAAGCAGCGCAACGCGGGGGAAAGACAGACGCATCATAGAAAGACCAAAGCTGATTTACGCCTTCAGGCAAGAAAGCACAGTGGGTAGTTGCCCACCCCTTAGTGCGCGACGACTACCGAGCAGCGCTGGCTGGGGCCCGCACCCGTCAGCTGAACCCGGTACAGGCCGGCGGGCAGGCTTTCGGTTGCCAGCGAAGTAGTGTTGGCTACGCCCGCCGCAGCCCGCAAGGCCAGGTGGCGCACCAGCTGACCAGTGCTGCTGTACACGTCCAGGCGGGCGGCGCCCGATTGCTGGGGCACAAAGGACAGGGTGAGGGCCGAGCTAGCCGGATTTGGGTAGGCCGTCAGACTGCCCGCGGGGGCTTCGTCGCGGGCGGCCAGGGCGGTGCGGCCGCTGTTCAGGGGCAGCGGCATCAGGTCGAGCTTCCAGCGCTGGGCGTCGTTCCCGTTGTCGGTGTACTGATGCACGGCGGTGCCAGGGTTGGAAAGGTTGTTGTCTACGTCGAGGCACTGGTTGGTGCCCTTGTGCACTAGCTTCACGTACCCGTCGCCCGCGGGTACAATCTGCCAGCGTTGGGCATTGTTGCCATTGTCGGTCCACTGCTGCACCACGGCGCCGGCCGCGCTGCTGTTGCCGGCCACTTCCAGGCACAGGTTGGTATTGCGGTGGCGGATTTTGTAGTAGCCGTCGGCTTCCAGGGTGATTACCCAGCGCTGGGCATCACTGCCGTTATCGGTGTACTGGTGCAAGGCCTGGCCGGGCGTGACTGAGTTATCGGGCACGTCAAGGCATTGATTGGTGCCCTTATGCGTGAGCTTATACGTGCCGCCCGAAACGATATCCTGGTTGATGAGCGTGAACTGCCAGCGCTGGGCGTCGCTGCCGTTATCGGTGTACTGGGCTACATTGGTGTTGGGCACACTGCTATTGTTGGCTACGTCCAGGCATTGGTTCGTGCCTTTATGGGTGAGCTTGTAATAGCCCCCATCTGCGGCTTCCAGGCGCCAGCGTTGGGCATTGTTGCCGTTGTCGGTGTATTGCTGCACGTTGGCCCCGGCTGCGGCGCTGTTGCCGTCCACGTCCAAGCACTGATTCGTGCCCTTGTGCGTGAGCTTGTAGTGCCCGTCGGTCTGCAGCGTCACAATCCAGCGCTGGGCGTCATTGCCATTGTCGGTGTACTGCTGCACGTTGGTGTTAGGGGCGCTGCTGTTGCCGGCCACGTCCAGGCATTGATTGGTGCCCTTGTGCGTGAGTTTGTACGTGCCGCCCGATACCAGATTGTTCACGGGGCACGCTCCACCCGGCACGCGCAGGGCCACGCCGTAGTTGGTCATGTTCACCTTCTGAATGGCCCCGTCTCCCGTGAAATACAGCCGGTCGATGGCCACGTAGCGGGTGGAGAAATTGTTGTTCTGGTAGCGGTGGTAGGTGATGTAGTACTCGTCGCAGCCGGGAATCTTGGTGATGGAGTGGTGGCCGGCACCCTGGTTCTGGGCGTCCGAGGAAAGCACCGAGCCGCGGTACGTCCAGGGGCCTAGCGGGGAGGTGCTGGTAGCGTACTGCACGTTGTAGCTGGCGTTGGTCCAGGAGCCGTTGGAGTAGGTCATGTAGTACGTGCCGTTGCGCTTCACCACGTAAGGCCCTTCCGTGTAGTTCTGGGGCGTGATGTTCACGGGCGCATCGGCCGTCAGGCTTACCATGTCGGCGTTGAGGCGGCGGGCCACCAGCTTGCTGCCATTGGAGCCGCCGTAGTAGATGTAGGCCTGCCCGTTATCATCCACGAACACGTGCGGGTCGATAATATCCACCGTGTAGGGGTCGGAGCCAATGAGCGGGCGGCCCAGGTCGGTGAACGGACCGGTAGGCGAGTTGCCCACGGCCACCCCAATCTTCACCTCCGCCGAGTAATAGAAGTAGTACTTGCCGTTGCGGGCCACCACGGAGGGCGCCCAGCCGTTGTAGTCGGCCCAGGTGCACTGCGGGCCCACGTCGAATATCACGCCCTCGTCGCGCCAGTTGGTGAGGTCGGCCGAGGAAAACGCGTGAAAGTCCTGGCCCCCGGTGCCTTCGTTGGTGGTTGGGTAGATGTAGTAGCGCCCGTTGAAGTAGTTCATCTCCGGGTCGGCGTGGTAGCCGGGGATAACAGGGTTGCCGCTGGTTTGGGCCTGGCCGGGCCGGACAAAGCCGAACGTGCCGAGGTACAGCGCGAGAAAGAGCAGAAGTTGTTTCATGGTTGTGGTGGGATTAGGTAAGCACTGGAACGGAAGCGCACGAAACCACAGCCCAGGGGCCAGGCAAGCAGGATAGCATGATTAGCAGATAGATGAGTAGCTATGCCAGGAGCGCAGCCCGCATTGCAGAGCTTACCATCCATTATTTTCCTGGTAGAGTTTAGCAAGTCAGCGCCAGCCTACGGGGCTTCACAAACAGCAGCAAGCCATTGGTTGGGCTGGGGCTATAAGCAGCAATTAGGTAGGAAAAGGAAACCAGGTCGGGGTTGGCACTCTGCTACTACAGAGGGGCTTAAAGCGAGCAGTAGTAGGTATCAGCCGCCGCAAGCTAATTCCGTCGATTAAATTATGCAAACGTTTGCACATTTATCTGCATCTTGCCAGCGTCCTTTCCCACCCCCCTTTCCTTATACTAAGCCGCGCTTTCTCTCATTTGCCCTTTCGCTGATTTATGCCTTCCCGTCGCAACTTTCTCCAACAGGCCTCTGCTGGCCTGGCTTCTCTGGCCCTGCTGAACAACGCCGCCTGCTCCGCGGCGGCCCGCACCTACACCAACCCCGTGTACGCCGGCCAGTTTCCCGACCCGTTTGTGCTGCGCCACGAAGGCCGCTACTATGCCTTTGGCACCACCGGGCAGGGCCGCACCCCCGATGGGCGCATCTTCACCCTGCTCACCTCCGATAACCTGGTCGACTGGAAACCAGCCGGGGGTGCCCTCACGCCGCCGGCCGGGGCCGAGGGAGCCGACTTCTGGGCCCCCGAAGTGATGTTCCACAACGGCACGTTTTACATGTACTACTCCATGGGAGGCGGCGCCATTGGGGCCTCCGTGGGCCACCGCCTGCACGTGGCTACCAGCAAAGCACCCCAAGGCCCCTACACCCAGGTGGCGCTGCTGGATGTGCCCGCCAGCAAGTTTACCATCGACGCCCACGCCTTCCAGGATACCGACGGGCAGTGGTACCTGTTCTACGCCCGCGACTTTATCGACACGGACAACGGCTACCGCCCCGGCACCGGACTGGTGGTAGACCGGCTCCTGGACATGACGCGCCTGGCCGGGGAAAGCCGCACTGTGATGCGGGCCCGCCACGACTGGACGGTGTTTGAGAAAAACCGCACCATGCCGCTCTACGGCGGCCAGACCTTTGCGGAGTGGCACACGCTGGAAGGTCCTTTCGTGCGTAAGCACGAGGGCAAGTACTACTGCTTCTACAGCGGTGCCAACTTCCTCACGCCCCGCTACGGCGTCGACTTCTGCGTGGCCGACTCCATTATGGGGCCCTACTCGGAGGCGGGGGGCGGGCAAGGGCCGCGGGTACTGGCGGCCGTGGCCGGCCACGTGCGCGGGCCTGGCCACCACTCCCACGTGCTCAGCCCCGATGGCAAAACCGAATACCTGGTGTACCATGCCTGGAACAAGGAAATGACAGAGCGCCAGCTTTGCATTGATCCGCTGACCTGGACAGCCCGGGGCCCACGCTGTCAGGGTCCGACGTACACTCCCCGGCCCTTGCCCTAAGCTGCGCAAACACTGTTTCTGTCCCCAGAGAGCCGGCCGCACAAATGCCGGCTTCTTTGCGTATGTTTGCATGAATAGTTGCACAGGGTTTGCGTAACCTTCTTGCACAGACCGCCCTCCGTAAGCAGCAGCATTTTGGCACGTACAAGAGCATCCATCACCGACCTGGCCCAGCAGCTGGGCGTATCGGTTTCCACGGTTTCCCGGGCCCTCAGCGACCATCCTGGCATCAGTGAGGTCACCAAAAAGCGGGTGTGGAAGCTGGCCAAGGAGCTACACTACCAGCCCAACCACCTGGCAGCCGGCCTGCGCAAAGGGCGCAGCAACCTGCTGGGCGTGCTGGTGCCCCACATCGATGGGCACTTCTTTACGTTGGTAGTGAAAGGCATCGAAACCATTGCCTCCAAGGCCGGCTACAACATAATGATCTGCCAGTCGAACGAGGACGTGACGCACGAGCGTAAGAACATCGAAACCCTGCTCAGCGCGCAGGTAGAGGGGATTCTGGTTTCGATGTCGCGCACTACCCGGGACTTCAAGCACTTCGAGAAGGTGCGGAAGCAGGAAATTCCGCTGGTATTCTTCGACCGGGTGCTGGACGGGCTGGACGTGAATGCCGTGGTGCTCGACGACCGGGAGGGCGGCTACCAGTCCACCAAGCACCTGATTTCGCAGGGCTGCCGCCGCATTGCCCACTTCGGCGGGCCGCAGCACCTGAATATTTACAAAAACCGGCGCCAGGGCTACGTGGATGCCTTGCTGGAGGCCGGAATGCCCATCGAGGAAGAGCTGTTTTTCTACTGCGACATGACCCTGGAGGACGGCATTGCCGGCATGCAACAGATGCTGCGGCTGCCTCACCCTCCTGACGCCATCTTTTCTGCCAGTGACTTCTCGGTGGTGGGTGCCCTGCAGGAGCTGAAGCGGCAGGGCTTCCGCTCTCCCCAGGATATTGCCCTGGCCGGGTTCAGCAACGAAACCTTCACCTCCCTCACCGAGCCCATGCTCACGTCGGTGGACCAGCGCTGCGAGCAGATGGGCCAGTCGGCGGTGCGGCTGTTTCTGGAAATGCTGGAAGAGCGCGGCAGCAAGTTTTCCCCGCGCCGCATCGTGCTGCAGCCCGATCTGCTGGTTCGCACGTCTTCGCAGCGGCTTGCTAAGTAAGCATAGCCCCGCTTAGTCCTGCTGCGAGGGCAGGTGTTCGGGCGTGGTAGTGGCAGTCCGGCGGCCCAGGCGGTACGTGAAGGCCAGCACCACGTTGTTTTTGGCCGAAGTGTTCTGCGGAATAAATTGCCCCTGCTTGTAAACCGGCAGGTTGTAGTTGGCCTGGTGCACCCAGCCGGCCTGGGCGGTGAGGTGCTTGTTGAACTGGTAGCCGGCGCCGACGTACACGCGGTTGCGCTCAAACACCGGCCCTTTCGGGTTCAGAAAGATTTCATCGTACACCGAGAGAAAGACCGTGCCGGGCCCGATGGAGCTTTTGTTGAGGGGCAGAAACGTGTTCAGGCGGTAGCGCAGGCGGTTGCGCGTGCCGCTACTGTCGCCGCTGTAGCTAAACCACCGCTGCTCCAGGCGGTAGCGGTGCTCTACCCGCAGGCGCGCCATGTACTGGTTAAGGGTAATCTGCAGCCACAGGCGCTTCTCCGTATTCAGGGGGCCTTCGGCTACTTCTTTGGGCTTGTAAGTGGCGTAGCGCCCCCCGGCCAGCATCACCGTGAAGTTCTTGTCCAGGTCGTAGCTCAGGCCGCCCTTCAGCTCATTGTAGAAGTACTGGCTGAACAAGCCGTTGGTGCGGGCCTGCACCTCGGCGTAGCCGCCCCACTTCTTCTCGGGCGTGCCGGGCAGCTGCACCGTGCCAATAAACCAGGTGCCCCAGGTGCCCGGCGTCTGGGCCCGGGCCTGGCTGATTCCTCCCAACAATGCCCCCAGGAGGCCCACTGCGCACGCGGCTTTGTTCATTGCAAGTGCTTGTTTTTCGCGCGGCGAAGGTACAGGAGAACCGTGAGCCCACCACCACCTGTCCTGGCAGCCGCCTGCTAACCGGGCGGCGAGCCGCATGCAGGCACCCCGGCAGCTACCGGAGAGGCCCGGGCGGCTGCCCCACCCGGGCATAGCCAAAGCGCACCGGCGGCGCTACACTATGGTAGCCGTCGAGGCCGGAGATGCAGGCGGTGCCCAGGGCGGCTAAGTCCAGGGTGCCATCCGGGCGCAGGCCTTCCTCGCGCAGGTATACGTGCTCTACGGCGCCTACCAGCAGTACCGTGCCGTTGGATATGGACAGCTCCTGCTGCAGCCGCAGCCCTATGCAAACGGCGCTTTCGGCCACGTAGGGCGCCGCAAACCCGTCGCGGTAGATGGGGGTAAAGCCGCAGGCTTCGAACTCCGATATCCCGGAAGCAAAGTCGGCGGAAGTGTAGTGGGCCGCCGCGGCCAGGGCTTCGGGCACATGGTTGAGGGTGTAGCAGCCGCTGCTGCGCAGGTTCTGGTAGGTGTGCCGGGGCACGGAGGTGGGCCGCGTGACCAAGCCTAACAGGGGTGGGTCGGAGCCCAGGTGCAGGGCCGAGCTGAAGATGGCCAGGTTGGTAACCCCATCGGGCGCCGCCGTGCCTACCAGGTTGGCCGGCTTGAACCCGGGCAAGCCGTTTACCAGATTCAGGCGGTAGATTCGCTCAGCGGCGTGAATGTCGGCAGCGGTGAGATGCAGCATAGGGGGCAGAACAAGTTGCTTGGACTATGCAGACCAGCGGCTGGCGGCTTTGTTTCGGCGGCCTGGTTTTCCGTGGCCGGCGGCCTTACTTCCCCAGCCGGTCAACGTCTGTTAGCTGACCTTTCTGCTGCATCACCTGCAGGTCCAGCCGCGAAAGCGAAAAAGCCTGTTTGCTGTACTTGGCCGGGTCATTCAGCTTATTCAGCGGATGCGCGTTAGTGGTGGCGTACTCGTTGGCTACCAGCTCTACCGTGTTGCCCTGAGTGCTCACCACTTTCAGCAGGCTGTACTCGCTGGTCGAATCGTTTTTGCGCACGGTGTAAACGTCGCCCGCCTGCGGGGCAGCCAGGTAGGTGGCATTATCCTCTTTGTTGCGGCCACTCATCCACAGCCCAAAGGCAGCCACCGCCAGTAGCAGCAGCAGCCCCACCCAATGCCACCACGGCGCCCTTGTTTGCTTTTTCAGGGTTTCCAGGGCCTGCCGCATACCGGACGCCTCGGCGGGCAGTTCCTTCTGCGCCCAGGTGCCTTTGCAGTGCAGGCACTGCGCTACGGCGGTCTTGGCAAAGGGCAACAGCGGAATCCAGTAGATGTGGAGGTAGCGGCTAAACACGCTCAGATGCATCTGCTCGGAGTTGGCGCAAGACGGGCAAACCAGCCCCGGCTGAGGCATAGTGCGCACAAGGGAGTTTTTAGTTCCGAAGATAATCATAGCCAGGCAGTAAGATTGGTACTGAGTAAGGATCAACGATACTAAGGGCCGACCAGTTGCCGCGGGCTGCGGTTTGCTCGCCAGTTGCGGACGGCGGCCCCGGCCCAACTACCCAAAAAGTCGGCCGCATACCAGCCAACTGGTCGGGGCCTCTACAGTTTGACCGCGCTTCCTGCCAGAAAGCGCTACCTTACTGCCTCGCTTGTAGTAGCGCCCGGCAGATTGCGGGTTGGTTATTGCTTTCCGACCTGTATGCCCGATTCTGCTACTTCCGCGCCCGCTGCCAACTCCATCGAAGCCGAACTCCAGCGCCTGCGGGCCGAGAATGAACGCCTGCGCGCGGCTTCTGCGCCCGCGCCCAGCGCCGCCTACGAGCAAAGCCAGGTTCGCTTCCGGACGGTGTTCGAGAATACGCCCCTGGGGCAGAAAATCATCGACCCCGACCTGAACATTCTCCAGGCCAACCAGGCGCTGGCCGATATGCTGGGCTTCGGGAAGGCCGAGGAGCTGGTGGGCAAGCGCATCCTCGACTTTGCCCACCCCGACCACCTGGCCGACTGGAGCAAGCTGCAGGAAAGCCTCTGGGCCCACAAGAAACCTTCCTTTGTGCTGGAAACCTGCCTGGTGCGGCCGGATGGAACCTCCTTCTGGTGCCAGGTAACGTCGGTGCTGTTTCCCGACGACGGCGGTGAGCTGGGCTACACTACCCTGGAGGATATTTCGGAGCGCAAGAAGCTGGCCATCAACCACAAGCGCCTCTACGACGCCCAGGAAACTATCCTACACCTGGCTGCCCACGACCTGAAAAGCCCCATCAGCAACATTCAGCTGCTGGTGGATTTGCTCAAGCGCGAGGAAGCCCTGCAGGAGCTAAAGCCCGCCGATACGCAGCAGCATGTACAAAAGCTGCTGTCGTTGATTGAGCAGTCGTGCACGGAGGCGGGGGTGCTGCTGAAAGATGTGCTCTACCTAGGCCAGCTGGAAGCCACCAAGCTGGAAAAGCACCAAACCGACCTGGGGGCCTTCCTTTCCGAGCGGCTGCAGGTGTTCCAGGTGGTGGCCCAGGACAAAGGCATCGACCTGGAGCTGGACCTGCCCCGGGAAACGCTGACGGCCAACATCCACGCCGATAAGTTTGGCCGCATCCTCGACAACCTGCTGACCAACGCCATGAACTTTACCCCGCCCGGGGGCAGCATTTGCGTGCGCCTGCAGCAGCACGAGGGCCACATCCGGCTGGTGGTGAAGGATACTGGCCTGGGCATTCCGCCGGAGCTGCAGGCTAAAGTGTTCGACAAGTTCAGCACGGCCTCCCGCTCGGGCCTCTACGGCGACACCACCACCGGGCTGGGGTTGTTCATCACCAAGCAGATTGTGGAGCTGCACGAGGGCAAGATCTGGCTGGAAAGCAAAGAGCAGGAAGGCACCACCTTCTTCATCGACCTGGCCTAACGCCCAGGTACAGCAGCAAAAAGCAGTCCGTGCGCTAAGCCAATGCCGCCGCGTATACCCGCAGGATGAGCGACGGTCAAATCGACCGTCATGCTGAGCGCAGCCGAAGCATCTCGCGTGCTGACGTTGCCGTGGTATTAATTAGCCAGAGGTAGAGATGCTTCGGCTGCGCTCAGCATGACGTTCTGTTTATCCGGCACTTATTGAAGCTTTTATCTGAGGCGCAGATTCGCTCAGCCGTAAGCTGCCAGAACGGCTATCTTTCGCCTTTGCGCAACCTACTGCCGGCTCTACCCTATGCTCCTGCTCGATTCCCTGAAAGCCCTGCCCTGGCAGGTCGCGCTGCTCCTGTTTCTGGTTGAGAACCTGGTGGTGCTGCTACTGGCCGTGGGTTTTGGGTACCTGCTCCAATGGCTGTTTGGCAAGGGCCGGGCGTTGGGACCCCTCTACCACCCGGTGACGCGCCCGGAAATCGGGCTGGCTTTCTGCACCCTGCTCCTCAACACCGGCATTACCTACGCGGGCTTCTGGCTGTGGCAGCAGGGCCTTATCCAGATCCGGACGGATGTTTCCTACCGCGTGCTGCTCGATTTCCTGGTACTGTTCCTGGGCATGGACCTGCTGATGTACGTGTTCCACTACCTCATTCACCACACCGTGCTCTACCGCTGGGTGCACGGCCTGCACCACCACTACACCAGCCCCCAGCCCCTTGATTTGTTTGTGCTGCACCCCATCGAAACGGTGGGCTTCGGCGGGCTCTGGCTGCTGCTGATGTATGTGTACCCCGCTAGTTTTGCCGCCATTGTGGCCTACCTCACCGTGAACGTGCTGTTTGGGGTGCTGGGCCACTGCGGCGTCGAGCCGTTTCCGGCGTCCTGGGCCCGCCACCCCCTGCTCAAGCACCTGGGCTCCTCCGGCTTCCACTTCCAGCACCACCAGCACGACACCCACAACTTCGGCTTCTATACCTCCCTCTGGGACCGGCTGTTTGGTACGTATGCGAGTGGCCTCACCCCCGGCCCCGATAGCCTCACCCCCGGCCCCTCTCCCGTAGAGAGGGGAGCCTGACGAAACAAGACCTCGGCTTACCAGCCGAGGTCTTGTCGTATTGATGCATAGATGCACTACCATCAGTTGGTAGCGGCTGCGCAGGCGCGAGCCGAAGAAGCTGCGCAGGGCAGCGCGTCAGGCTCCCCTCTCCACGGGAGAGGGGCCGGGGGTGAGGCTATCGGGCCCACAAATTCAGGCACAATCTCCCCCATTTCCCCCTATCTTCCATCCCCAATTCTTAATTACTAATTCCTCATTACTAATTAACCCTTGACTTACCCCGACTTCGCCGCCCGCTGGCAGAAATCCGGCGGCGCCGAGCGTGCCAACTACGGCCTCTTCCTGCAAGACCTCTGCGACTTACTTCAGGTCCCCAAGCCCGACCCCACCACCGACTCCCCCACCCAGGACCAGTACGTGCTGGAGCGCGCCGTCACCTTCCACGACGGCCCCAAAAAAAGCACCGGCCGCATCGACCTCTACAAGCGCGGCTGCTTTATCCTGGAAACCAAGCAGGGCACCGACTCCCCCGACTCCCTCCAAAAGGCCGAGAAGGCCGACCGCGCCGAGCTGGGCCTCACCGCCGAGAAGCGCCGCAAGGGCCACGCCCTGCGCGGCTCCGTGAAGTGGGAGCAGATGATGCAGGCCGCCCGCCAGCAGGCCCTGGGCTACGTGCGCGCCCTGCCCCCCGACGAGCCCCGGCCCCTGTTCGTGCTGGTCGTGGACGTGGGCTACTGCATCGATGTGTACTCCAACTTCGCCGGCGTCGGCGACTCCTTCGTGCCCTTCCCCGACCAGGCCCGCTTCCGCCTGCCGCTGTCGGCGCTGGCCGACGAAGGCACCCGCACCCTGCTGCGCGGCATCTGGCTGGAGCCCCGGGAGCTGGACCCCAGCCGCCGCGCCGCCCGCGTGACGCGGGAGCTGGCCGGCTACCTGGCCGGCGTGTCGGCGCAGCTGGAGCGGGCCGGGCACGCCCCCGAGGTGGTGGCCCAGTTCCTGATGCGCTGCCTGTTCACGATGTTTGCCGAGGACGTGGGGCTGATTCCCAAGACCTCCTTCACCGGCATGCTGCGCACCTACTCCACCCCCGAGATGCGCGAGTTTCTGCCCGAGGCCCTCACCGGCCTCTGGCGCACCATGGACACCGGCGGCTTCTCCCCCGACCTCAAGGCCCGCCTGCGCCGCTTCAACGGCAAGCTCTTCCACGACGCCACCGCCCTGCCCCTCACCCCCGACCAGATGGCCCTGCTGCTCAAAGCCGCCGAAGCCGACTGGACCGAGGTAGAGCCCGCCATCTTCGGCACCCTCCTGGAGCGGGCCCTCGACCCCAAGGAGCGCCACAGCCTGGGCGCCCACTACACCCCGCGCCGCTACGTGGAGCGCCTCGTGCTGCCCACCGTGCTCGAACCCCTGCGCCGGGAGTGGACGGCCGCCCAGGCCGCCAGTGCCCGCCGCCTCGACGAAGGCCAGCCCAAGGACGCCCGCCAGGAGCTGGTGCGCTTCCTCACCCGCCTCACCTCGTTGCGCATCCTGGACCCCGCCTGCGGCTCCGGCAACTTCCTCTACGTCACCCTGGAGCACCTCAAGCGCCTCGAAGGCGAGGTGCTGGCCGCCATCAACGCCTTCGGGCAAACCGGCCTGCTCGACCTCGGCGGGGGCACCACCGTGAGCCCGCGGCAGCTGCTGGGCCTGGAGCTGAACCCGCGCGCCGCCGCCATTGCCGACGTGGTGCTGCGCATCGGCTACCTGCAGTGGCACCTGCGCACCCACGGCATCACCCAGCTGGCCGAGCCCCTGCTCGACGAGTACCAGAACATCCGCCAGCAGGACGCCGCCCTGCGCCACGACGCGCCCACGCCCCGCCTCGACGCCCACGGCCAGCCCGTGACCCGCTGGGACGGAGTGACTATGAAGATTCACCCAGCTACAGGCATTGAAGTGCCTGATGAATCGGCTCAAAAGCCGGAGTTCGATTATCCCAATCCCACCACCGCTGAGTGGCCCGAAGCCGACTTTATCGTAGGCAATCCGCCATTCATAGGAAATAAGCGCATGAAGGACTTGCTAGGCTCTGGCTACACCAATGCTTTGCGTAAAGCATATGCGAAGCGCGTTCCTGAATCAGCGGACATGGTAATGTATTGGTGGGATAATGCCGCCGAAGCTTTAAGAAGCGGTAAGACGGAACGGTTCGGATTCATTACTACCAACTCAATTACTCAGACCTTCAATCGAAAGGTCATGCAGCGTCACATGGAAGCTGAGAGTAACCCCATTTCACTATTCTACGCAATTCCTGACCACCCTTGGGTTGATGCCGCAGCAGGAGCGGCAGTTCGTGTTGCGATGACAGTAGCTCAACCTAGCACGGCTCCGGGAACACTAGCTTTAGTTACGAGTGAAACGGTAGTGGATGACGAAGAAGCACATGATGTCAGCTTGGTTGAGTTGCCAGGAATAATAAACTCTGACCTTTCAAGTGGGGCAGATTCCACAAGTGCGCTAGGTCTGAAAGCTAACATAGGCATTAGTAGCAGAGGTGTAATCCCTCTGGGAATGGGATTTGTGGTAACTCCTGAAAAAGCTGCAACACTTGGCTTAGGAGAAGTACGAGGCATCGAAAGTCATATCCGCCCATACAGAAATGGCAAGGATTTAACGTCTCGTTCTAGAGATGTTATGATTATAGACCTCCTCGGTTTAACAGAGGGAGAAGTTGTGACCCGTTTCCCCAAGGTTTATCAGCACATTTTAGAAAATGTGAAGCCTGAAAGAGACGTTAACAACGACAAGACAATCAGAACGAACTGGTGGCTTCACGCAAGAGGAAGGGTGGATTTCAGACCTGCATTAGCGAATTTGACAACGCGGTACATTGCCACTGTTTATGTAGCTAAACACCGATTCTTTGTGTTTGTGGACGCGTCGGTGCTTCCTGATGATGGACTGGTAGCAATTGCTTCTGATGATGCTTTTGTTTTAGGTGTCTTGTCAAGCAATATCCATATTACTTGGGCCTTAGCAGCGGGAGGTAGAATGGGAGTTGGAAACGACCCTCGTTATAATAATTCGCGAACATTCGACCCATTCCCCTTCCCCGCCGCCACGCCCACGCAGCAAGCCCGCATCCGCGAGCTGGCCGAACAGCTCGACGCCCACCGCAAGCGCCAGCAGGCCCTGCATCCCAGCCTCACCCTCACCGACCTCTACAACGTGGTGGAGAAGCTGCGCGCCGCCCAGCCCTTGTCGGCCAAAGACCAGACCGTGAACCAGCAGGGCCTCGCCTCCGTGGTCCTCAGCCTGCACCAGCAGCTCGACGCCGCCGTAGCCGAAGCCTACCACTGGCCCGCCGCCCTCCCCGACGCCGACATCCTCCAGCGCCTCGTCCGCCTCAACCACGAGCGCGCCGCCGAGGAAGCCGCCGGCACCGTCCGCTACCTGCGCCCCGCCTACCAGGCCCCGGGCATTGAGCAGACAAAACTTTCATTGCCAAATGCAACCAATCCCGACCCAGCCCGGTCAGCCACTTCACCGGAGGGAAACGCCCCCCAGCCCTGGCCCGCCGAGCTGGCCCAGCAGATGCAGGCCCTGCGCGACACCCTGCAGCACGCCGGCCAGCCGCTCACCACGGCCCAGGTAGCCGCCCGCTTCAGGCGCCTCAAAGCCGAGAAGGTGCAGCCCCTGCTGGCTACCCTGGCCGCCCTGAGCCTGGTGCGGCAAACGGCCGACGGGGCTTACAGCTTGTAGCCAACTTCTTCTTTCTAACCCGACCCTCAATCTATGCCCAGACCCGCTACTTCTCGCTTACGGACCATCATCGTATTGCTGCTGGCCGGGCTGTTTGCCGGCCACCGCTCCGGGGCCCAAACCGCGCCGGCCTGGGCTAGTGCCTACGCAACCGGCGTGCCGATGGGCGCCACCGACACGCGCATAATGGACGCCGACGGCAACGTGTATGAGGTCGGCCTCTTCGGCAGCCAGGTCTCCTTAGGCTATTCCTCCACGGGCAATTCCACCATGCTCAGTACCAAGGGCGGCTGGGATGGCTACCTGGCCAAGTATACGCCTACGGGTGCTCTGGCCTGGGTGCACCAGTTCGGCTCGGCCGGCACCGACCGTGCCAATGGCGTGGCCGTGGATGCGGCGGGCAACGTCTACGTGACGGGCTCCTTTCAGCACGCCATCGAGCTGGACAAGGGCCAGACGCTGGACGCGGGCTCCTACCCCGGCGAAAAGGCCTTCGTGGCCCGCTACGACGCGCAGGGCACCCTTAGCTGGGCCCGGCAGAGCGACACTCCCCCCACGTACCCTGTCAACTGCCCTCCCTCTATCATGGGGGAATCTGTGAGTCTGGATGCTGCGGGCAACGTGTTCGTAACCGGCGGGTACAGCTCTCTTGATGGAATCAGCTTCGGGGGCCGGCAGCTGGTTCCCGCCACGACCGTTGCGACGCCCAACACCACGTTTTCGGTCAGTCTCTCAGCCGCCACGGGTGCCGTGCAGACCCTGCGGAACGTCTTTTACTCCGACTGCGCTACCGGCGCCGGCGTCATCTATTTCCCCCAGCTGCTGAATGCCCCCGATGGCGGCCAGTACTTGGTCACCAACTACCTCATGGCCCCGTCGTTCGAAACGGGCAAGGCATTGCCAGCGCCCAAAAGCGTTCAGATACTGGTGACCCGCTACAATGCCGCCGGCCAGCTGGAATGGGTCCGCTCGTTTGGCGGCGCCAACTATAGTTTCCTGGGGCAGGCCGCTACCGACGCGGCCGGCAATCTGTACATTACCGGCACGTTCAGGGAGTCGCTGCGCTTTGCCTCCACCACCGTCACGGGCGCCGGCGACAACGACGGCTTCCTGGTCAAGTACTCGCCCCAGGGCACTGAGCAGTGGGTGCAGGCCGTCGTCAGCCCCGAAGACGACATGCTTTATGGCTTATACGTTGATGCGGGCGGCAATTCGTACGTTACCGGTGCCTTCAGCAACCAGGCCCGCATTGGGTCGGCTACGCTTTCCTCCGCCGGCAACAAGGATGTACTGGTAGCGGCCTACTCTCCGCAGGGGCAGATGCGCTGGGTGCAGCAGGCCGGCGGCCCCGGGCAGGACTGGGGCATGCGGGTGAGTGCATCGGCGCAGGGCCGCCTGCGCGTATACGGCCATGCATGTTATTACCTCTCGTTCGGGCCGGATTTCGACCGTATCCAGGGAGATTATGTAGGCTTTATGGCCGAACTAGGAGCTACTGCTTTCGCTGCCCTACCTACCCAGCCGGCCCGGCCCTTGCCGCAGGGGCTGTACCCCAACCCCGCCACCGACCAGGTACGCCTGCCCGGCCTGCCCACCGGCACCCGTGTGCAGCTGCTCGACGCGCTGGGCCGGATAGCCCGCGAAACCACGGTTTCGGTTGCTGCCCAGGTATCGGTACTGGGCCTGGCGCCGGGCCTCTACACGCTCCGCGCCACGGATAAGCAAGGCCAGCAGTACGCTGCCCGCCTGGCAGTAGAGTAGCCTTCCCTGGCCCTCTCAACCGCATCCGCCACCCCGAGGAAGGCTACGCGGTGTAGTGTACCCCACTAATAGAACGTCATGCTGAGCTTGTCGAAGCATCTCTACCGCTTCGTTGGTTTACTACTGCAACGAAGCGGTAGAGATGCTTCGACAAGCTCAGCATGACGCTTCCCCAAACACGCTCCAAGCAAAACAGCCGCCCCGGAACCCCAGGGCGGCTGTTTGTATTTTTCCGGTGCTCCCCGCTCGGGGTAGGTTCGAAGTGGGTTCGGTGTGCCTTCGGTCAAACAGGCCGCTTTGCCTTACCCGAACAGCATCTCCAAATTGCACTCTACCGGCAAGGTCCGTTAGAGCGTGCGGGTAGTGGTGTTCAGGTTGCCGGGCTTATCGGTAGCCCGGATAGTGATTTTGTCGCCGACCAGAGAGGCGTTGGCTTTCTTGGCGGTGAAGGTCCAGTCCAGGCCGTTGGCATTAGGCACAGCAGCACCTTCTTCCACCAGCGTGCCGTCGCCGTTCTCGATGCGCACCGTCACGGCCTGCACCCGGAAGTCGTCCGTCACGCGCACCCGCAGCGTATCGCCGATTTTGCCGGTGTAATAGGTTAGGTCGATTTCGTGAATGTCGGGAGCCTGCATAAAGTCGGCTACGGCAATAGTGTAAGCAGTGCCACCGTCTTCGTCGCGGGCGGCCTCATACTCAGCCTTGCTGGCCGGATCTGCCAGTTGCGCCTTAGCATATAGCGCCGCCTGCTGAAACTGCTCGCGCTGGGCCAGCTGCTTGGTTGTGGGGGCCTTGTCCGTTTCGCGCGGCGCCGCCGACACAATGGTTCGGTCGCCCACCTGCCGGAATACCAGCGTGCCCCCGATGGTGCCGCTCAGGCCCTGGGTGATAATGTTGTTCTTAACGCGTGCCATAATGGAAAAGGGTTAAGGGTGAAACTGAGCCCTTAACGCCCTGTTTTTATGCAGTATTGCGAAGATTCTATATATTTTTTTGATGCCTTGGGCTGTCATGCGGCGCATGTGGCGCATCAAGCCAGGGATGAAGCATCTCGCATGCAAACGTTGTTGGGAAGAGGCGGTCATGCAGCGCGCAGCATCTCGCGTGCAGACGTTGCAGCAGTAATCCGACCATCAGCCCGCGAGGTGCTGCGCGCTGCATGACGAGCTGCCCACGCGGCTCCCTCACCATATCCACCCATCAATTCCTATCTTCCGCCAAACTTTACCCTCCTCCTCTATGCCCGAAGAACAGCAAGGCCACTTTCAGCGCGCCATTACCCTCTTTGACGCCATCATGATTGTGACCGGGAGCATGATTGGCTCCGGTATTTTTATCGTATCGGCCGATATTGCCCGGCAGGTGGGCAGCAGCGGCTGGCTGCTGGTGGTGTGGCTGCTCACGGGCGTTATCACCCTGGCCGGGGCCGTAAGCTACGGGGAGCTGGCTTCCATGTTCCCCAAGGTGGGCGGGCAGTACGTGTACCTGCGCGAAGCCTTTGGCCGCCTCACCGCCTTCCTCTACGGCTGGACGCTGTTTCTCGTGATTCAGACCGGCGTCATTGCCGCCGTGGCCGTGGCCTTCGCCAAGTTTACCGGCGTGCTGGTGCCCTGGTTTTCGGTGAAGAACGTGCTGTTCAGCCTCGGGCCGTTTGATTTCAGCAGCGTGCAGCTCCTGGCCATTATCCTGATTATAGCCATTACGGCCCTCAACGCCCAGGGCGTGCGCACCGGTAAGCTCATTCAGAACGTGCTGGGCTCCACCAAGCTGGTAGCCCTGGCTTTGCTCATCATCGGCGGGCTGGTGCTGGGCATGAACGCCGAAGCCGTGCAGGCCAACTTTGCCGATCTGTGGACGGCCACCCGCTACCCGGCCCCCGGCGTATCGGCTTCACCCCTGCCCCTGAACCTGTCGGGCCTGGTTTTCGCCATCGGCATGGCCATGACCGGCTCCCTCTTCTCCTCCGACTCCTGGAACAACATCGGCTTCGCGGGCGAGGAAATCGTGAACCCCGAGCGGACGCTGGTGCGCAGCATGGCCATCGGCACGGGCATCGTCACGGTCCTCTACATCCTCGTCAATGTGGTGTACCTGCTGGCGCTGCCCCTGGTTGGCTCTCCCGAGGCCACCACCCTGGCCGGCCGCGGCATCCAGTACGCCACCGACGACCGGGTAGCCACCGCCATTGCCGAGCAGGTGCTGGGGCCGGCCGGCGCCATCGTTATGGCCGTGCTCATCATGCTCAGTACCTTCGGGGCCAACAATGGCATCATCCTGAGCGGGGCCCGCGCCTACTACGCCATGGCCAAGGATGGCCTGTTCTTCTCCGGCCTGGCCCGGTTGAACGCGGCCGGTGTGCCGGCCCGCGCCCTGTGGGTGCAGTGCCTGTGGGCTAGTCTACTGTGTTTGAGCGGCTCCTACGGGCAGCTGCTCAACTACGTTATGTTCTCGGTGATTCTGTTTTACGTAGTCACCATCATCGGCATTTTCGTGCTGCGCCGCACCCGGCCCGAGGCCCCGCGCCCCTACCGCGCCTGGGGCTACCCGCTGGTGCCGGGCATCTACATCGTGCTGGCTTCGCTGTTCTGCATCATCCTGCTCATTGCCCCCGATACAGCCGAGTACTCCCGCTACGGCCTGCTGCTGGTAGCCCTGGGCGTGCCGGTGTACTTCATCTTCCGCAGCCGCCTGGGTGCCACCCCGGCCGCGTAGCCTCACCCCCCGCCCCCCTCTCCCGCGGAGAGGAGGAGCCAGGCGCCCGGCCTACGCGGCTACTGCGGTTCACGCCTTCGTAGCCGCTACCGCCCCTGCTAGCCTGTAGTACACGGACTTCGCTACTCCTGCATACAACAATGCCCCGGCTGATAGGCCGGGGCATTGTTCATTTAGGAAGATATGGAGTAGTTGGGCTGAACGGTAGCGGCTACGAAGGCGTGAGCCGCAGTAGCCGCGTAGGCCGGGCGCCTGGCTCCCCTTCTCCGCGGGAGAGGGGGCCGGGGGGTGAGGCCCTACCGGCGGCGGCGCTTGGCGCCGTCCTTGGGCAGCAGCGTCACGTTTACGGCCTGTCCGGTGCGGGCGCGGGTTACCTGGTCGTTGTAGCCGCCGTAGCCGTAGGTGAGCGTGTTTTCGCCTACCGGCACATCAATGGTGTAGTTGCCGTTGGCATCGGTGCTGGCAATTTTCTTCGAGCCGTTCAGGAACACGGTGGCCCCAGCCATGGGTTGCCCGTTCTCATCCAGCACGCGGCCTTTCAGGTTGGTCGTAGCAGGGGCTTCCTCCACGGCTGGAGCCGGTGCAGCAGCTACCACGGGGGCTTCCTCCACCACGGCGGCCGCGGGAGCAGCTTCGGTAGCAGGGGCGGCTACCGTAGCGGCCGTGGCCACGGCCGGAGCAGCGGTTTTGGCGGTCGTCGTGGTTTTGGTGGTTTTCACGGCGGGGTCGGCCTCGTCGGCTTCTTCGGTCGTAGCGACGGCTTCAGCCGGCTTCTCGGCGGAGCCCGTTACGCTGGCTTCCCCGTCGAGCAGCACGGCGCCGGCGAAAGAGGTAGACGTACCATCGGCTTTCTTGGTGGTGCCGGGGGCGAAGGCAATGCCCAGGCCGGCCAGCAGCAGCACCGCGCCCACAATCAGGCCAAGGCGCGTGTTGCCCGCAGACAGGGCCCGCTCTTCCTCTTCCCAGGCAGTGTTATCGTTTTCGTAAGGGTTCTGGCTCATACGCAGTAGCAAGAGGTTTTGGGGTGGATTAGAAAAAGGTTAGTTAGCACGAAGCAGTGTATTCCCGGGACGACAGGCCGACCCGGCAAATTTCAGTTGCTAAATATATTTTGTCTGCGGGTGATAATCCTAATTTTTTTTCAATCGGCTGTTTTCCCGCTTCAGTCTATTGTGCTACTCTTCACGGTGGGAGGCATCTTTTGGAGCGGCTAGCCGGGCATCATCTCACCCGGAAATACAAAAAGCCCCGCTCAGTGTGCTGAGCGGGGCTGGTTGGGCGCAGGGGCCGGGCAGGTCACGCGGCCAGGGCTTAGTCGTGGGCGGGCTTGGCCGGGCCCGAGGGGGCTGCTTCGCCAAAATCCTGGTCGCGGGTTCGGATGGAGCTGCCCATCTCATTGCTGCCTTCCACCCCAAAGCCGGGGCCCTGGTTTTGCTCGCTCACCGGGGCTGAGCCGTGGTCGTTGCCACCCTGGGGGGTGGTTTCACTGCCGCCGATGTGCAGGTTTTCCAACTGATCTTTCTGATTGTTGCGCTGGTCGTAGCCGTTGGCCCCGATGTTGCGCTGGGCCGAGGGGTCACTCGACTGCTTTTCGTTGCTCTGGTCTTCCTTGAACTCGCGCTCTTTTTCCAGCTGCTCGTTGTGGGCGGCTTTGTTTGCGGAGGCGGGCACGTTCTCGTTCTGGTTGGTGGGCGTTGCCATAGTCGTCGGTTTTTCAGGGTGAAGGGTACTGCCTCTTCCTACGCGGGCGGCGCGGCATGGTTGGCGCCGCCGGAACCATCCGCCCCCGGCCTGGTTTGCGTATGGCTGGGGCAACGGTACATTTCTGCCGACCTTTGCCGGTAGCCGGCCTTTTCTTCGTTTTTCCGCCCTTCCCGGCTTTTCTCTCCGCGCTTTATGCACCTGGTCATCATCGGCAACGGCATTGCGGGCGTAACGTGCGCCCAAACGGCGCGGCGGCTCCAGCCCGGGGCCCGCATCACGCTGGTTTCATCCGAAAGCCCGCACCACTTCTCGCGCCCGGCCCTCATGTACCTCTACATGGGCCATATGCGCTGGCCCGATGTGAAGCCCTTCGAAGACTGGTACTGGACTGAAAACCGCCTGGAGCTCATCCACGACCACGCCACCACCATTGACGCCAACCAGCAGCAGGTGCACCTGGCGGCCGGCCCGCCCCTTTCCTACGACGCGCTGCTGCTGGCTACCGGCGCCACCACCCGTTACCATGGCTGGCCCGGCCAGCACCTGCGGGGCGTGCAGGGCCTCGTCTCGAAAGCCGACGTGGAGCTGATGGCCGCCAGTACCCCAGGGGTGCAGCAGGCCGTGGTAGTCGGCGGTGGCCTCATAGGGGTGGAGCTGGCCGAGATGCTGCGCGCCCGCCGCATAGCCGTTACCCTGCTGGTGCGCGATGCTCACTACTGGGGCTCGGTGCTGCCCGCCAAGGAAGCCGCCCTGGTAGATGCCGAGCTGCGACGCCACGGCGTGCAGGTGCACTACGGCACCGAGCTAGCCGAAATCCTGGGCGACGGCGCGGGTCGGGTGCGGGCCGTGCGTACTTCGGCCGGCCAGGAGCTGCCCGCGCAGTGGGTAGGCATTGCCACGGGCGTGCAGCCCAATATTGGGCTGGCGACTGGCACAGGCATTGAAACCGACCGGGGCATTCTGGTGGATGAGCTGCTGCAAACCTCCGTGCCGGGCATCTACGCGGCCGGTGACTGCGCCCAGCGCCGCCAGCCCCCGCCCGGCGAGGCAGCCATTGAGCCCCTCTGGTACACCGGCCGCATGCAGGGCGAAACCGTGGCGCACACCATCTGCGGGCAGCCCACCCCCCTACCGGCGCGGCCCCTGGTTTAACTCCGCCAAGTTCTTCGACCTCGAATACCAGACCTACGGCCAGGTGCCCGCCCGCCCCGAGGCCGGGCAGGCCAGCTTCTGGTGGCAGCACCCCACCCGGGCCCTGGGCCTGCGCCTGCACTACCGCCTCGACGACAACCTGACGTTGCTTGGCCTGAACGCCCTGGGCCTGCGCCTGCGCCACGAGGTGTGCGACGGGTGGCTGCTCCAGGGCGCGTCGGTGCGGCACGCCCTGGAGCGCCTGGGTGCGGCTAACTTCGACCCGGAACTCTTTCCGCAGTATGAGGCCGCTATACTGGCTGCCTTCAACCAACAGCACCCCGAGCAGCCCCCGCTGGTGCTGCGCCGCCGCAAGGGCCTGCTGGCCCGCCTGCTTTCCGTATAACCTTTCCTATGCCCGACAAACCCGACCTCCGCAAGCTCTACCACCCTACCGCCTTCAACGCCTGGCAGTTTATTGCCCTGGTAGGCGTGGTCATGAGCCTCGGTGCCCAGCTTATCCTGGCCCTGATGCACCACCCCCGCCCGGATGGCTTTCACTGGCTCTACGTATGCTGGGCCGCGCTTTTCGTGCTGGGTACCATCAGCAACTTCACCAGCAAGCCCGGCGGCCACCATCACCATTAGGCGGTTGAATGGCTTATTGCTCGCCTGAGCCCTCTGGCCCATTATGCTTCGCTCTGCCTGGCATGACGTTCTGAAATAAAGCCACCCTGAGTAAACCCATGACGACCCTCCCTATCTTCTCTGACCAACCCCTAGCTCAACCCGTTCCCGACACTTCACCGGCAGAGCGGGGCTGGCTAGCGGCTGTAGCGCTGGGGCTGCTGGCGTTGCTGGTAGCGGCAGCGGCCCCGGAAGGGCTGCGCGGGTCGGCGTTCTGGCTGGGGCTGGGGGCGCTGAGTGCGGGCACGTTGGGCTGGAGCCGGTATAAGTTCGGTCAGGGCCCGGCTGGCGTGCGGCACAACAACCTGTGGGCACGTGCCAGCACGTCCCGGGGCGCGGTGGCCTGGGTGACGGGCCTGGTGCTCACGGGCTTCTACGTGGTGCTGTACTGGTGGCCGCAGTACCTGGAAAACCTTATCCGTCCGCTCGATGGCCTGAGCTACGCTTTGCGCCACAAGCCGGCCGACCAGTGGTTTCTGTACGGAACCTTCTATACGCTGGCCGTGCTGCTGATGGGCGGCCGGGCCCTGTACAAGTACCGTCACTCACCCTACCAGCGGGTGCGCACGGTATCGGTGGTGTTTTTCCAACTTGGCTTTGCCTGGCTGCTGCCGGGGCTGCTGCTGGCTCTCCAGAAGCCGGAGTTCTACTTCAGCTACTTCTGGCCCCTTAAGTACGACTACCTCTTCCCCGGCACCGTGGACTACCTCGTGCGCGACGGGCAGGCCCTGGGCGTGTTTATGGTGTTCTGGGGCGCGGTGATGTCACTGGTAGCCACGCCCGTACTCACGTACTTCTTCGGCAAGCGCTGGTACTGCTCCTGGGTGTGCGGCTGCGGGGGCCTGGCCGAAACCGCCGGCGACCCGTACCGTCACCTCTCCGACAAAAGCCGGGCGGCCTGGCGCTGGGAAGTGCGCCTTATCTACCCCATTCTGGGCTTTATCCTGCTGGTGACGGCGCTGCTGTGGCTGGGCGCGGCGGGTGTGCTGCCGGGTTGGTTCACTACTCCGCACAGCTCGGGGCTGCCGCTGGTGGACGGGCTGAGCCCGGTGGAGGGCCTAAGCAAAGTCTACGGGTTCTTTATCGGCTCTATCTTCTCGGGTGTTATCGGGGTGGGCTTCTACCCTATCCTAGGCAACCGGGTGTGGTGCCGCTTCGGCTGCCCAATGGCGGCCTACCTGGGGCTGCTGCAGAAGCACTTTTCCCGCTTCCGGATCAGCACCAACGGCGGGCAGTGCATCAGCTGCGGCAACTGCTCCAACGTGTGCGAAATGGGCATCGACGTAAAGCAGTACGCCCAGCGCGGGGAGCCCATCATCCGGGCCGCGTGCGTGGGCTGCGGCCTGTGCAGCACGGCCTGCCCCCGCGGCGTGCTCAACCTGGAAAACGGCCCGCGTGATGGGCGGTACCAAGCCTCGCCGTTGATTTCGGCGGAAAGCCTGCGGATATTGGGGTAGTTAAGAAACAGCTACTTATTCAAGCAGACAAACATTATGATCAAGCCTTCACAGTACATTTTATAAATCAGCGACTCTGAAGAGAGGTGAGTTTGTACTTATAGGGCCTGTTATAGCTTACTTCTGCCATTGCACGAAAACATGGTTCTCGCCGGCAAGCTCTTCATTGATAATGCCAGCAATAATTGACCAGTCACCACCTGCCAATCCTGCTCCAATTGCAGGATACCCGATACGCTTACCTGCATAGTCTTGCTTGATTAACCGAAATATCTGCCGAATGGCGTCATAGTTCGCATTAATACCCGTGCCTCGCCACTGATATTGAGTATAGGCATTGATGATTACCAGATATTTATCGTTGACCTTCACCTGAGCAGCAGAGTAAGTACCAAGTTTGGTTTCGTCGCCCGAATTAGTTGCCAAGTCGGCTTGATACGCAACGGGGAACACCTGCTTGATTGTCTTTGCAATACCTGCCCCCATTGTGCAAAAGCAGTTACAGCCATGTACAATCACATCAAATTCTCCGGCGCAGGCTTTCTGAATCAAATCCCCTTTCACGGTCTGCATAATCTAGGCTCTAGAATCTACTGTTCTGTTGTCAAGATAGATACTTGCAGGAAAAACCAGCTACATATGCGGATAATACAATGGCATCTCACTCCACTATAAGAGCGTGTTTGGGAATTGGGTAGGGCAGTAAACAGAAACGAGTCAGTAAGTTGCCGGGGGAGTTCCAAGGCTCCTTCCTGCTTATGGTTGAGTGCTATCAACCCCTTACTGACTCGCAGTGGCAAGTTATTGAGTTGCTACTGCCCGTGCACCGGCGACGGCGCTTGTGCTTGCGCCACGTGTTCAACGCCTTGCTCTATGTGTGCCGCACGGGCTGCCAATGGCGGGCACTGCCACGCCAGTTTCCGCCCTGGACAGCGGTCTACTATTACTTCTACCGCTGGCAACGTCTGGGCCTGTGGCAGCAGCTCAACACGGTCGTCAACGCCCTGGATCGGGTCGCGCACGGCCGCGAACCCACCCCGGCGCTGGCCTGCGTGGACAGCCAGAGCGTGAAGCTGGCCCCGCGCATTTACGAACACCGCGGCCTGGACGCACATAAGCTCATCAACGGCCGCAAACGCCAAGTTCTAGTCGATTCTGGCGGACGCATCTGGGCTGCGCATGTACACGCGGCCCACCGCCATGACAGTACCGGGGCTTTGGCCCTGTTGCCGCACCGCCCCTGGTGGGCGCGGCGCCTGCAGCGGGTGCTCACCGATGCCGCCTACCGCGGGCGCTTTGCGCGCCATCTGCTGAGCTTAGGCCTGGTCCAGCAGATCAGTAGTCGGCCGCCCACGCAGCGCGGCTTCGTGCCACTGGCCCGGCGCTGGGTCGTCGAGCGCACCTTCGCCTGGCTGGCCTGCTTTCGCCGGGTCGTCGTCGATTACGAATTTACCCCCGCTAGCCATGTCACTTGGTTACTGCTAGCCAACATCACCATGGCGCTCAATCGGGCTTGAATTCCCAAACACGCTCTAACGCTCGTCACTGCTTTTCTACAATCACAATTAACTCACTCCCGCAAAAACGCCCGTAGCGCGGCCTGAAACTTAGCCAGCGCCTCCAGGTGCGGGATGTGACCCACGCCCGGCAGCGGTACCAGCTTGGCGCGTTTGATCCGCGAGGCGGTGCGGCGGCCCAGCTCGGGGTATTGGCCCATAGCAGCCAGCGTTTTGGGGTCTTTGATGAGGCCTTTGCCCACCACCGTGCGGTCGTCCTGCCCGATGATGAGCAGCGTGGGCACCTGCACCCAACTGAACTCGTAGCTCACCGGCTGCTGGTAGATCATGTCGAAGGTGAGGGCATTGGCGCGGGCCACCTGCGGAAAATCGGGGTGGCGGGTCTGGGCGGCCAGGGGCAGCAGCCACTCGTCGTGGGCCTGGGGGTAGCCGTGGGGATAGTAGGTAGCGTGGTACTTGCGGATGCTGGCCTCGATGCTTTTCAGCTCGGTAGCTTCGGCCTGGGCAATGGTCTGGTAGGGCACGCCCACGCGGTAGTCTTCCAGCCCGATTGGGTTTTCGAGCACCAGCTTCTCGGTGGCTTCTGGGTACAGGAGGGCAAAGCGCGTAGCCAGCATCCCGCCCATACTGTGCCCCACCACCACGGCCCGCCGCACGCCCAGCGTATCGAGCAGGCGGCGGGTATTCTGGGCCAGCTGGTGGAAAGAGTAGTGAAGGTCCGGCTTATCGGACTTGCCAAAGCCTACCTGATCGGGCACCACCACCCGGAAGCCGGCCGCCGTCAAAGCCTTGATGGTTTCGCGCCAGTACGCCCCGAAGAAGTTCTTCCCGTGCAGCAGCACCACTGTGCGGCCATTGGCCTGCGCGGTGGCAGCCACGTCCATGTAGGCCATGCGCACGGCCTTCCCTTCCAGCTTCAGCGGCAGGTAGCGCACCGGAAAAGGGTACGCGTAGCCATCCAGCGTGGCGTTGAGCGCGGCGGGCGTAGCGGCAGTTTGAGCCAAGGAAGCCAGCACTAGCAGGCTGCAGAGCAAAGTCAAAAAGAAACGAATCATGCGCGGCCAAAGCTTTGGTATAGCCATTCCGTACGCAGATTTCCTGCAAAAGTCCGCGCCGGGGCCTTAAGCTGGGCGCTGTTGCTTGAGGAGCAGCTCAATCGTGCGGGTATCCTCGTCGCTCCAGACGACGTTGCGCACGGAGTCGAGGTCGAGCACCGTGTGGCCATCGGCTTCCCCATACTGGGTGTAGACTTCCACCAGCAGCTCGTCCTCCGTCACCCGCGTGATGTAGCCATACAGGTCATTGTCGGTCATAGTTTCGAGCAGTACCAACTGACGCACTTCCTGGGCACGCTGTAGCAGCGCCGGGATGGTGAGGTACTGCTGGTCCAGCCCTTCGGGAGCCGCCGCCACGCCGTAGACCACTTCGGGGTTGTGCTCCTTGAACTCGATAAGGCGCACGTACTTGTCGTCGAAATGCACCTGCGTTACCTCACTGAGGCTGATCGAGCGTACGCCCGTGAGCAAACCCTGACGCGTGATAGCACGCAGCACCAGCAGCTCAGGGTTGAAGCTCAGCACGTAGCCCAGAAACATGCCCCCGCCTGTTTGCAGGGCCACAATGCGGCGGCTGCGTTGCGCGCGTTGCAGCAAATCGGTTAATAAAGCGCCCATCCCCAATAAGATCCGTAGAAATATCTAGCCCCGGAGTGGTTCCGGGGCCGGGCAAAGATATAGGCCGCCAGTGAGTTTAGGCCCCTTGCAGCTCCTGCAGCACGCGCTTGGCTTCGCTTACGTGGTCGGTGGCGCGGTTCATGGAGTTGAATATGTACTGAACTACGCCTTCCTTGTCAATCACGAAGGTGACGCGGCCGGGCAGGATGCCCAGCAGGGCGCGGGGCACCTCGTAGAGCTTGCGCACCCGGCCGCCCTCGTCGGCCAGCAGCGGGAAGGGCAGACGGTGCTTTTCGGTGAACTTCTGGTGCGAGGCCTCGGAGTCGGAGCTGATGCCCACTACCTCGGCGCCCAGGTCCTGAAAATCCTGGTACTGGTCGCGAAACGAGCAGGCCTGCGCTGTGCAGCCGGGCGTGTCGTCTTTGGGGTAAAAGTACAGCACTACAGCGCGGCCGCGCTGCTCCTGCAGACGGAAAGTAACGCCGGCGGTGGTTTTCAAGGTGAAGTCGGGAGCGGGCTGGCCTACGTTGAGCATAGTACTGGTGAAGGAAAGTATTGGGAGAATCTGCTTTCAACCCTCCGGCCCGCGAAAGGTTGCGCATAGTCCTGCATCTTTACAGCTTCACTGGTTTTCCGTTCCGCCCGCATGGCCGTTATCGACGTCATCATTCCCGCCTACAACGAGCAGCAGTCCATTGCCCGGGTGCTGGCCGAAATTCCGGCCGGGCTGGTGCGCGAGGTAGTGGTGGTGGATAACAACTCCACCGACGACACCGGGGCCGTGGCCCAAGCCGCCGGGGCCACCGTGGTGCGGGAAGCGCGCACCGGCTACGGCTTTGCCTGCCTGGCCGGCATGGCCCACTGCTTTGCCCGCCCGGTGGCGGAGCAGGCCGACGTCATCGTGTTCGTGGATGGTGACTACTCCGACTATCCCGAGGAAATGCCCCGGCTGGTGGCGCCCATTCTGCGCGGCGAGGCCGATCTGGTGATTGGCTCCCGGGCCCTGGGCCAGCGCGAAGCCGGCTCGATGCTGCCCCAGCAGATCTTCGGCAACTGGCTGGCCACGTCCCTGCTGCGCCGCCTCTACGGGGCCCGGTTCACCGACCTAGGGCCGTTCCGGGCAATCCGCCGGGAGGCGCTGCAACGTATCGGGATGCAGGATCAGACCTACGGCTGGACGGTGGAAATGCAGCTGAAGGCCGCCCGCCTGGGTCTGCGCAGCACCGAGGTGCCGGTGCGTTACCGGCGCCGCATCGGCACCAGCAAGGTGTCGGGCACGGTGAAGGGCACGCTGGGCGCGGGCTACAAAATCCTCTGGACCATCTTCCGCTACTGGCGTAGTTGAGGCTCTCGAAGCGCGGCTGGTCTGAGCTTCGCAAAGGCTGCGCTCTGCTGCAAACCTGCTGATCTATCCATTTACCCAATCAATTCTTACCATCTGACTTTAAATCATCTATGAGTTCAATTACAATACCGGCAACCGCCTTTTAAACTGCCTGCTCTACCGAATGGAAATTGCTTTGGTGATACTGTATGGCGCGTGCCTGCTCTTCATGCTGGGCTTCAGCCTCTCGCAGTTTCACCTTACCCGGCTGGCTCGCCGGGCCTACCGCGCCGGCCTTCCTCCTGAGCCCGCTACGCCTGCCCGGTGGCCCCGCGTAACGGTGCAGCTGCCCGTCTACAACGAGCTGTACGTGGTGGAGCGCCTCATCGACGCGGCGGCGGCCTTCGACTACCCGGCCGACCGCCTGCACCTGCAGGTGCTGGACGATGGCACCGACGAATCGGTGGCGGTGGCGGCGGCCCGCGTGGCCCACTACCACGCCCAGGGCCTGCGCATCGACCACGTGCGGCGCCCCAGTCGGGCCGGCTACAAGGCCGGGGCCCT
Source organism: Hymenobacter sp. J193 (assembly GCF_024700075.1). Classification (NCBI taxonomy): domain Bacteria; kingdom Pseudomonadati; phylum Bacteroidota; class Cytophagia; order Cytophagales; family Hymenobacteraceae; genus Hymenobacter; species Hymenobacter sp. J193. The sequence goes on from NZ_JAJONE010000001.1 coordinate 317,024, forward strand.
GGCTTACGGCCTCACCCTCACCGACGGCGAGTTCATAGCCATCTTCGACGCCGACTTCGTGCCCGCACCGGATTTTCTGAAGCGCATTATCCCCTATTTCGCCCAGCCCAAAGTAGGCGTGGTGCAAACCCGCTGGGGACACCTCAACGAAGGCTTTTCCCTGCTGACCGGGCTGCAGGCGTTTGCCCTGAACGCCCATTTTCTGGTGGAGCAGGTGGGCCGCGCAGCCGGCGGGCACTTTCTCAACTTCAACGGCACCGGGGGCGTGTGGCGCCGTACCTGCATTGAGGATGCGGGCGGCTGGCAGCCGGACACACTCACCGAAGACCTGGATCTGAGCTACCGCGCCCAGCTGCGCAACTGGCGCATCGAGTACCTGCCCCAGGTGGTGGCCCCCGCCGAGCTGCCCGCCGCCATGGACGCTGTGAAGTCGCAGCAGTTTCGCTGGAACAAGGGTGCCGCCGAAACCGCTCGTAAGCACCTGGCCCGGGTATGGCGCTCCGATGCCTCGATTAGCACGCGGCTGCACGCCACCTTTCACCTGCTGAACAGCAGCGTATTTACGGTGATTCTGCTCATGGCTTTATTGAGCGTGCCGCTGGTGTTCATCAAGCACCGTACGCCCGCGCTACAGCCCGTGTTCAACCTGGCCTCGGTGTTCCTGCTCACGCTGCTGCCGCTGGCGTACTACTACTACACGGCCTGGCAGCGCACCCCGGGACGAGTTGGCCGCGGGAGCTTCGCGGGGAGGTTCCTCCTGTTCCTGGCTGTTTCAATGGGCTTTTCTTTGCACAATGCGCAGGCGGTGCTGCTGGGGCTGCTGGGGCGGCAGTCGGCCTTTATCCGCACGCCCAAGTTGGGCGCGGTAAACGCCGAGGACGGCTGGCTGCGGCGCCGCTACCGCACCGGCTCCCTCGATGCCCTCACCTGGCTGGAAGGCTTGCTGGCCGGGTACTTTCTGTTTGGGCTGGGCGCGGGCGCGTATCTGCGGGAGTTCGGGCTGCTGCCGTTTCACTTGCTGCTGGCGGTGGGCTTCGGGCTGGTATTCGGGTACTCGGTGCAGCACAACCGCCGCCCCATATGAGCGCCCGGCGCACAATTTGGGTGGGCACGGCCCTGCTGCTGAGCGCGGGTGCCTACGCGGGGCTGGCCTACGCCACTCCGCGCCCTCATACCGGCCAGCTGCTGGGGCTGCTGGCCGTGGCTTTTGCGGGGTATGCGGCCTTGCTCTGGGCGCGGGTGCCGCTGGGGCTGGGTTTGGCCGCGGCTCTGCTGCTGCGGCTACTCTGGCTGCCGGCTACCCCCACCCTCTCCGACGACTTCCACCGCTTCCGCTGGGACGGCCTGCTCACGGCCAACGGCTACAACCCTTTCCGCTTCCGCCCCGATGAGCTGGTGGCTCCCTCAACGGCAGCTTCCCTCCCACCAGCCCTGGCCGCGCAGCTGCGGCAGCTGTACCCACAGCTCAACTCCCCGCACTACTACTCCGTGTACCCACCGGTTTGCCAAGGGGCCTTTGCCCTGGGTGCCAGGCTGTTTCCTGATTCAGAGCAAGGCTTTGTGCTGGTGCTGCGGCTGCTGGTGCTGGCGGCAGAAGCAGCTACCACGCTCCTGCTACTTTGGCTGCTGCGGCAGCTGCGCCTGCCCCGCACCCAGGCCCTATGGTACCTGCTGCACCCGCTGGTAGTAGTCGAGCTGACCGGAAGCCTTCACTTTGAGGCGCTGGTCATCACCCTGTTACTGGGGGCCGGGGCCCTACTGCTGCGGGGCCGGTGGCAGGCGTCGGCGGGAATATTGGGAGTGGCGGTGGCTACCAAGCTGCTGCCGCTGGTGGCCCTGCCTTTGCTGGTGCGGCGGCTGGGCTGGCGGCGGGCTATAGCCTACGGCGCCGTATGCGGCTTCACGGTGCTGGCGTTGTTCAGCCCGTTTCTCACGACTGAGCTGCTGCAGAACATCGGGCGCAGCCTCGGACTTTACTTCCGCACCTTCGAGTTCAATGCCAGCTTCTACTACCTGGCTAGGGCCCTGGGCTACTGGTACTGGGGCTACAACAAGATTGCGCTGATTGGGCCGGCTTTGGCGGGGGCGGGGGCGCTGGGCATCCTGCTGCTGGCCTGGCGCGAAAAGCCCCCGCTAACCGGGGTTGCACTGCCCCGCACGCTGCTGCTGGTGCTTACGCTGTATTACCTGCTGGCTACAGTGGTGCACCCCTGGTACCTGACTCCGCTGCTGGCCCTGAGCGTGTTCACCCGGCACCGGTTTGCGTTGGTATGGGGGGCACTGGTCACGCTCTCCTACGCCACCTACCAAACCAGCCGCTACACCGAAAACCCCTGGCTGCTCACGCTGGAATACACGGTAATGCTGGGGTTGCTGCTGCTGGAAAAACCCTGGCGGCCGTTTGTCGCTGCTCCTGATGGGCCGAGCCGATTGTAGAGACGCATAAGTGTAGGCTAGTCGTTGAAACGAGGGGCAACGGGCTTAGGGAAGTTGCCCTCATGGCGGGGCCGATGTGGTTCAAATAAGCCTCTCTACACCTGTTAAGCCAGGCTGCACTACTAGTGCTGCCAGTAAGCGTAGCGGCGCACCTGCCGGAGAGTGAGGCTGCGGCCGTCCCAGGTGGTTTGGCGCAGCAGCACGTGGGGGTACCGGCGGGCAAACCAGTAGCGGTTTTGCTTGGTACTATCCAGCTGTACCTGCACCTGCCAGGCGGCTTCCGGGGTTTCGGTGGGGTCGGCGGGCGTTACCGTTACCTTAGCCTGATAGACTACCGGCGGGGCGGCTTTGCTGGTTTGCTGCAGCTCACACACGGGCACTGTGAAGGCGGGCTGCCGGGCAAAGCGCAGGCTGCGCAGCGTGTACGGCAGCCCATCCTCAAACAGCATAGCCCCGGGCAGGTGGCGCGTGCCGGCCCCCTGCCCGTCCCAGTAGGAGTTGTAGGTTTGCTGATACCCCGAAGCCTCGGCGGTGAGGGCCTTGAAGGTGGTGCCGCACCACTCCTGCGACGAAGTAGTGAGCTTGTGCAGCTGGGTAGGCTGCTCGCGCCGGAAAAACAGGGACGTAAGGAAGTGGTAAGGGTAGTTGTCGGTGGGGATGCGGCAGAACTGGTTCACCTTCATCACCGGAAACAGGTCGGGCCGCTGGTAGTCGTCGGTTTTGGAGTTGAACTCCCGGTTGAAGTCCTCCTTCACGGTGATGAGCGTGTACTCGAACTGCCGCGGCTTCTGGTAGATGGTGCGCTCGGCCGCGTAGGTAGCTACTTCGGCCAGGCCATCATCCCACCACTTATTCTGCGCCCAGCCGGCGTCGAAATGCTGCGTTACCTGCGGGGGCAGCGCAGCCGCAGGTTGGCTGGTTTCAGGCTGCGGCGTGCAGGCAGCCGTGAGCCCCAGAACCCCGAGGCAGACAACCTGGCCAGTAAAACAACGCGAAAACAGGAAAGCATGCACCATAGGGCGGAATTTTCAGGCCAACGGATTTTTCCAATGGGCCAGGTCGGCGGCGGTGTCCACGTCGTGCAGCTCCGGCAGCAGGTGTACGCGCAGCCCGAGCCCAGCGGCGTCGCGCAGGGTTTCGGCCCGCACGGTGGCGCTACTCCAGGGCTTGTTGGCAAACAGTTCGGGGTACAGCTTGGTCAGGCCCAAGAGGTAGTAGCCGCCATCAGCTGCCGGGCCCAGCACCACGTCGTGGGTGCGCAGGGCATCCAGCGCCGTCTGCAAATGCGCAGTAGTGAGACCGGGGCAGTCGGTGCCGATGATGAGCACGCGTCCGGCCCCCTGGGCAAAGGCGTGAGCGAAAGCCGCGTGCATGCGGGCGCCCAGGTCGCCGGGCGGCTGTAGCTGCCGTTCGTAGCCGGTCCAACTCTCAGTCAGGTCGGCGGCGGGGCCGGGAGCGGCCAGCCACACGGTTTTGGTTACCGGCAGCGGGGCGGCTACGGCCCGGGTGTGGGTCAGCAGCTCCCGGTACACGGCCAGGGCCGCCGCCGGGCCGATGTCGGCGGCCAGGCGCGTTTTTACTTTGCCCAGCTCGGGGTAGCGCGCAAATACCAGCAGGTGGCCCGGTACGCTACTCATACGTGGGTATCCCGCGCTTAAGCCAGGGCCGCCACACCACCGAGTACGGATGTACGTGGTCGGTGGGTCCCTGGGCATTTACCACGCCGTGCCCGTCGTTCACCCACTGAAACAAGCCGCCGTAGAGGTTGCGCACGTCCCGGAAGCCCTGCTCCCGCAGCCACGCGCCTACCTGCTCGCTCCGCGCGCCCACCGAGCAGTAGACCACTACCGGCCGGGTGCGGGGCACGGCGCTCAGGTCGGTTTTCCGGAAGGTGTTGAACTCCACGAACCGGGCCCCGGGCAAGTGGCTTACGCGGTATTCGGCGCTTCCGCGCGTATCGAGCAGCAGCACGCCCTCAGGCTTGGTCTGAAGCAGGCTGGCTAGCTCCCCCGACTGAATGTAGGGCACCGTGGGCTTGAACAGCAGCCGGAGCATGTGGTCGTAGGCCGACATAGAAGGGGAAGAACCGGGCGCTGACTGTCCGCAGGCGGTGAGTGAGCTGGCCAGCCCCACAAGCAGCGCTGCTGCCCACCGCCTGGACTGCCGGGCGCCGGGCAGTAGCCGGGTAGAATTGAAAAACACGTCAGACAACGACATCAGCAATGGCCAGGGCTTGCGCCACCCGCATTTACATCGACAGCTCTTTGGCTTTGTTCATCATCTGCACGCCGTGTACCAGCACCGCCCCGCCCTTGATGGCGGCGGCCACGTGCACGGCTTCCATCATCTGGGCTTCGTCGGCGCCTTTTTGCAGGGAGTCGGTGGTGTAGGCATCAATGCAGTACGGGCACTGCACGGCGTGGGCTACGGCCAGGGCAATCAGGGCTTTTTCGCGCTCCGAGAGGGCGCCTTCCTTGAATACCTCGCCGTAGTAGCTGAAGAACTTGTTGCCCATTTCGGCCTGCCACTCCGTGATGTTGCCAAATTTGGCCAGGTCAGCGGGATTGTAGTACGTGCTCATAGGAAAGAAAGTGGTGAAAGGTGAAAAGGTGACAGGTGACAGGTGACAGGTGACAGGTGACAGGTAAATTAGGTACTGAGGCCACAGGAAAACATGTTACGTGTTACCTGTCACCCCATTACCTTTTACGGCGCACCCGGATGCGGACTTCTTCGCCGTCTTCGCTGGTGGTGGGCGTTACCTCAATCTGGTCGGCTTCGTCGTAGTACCTGGCCAGGCCCCGCACGATGCCCACCGCCAAAGCCCCCATGCGCCGCTTCGATACGTAGTCGATGACCAGCTCGTGGGAAGATATGCGGGTGACATTGAGCACGGGTGGCGCATTCTCGGTGTGCTCACGCCGCACCTGCGCGTGCATGGTGGCCTCCGTGTGCTCAATCATATCCAGCGTCGTCCACTCCGGTTGAAGCAGCTTCTGGTACATGTACATCAGGTCGGGCACGAGGTACTCCCCAAACTTCTCTTGCAGCTCATTGGCCTGCAGCCCGGTCATTTCCGCTGCTTTGCCCACCAGCGCATACATCTGCTCATCGGGGTACACGCTTTTGTGGTCGAAGTCGCCGGACGTGAGCCCCGACGCTTCCAGCAGACGCAGCCAGGTGCTGTGGTCGTACTGGGTCTGGACGTAGCGCTTAAGCAGGGTGAAAATGGTTCCGTGCACGGTGGGGAGAGAAGAATAGGACGCACAATAACGGCACCGCCGCCCTGTTTGCAAGCCCGATGGCCAAGTAAAAAAGAGAGCGGGCCCCAGGTAAGTGGTCCGCTCTCTTTTCTTAACTGCTTGGCAAGCCTAGATGTTGCCTATCACCGTCAGGGTGCTTAAGGTGGGCGTGGGGCTGCCACCTTCATTTTCCACCGTCAGGGCAAATGCCTGGGCACTGGCAATGTCCTTCATCTGCTGCAGGGTGTCGCCGGCGGTGGCGGCGGCCGTCAGAATCCCGGCATCCACAGGCTGGCCTTTGTCCATAGCCCAGAGCTGGTACTGCTTGCCTTTGGGCAAGGCGGGCAGGTGGCGCACATCAACGTACACGGCGCGGGTGGCGGCATTATAGTACACGCGGGCCAGGGCGTCGGGGGCTTTGGGTGTGCCTTTCAGGTCCACGGTCCGGAACTGCTCACTGCGTAGGATTTCCAGCTGACGGGTGCGCTCATCCCGCTCTTTCAGGGCAGCCTGCTCGGTGGCGGCGTAGCGCGTCTGCTCGGTCTGGGCTACCTGCAGGTTGGTTTCGGTTTCCTTCAGCCGGTTGTACAGCAGATAGTTGCCGAGGGCGCTGAGCGTGAGTAACGCCACAGCTGCCGCTACAAGCCAGCCAAACTTCCGGCCCGACGACGGGGCCGAATCGATAGAGCGCACCACGGCTTCCGGCGCGACGGGCGGCGCGGGCGCTGAGGCTACCATACGTGGAGCGGCGAGCGGGCCGTTGCCTTCCGAGGCGCGCACGGCCTGCTGCCAGCCGGCTAGTACCCGTTCGCGCATACCGGCGGGCGGGGTAGCGGCGTGGGCTGCGGCGTAGGCGTCAAGATCCTGCTGGATGCGCGAAATTTCCGCCTGCACGGCGGGAAACTCGTTGGCCAGTTGTTCAACTTCCTGTTGTTCCCGAACCGTAAGCGTACCGAGTACGTACTGCTCCAACATGCCGGATTCGATGTATTGCTGAATGTCCACGGCCTTATCGAATCAGTTTTGCGAGTACTTTGATGGCCGCCCGGGCCCGCGTCTTCACGGTGCCGAGCGGTAATTCGAGTTCTTCTGCCACTTCGCTTTGCGTATAGCCGCCGAAATACAGCAGGTCGATGATCTGCTTTTGCTCCGGATTAAGTTGACGCGTCACTTCCTCCAGCCCGATATGCTCGGGCTTGAATGATGACGGAGCGGCCTGCCATTGCGCCGCGCTGTCTTCCAGCGGTTGTGTGCGAGTACCTACGCGGTACTGGCGGGAGCGGATTTTGTCGATGGCCAGATTCCGGCAAATATTCAGCACCCAGGTAAACAGGCGGCCTTTGCTGGTATCGTAGCTCAGAAAGGAGTGCCAGATTTTCACCAGGCTTTCCTGCAGCACGTCCTCGGCCACTTCCTCCTTCTTCACAATGCGGGCAATGACGCCGTAGAGGGCCGTGCCGTACTTGTCGTAGAAGATAGTCATGGCTGCTTCGTCGCGGGCCCTCAGGCGCGCCACCAGCTGTTCTTCGGTTATGGCATCTACCCCGGAAGTTTTTGATGTCACGAAGCTGAAAGTTGAAGTGACGAACCAGACGCCGAGTTTCGGTCGTCTGGCTCAAAAGTAGGATTTCCTGCTGGTTTACCAGCTATTTTCCACTGGCAACAAAACCGCGGCTACAAGTCCGGCGTTGTGGATACGCAGTCTTAACCAGCCAAGCGCCCTTTTGTCACTGACAGGCACCGCAGTAAGGCTGTGCAACCTAAACAGTTTCCGCGTCCCAATGGCTATCGAATCCTACAACCCTTATACCGGCCGGGTGTTGCGCCGCTTTCGCGCCTTCAGCTGGTCGAAGACCGAGCGTATTCTGGAGCAGGCCTACCGGGCCGCGGCCGAATGGCGCACCACGTCCTTTGCCCACCGCGCCCGCCTGATGCAGCGGGCCGCCGCGCTGCTGCGCGAACGGCAGGACGAGCTGGCTCGCATCATGGCCCTGGAAATGGGCAAACCCGTGGCCGATGGGCGCGCTGAGGTGCAGAAGTGCGCCCTCACCTGCGAGTACTACGCCCAACACGCCGAGGCCTTCTTGGCCGACGAGGAAATCAAGACGGAAGCGCGCCGCAGCTTTATTGCGCACGAGCCCCTGGGCGTGGTGCTGGCTATTATGCCCTGGAATTTTCCCTTCTGGCAAGTGGTGCGCTTTGCCGCCCCCGCCCTCATGGCCGGCAACGTGGGCCTGCTCAAGCACGCTTCCAACGTGCCGCAGTGCGCCCTGGCGCTGGAAAAGATTTTTCACGACGCCGGCTTTCCGCCCGCTACGTTCCGCACTCTGCTCATTGGCTCCGACTTAGTTGGCCGGCTGATTGAGGACGACCGGGTGCGCGCTGTGACGCTTACCGGCTCGGAGCCAGCCGGTGCCGAAGTGGCCGCCACCGCCGGCCGTCAGATCAAAAAAACCGTGCTGGAGCTGGGCGGCTCCGATGCCTTTATCGTGCTGGCGGATGCCGACTTGGAACTGGCTGCCCAAACCGCCGCCCAGGCTCGCATGATCAACGCCGGGCAGAGCTGCATTGCGGCCAAGCGCTTTATCGTGGAGAAGCCGGTGGTAAAGGAGTTTATTTCGAAGATGAAGACCCACCTGCTGGCTTTGCGCACCGGCGACCCGCTCCTGGAATCCACCCAGTACGGCCCCCTGGCCCGCCCCGATCTGGCCGATGAGCTTACCCAGCAGGTAGAAGACTCCGTGCGGCAGGGCGCCAAAGTGGAGCTGTACGGGGGCCAGAGCCAGCCCGGCACGGCCCTTTTCCGCCCCATCATTCTATCCAACATCAAGCCCGGCCAGCGGGCCTATTCGGAGGAGCTGTTCGGCCCGGTAGCCCTTATTCTGGAAGCCCGTGACGCCGACGATGCCATCCGCCTCGCCAACGACTCCCGCTTTGGCCTGGGCGCCTCCATCTGGACAAAGGATGCGCAGCACGGTCAAGAGCTGGCCCGCCGGGTTGAAGCGGGCGCGGTATTCGTGAACAGCATGGTGAAATCCTCACCTGAAATGCCGTTTGGGGGCGTGAAGAAGTCGGGTTATGGCCGGGAGCTTTCCCACCTGGGCATCCGGGAGTTTGTCAACCAAAAGTCCGTCTGGGTAAGTGGCGAGGCGTCGGGAAAGCAGAAAAAGGTGGAGTAGAGCTTAGAATCGTATGCGAAAAGCCCCCAACAGTTGCGGGTCTTTTCTTTATTTATCATTTCTCTTTTTCCGAATATCAAAGGCCTAATTACCAGTCACTAACCCTTAACAGTACCCCAGCAGCTTGTAGGTGAGGTAGCCGCTGATTTCGTGGAGCAGCTGCGTCCAAAGCTCCAGGGCATCCACCGACGGGATAAGCCAGTAGTCAAGCCCAATGCTGCGGTCTACGCTGCGAAAATCGGCGGGAAAGGGCGTAGCGTTCAGGCCCACCTGCCGGAAGCAACCCAGCGCCCGGCGCTGATGAAAGGCCGAAGTGATGAGCGTGAGGCTCTTGATATCGGGATGACGGGCCAGCAACTGTCTGGTGAACAGCGCGTTTTCGCGGGTATTGTGGCTCTGGTTTTCCAGCAGAATAGCCGAAGTCGGCACCTTGGCTAGGCGCAGCAGTACCGCCAGTTCCTGTGCCTCCGAGCGGCTGGCAACCGGCCCACGTAACCGGCCGGAACCCCCAGTGATAATGATGCGCTTGATCTTGCCGGCCCGGTACAGCCAAATAGTGTGCATCAGCCGGTCGGCGCCGGTAGCCAGGTACACCCGGTCGTTGGGCTCCCGCTGGTTGGTAATACCGGTGAGCAGCACCCCGGCATCGTGCGTGGGAAGCTGGCTGAGGCGCACGGCGGGCAGCTCCCAGGCGCGCATTGCCTCATTAGCCAGCGCCAGGTTGGTACTCACCAGCACCAGGGCCAGCAGCGCGTAGCGCCAGCGGCGCCGCCACTCCGGGCGCCAGTCGAACACGGCAGCTACGGCCAGCAGCACCAGCCACACAACCGGCAGTAGCGCAACAGAAAGAAGTTTGGACAGCAGAAAAAACACGGCCGCGAAGCTAGAACGAATTTCCTGGCTTCGAGAAACTAAAGGCCCTGACTACTGAAAAAACAGGAATAGCAAAGCTACCGTCAGCAGAAAGTCAGCGCAATCAGTCTTTGTGGAGGCTCGGCCGCACGCTATGCCGACAGGGGCTGGTAGTGGCGCAGCGTTTCCAGCATGGCGCGCATTTCTTCTTCCCGCGTCAGGGCGTCGCAGGTGAGCACCCGGCCCTGGCAGTAAGCCACAAAGAACGGGGCGGCCTGATCATCCATCATTTTCCTGGCCACGGGATTTTCGTCGGAGTCCAGGCGCAGAAACAGAATATCTTCAAACTCGGCTTCATCGGCAACCTGGGCGAAGGGCGGAGCCAGCAGCTCGCAGATAGGACAGTTGCCGGAGGTGAACTCAACAAATACCTTGAGGTGGTCGTGCACGTAGCGGCGCAGGCCCGCATCATCGGTATCGATAATGCTTTGACGATGGGTAACTTTCATGCTATAGGCTCTGGACAAAACAAAACAAAACAAATGGAACGGATACGCCAGCCTGGCGCCGGCTAGCAGACACCACCCCGGCGCCGTAAATTCCCAGCCGTGCGGTCTTTCTCCTAACCCGCAGCGGTAAAACCGGCTAGGAACGCCTCAGCATCATCTGCCGGATGTACTTTACCGGGGCACTGCCGTAGCTCAGCAGCTGCTCATGAAAGGCTTTCAGCTTGAACGCGTTGCCCTGCTGCCGGCGCAACTCCTCCCGCAAAGCCAGGATTTCGGTGGAGCCGGTAAAGTAGCTGCTGAGCTGCACCTGGCTAAGCGTGGCCCGGCGCCATTTGTTGCGGGCCTCGGCTTCTTCCTGAAATCCGTCGCGCAGCAGCATGGCCACGGCTTGTTTTTCCGCCAGGTTGTTCACGTGCACTTCGTGGTCGAGGATGGTATTGAGCGTCACGCGCATGTTCCATTTATCCCAGGCCAGCCAGATTTCATCAGTATTGCCGCCGTAGCCGCTTTCCAGCATCATCCGCTCGGTGTACACGGCCCAGCCTTCTATCATAGCCCCATTGCCGAAGATGGATTTCACCAGGGACGGGCTGCGGTTGGCATACACCAGCTGGGTGTAGTGGCCCGGAATAGCTTCGTGAATGTTGAGAATCTGGAGCAGGTATTGGTTGTACTCGCGCAGGTAGCTTTCGGCCTGGGCCGCGGGTTGACCCGTGAGCGGGTCCACATTATAATAGGTGTTGGCGGCCTTATCATAGGGACCGGGAGCCGAAATGCTGGCGCCCGCGCCGCTGCCGCGCATATACAGCGGCGTTTCGCGCACCACCAGCGGCTTGCTGAGGTCCTGCGTCAGCAGCTGGTGGTCGTTAACCCATTTTACCAGCGTGGGCATTTGGTCGCGCACCGCCTGCACAAAGCCAGCCGGCGTGGCGTGCCGGGTTGAAAGCTTGCCAATCACCTGTTTTACCAGCGCCAGCGAGTCGGTGGGCGCGGGCTGGCCGGGAAAGTACTTGGGCCAGAGGCGGGCTGCCCGCTGCTTCATGTCGCGCAGCAGCTCCTGGCGGTGCTGGCGGGCTTGCTGGTACACCTGCTCGGCCGACAGGCTGGCCTGGATATCCAGCGCAAACTTGCGGTCGAACAGGATTTTGCCCAAGCGAAACGAGCGAAATTTCCCGGCCGGGAGCACATCCTGGCGCAAAAAGCGCAGGTAGCTTTCAATCACCAGCTGGGTGGTGGCTATGCGGCCCGTGAGGTCCTGCTTTTCCCGCGCACTGAGCCCCGACTTCGCCACCGAATCGGACAGGGCCTGCCCGAATACGGCCAAGCCGCCTTCATTTTGCAGAATGGCCAGCTCGGTGTGCTCCTTGGTTGGCCGCTCGATGTTGTCCTTGGCCGCCTCATAAAAGTCGGCGGCGCGGTTAATTTTCAGGCTGATGGACCGCAGCCGCCGGTCGAGGGGCTGGTAGCGGCCATTCAGGATTTCGCCCACCGACGCCCCCAGGTTGTAGCTGGCCGGGTTCCACTGCCAGTCGCGCAGGGTATCGGCGTAGAAGCGGGCCGAGGCCAGGTGGTTTTCCAGCAGCCGGTAGTCGGTCTGGTTGTTCACCGACAGCTCCTGAACCGGAAACCGGGCCAGCTCGCGCCCACGCCGGGCCAGAGCCGCTGCTTCCACCTGCCGCCGCGCCACGGTCGGAATCAGCAGCACCGAGTCGTAGCGGTGGTAGCCCTGGGAGCTAGCCCACTCGGGGTTGTAGTACCACAGCGAGTCGATGAACTGCTGCTTGTACTGGTCGAAGCGGGCGTCGGGCGTCGTCTCGATGACGCTGGAAGTGGTGGAGTCGGGCGAGCAGGCGGGCAGCGTGACCAGGGCCAGGGCTGATGCCAGTAAGTAGGAGTGTTTCATTACAGATAGCGGAAGTCCTGCAAGGTAGCGGAGGGAAGAGCTAGTTGGTACGGCCTGATTCTACCACCAGATGCGCTGACCAAGGCAGGAATTTTTCTTGCTTCGTTCCAGCTCCTGGCTATGACTGATTGGGCAGGCTGCTCGCCTGCGGAAAGCTGCTGTTTCCGCAGTTACTTTACCTGCCCGCTAACCAGCTTCCTATTGTGCTTGCTTACCCCCGGTTTGGTTTTTTCCTGGCCTTGCTCCTGCTCACCTGGTGGCCCATAGTTGCGGCACCACCCGGCCCGGCCGCGCTGACTGCCCCAGACAGCGCCCGGCTGCCGATTGCCCACCATTTCGTGCTGACCAGCCTGCCGGCCAATACCCCCACCGATGCGGCCCTGTACCTGGTGGGCTCGTTCAACAACTGGCAGCCGGCCGATGCCCGCTACCGGTTTAGCCGGCAGGCCAACGGCCTGTTTGCCCTCACCCTGCACACCCGGCTGCCCCGGCTCGAATACAAAGTTTCGCGGGGAAGCTGGGCATCCATTGAGGGCAGCGGGCACGGGCAGGTGCGCGCCAACCGCGTGGTGACCCGCCGGCAAGCCCAGGCTGGCGACGTAGAAGTGCGCGTGCAAAGCTGGGAAGACCTCACGGCCACCTTTCAGTTCTACTCGCTCTACGACCTGCTCCTGCTGTTTTCGTGCTTTCAGGGCGGGCTGCTGCTGGTGGCCATTCCCAGCATTCAGCAAGCCAACCGGGCGGCCAACCGCTGGCTGTTGTGGCTGCTGGGGCTAGGCGCCGGCGCTACCCTGCTCACGGTGGTGAGCAGCGACCGGGCCGTAGCCAATACCTACCCGCAGCTTACGTTGGTACCGGACTTCATCTGGTTTCTCTACGGGCCCCTGTTCTACTGCTATATCCGGCGGCTCCTGTTCAACGAAGCCCAGTCGCAGCGCAAGTGGCTGTATTTTGTGCCTTCCGGCCTGCAGCTGCTGGTCTACCTGCCCTATTTTCTGCTCGACAGCTACGAGTTTCAGCTCCGGCTGGTCAGCCACGAGCCCATGCTGCGCAGCGTTTTGCTGACAACCGGACTGGCGGCGCTGCTTACCAATGGGGCCTACTGGCTGGCCTGCCGCCGCGCTATCCGGGCGTATACCCGGCAGTACGAAGCCAGCGTGTCGTATGCCCAGAACCTGCGCTACCTTTCCACGGTGCTGGGCATCCAAGCGGTTTGTCTGGTGCTGTGGGGCTTTCTGTTTGGGGTGGTGTTGGCCAGCCGCTGGGTGGCTTTCGACGTGTACACCCTGGCGGCCCGCAACCTCGAGTTGATCTGGCTGGTATTTTCCACCCTGCCCTATTTCCTGGGCTATGTGGTTTTGCACCAGCCCCAGATCTTTCGGCTGGTGCCCGCTCCGGCGGAGCCTAAGCTGGAACCGGAAGCGGCTCTTATACCAAGCCCGACTCCGGCGGTACAGCTTGCCGAAGTTTCCGCCGCCAAGGCGCCAGCTGCGGAGCTGCCCGCGGCCCCACGCCCGCCCCGCCCAGCCGGAGCAACGCTGGACCTCGCGGCCGCCCAGGCTGCCGTGACCAGCTACATGCGGCAGCACAAGCCCTACCTCAGCCCCAGCCTCACGATTCATGAGCTGGCTGGGGGCTTGCAGCTGCCGCCACATGTGTTGTCCAAAGTTATCAACGAGGGCTTCGGCCAGAACTTCTTCGACTTTGTGAATGCCTACCGCGTGGAGGAGTTCAAGCAGCTGATGGCCACGCCGCGCGCCCAGCAGTACACCCTCCTGGCTCTGGCCCTGGAAGTGGGCTTCAACTCCAAATCGGCTTTCAACCGCGCCTTTAAAAAGCAAACCGACCAAACCCCGCGAGAGTACTTCAGCGGGGTTCGGGAGGAGTGAAGCCAGGCACCGAAGTACCACTTTTGGAAAAGGAGCCACATTATATTTGGTCTAAATACCTACACATCATATAGTTGATTTAATTACACCAAGTAACTAGGGGCGGCTTAGCAAAGTGGGGCGCGCCCGGGAAAGCAAGGGACGATGTTTACCAAACCAAATCGGCGCGGCCCTGGTCGGCCGAGGCGGGACGTACGCTTTTCTCCCACTTGGCGGCCGCTGGTGCCGCCTGGCTATTCCCCCTTCTATGTCCTTGCCCAAACTGCTCCTGCTGCTATTGTTTCTCGGCAGCTGCTTCACCACCCTAGCCTCCTCCCCCCACAGCCGCGCCCCGCAACCCGCCCATCACCCGCATCGACCCCACGTTCTGGTGGGTGGGTATGAAAAACCCGAAGCTCCAGCTGCTGGTGCACGGACCTGCTATTGCGGGCAGTCAGGTAGAGCTGGCCAACTATGAGGGCGTCACGCTCGACGGCTTCCAGAAGCTGGAAAGCCCCAACTACCTGCTCGTCAACCTCACCATCAACCCCACGGCCAAGCCCGGGAAACTCAAGCTGCAGTTTAAGGGCTCCAAGAAAGTAGCCTACGAATACGAGCTGCGCCAGCGCACCACCCCCGGCGACAAAACTAAAGTGCAGGGCATCAGCAGCGCCGACCTGATTTACCTGCTCATGCCCGACCGGTTTGCCAACGGCGACCCTACCAACGACGTGGTGAAAGGCAACCGCGCCCCCGGCGTAGCCCGCGACTCCATGTACGCCCGCCACGGCGGCGACTTGAAGGGCATAGAGCAGCACTTCGACTACCTGAAAGACTTGGGTGTGACGGCCATCTGGCCTACCCCGGTGGTCGACAACAACATGCCCAAAGCCGGCTACCACGGCTACGCCCTTACCGACTACTACGCGGTAGACCCGCACTACGGCACCAACGAGGACTACGTGCGCTTTGTGCAGCGGGCCCACCAGCAGGGCCTTAAGGTGATTCACGACGTGGTGCTCAACCACATCGGCAGCTACCACTACCTCTGGCTCGACCAGCCAGCCAAGGACTGGTTTCACCAGTGGCCCACTTTCACGCGCGGCAACTACCGCAACGGTACCGTAAACGACCCGCACGTGGCCGCTAAGGACCGCCAGCTGTTTAGCAATACCTGGTTTGACACCACCATGCCCGACCCAGCCCAGGAAAACCCGCTGGTGGCTACCTACCTTATCCAGAACTTCCTGTGGTGGGTGGAGTACACCGGCGTCGACGGCTACCGCGTGGACACTTATACGTATTCCGACCCCAAGTTCCTGATGCAGTGGGGACAGGCCATTCTGGAGGAGTACCCGCAGCTGGGCATGTTTGGCGAAACCTGGATGCAGGAGGCCGAGGGCGTGGCCCAGCAAGCTTTCTGGACGAGCAACGTATTTCCGCCCGTTAATGGCTTTAAGAGCAACCTGCCGGGAGCCATCGACTTTATCTTGCGCCAGGCCCTGCTCGAAAGCCTGAATAAGCCCTCCGGGTTTGCGGAGGGCACCGCCAAGCTGTACTACGCCGTGCAGGGCGACTGGATGTACGAGGATGCCTCGCGCAACGTCATTTTTCTGGATAACCACGACGTGGACCGGGTATTCTCGGTGCTGGGTGAGGACGTGCGCAAGCAGAAATTAGCCTTGGCCTGGCTGCTCACCGAGCGCGGCATCCCGCAGCTGTATTACGGCACCGAGGTGCTGATGAAGAACTTCAGCCGCCCCGATGGATTGCTGCGGGAAGACTTCCCCGGCGGCTTCCCCGGCGACCCGAAAAACGCCTTCACGACGGCGGGCCGCACCCCGGCCCAGCAGGACATGCACGCGTTTGTGCGCAAGCTGGCCAACTACCGCAAAACCCACCCCGTGCTGCAAACTGGCCAGCTCACCCACTTCGTGCCGGAAGACGGCGTGTATACCTATTTCCGCCACGATGCCCAGGGCCACACGGTGCTGGTGATGCTGAACTGCAACCCCACTGCGAAATCGGTACCACTGCAGCGCTTTGCCGAACGCCTGCAGGGCTACACCTCGGCCCAGGACGTGCTGACGGACGGCATAGTGACGGACCTGCAAACGGCCAACGTGCCGGCTTATACCGCGCTGGTGTGGGAGCTGCGCTAAGCTTGCAGCCTGGGTTACTGCTGCCATTCATTCCCCTCTTAACCGCTTTGTGATGCATACCCTCATTCTGGGAGGTACCACCTTCGATCATATCGTAACGCTGCCCAAGCTGCCGGCCCCGCAGCCGCAAACCATTCACCAGGCGCCTTTCCATGAAGGCACGGGCTCCACTGGCGCAGGCAAAACCCTGCCTCTGACCAAGCTGGGGGTACCCAATGTGCTATACTCCGCCGTGGGCGACGATGCCTACGGCCACCACATCCGGGCCGATTTGCGGGCGCAGGGCGTAGTGGCTCACTATCTAGTGGACCCAGCCGGTACGGAGCGCCACGTGAACCTGATGGATGCCCAGGGCCAGCGGATTTCTATGTTCATCACGCAGGCCTCCGTCACGCTGCCTTTCGACCAGGCTGAAGTGACAGGCTTGATCAAGGACAGCGCGTGCGTGGTGGTAAACATCATTCCCTATTGCCAGCCGCTGATTCCGCTGCTGCAAGGCTACCCCCACCCTATCTGGACCGATCTGCACGACTACGACGGCCACAACCCCTATCACCAGCCCTTTATTGCCGCAGCCCAGTACATCCACCTCAGCTCCGATAACCTGCCCGACTACCGGCCGGTGATGGAGCAGTTGCGGGCGGCGGGCAAGCGCCTGGTAGTGTGCACCCACGGCGCGGCGGGGGCTACCCTGCTTACCGATGAAGGCCAGTGGCTGGAACAGCCTGCCGTGCCCGCAGCCGCCGTGGTCGATAGCAACGGGGCCGGCGACAATTTCTTCGCCGGCTTCCTGTATGGCTTTCTACGCGAGGAGCCCTTGCAAAAATGCCTGCAGTACGGCGCTTTGTGCGGGAGCTGGTGCGTGGGTGCCCTGGGCTTAGTGGACCTGGAGTTAAGCAGCTCTCGGCTGAAAAAAGCTTGGCACCAGCACTTTGGCAATGCCTAGATCGGCAAATGTTTTTCCTCATGTCCTGCGCCCACCATGCTGCCTTATATTGGGCGGTGTTGCTGCGCAGGTATTTTTTTACCCATAGGTTAGAAGAAGTTGAGGACCTGCCTCTCTTGTTGTAGCTCCCCCTGCTGCTTTTCTATGATTCTTAGCCTACTATCTCTCTCATTCTGCGAAGAGGTTACTTTTTTCGGGGCTCATACATCCTTTTGTGGCCCGGCTGAATCTAGCAGTATAGTACTCCGTTCTGTTTTCTCCTTTCTGAGCTATGCTGAAGTCGTTTTCTTCTGATTGCGCCTCCCTCGAACAACAAGTAAAGCTGGTTTCCCGCATTGTGCGGGTCTGGACGCTGGTGGGCGCCGGCCTGCTGGTATTTGCCACCTTCCTGTAGCCGCCGCTGGTTGCTCACGGGCCTGTTACTTTTGTGGCGTCTACCCTCCTTAGTGTTATGCGCCTTTTCCTGCTGCCCGCCGCCCTGCTGCTGAGCGCCGCCACGCCTGCCTGTTCTTCCCAGCCCGCCGAAACATCTGCCAGCAGCCCTGCGGCCGAACAGCCGGCCCAGGCGCCCGCCGGCCTGCGCGAAACCTTCGAGCAGGGCCAGAAAGCCTCTTACGCCGAGGCCGACGAAGCCCTGGCGTCGGGTTCCTGGCACTTCACCGATGCGCTTATCGGCTCTTCCGAGCAGGACCACAAGCGGGGCCAGCGGGCCGTGCGCCTGCGGGGTCAGGGCCGCCTGCGCATGAACTTTGATGCGCCCGCCGGTTTGCGCCAGCTACAGGTTTCGGCCGCCGCCTACGGCTCCGATGCCGCCAGCACCTGGGAGCTGTGGGGCAGCGTGGATGGGGGCCGCACGTACCGTCGCATCGGCCAGCCGGTGCGCACCCAGGGGCCGCGCCTCGTCGTCACCACTTTCGAAGGCAGCACCTCTACGCCGCTGCGGCTGGAAATTCGCAAAACGGATGGCGGATCTGGCCGCCTGAATATCGACGACATCGTGCTGAGCAGCGCGGCCGGGACAGCCTCAACGGTAGCGCCGGGCACCAGGCCCGCGCCCGCCGCGTCTTCGTTGCCGGCGGGTGCCACGGCCCGCGCCGAGGCGGTAGTTACGCGCCGCGACGACAACCTGGCCCTGGGCAACCCCAGCGGGGCAACGGCCAGCCTCAGTACGCCCACCAACTACCTGCTTGCCAAACCGCAGTACACGCTTAGCTACAACGCCCAGCGCGGCACGCCCAACTGGGTGAGCTGGCACCTGAACCGGGCCTGGATGGGCAGCGCCCCCCGCCAAGACGACTTTCGGCCCGACCCAGCCCTGCCCCGGGAGTTCTACCAGGTGACACCCCGCTCCTACTCCGGCTCGGGCTTCGACCGGGGCCACAACTGCCCTTCGGCCGACCGCACCACCGACCTCGACGACAACTCCAGCACCTTCCTGATGACGAACATGATTCCGCAGGCCGGTGCCAACAACCAGCGCACCTGGAGCGGGCTGGAAGAATGGACGCGCACCCAGGTGGAGCGCGGGCAGGAGGTTTACGTCGTCATGGGCTGCTACGGCAAGGGTGGCACCGGCACGGCCGGCCCGCGCACCACCCTCGACAATGGCCGCGTGATGGTGCCGGCCCGGGTGTGGAAAGTGATGGTGATATTACCCGAAGGCAGCAACGACCTGCAGCGCATTGCCGCCGGCCAGGCCCGCATTCTGGCCGTCGATACACCCAACGACCAGCAGGTAAACCCCGACTGGAGCCGCTACCGCGTAAGCGTGGACGCCATTGAGGCGGCAACCGGCCTCGACCTGCTTTCGGCCCTGCCCCGCCCTGTGCAGGAGCAACTGGAAAGCCGTGTTGATACTGGTGCTATTCGGTAGGCTTATTGGATTTTTATCGTATTTAATCAATCTAAATCGATTGCGGTAAACTCTTTTTTCGCTTTCAGGTTATGCCAGATGAGTAGTCGTTTGAGGGTTTGGTTGAAACACTAACCCGAGCGAGCGGCTACTTTGGCAGTCAGCAGGATTATCATTACATATTTCTGACTTTCAGCTTATTAACCATATTAATGAGCGAAAGTAAAGTAAATAGCAGATCTTTGCGACTACCTTTGCAAGGTATTGGAGGAGTTTGGGTTCATGAAAAAAGTATTACTACTGGTGTTGCTGGTGCTTGGAGTCGGGCTGTCCGTTTCACAAGCTCAGCAAATTGTATTTAGCGGACATGTTACCGAAGCGACTACCGGCCAGCCGGTGCCCTTCGCTTCCATCTTCGTGAGGGGTACCAGCCTCGGCGTCACGGCCGATGAGAACGGCCAGTTCCGTCTCACCGTCAACCGCAGCATCGATTCCCTCTCGGCCGGAGCAGTGGGCTTCAAGCCACTAAGCCGGGCCGTAAGCAAGGCTCCCGCGCAAACCATCAACTTTGCCCTGCCCGGCAGCAGCGTTTCGCTGGGTGAAGTGGTGGTGCGGGCCGGCGAAAATCCGGCCTTTGCCGTGCTGCGCAAAGTACAGCAGCACAAAAAGCAAAACGACAAAGCCCGGCTCGAAGCCTTCGAGTTCAACTCCTACAACCGCGTGGAGGTGTCGCTGTCGGACGTGACGGACCGGCTGGCGCGCCAGAAGGTAATTCGGGACATGACGTCGGTGGCGCAGGGCGTGGGCGAGATGGAGCGCAATGCCAGCGGCAAGCCTACTGTGCCGGTGTTTGCCTCGGAGGTGCTGTCGCGCTACTACGTGCGCCACCGGCCCAACCGGGAGCGGGAGGAAATCAAGCACTCCCAGCTGCACGGCGTGGCCCCGCGCGACGGCTCAGTCCTCTCGCAGGTGCTGGGCTCCTCGTTTCAGGACTACGACTTCTACCCCAACTGGCAGATTGTGATGGGCAAGGACTTTATGTCGCCCATTGCCGATGGCTGGCGCATCACCTACGACTACGACCTCGAAGACTCCGTGTACGTGGGCCAGGACCGTTGCTACCAGCTGAAAGTGTGGCCGCGCCGCGCTCAGGACCTGGCCTTCACCGGCCGCATCTGGATTACAATGAACTCGTACGCCCTGCGGCGGGTGGACCTGACCGTGGACCCCAAGGCTAACATCAACTTCGTGGATCAGATTCGGGTGTACCAGGATCTGACGCCCAGCGCGGCCGGGCCGTGGCTGCCGCTGCGCACCCGCGTGGTGGTGGGCCTGAAACCCACCAAAAAGCAAACCGGCCTGCTGGTGCGCTTCAACACCACTAACTCGGGCTTTGATGTGGAGCACCCGCACGAGGCCAAATTCTACGACCAGCCGTTTGCCTCGGCTACCGATGCGCTGGAAGTTCCGGCCGGTTTCTGGGAGCAGCACCGGCCCGATACGCTTACGGCCCAGGAGGTACGCACGCTTACGGCCCTCGACTCGGTGGGCAAGCTGCGCTCCGTGCGCTCTACCCTGGAGCTGGCCGATTTGCTGGTGACGGGCTACAAGCAGGTGGGCAAGTTTGAGCTGGGCCCGGTACCAAGTGTCTTCACCTACAACAACGTGGAGGGCGGCCGGATTCAGGCCGGTTTCCGCACCAGCGGCGACCTGAACCCCAACTGGTTTGTGCGCACCTACGTGGCCTACGGCACCAAGGACCAGGATTTCAAGTACGGCCTGACCGGCTACCGCGTGCTCAACCGCCGGAACTGGACGCTCCTGGGCTTTGAGCGCAGCCACGATGTAGACCAGGTGGCCTTGCTCGACAACGGCTACGCCACCGAAAACCCCTTGTTCGATGCGGCTGTGCGCTTTGGCAACATCAAGCCGGGAAGGCCGCTGTGGCGGCAGGTGACGGGGGTTTCGGCCCAGTCGGATTTGTTTCACGGCTTCAGCCAGAAGATTACGCTCCGTCATCAGCGCTTCGACCCGCTTTACGACTTTGCCTACTACACCAGCGCCGACCACGAGCCTGGCGCTCCCCCACGGCCGACAAGTTTGCCTTGTCGGAGGTAATTCTGGAGTCGCGCTACGCCCCGGACGAAACCGTGATTCAGAATAAGAACCGGCGCTACGCGGTAGGGCTGGCCAAGTGGCCGGTGTTTACGCTGCGCTACACCCGCGGCTTCGATGGCGTGCTGGGCAGTGACTTCGCCTACCACAAGTTCAACCTGCTGGTGACGCACAGCCTGCAGCTGGGCCAGTTGGGCCGCACCGAGTACATTGTGGACGCGGGCTACATTCCGAGCACCATTCCGTACCCGGTGCTGAAAAGTCACCTCGGCAATGAGTCGCCCATCTACACTACCAGCGCCTACAACCTGATGCGCTACTTCGAGTTTGTGAGCGACCGGTACGCGTCTCTGCACTTCGAGCACTATTTCGAGGGGCTGTTCATCAACTCGGTGCCATTGCTGAAGAAGCTCGACTGGCGCCTGCTGGCCTCGGGCAACGTGCTCTACGGCGGCGTAAGCCAGGCCAACCGCAACGCCACCCCGCTGGTAGACGAAAACGGCGCGGCCCTGCCCACCTTCCGGCCGCTGGACAGCAAGCCCTACGTGGAGCTTGGCTACGGCGTAGAAAACATCTTCAAGGTATTCCGGGTCGATTTCATCCACCGCCTCACCTACCGCGACCTGCCCGAGGTGAAAACCTTCGGCGTGAAAGTGTGCGCGCAGTTCAAACTATAAACCTTCCGGACGTTTCTCCCTCTGCTGCCTCCGCGTGCCATTTGTGCATAGCGGAGGCAGCCGCGTTTCAGAGGCCTGCAGAGCCTTTCGGCTGTGGCCTAAAGAAAGGGCGAGCGGCTGAAAGTATAGTTGAGGTAGAGCAGGTAATTTGCGGCCACTCCCTGTCTTCCTCACCCATGGCTTCCTCCGAAAACATCTATACCCCGTCCCAGCAGTACGTACTGCTGATTTTGTGCCTGGTAGCGCTGGCTGCCCTCATTCTGGTAGGACTGGGCAGCTACATTACGGCGTTTCTGGGGGCGGGCATTCTGTATGTGGTGCTGCGGCCGTGGTTTCAGGCCCTGGTGCACCGGCGCCGCTGGAACAAGCAGGTGGCTACGGCGGGCCTGCTGCTATTTGCCTTTGTGGTCATTATTCTGCCCTTCACGGCCCTCACGCTCATGCTCGTGAGCCGCATCCGACTGTATGCCCAGGATACCAGCCAGATTATGGCCGTCCTGCACAAAATCGAGCAGAAAACCGGCTACGCCATTACCACCGAGCAGAACGTGCGCGGCCTGGTGCAGCAAAGCGTAAGCTGGCTCAGCCAGCGTATTCCGTCCCTGGCCACCGGGCTGCTGCACTTCACCGTCATCATTGGGCTGATGCTGTTCACGCTTTACTTCATGTATACGCAGGAACAGGGCTTCCTGCGCGGCCTGCGGCGCTACCTGCCTTTCCGCCCGAATACCCTGCACGAGCTGGGCGAGTCGCTTAAAAACAACGTAAATGCCAACGTACTCGGGCAGGCGCTTATCTCGCTGGTGCAGGCGCTGCTCACGGCCCTCACGCTGCAGCTATTTGGCGTACCCGATGCCATTTTCTGGGGCGTAGTGAGCTTTTTTATGGCTTTTATCCCGGTGCTTGGCACGCCCTTGGTGTGGGGGCCGGCGGCCATCATCAAGCTTTCCCAGGGCCACACCGGCCAAAGCGTGGGCATCCTGCTGATTGGCGTCATCGTCATCATGAACATCGACAACCTGCTGCGCATCCTGCTGGCGCGCCGCATCGGTAATATTCACCCGCTGATTACCCTGGCCGGCGTGGTGCTGGGGGTCGAAATTTTCGGGATTCTGGGGCTGGTACTGGGGCCGTTGCTGCTCTCCTATTTTATCGTACTCATCAAAGTATTTGAGCGCGAAAACCGTATCCGTCGCCGTACCGTGCGGGCTGAGAGACTACACTAATTAGTTAGGTCGTTAGCATTTGCCGCCGATTCAACCACCCCTGGCCCCTCCTTCAAATAAGGAGGGGAACTAGTTTTTTAGCTGGTAACTCTCAGTCAGTCAAGTTTCGGTGAGGACGGTTTTGAAGCCGGCCAGCTGGCCGCCTTCGGCCTCGCCCAGCGCCAGCACCGGCACCTGCGGGCCGGTGCCAAAGCGGTATACCTGCACGCTGTTCAGCTCCTGTTTCAGGTACATCTGCAGGGCCTTGAAGCGGTCGGCCAGGGCCGGGTCGCCCAGCACGCCATCGTCGGCAGTGTGGTTGCGCAGGAAGTACGTCAGCTCCAGCTTCTCCACCTTTGTATCGGCGGGCTGGTCGGCCAGCTTGCGCAGGGCGGCATCGGTGAGCTGACCGGCGGGCGCGGCGTAGCTCACGGCCTCCAGCGGCGCTTCCGACTCACTCACGAACTGCAAGCCCTGCGTGAGTTGGCGAAGCTGTTCGAGCGTGGCATCAGAGGTTTCGTCGGCTGGCTTTTCTTGCTTGGCAATCGGGGCAGAGGCCGTGGCTTCGGTGGTTTCGCGGCCGCCTTTGGTGTCCAGCGGCGAGGCCGGCGCGGAAGCTTCAGCGGCCGGTACCTGCGCCGCAATGGCAGCGGCCAGCTCCTGCATCCGCGCCGGCGCTACCTTAATTTTGGGGTTGGCGAAGTTCATGTCCGACACATGGTGCATCGGGATGAGGTGAATGTGGGCGTGGGGTACTTCCAGCCCGATAACGGCCACGCCAATGCGCTTGCAGGGCACGGCGGCCCGCACGCCCTTGGCCACACGCTGCGCAAACTGGTGCAGAGCAGCCAGCTCGGCCGGTGGCAAATCGAAAATGTAGTCTACTTCCTTTTTCGGAATCACCAGCGCGTGGCCTTCTACCAACGGGGTGATGTCGAGAAAAGCTAGGTGGTGCTCGTCTTCGGCCACTTTATAGGCCGGCAGCTCGCCCGCAACAATTCTAGAGAAAATGGAAGACATACGGTGAAATGGTGAGTTAGTGAGATGGTGAGTATGCTGTTCTGGCGGCGCGCAGTCGGTGGCGTTAAAGTACGGGGCAAAACGCAAAAGGGCGAAACCTTCCGGTTTCGCCCTTTTTTGACGCTGGATTGAAGCGAGAACATGAAACTCACCGTTTCACCATCTCACCGCTACCGGCTGATTTCCAGGATCTGAAACTGCAGCTTGCCGGCAGGTACGGTAATTTCGGCGGTGTCGCCGGCCGACTTGCCCAGCAGGCCTTTGCCGATGGGCGACTTCACGGAGATTTTGCCGGCGGCCAGGTTGGCTTCTTCCTCGGCTACGAGCGTGTAGTCGAGCACCATGTTGTTTTTCAGGTTCTTGAGCTTCACTTTGCTCATGATGAGCACTTTGGTCAGGTCAAGGTTCGTCTCGTCGAGCAGGCGGGCATTGCCCACAACCTCCTCCAGCTTGGAAATCTTCATTTCCAGCAGGCCCTGTGCTTCCTTCGCGGCATCATACTCGGCGTTTTCGCTCAGGTCACCTTTGTCGCGGGCTTCGCGCAGGTCTTCGGCAGCTTTGGCGCGGCCCCGGATTTTGAGGTCCTGCAGCTCGTCCTTCAGCTTCTGCAGGCCTTCGGGAGTATAATAATTTATGGTTGCCATGGTTGGGTGATGGTAAGCTCAAAAAACAAGGAGAACGGCCAGCGTGGCTGGCCGTTCTCCCCCGACAGGTTTAGGCAAATATACGAAACCTGCGCGAATACTGCTAGCCCGTTCCCGGCGGGGCAACGTCCTTCTGGCGGGTTTTGCATGCAAAAACTCCTCTTCCGCTGCTTTAGCTGCCTGCAGCCTCCAGCTACGAGCGGCTTCGCAGAAACGCCTGAATCTTGCTGGCCAGCACCTGGTTTATCCGCTCGTAGGACTGGTACGACCAGCCGCCCACGTGCGGGGACAGCACCACGTTGGGCGCCGCCGCTAGGAAGTCGAAACGGGCCTGCTGCTCTGGGGTGAACGTGCTCAGCTTTTCATTTTCCAGCACATCCAGCGCCGCCCCTCTGATCTGCCCGCTCTGTAGTCCTTGCACCAGCGCGGCGTGGTTTAGCACCTCGCCGCGGGCCGTGTTCAGCAGCCAGACGGGGTTGCGGAAGCCTTGCAACACCGCCGACCCAATGAAGTGGTGGTTGGCAACTGAGTACGGGATATGCAGGCTCACTACCTCGGCGCGGGCCTGCAGCTCGGCCAGCGGCGCGGGCGTGGCGTAGTGCCCGTAGTCGCAGGCGGGGTCGTGGTCGTAGGCAAGCACGGTGCAGTCGAAAGCGGCGAGGCGGCGCGCAAAAGCCTTGCCCATGTGCCCGTAGCCGATGAGGCCCACTGTTTTGCCGCCCAGCTCCTCGCCCCGGTTGGCCTCGCGCCGCCACTGCCCGGCCCGTACTTCCTGGTGGGCGCGTGGGATGTGGCGCAGCAAGGCCAGCAGCAGCCCAATGGCGTACTCCCCCACGGCGTCGCGGTTGCCTTCGGGCGCATTCAGCAGCGTAATGCCGGCCGCCGCCAAAGCCGCTTCATCGATATTATCGACACCGGCTCCGGCCCGGGCCACGTAGCGCAGGTGCGGGCCGTGGCGGAGCAGCTCGGCCGTGATGCGCAGCTTGGACCGTACCATCAGGCCGTCGTAGGGGTGTGCGGCCAGGGCAGCGGGCACTTCGGGCGCCGTCAGGTCGGGACGGTAGTGCATTTCCACCCCGGCTTCCCGCAGGTAGTCGGGCAGGCTGGGGTGCATGTCGTCGATGACGAGGCAGAGGGACATGGTAGATTTCATTGCCAGAAATGAATCATTCACTTTCCTCAGCAGGATATTTTTCCTTCAATAAGCGGAGAGCAGTAGCGCATACAGCAGCCACTGCAACTGTCCATAACCAGGACTCAGAAATTGCCATCTCCAGTTTATGACCGTTACGCTGAAGAGACACTAGCACAACCGCGCCCAGTAGAAAAAGAAAGCTTTCTACTAGAGTAAACAATGCTTGCGCTCCTTTATCCAGCATTTGTTTTTGGTTATCTGAGAGGAATCTTTCTTTCAACCTGAGGGTGCCGCTCTGAATAAACGGCTGAAAAATAGCACCTACAAACAGAAGCAAGAACAGCCAATGAGCAGTTTCCATAGCATGAAGAACGTGTTTCTTTTGCTTTAGAGCGTTTCAAGACGGCAGTATCAAATCCTAAGTTCCTGCCTGATCCAGTTAGAATTTTACATTTCTATGCCGTCTTATGCTCTTCTACCAGCAGCGTCAGCCCCACAAAATCCTGCACGCTGAGCTGCTCGGCGCGCTTGTCGAAAATAGCGTCGGTGGTGGCTTCGGGCGGCATACCAAAGGGCTTGAGGGCGTTGCGCAGGGTTTTGCGGCGCGTCTGGAAAGCCTGCTTTACTACCCGGAAGAACAGCTTCTCGTCGCAGGCCAGGGCCACCGTTTGGTTTCGAGTGAGGCGGATAACGGCCGACTGCACCTTGGGCGGCGGGCTGAACACGTGCGGGGGCACTGTAAACAGGTATTCAATATCGTAGAACGCCTGCAGCAGCACGCTCAGAATGCCGTAGGTTTTGGAGCCGGGCCCTTCGGCCAGGCGGTCGGCCACTTCCTTCTGAATCATGCCCACGCACTCGCGCACCTGCTGGCGGTGGGCCAGCACCTGAAAGTAAATCTGGGAGCTAATGTTGTAGGGAAAGTTGCCGATGATGCTGAAAGGCTGCCCGGGGTAGAGCTTGCTCAGGTCCATCTTCAGGAAATCCTGGGAATGGATGCGTTCCTCCAGCGCCGGGTAGTGCTGGCGCAGGTACGCCACCGAGTCGCGGTCAATTTCCACCACGGAGGTGCGGTACTCGGGGTGCTGGAGCAGCGTTTGGGTGAGCACGCCCATGCCCGGCCCAATTTCCAGCACTTCCGTCACGCCATCGGGCAGGCGCAGGGCCTCCACAATGTTGCGGGCAATGTTGGGGTCGTTGAGAAAGTGCTGCCCGAGGTGCTTTTTGGCTTTGACGGAATCCATAGAGGAGAATGAAGATTGAGGCGCGGAATGAAGGATGAAAATCAAAGAATAGCCGTTGGCTTGTTCCCTATTCTTCGCGCTTCATTCCTCATGCCTAAAAGGCTTACCTTCGCGGCCTAAAGGTACAGCCGGTGCCGCTCACTCCGCGCGGCGCGGCTCCTATCTGGGTGAATTAACGGTTTATTTCCTGCTCATGCCGCTTCAGCTTGCCTACGCCGCCGACTTCCCGTCCATTGCGGATACCGTCTTTATCCTGCCTGCCGGCACCACGGAGCTTTCCGTAGAAACCGCTGCCGACCTGCCCGAGCCGGTGCGCGAGTACGTAGCCCGGCAGCTGGCCGCCGACTCCCGCCTCATCCGCATCAACCAGTACACGCACCATCACTACTACGTGGTGGCCGAGGAAAATAAAACGCTGGCCCTCAGCGCCGAATACCTGCGCAAGTGCGGCCATCAATTGTACGCCCACCTCAAGCACGACCACGTGCAGGAGCTGTTCGTGCAGGACCTGACGGGCTCCGGCGCCCTGGCCCTGGCCGAAGGGCTGGCCCTCACCGCGTATCAGTTTGAAGGCTACAAGACCGACGAAAAATCAAAGAAAGCCCCGGACCTGCAGCGCCTCACCCTGGTAGGTGCCGACGTGACGGCCGAGCAAGTGCAGGAGCTAGCCGGCGTGCTGGCCGGCGTGTATCTGGCCCGCGACCTAGTGAATGCCCCGCAAAACAAACTCAACGCCACCCAGTTTGCCGAGCAGATGGCGCAGGCGGGCACTGAGGCCGGTTTCCACGTAGAAGTACTGGATCTGGTGCGCATTGAGGCCCTGCGCATGGGCGGTTTGCTGGCCGTCAACCAGGGCAGCCCCGAGCCGCCCACGTTCACCATCATGGAGTACAAGCCCGAAGGGGCTACCAACGCGCAACCTATCGTACTGGTAGGCAAGGGCGTGGTGTACGATACTGGTGGCCTGAGCCTGAAGCCCACGCCCGGGGGCATGGATACCATGAAGTGCGACATGGCCGGCGGCGCGGCCGTGGTGGGTACCCTCTACGCCCTGGCCAAAAACCAGGTGCCCCTGCACGTCATTGGGCTGGTGCCGGCCACCGACAACCGCCCCGGCGGCATGGCCTTTGCCCCCGGCGACGTCATCACGATGTACAGCGGCCTGACGGTGGAAGTGCTGAACACCGACGCCGAGGGCCGCCTGCTGCTGGCCGATGCCCTGGCCTTCGCCAGGAAATACAACCCCGAGCTGGTGCTGGATTTTGCCACCCTCACCGGGGCCGCCGCCCGCGCCATCGGCAAGGAAGGCATTGTGTGCATGGGCACGGCCGATGAGGAAGTGCTGGACGCTCTCAAGCAGGCTGGCCACCGCACCCACGAGCGGCTGGTAGAGTTTCCGCTCTGGGATGAGTACGCCGACCACATCAAGAGCGACATTGCCGACCTCAACAACCTGGGCAAAGGCGAAGCCGGCGCCATTTCGGCCGGCAAGTTCTTGGAGCGCTTCACTGAAGGCTACCCCTGGGTACACTTCGATATTGCCGCCCCCGCCTACCTCTCCGCCCCCGACTCTTACCGCGGCAAAGGCGGCACCGGCATCGCCGTACGCCTTGCGTACGAGTTTCTGCGCAGCCGCGTGTAGCCTCTGTTACTCAGCGCAGCGCAACTCATCATCCATTAGCAAATCCAACAAATGCTTCCACGCATTGGCATATCCGTCGGCGACCTGGCCGGCATCGGGCCCGAAATCATTTACAAGACCTTTCTGGACGCCCGCCTGCTGAAATTCTGCACGCCGGTGGTCTATGGTACGGCCACCGTGCTGTTCGACGAGTTTCCGGTGCTTAAAGACGCCGAGCCGCTCACGTTCCGGCAGGTGCGCGAAGCTCAGGACATTGCGTCCGGCAAGCACAACGCCGTCACGTGCTGGGAAGAAGATTTCACGCTCACGCCCGGCCAGCCTTCCGAGGCCAGCGGCCGCGCCGCCCGCCAAAGCCTGCTGGCTGCCGCCCGCGACCTGAAGGCTGGCCTGCTCGATGCCCTCGTGACGGCGCCTATCAGCAAGGAAAACACCCAGGCCGACGACTTCCGTTACCCCGGCCACACCGAATTCCTGACCAGCTTTTTCGAGGCCCGGGAAAGTTTGATGCTGCTGGCTAGCGAAGACCTGCGCGTAGCCACTGCCACCGGCCACATTGCCCTTAAGGATGTGCCCAGCCGCCTGACCAAAGAGCTGCTGCAAACCAAGCTGCGCATTCTGCTGAAGTCTCTGACGCAGGATTTTGGTATTCTGAAACCGCGCGTGGCGGTGCTGGGCCTCAACCCCCACGCCGGCGAAAACGGCCTGCTGGGCACCGAGGAAGCCGAGGTAGTAGCGCCCGTGCTGCAGCGCCTGCAGGATGATGGCCACCTAGTGTATGGCCCCTACCCCGCCGACGGTTACTTCGGCACCGGCCAGTTCCGCCAGTTCGACGCCACCCTCTCGCTCTACCACGACCAGGGGCTGATTCCGTTTAAAACGCTGGCTTTCGAGCGGGGGGTAAACTTCACGGCAGGCTTGTCCGTCATTCGTACCTCCCCCGACCACGGCACGGCGTACGGGCTGGCCGGGCAGTATAAGGCCGATGAAACGTCCTTCCGCGAGGCCCTGTACCTGGCCTGCGACCTGGTGCGCCGACGGCGGGAAGCAGCCCAATAAGGCTTCTATGCACTACGTGCTTGGTTGAACTCGGCACCGACCGGCGCAGCAACTGCGTCAGCCGGTGCTTGTTTTTTGGCTGGTTGAGGATCCCGAAAAAGATACATATCCACGAAGAATATTTCGTTTTTGAAAAGATTGTTTGCGGTTTCAAAACTATGCCGTAGCTTTGCAGCCTGCTTTTTCGGAATAAGCCGAAAGCGGCCTGTTTGCTTTCTATGACGCTGCATACGCCTGCCGACTACCGTACTGCCCTGCGCCGCCTTGATGCGCTGGTGGCTGCGGGCATTGAGGGCAATGCGGCGCTGGAAACCGAGTTTCGGGAGCTGATTGTGGCCCTGGACACGTACGAGAGCAAGCTGGGGCTGCTGCCCATTCCGAATCTGCCGACGTCTTTAGCCGAAATGATTGAGCTGAAGCGCCAGCAGATGCGGCTCAAGCAAAAAGAGCTGGCCCAGCTGCTGGAAGTGCCCGCCGGGCGCCTCTCACAGATTCTGAGCGGCAAGCGGCGCGTGACGCTCGATCTGGCCAAGCGCCTCTACGAGCGGCTGGGCATTCCATCGGACTTCATTCTCAAGAACGCCTGACTTACCTGCCACCTTCGCTCCCGCACTTTCAACCCGGCGAAAACTTCCTACTTTTGCCCCCTGCTACCAACCTGAACCGTGAAAAAGGACGCTCAATACGATCTGGCAATTGCCAAGCTGGCCGACAAGACGCACCACTTTGCGTTTGAGCTGGACCGGGCCTTTTTCGAGCAGTTCGAGCAGCAGCTCATCCCCGATGGCAAGCTGCACGCCGATGTAACGCTGCACAAAACCGACCGTCTGCTGACCCTGGACTTCGACATCACGGGCACCGTACGCCTAGTGTGCGACCGAAGCCTGGACGAGTACGACCAGCCCCTGGACGTGCATGAGCAGCTGCTGGTGCGCTACGGCGACCGGGAGATAGAGCTGGATGACAACGTGCTGCAAATCACGCAGGACACCCAGACGCTGCCCATTGCCCAGCACCTGTTCGACTACATTGGCCTGGCCCTGCCCATGAAGAAGCTGCACCCGCGCTTCCAGAATGAGCCCGACGAAAACCCCGATTCCGAAACCAAGCTCATCTTCACGACCCGCCAGGAAGGCGACGCCGACGACGATGATGACAACGACGGCATCGACCCGCGCTGGAACGCCCTGCGTAACCTGAATTAAGCCCGGCTTGATTCTTTCTTTCTAATTCATCCTTCATAATTTCTTTTCAAAATGGCTCATCCTAAACGCCGGACCTCCACCGCAGTCCGCAGAAAGCGTCGCACCCACTACAAGCTCACTCCGAAGCCCGTTTCCATCTGCCAGAACACCGGCGAGCTGCACCTGCGCCACAAGGCCTACGTGGTTGACGGCGACCTGTATCTGAACGGCAAAGTAGCCATTAAGGACTACGCGCCCGTAGCCGCCGCGGCCCCCGCCGACGCCGACGAAGAATAGCCTCCGCTCTTTCCAAACTGCCCTCTTCTCTCCGTTCCTCCTAGGTGAGGATGCCGGCCGTCTTTCAGCCCCGTGCGGGCCGGAAGACGGCCCCGGAGGTTCTCTCCCAGACATCTTGAACGTTCGTACATGAAGATAGCCCTGGACGCTATGGGGGGTGACTTTGCCCCGCAGGCTGCGGTCGATGGCGCGGTATTGGCGGCTAAATCCCTGGCCGGCAAAGCCCAGATAGTGCTGATTGGTCAGGAAGACGCGGTGCGCCCCCTCCTGGACCAGCACGGCGAAGCGGCCGCCGACATCCTGTTCGTTTCTGCCTCGCAGATCATCGAAATGGGAGAGCATCCGGCCAAGGCCTACCAGCAAAAGCAGGATTCCAGCATTGCCGTGGGCTACCGCATGCTCCACGCGGGCGAGGTCGAAGCCTTCTGCTCGGCCGGCAACACCGGCGCCATGCTCGTCGGCGCTATGTTTTCGGTGAAAGCCGTACCTGGTGTACTGCGCCCAGCTATTGCGAACTTCGTTCCCAAGCTGCACGGCGGCTTCGGCATCATGCTCGATGTGGGCGCCAATGCCGAGTGCAAACCCGAAATGCTGGAGCAGTTCGGCGAGCTGGGCTCTTTATATGCGCAGTATGTGCTGGGCATTGAGCAGCCTAAAGTGGGCCTGATGAACCTGGGCGAGGAAGAAGGCAAAGGCACCGCGTTGCTTCAGGCCGCTCACAACCTGCTGAAGGTGAATCCTCATATTCACTTCATTGGCAATATCGAAGGCCGCGACCTGTTCAACGACCGGGCCGACGTCATCATCTGCGACGGGTACACGGGCAACGTGCTCCTGAAGATGGCCGAGTCGATTTACGACATCATGGCCGAAAAAAACCTGCACGACCCCTTCTTCGACAAGTTCAACTACGAAGCGGTAGGCGGCTCCCCTATTCTGGGTATCAACGACAATGCCATTATCGGGCACGGCGTGAGCATGCCGGCTGCTATCTGCAACATGCTGATGCAGGGCTACCAAATGGCGCACTCGGGCATTTCCGACCAGATAAAAAACACCTTCAAGTCTTAGCGACTAAGTCCGGCCCCGGCCGGACTTTTTCTTAGCCGCGCTTTTTCGTTTATCCGTTTTCGATGAAAGTTACCGCTGCCATTACCGGAGTGGGTGCCTACGTACCCGATTACGTGCTGACCAACCAGGAGCTCGAAACGCTGGTAGACACCACCGATGAGTGGATTACCTCCCGCACCGGTATCAAGGAGCGCCGCATTCTGAAGGGCGAAGACCAGGGCACGTCCGTCATGGGCATCAAGGCCGTGGAGCAGCTGCTGGCCAAAACCAACACCCGGGCCGAGGAAATTGACCTGCTGATTTGCGCCACCACCACGCCCGACATGGTGTTTCCGGCCACGGCCAACCTCATTACGGCCGGCGTAGGCGCCACCAAGGCCTTTGGCTTCGATATGCAGGCCGCCTGCTCGGGCTTCCTGTTCGCGCTGACTACCGGCGCCCAGTTTATCCAGACCGGCAGCTACAAGAAAGTAGTGGTAGTTGGCGCCGATAAGATGTCGGCCATTGTGGACTACACCGACCGCGCCAACTGCATTATCTTCGGCGATGGCGCGGCCGCAGTGCTACTAGAGCCCAACACCGAGGGCTACGGCCTGCTCGACCAGCAGCTCCACTCCGATGGCAACGGGGCCCGCTACCTGCACCAGAAAGCCGGCGGCAGCCGCCGCCCCCCAACGGCCGAAACGGTGGCCAACCGCGAGCATTACATTTACCAGGAGGGTTCCACGGTGTTTAAGTTTGCCGTAACCAACATGGCCGACACCGCCGCCCTGGTAGCCGAGCGCAACCACCTCACCGCCGACGATATTGCCTGGCTGGTTCCCCACCAGGCCAACAAGCGCATTATCGATGCCACGGCGCACCGCGTGGGCATCGGGCCGGAAAAAGTGATGCTCAACATTCATCGGTTTGGAAACACTACCAACGGCACCATTCCGCTGTGCCTGGCTGACTATGAAGGCCAGCTCAAGAAAGGCGACGACCTGATTTTCGCGGCCTTCGGCGGCGGCTTCACCTGGGGCGCGCTCTACGTGAAGTGGGCCTACGATGGCGCCGCCGTAGCCACCGGCATCTAAGCCGGGTTAGGCGGCACGCACGCGGAAAACCTCTATACTTGCGACTTCAATTAAGAATGCAGGAAGAAAAGATGAAGTTTATGGCTGCCATCGGCTGGAGCTGTGTCGTTCTGCATTCTTGATTACCAATTTCAATTTCCCCACCCCATGGCCACTACTGCCGATTTTCGCAACGGGCTCGTGTTGAATTATAACAACGAGCTGCACGTCATCACCGAATTCCAGCACGTGAAGCCCGGCAAAGGCCCGGCCTTCGTGCGCACTAAGCTCCGCAACATCAAAACCGGCCGCGTGATTGACAACACGTTCAACGCCGGGGTGAAGGTGGAAACGGCCCGCGTAGAGCAGCGCCCCCATCAGTACCTGTACAAGGATGAGTACGGTTTCACGTTTATGGACAATGAAAGCTTTGAGCAGGTAGTGCTGCCCGAGGCCATGGTACCCTTTGCCGACCTGATGAAAGAAGGCCAGGTAGTGACTATCCTTTTCCACGCCGAAACCGAGCAGCCGCTCACCGCCGAGCTGCCCACCACCGTAGAGCTGGTAGTGACGTACACCGAGCCCGGCCTGCGCGGCGACACCGCTACCAATACGCTCAAGCCAGCCACGGTGGAAACCGGCGCCCGCATTCAGGTGCCGCTGTTCATTGATACCGACACCAAAATTCGCATCAAGACCAGCGACTACTCCTATGTCGAAAGAGTCAAATAAGCAGCCCACCAAGCCCTCAGCCGCCGCCATGAAAGCCAAAGAACTGCAAGACCTGATTGACTTTATTGCCAAGTCGGGCCTGAACAAAGTCAACATCGAAACCGAGGAATTCAAAATCTCGGTGCAGCGCGAGCCCAGCACCAAGGTGGTGAGCAGCGGCGTGGCTGTAGCGGCCGCTCCGGCACCGATGGCCGCAGCTCCCGCCCCGGTAGCCGCTCCGGCGCCCACAACGGCTTCGGCCGCACCAGCTGCTCCGGCGGCTGAAGCCGCCGGTGGTAACTACGTGCCCCTGAAGTCGCCTATGATTGGTACGTTCTACCGCAGCAGCTCGCCCGACGCGCCGCTGTTTGTGCAGGTGGGCGACCTGGTGGAAAAAGGTCAGGTTATCTGTATTATCGAGGCCATGAAGCTGTTCAACGAAATCGAAGCCGAGCAGTCGGGCCGCATCGTGAAGGCCATGGTGGAAAACGCTTCCCCCGTGGAGTACGACCAGCCGCTGTTCCTCATCGAGCCGATGTAATCCTGCTGGGGTCTTAGGGTCTTGGGGTCTTGGGGTCTTGGTTTTCTTAACGGAAACCAGCTCAGGACTATAAGGCCCTTCCTTTTTATCTAAGACCCCAAGACCCTAAGCCCCCAAGACCCAATGTTCAAAAAAATACTGATTGCCAACCGGGGCGAAATTGCGCTGCGCATTATCCGCACCTGCAAGGAAATGGGCATCAAGACGGTGGCCGTGTACTCCACTGCCGACAAAGAAAGCCTGCACGTGCGCTTTGCCGATGAGGCCGTGTGCATTGGCCCGCCCGCCTCTGCGCAGAGCTACCTGAGCATTCCTACCCTCATTGCTGCCGCCGAAATCACCAATGCCGATGCCATTCACCCAGGCTACGGCTTCCTGAGCGAAAACGCTGAATTCTCGCGCGTGTGCCAGGAAAACGGCATCAAGTTCATCGGAGCCTCGCCCGAGATGATCAACCAGATGGGCGACAAGGCCTCGGCCAAAGCCACCATGATTGCGGCCGGCGTGCCCTGCATCCCGGGTTCCGTGGGCTTGCTCGACTCGGTGGAGCAAGGCAAAAAGGTGGCGTCTAAAATCAAGTATCCGGTTATTCTGAAGGCCACGGCCGGCGGCGGCGGGCGCGGCATGCGCATCATCAACGCCGAAGACGAGTTCGAGAAAGCCTGGAGCGACGCCCGCACGGAAGCCAAAGCGGCCTTCGGCAACGACGGCGTGTACCTGGAGAAGTTTGTGGTGGAGCCCCGGCACATCGAAATCCAGATATGCGGCGACCAGTACGGCCGCGTGTGTCACCTCTCGGAGCGCGACTGCAGCATCCAGCGCCGCCACCAGAAGCTGGTAGAAGAGGCGCCTTCGCCTTTTATGACGGAAGAGCTGCGCGAGAAGATGGGTAAGGCCGCCATTGCCGGCGCCTCGGCCATCAGCTACGAAGGCGTGGGCACCATTGAGTTTCTGGTGGATGCCAACCGCGACTTCTATTTCATGGAGATGAACACCCGCATTCAGGTGGAGCACCCCGTGACGGAGGAAATCATCAACTACGACCTCATCAAGGAGCAGATAAAAGTGGCCGCTGGCATCCCGATTTCGGGCGACAACTACTACCCCCGGATGCATGCTATGGAGTGCCGCATCAACGCCGAAGACCCGGCCAAGGACTTCCGTCCCTCACCCGGCAAAATCACTACCCTGCACATTCCTGGCGGCCACGGCGTGCGCGTGGATACGCACGTGTACGCGGGCTACCAGATTCCGCCCAACTACGACTCGATGATTGCCAAGCTCATCACCGTGGCCCAGACGCGGGAAGAGTGCATCGTGAAAATGAAGCGTGCCCTGA
This sequence comes from Hymenobacter sp. J193, assembly GCF_024700075.1. Taxonomy (NCBI): domain Bacteria; kingdom Pseudomonadati; phylum Bacteroidota; class Cytophagia; order Cytophagales; family Hymenobacteraceae; genus Hymenobacter; species Hymenobacter sp. J193. Next base: position 352,909 of record NZ_JAJONE010000001.1, read on the forward strand.
GCGAGTTTGTGGTGGAAGGCGTGAAAACGACCATTCCCTTCCACCTCGCCCTGATGGACAACGCCGACTTCCAAGCCGGCAACTTCACCACCAAGTTCCTGGAATCCTCCTTCGACTTCTCGGTGCTGTAGCCCCTCACAGTATTTTTGCTTGCTCCAATGCCTGGCGTCATCGTCAGGCATTGTTGTTTACAGACATCTTACCCACAACACACGTAGGTACCTTGGTCTTCGAAAATGAATTGTCATTTGCCTGGCTTGCAACTGACAATAGAAAACTGGCAACCAACTATGTGGTGGATTTACGCCTTGCTTTCGGCCGTTTTTGCGGCGCTTACCGCGGTGCTGGCCAAGGTTGGAATAAAGGGCGTTGATTCCAACTTGGCTACGGCTATCCGAACATCGTTTATTCTGGTGCTGGCCTGGGGCATTGTGTATTTCCGGGGTAGCGTGGGCGAGTTGCAACACTTGTCGCGCACGACGTGGGCGTTTCTGGGCTTATCGGGGCTGGCTACGGGGCTGTCGTGGATTTTCTATTTCAAGGCTTTGCAGTTGGCGCAAGTGTCGCAGGTGGCACCTGTGGACAAACTGAGCGTGGCCCTGGCTATTGGTTTGTTGGTGGTGTTCCTGGGCGAAAAGCTTACCTGGCAAACGGGCCTGGGGGCAGGGCTCATCCTTTTAGGCACCTTGGTGCTGGTATGACGCTGAAGCGTCTACGCCAAGGTATTAGAAACCGCGAGGCCGATTGTACTTATTAATTATAAGCGAATACTTTTCAAAGGCGAAATTTCGCCTTTAGCAAATTTATATAAACTTATAAATCATTGTTATACAATTGATTATTACACAATTCACCATTGAAACATTTTATACAAATGACAAAATTATATCCTTATAATATGTAGCATAATATCTAGTATTGCTGGCACAATCCCCTACCAAAACCCCACCATTTATGAGAAAGTTTTTAGCGGCGGCCCTGCTCGGGCTGTCTGCCACGGGCACCCTTGTGTCTTCGTGCACCAAGGATGTGGTGACGCCCATTGCCCCGGCGCCCCTGGCGGCCTCCACCACGCAAAATGCCGTACCTACCAACGGCGTGATGATGCAGGCCTTTTACTGGGATGTACCCGTCAGTACCCCGGCGGGCTCCTGGTGGCAAAACCTGGGCTCCAAGGCGGCGGAGCTGAAGGCGGCGGGCATCACGGCCCTCTGGATTCCGCCGGCTTACAAAGGCGGCAGCGCCACCGACGTAGGCTACGGCGTGTATGACCGTTACGACCTGGGCGAGTTCAACCAGAAAGGCACCGTGGCCACCCGCTACGGCACCATCGGGCAGCTGCAGTCGGCTATTACGAGCCTGCACGGGCAGGGCATTCAGGTGTACGAGGACATGGTGATGAATCACCTGACCTGGGCCGACGCACAGGAAAATGTAAATGGCAACCTGGTGTACACGAAGTTTAACTTTCCCGGCCGCGGCAACACCTACAGCAGCTACAAGTATACGTTCAACAACTTCACCGGTACGCAACAGGCACCTAACAACGGCTGGTACCAGTGGAAAAGCTGGGACTTTCAGCCCTACGCTAACAACGACGCCTACGACAACCTGCTGGGTTCGGAAATCCAGTACAACAACAACGCGGCTAACGCTACCGAAACCATCAACTGGGGCAACTGGATTACGTCCAAGCTGCAGCTCGACGGCTACCGCCTCGATGCCACCAAGCACATCTACACTCCCTATGTAAATCAGTGGCTGGATGCGGTGAAGGGCAGCAGCGGCCGGTTTGCCGTGAGCGAAGCCTGGTTCCGCAACCTACAGGATATGAACAACTATGCTGCTGCCACCGGCGGGCGCACCAGCCTGTTCGATGTGCCGCTGCACTACACTTTTCAGGACATGAGCAACGGCAATGGCTCCTGGGATATGCGTGGGTTGCAGTTTGCCGGCTTTACTGAGGCAAATGGGCCGCTGTCGGTTTCCTTCGTGGATAACCACGACACCGACCACCCCGGTGCCCTCTACTCGCCCGTGACAAACCTGAAGATGCTGGCTTACGCCTACATCCTGACGCGCGAGAAAGGCTACCCTTGCGTGTTCTACCGCGACTTTTACGAGTACGGCCTCGGCGCGCAGATCAAGAAGCTGACCGCCATCCGGCAGGCCAACGCTTTTGGTACAGGCTTCGAGTACACCAGCGTAAACGACGCCGACGTGTATGCCTACTCCCGCGCCGGCGACGCCTCGCACCCCGGCTTGCTGCTGCTGCTCAACGACGGTTCCTCGGCCCGCTCCAAAACCATTACCACGCCCTTCAAGAGCAAGACCCTGACCGATAAGACCGGCAACAATACCAGCACCATCACCACCGACGCCAACGGCACGGGCGTGTTCCCGGTGAATGCACGCTCGTACTCGGTGTGGGTGCCCGGCAGCACTGGCGGCACCACGCCCCCTCCCACCACCGGCACCACGGCCGTGACCTTTAACGTGACCTACAGCAACACCGTATCGGGCCAGGACGTGTACGTGATTGGCAGCACGGCTCAGCTGGGCAGCTGGAACACGGCCAACGCCATCAAGCTCAGCGGCGCGGCCTGGCCTAAGTGGGGCGGCACCGTAAACCTGACCAGCGGCACGAGCGTGCAGTACAAGTACATCCGCAAAGATGCGGCCGGCAACGTGCTCTGGGAAGGCGGCTCCAACCGCACTTTCACGCCCTCCGGCACCAGCCTTACGCGCACCGACACCTGGCAGTGAACGTACACACTGCTTTCTACCAAACAAGGCTGGCTCCGGGAGCCGGCCTTGTTTGCGTAAGGGCACTGCTGTTTCGGTTATGCGGGCAGTGGCTGGTACACGCCGAACAGCAGGTTGCTGGGCTCCTGCAGCAGCAGCTCGTCTTCCCGCTGGAAAAGCTCCTGCAGCAGTGCCTGGGTGGCGGGGTCTTCGGCCAGAAAATGGTGGGCAATATCCTTGAGTACCAGCGTGAGCAGGTTGCCGCCTAGCCCGGCCTCTTCCAAAGGCACGAAGTGCCGCCGGAGCGCGGGCACAATCCGGTCTGACTCCACCGCCTCCGAGGGGTCAGCCAGGTACATGCGCAGGCGGCCGGGGCCGCTGACGTGGCGCTTGATTTGGGACGACAAAAACCGCTGCCGGTAGCGGGCAGGCAGCACCTCGCGCAGGGCCGCGTTGGCGGCGCGCAGCTGGCGGGGCGTCCATTGCAGACAGGCCGGCCCTACGTAATCGTTCAGGACAAGCAGGCCGCCGGGCACCAGCGCCTGCCGCACCCGCGCCACAATGCCTTCCACATCCCGGAAATGGTGCAGGGCCGAGTGGAACAAGACCACATCGTAGGTGGCCGGCGCCAGGTTCAGGCGGTTTACGTCGGCTACCTCGGTCTGGAAGTTCTGGAGGCCCTCGGCCTGCGCGGTAGCGGCCGCCTGCGCCAGTAGCCGCTCAGCAATATCGAGGCAGTGGACTTGGGCAAACTGCGGCTGCCGGGCAAAGACCAGCTCGTGGGAACAGGCCCCACTACCCAGCGAAAGCAGCCGCAGCCCGGTGCGGTCCGCCAGATAGCGGCTGGCCACGTAAGCTTCGTAAGGCATAGCCGCGTCGCCGCTGATTTTCTCGTTCCAGCGCCGCCGCACGGCCGGCACCTGCCACCAGTTGGCGGCCTGCAGCGCGGGGTCATCGAAGGCGCTGCGGGTGCGGGCCAGGTTGCTGGGCACCAGCTTGGAGAGCAGGAACGGCAGCCCGCGCTGCCGCAGCTTCGCCAGGGTTTCCAGAAAGTCGTCGGTGGTCAGCCAGGGCATCAGGCCAAACTTACGAAGGTGGCTTCGATTAAGAGGCAAGTCAATGTAAGTACCATAAGGCAACTACATATAAGATTCCCTTATTTTGCAGTTACAAGCTGAATTGTTGTAGACGTCTGCTTTTGGATACACCGTGAGAAAATTACTAGTATTGGTTTTGTGTGCCGGCCTACTGTCCCTCACGGCTAATGCCCAAAATCAGCAGAAGCCTACACTCGCGACAAGTATACCGGCTTACAACAAAGCAAACCAGCTGGATTCAACAGGTTGGATTTTCACGGTCCGGCCCCGGCCGCAGGTCATTGACGCAACATCCGGCATGGCTCGTTTTAGAATGGTTATCAACGCAGCCGGCAAGGTTGACTCTGTGACTACTGTGAGTAGTACAGTATCTGCAGCCCAGGAGGCTATTTACCGCCAATCGTTGCTTGCCTGCTCTTTTCAGCCATTAAGTGGGAGCCCCAAGCGGGCTGTTGGCTTCTATACGTTCCGGCTTACTGTGCGCTAAACAAAAGAGCCGACTTCGTAGTCGGCTCTTAATTTCTCAACTCACCGGCGGGCTGTTCGTTTCGATTTCCGTCACCAGCTCCCCGTACCATGCCTCGCCGTACTTGCGAATCAGCGGCTCCTTCAGGAACTGGTAGATGCGCACGCCCAGGTTGGCTCCGAAGGAGCAGGCTGGCGAGCAGATGTTCCACCGGTCGTAGTTCAGTGCTTCGAAGTCCTCGTACTTGGTGATGCGGATGGGGTACAGGTGGCAGCTGATGGGCTTTTTGAACGAGGTAGCCCCGGCCAGGTACGCTTCTTCAATGCCGCACTTGAGAATACCCCGCTCGTCGTAGAGGGCGTAGGCGCACTCCCGGTCGCCGATGGTGGTGGTGCTGTAGTCGTCTTCCCAGTCTTTGATGTAGAGGCCCTGCTCCTCGATGGCGGCGCGGCCAGCCTCGGTCAGGAAGGGCTTGATGTTTTCGTACTCCTGCTCCAGAATGGCCAACTCGGCGGTTTCGAGCGGAGCGCCCAAGTCACCCTCCACGCAGCAGGCCCCTTTGCAGGCCTCCAGGTTGCAGACGAAGAAGTTGTCCCGAACGTCGTCGGAAATGACGGTATTTTGAATGATAATCATGGTAGGGGTTCCCGCGGAGGGCGCAGAAGGTTTCGCAGAGGGCGCCGAACGTTCTGCGTCTTCGGCGAAACCTTCTGCGCCCTCTGCGGGAAATCGGACACACAAAGATAACCCGGTTTCCATGCCCCACCTGAAAGCTGTACCTTTGCTAACAAGCCAACAAGCTTAGTTTCCGACTGACTTTCGCATGGGACTGGATTATCTTTCGTTATTGAACCCCTCGCAGGCGGCCGCCGTGATGCAAATCGACGGGCCCTGCATGATTATAGCCGGCGCGGGCTCGGGCAAAACCCGGGTGCTCACCTACCGCATTGCCAACCTCTTGGAGCAGGGTGTCGACCCGTTTCACATCCTGGCCCTCACCTTCACCAACAAGGCGGCCAAGGAAATGCGCGCCCGCATCGAAAAGGTGGTGGGCCCGAACGCCAAGAACCTGTGGATGGGCACCTTCCACAGCATCTTCGCCCGCATTCTGCGCTCCGAGGCCGACAAAATTGGCTACCCGCGCTCCTTCACCATCTACGACACCCAGGACAGCAAAACCCTCATCGGTCAGATTCTGAAAGAGCTGGAGCTGGACGATAAGCTCTACAAGCCAGGCATGGTGCTGAGCCGGATTTCCTCGGCCAAGAACAAGCTGATTTCGGTGCAGCAGTACCTGAACGACCCCGTTATCCGGCAGGACGATGAGGCGGCTATGCGGCCCAAGCTCGGCGTGATTTACCAGCAGTACGCCGCCCGCTGCTTCAAGGCCGGAGCTATGGACTTCGACGACCTGCTCTACCAGACCAACGTCTTGTTCAAAGACCACCCCGATGTGCTCAACAAGTACCAGCACATTTTCCGGTACGTGATGGTGGACGAGTACCAGGACACCAACTACTCCCAGTACCTGATTGCCCGCAAGCTGGCCGCCAAGGACCGCAACATCTGCGTGGTGGGCGACGACGCGCAGAGCATCTACGCCTTCCGCGGGGCCGATATTCAGAACATTCTCAACTTCGAGAAAGACTACCCCGAGCTGCAGGTCTTCAAGCTGGAGCAGAATTACCGCTCCACCAAAACCATTGTGAAGGCGGCCAACTCCGTCATCAAAAACAACCAGGCCCAGCTGCGCAAGGACGTTTTCTCCGACAACGAGGAAGGCCCGCTGATTGAGGTGCTCAAAGCCGCATCCGACAACGAGGAAGGCAAATTGGTGGCCAACAGCATCTACGAGGACAAGATGAATCAGCACTTGTCGTACGACGACTTTGCCATCCTGTACCGCACCAACGCCCAGAGCCGGGCTATGGAAGAGGCCCTGCGCAAGCTCAACATCAAGTACAAGATTGTGGGCGGCCTGAGCTTCTACCAGCGCAAGGAAATCAAGGACTTGGTGGCTTACCTGCGTCTCACCGTCAACCCCAACGATGAGCAGGCCCTGCGCCGCGTCATCAACTACCCCAAGCGCGGCATCGGCGACACCACCATTGCCAAGCTCATTAACGCGGCTGAGGAAGCCAACCACACCATCTGGGAAGTGGTGGCCAACGCCGACCAGTTTCTGCCCACGCGCGCGGCCAACCCCATCGTGGACTTCGCAGAGAAAATCAAGGCCTACACCGCCGTAGCAGCCAAGGAAGATGCGTTTGAGGCCGCCAAGTTCATTGCCAAGAACTCGGGCCTGATTGAGGACCTCTACGCCGACAAAAGCATTGAGGGACTGAGCCGCTACGAGAACATCCAGGAACTCTTGAATGGCGTGAAGGCCTTCGTGGAAGACCCCGAGCGCGAGGAAAAGAGCCTCGGCGCCTTTCTGCAGGACATTGCCCTCGTGACGGACGCCGACACCAAGGATGCCCAGAGCGAAGGCGAGCAGGTAACGCTGATGACGATTCACTCGGCCAAGGGTCTGGAGTTTCGCAACGTGTACATCGTGGGCCTGGAGGAAAACCTGTTCCCGAGCCAGATGATGATTACCTCTCGGGCCGACCTGGAGGAGGAGCGCCGCCTGTTCTACGTGGCCATCACGCGGGCCGAGAAAAAGCTGACGCTCAGCTACGCCACTTCCCGCTACCAGTGGGGCAACCTGCGCTCCTGCGAGAAAAGCCGCTTCCTCGACGAAATTGACCCGCAGTACGTGGACTTCAAGTTCTCGGCCGGGCCCATTGGCAGCGCTGGGCCGGGCGAGTCCCCGTTCGGGCACGTGTTTGAGCGGCGCAGCAACCTGGTGCCGCAGGCCCCGCGCAAGCTGGCCGCCACCAAGTACACCCCCCCGCCGATTTCAAGCCCTCCGACACCAGCAACCTGCAAACCGGCCAGCGCGTAGAGCACCCCAAGTTCGGCTTCGGCACCGTTACCAAGCTCGAAACCGTGCAGGGCTCCACCAAAGCCATTATCGAGTTCGAGGAAGTGGGCGAAAAAACCCTGCTCCTGAGCTTTGCCAAGCTGCGGGTACACTAAGCCCCGCCCGGCCTTGATTTAATTCGTTCTATCTTGGACAAGCGCGTTCGGCGCGCCTGTCCTTTGCCTGTCAGCATGCCTCCCGCCAGCTCTGGTTCCAAAACTAGGGCCGGGGGGCGGTTTGACGTATATTTGCCGACCTTTTCCTTGCCCATGCCTTTACCTTCCCTGCATAAACACGAGTTGCTCCAGCGTGAGTACGGCCAGAGCACCTACCAGCTCATCCAGCAGCTCCACGATATCGAAGACCGCGACGAGCGGACCAAGCGCGCCCACCAGTTGGTACAGCTGATTTTCCGCCTGCAGCCGCAGCTGCGCGACCAGCCCGACGCCCAGCAGAAGGTGTGGAACCACCTCTACGAAATGGCCGATGAAAACCTGGACATTGACGCGCCCTTTGAGCTTAAAGGCTTAAAGGAGCTGAACCAGCACCCCAAGCCCCTGCCCTACCCCCAGAAAGTGCTGAAGCTGCGCGCCTACGGCCGGGGCGTGGAGCTGATGGTGGAGAAAGCCTTGTCGCTGGAAGACCCGCAGGAGCGCGAGCAGGCCACCATCACCATTGGCCGCACCATGAAGTTCCTGTACCGCTCCCACAACAAGGAAAACGCCAAGGACGTCACCATCCTCAAGCACCTCAAGGACCTTTCCGGTGGCAAGCTTACTCTCGACCCCGTTCAGGTAGAAGCCCAGGGCTTGTTTGAAACCGCCGCTGCTCCCGCCACTACTGGTGGCCGTCCGGCCCCCTTCATCGTGCCGCAGCCCCGCCAGGAGCGCCCCGACCGCGAAGGCCGCCGCAGTGGAGGTGGCGCTGGCAACCGCCGCGACAAACAGCGCCGGGGCGGCAAGAAAAGCCGCCAGGAGCCCCAGCAACCCCCGCAGTAGTTTTTAGCTGTCCGAGTCAAGTTGTCCGTCGTCAGGCTGCACCAGCCTTTGGCGACGGACAATTTCACTTGTCAACGAACAGCTACCATTGCCATCAGGGGGCCGAAAAACTGACCACGAACAACGAACAATCTGTTACTACATGGCTTCATTTGAAGTAATCGGCGGCCAACCGCTGAAAGGCGAAATCATCCCTCAGGGCGCTAAAAACGAAGCCCTGCAGATTCTGTGCGCCGTCCTGCTCACGCCCGAGCCTGTTACCATCAGCAACATCCCCGACATCCGGGACGTGAACAAGCTCATTGAGCTACTGCGCGACATGGGCGTGAAAGTAGGCAAGCTGGCTTCCGACACCTACCGCTTCCAGGCCGACGCCGTCAACCTCGACTACCTCGACACGCCTGAGTTTGTGGCCCAGGCCGGCGCTTTGCGCGGCTCCGTTATGATCCTGGGGCCTATGCTGGGGCGGTTTGGTAAGTGTCAGCTCCCCAAGCCCGGCGGCGACAAAATCGGCCGGCGGCCCATGGATACGCACTTCCTCGGCCTGGAAAAGCTGGGCGGCAAGCTCACCATGGAAGGCTCCGATTTCTACCGCATCAAGGCCGAGAATGGCCTGACGGGCACTTATATGATGCTGGACGAAGCCTCCGTGACGGGTACGGCCAACATCGTCATGGCCGCCGTGCTGGCGAAGGGTACCACTACCATCTACAACGCGGCCTGCGAGCCGTACCTGCAGCAGCTCTGCAAGATGCTGGTGCGCATGGGCGCGCAAATCAACGGCATTGGCTCCAACCTGCTCACCATTGAGGGCGTGGAAAGCCTGGGCGGCACCGACCACCGCATGCTGCCCGACATGATTGAAATTGGCTCCTTTATTGGCCTAGCGGCCATGACAGGCTCCGAAATTACCATCAAGGACTGCCAGATTCCGGAGCTGGGCATCATCCCGGACACCTTCCGCAAGCTGGGTATTCAGCTGGAGTTCCGCGGCGACGACATCCACATTCCGGCGCAGCCTCACTACGAAATTGCTACCTACCTCGACGGCTCCATTCTGACGGTTTCGGACCACACCTGGCCTGGCTTCACGCCCGATCTGCTCAGCATTGTGCTGGTGGTGGCTACCCAGGCGAAGGGCACCGTGCTCATTCATCAGAAGATGTTCGAGTCGCGCCTGTTTTTCGTGGATAAGCTCATCGACATGGGTGCCCAGGTAATCCTCTGCGACCCCCACCGCGCCACCGTCATCGGCCTGGACCGCCAGAAGCAGCTGCACGGCATCAACATGACCTCGCCCGACATCCGGGCGGGCGTGGCCCTGCTCATTGCCGCACTTTCCGCCGAAGGCCGCAGCGTGATTGACAACGTGGAGCAGATTGACCGCGGCTACCAGTACATCGACAAGCGCCTCTCGGCCCTCGGCGCCCAGATCCGCCGCCTGTAGCAGCCCGTTTGGTGCTTGGCCAAATAACTCACATACACAATTCTTCCCCTGAGCCGCCCGGTTTCTGCTTGCAGAGGCCGGGCGGCTTTGCGTTTGCTGCCGGCAGTGGGTTACGTTTCAGGAGTGCCGGTATGAAGAAGCAGAAGCTGCGCGGCTTTTTCATCCATTTCAATTCCCCTTTCTTCCGATGAAAAAGTATTTGCGTCTGCTCCCGCTGGCGGGGCTGATGCTGGTTGGGTGCGCCCAGCAGCAAGCCCCCGAAACCGTTGAAGAATCCCCAGCGCAGGAAATAGTGGTTCCTGCCGCCACCGAGCTATCGGGCATTCCACTGGGCCGGCTGTGGCAAACCCGCCGCCCCGTGATTTATGAGGGCGAGATGCGCATGGCCGTACAGGATTTTGCAGCGGCAACCAGCCGGCTGGATACCGTACTCTACCAGCATCATGCTTACCTGGCCGAAGCGCACGAAGCCAGGGAAGACAGCCGCCACACGCAGCGGCTTACCATTCGGGTACCTTCAACTCAGTTTCTGGCGCTTACCGTGGCGCTGGGCCGCCTGGGCTACGTCGAAAGCAAAGACATCCGCTCCCGCGACCTGGCTACGGAGCAGCTGCGCGTGCGCACCATTCCCCGCGCTGCCACTGATACCACTACACTCTCGGCCCATGACCGGCTGCTGGCGGAAGAAGCCACGCTGGGGACGCTTCATTTGCAGTATTACCAGCCGGTTCCCACCGAAATGGAACCCCAGGCCCCGCTGTTTCCGCGTTTGGCAGCAGGCCTGCGCTACGGCTGGTATCTGCTGGGCGAATCTTTGATAGTCGTCACGTATTTCTGGCCACTCACGTTGCTGGTTGGTGCCTGGCTCCTTTACCGGTGGCGACGCGCCTTAATTTCCCGCTGAAAATGCTCCGTACGCCCAAGCTGAAAATGAAACCGCCCGACTACGCAGCATAGTCGGGCGGTTTCATTTTCAGCACTGCCGATCAGTCGACCACCATATCCACTACCGCCGTCACCAACGAAAGCACTACGCTGAACAGCAGCGCCGCCAGGAAACCATCAACTTTGAAGCCGGGCAGAATCCAGTCGGCCAGCAGCACGATAACGGCATTGATGACCAGCAGAAACAGCCCCAGCGTGAGCACGGTAATCGGGAAGCCCAGGATTTTCAGAATCGGCTTCAGGATGGCATTCAATACAGCCAGCACCAGCACCAGCAGAACAGCGTCTTTGAAACCGCCAATGTGCGAGCCGGGCAGGTACATGGCCAGCACGTAAGTAAGAATGGCCGTGAGAATGAACTTGAGAATGAAGCCCATAACAGTGGAGAGAGTTGAGAGTGAAGGGAGATCTGTACTGGAACCAATTATAGCGCCGGGCTAATGTACTCTTTCCCGCGGGCTTGGGTTATTCCGGCAGTTCGTTTAGCCAACAAAAAAGGTCTACTTCCCTACGGAAACAGACCTTTTTCTCATAGTTGAAAGGCCAATTAGCCGGCCATGCCGCTAGCTTTCAGGTGGCCCTGTGAAACAGCCATCCAGTTGCACATCTGGTACAGGAGGCGTGCGCCCACGTTGCCGTTCCAGTCGGTTTCGCCGGGGGCTACCTCGTTCAGGTCGCAGCCGATGATCTGGCGGCCGGAGCGCACCACGGCCCGGATCAGGTAAAGGGCTTCCTCAAACTCCAGCCCGCCGGGCACGGGCGTGCCGGTACCGGGGCAGAGCTTGGGGTCGAGGCCGTCGATATCGAAGCTCAGGTACACCTTGTGGGGTAGCTGGGCTATGATTTTGCCGCACATCTTCTTCCACGACTTCTTCTCATACATCTGGTCGCGCAGGGAGCGGTGGTGAAACATGGCCACCCGGCCCCCGGAGTGCGCAATCAGGTCGGCTTCCTGCTGGCACAGGTCCCGGATGCCTACCTGCACCAGCTTCTTAACCTGTGGCAGTTGCAGGGCGTTGTACATGATGGAGGCGTGCGAGTACTGGAAGCCTTCGTAGGCAGGGCGCAGGTCGCAGTGCGCATCAATCTGCAGAATCCCGAACTCCTCGTGGCGCTGGGCCAGCGCGTGCATATAGCCCAGCGGGGTGCTATGGTCGCCGCCCAGCACCACCACGCTCTTGCCTGCGTCAAGCAGGGCGCCGGTCTTTTGCTGCAGCCACGCCAGCAGTTCCTGTCCTTTGGCGGTGATGGCAGCGGGTACGGACGCAAATTTTGCCCCACCTTTCGCGGGCCGTCCGGCTTCCAGCCAGCCAATGTACTCTTCCGACTGCTGCCGTAGCATATGGCTTTGCTGGGACCAGGTTTCGTCGATTTCCTCCATGGCAATTCCCAGGCGCCAGGCATCCGGCACGTCTGGGTCGTAGAGGTCTACCTGGGCGGAAGCGTCGCGGATGGCGGCGGGCCCGGCCGCAGTACCGGCACGGTACGACACAGTCACTTCCCAGGGCACAGGCACTACCACTACCTGGGCTTCAGCGGGGGTGAAAGGCAGGCCAAACAACCCGCCGCTGGAATCCCCAACGCCGTTGGGGTCAAACTGAGCAAGCTTTTCTTCGAGCGAAGAGGTGGACATGAGCAGAAAAGAAAACGGCGGAACGCGCTTAAGCGCCCGCCGACTGCGTATCAAGGAAGTTGTAGCCGCGAATGATTTCCAGAATCTTCACAAACGTGGCGCGGTCAAAGAACAGCATCAGCGGCAATTCCACGGAGCTGTTCTGATCAGAGAACTGGGTGATAACCGAGAAAATCAGCGGCTGAAACCCCGGGTTGTGGCTGATAAGGCTGTTCAGGGAAATGGTCACGTCGCCATTGGAAGCGGCTGGCGGTGCCCCGTAGATGTGGGCCTTGAGAATGTTGGCCAACTGCGTAACCAGCGCACCGGTGATGATATTGCTCATCTCCAGCAGCAGGGACTCCTGCATCTCATTTATATCAATGGACTCCGGCACGTCCATACGCAAGCACACTTTGGAGAGGCGCTGCACATGCTGACCGGAGAACAGCATCAGGGTGGTGCCGTTGAAATCTCCACGGATGTCTGACTGAATGATGCGGTGACTGGTTTCGTACTGGCGCACGGTTTCTATCACGCTTTCGGCCGTGACCAGATCCAGGTTGGGCACCTCCAGCAATACCTTTTCCTGCGCAATAACTGCGAATGAGTCTGCCGCGCGCGCCAGGCCGATATTGAGAATCTCACGGATGATATCCCGCTCCAGTTCCGTCATGTGCAACTCCATACTCTCAAATCGGTTGGCCGGCTCATGGTGCGGGGCACCCCGAGCCAGGGTATGCAATACGTTGATTAAGGTCTTTTGGCCAGAAACACTCGGGTTATGGCCGGCACATCCAACACCAGGCATACCTGCCCACTGCCCAGCAGCGTAACGCCGCCAAACAGATCAATGGTATCCAGGGGTTGAGACATGGGTTTGATGACAATGTTTTGCTGGCGTACAAACCGGTCGACGATGAGGCCCAGCCGCCGGTTGTTGTAGTTGGCAATGATGATGTCCTGCCGCCCGTGCAGCTCGCTGCGGTCGGCGGGAGGCAATGGTTCGTCGCCGGAATGCAGCAGCTGCCGCAAGCTCACTACCGGCACGTTTTCGCCCTGCACTTCGGCCAGGAGCATACCGCCCACCACATGCAGCTGCTGCGGCCAGAGGGATACCACCGAGTCGATGTGCATGAGCAGCAGGGCGTAGCTGCGGCCTTCCAGTTCAAAGAGCAGGGCGCCTTTTACGGCAATGGAGGTGGGCAATACCAGCGTAAAGGTAGTGCCCTTGCCCAGTTCCGAGTCTACGCGCAGCTGCCCGCCGAGGGAGTCGATGGCCAGCTTCACGACATCCAGGCCCACGCCCCGGCCCGAAATGTCAGTTACTTCCTTGGCCATAGAAAAGCCGGGCTCAAAGAGGAAAGCCCGCACGTCGCTGGGGCTGAGCGAGGCCGCAGCGCCGGCACTTACCAGCCCGCGCTCCACGGCTTTGCGCCGCACGCTTTCCACATTGATACCCTGCCCATCGTCGCGCACCTGAATGAGTACATCGTCGCGCTCCGTCGAGGCCAGGATAGCCAGCTCCCCTACCGGCGGCTTGCCAACCTTTTCGCGTTCGGCGGGCTGCTCGATGCCGTGCCCGATGGCGTTGCGTACCAAGTGCAGGAGCGCATCGGTAATGATCTGGAGAATGTTGCGGTCAATCTGAATATCCTGTCCGCTGATGGTCAGGTTGACTTCCTTTTGCTCGGCTGTAGCTACGTCGCGCACCACCCGCGGAAACTTGTTGAACAGCGACCCAACGTTTACCAGGCGGGCATCCATTACACTGTACTGCAGCTCATCGGCAATGCGGTACAGGTGCGAGGCTACCGCCTGAAGCGCCGGATTGCCAATTTCCTGGCCCAGGGTAAACACCCGGTCGCGGTCAATAATTAGTTCTCCAACCAGATTCAGCAGATGATCAAGCTTCTTGATTTGGATATAAACCAGGTCCGAAAGCTCCAGCTTGCGGGAGTCTTCGGTAGCCAGCTCGCCTTCCAGAATGGGCTCTTCACCTTTCACCAGCCGGTCGAGGTTGGCCAGCAACATGCTTGCCTCGGGTAGCGGCGCGTCCTCGCCAATGGCCCGAATGATGACGCCAATAGTATCGATGCCGCCAAAGATGACAGGAATAACCGAGCCCGTGAAGGATTTTTCCTTGCTGCGAATCAGACCGAAGATAGTCTCCATGCCGTGGGCAATTTCGCCCAGCTCATTGAAGCCCATGGCCCGTGCATTCGCCTTCAGGTTGTGCATCAGCCGGAACAGCTCATTGAGTGCGGCGTCGGCCTGGGGGTTTTTCTCCAGCTCGCTGATATGGCGGCCCATGGCGTCGTAGTACTCCAACGCTTCCGCCATGAACATTTCGCGGTATTCCTGGTCCCGTGATTTCATCCGAGCGAGAGTTGGGAAACAGAACGGGCCTGCGCATGGGCAGGCGACGCCGCGGAACCATACCGGTTTATAAACTCGGCAATACTATGCAAAGGCAACACCTGGGAAGCCAGTCCGGCCTGGATAACTGATTTGGGCATCCCGAATACCGTAGCCGACTGCTCATTCTGGGCAATGATGGTGCCGCCCTGGGCGCGCACCAGCTGCGCGCCGGCCGTACCGTCGCTGCCCAGTCCACTTAGGATAACGCCCGTGACCTTCCGCCCGATCGTGCGGGCCAGAGAAGCCAGCAGCAGATCGATGGAAGGCACATCGAAGCCCGGCATTTCCGTGGAGAATTCGGTTTGCCAGCCCAGCCAGGGCCCGTTGCTGATCGGGCGTACCACCATGTTCTGCCCACCGGGAATGACCATGATCTTGCCCGGCTCCAGCCGCGACTCATGGCTGGCAGCCTGCACCGGCAGCGGGGATATGCGGCGTAAACGCTCCACAAACGAGGCCGTAAAATGAGCCGGCAAATGCACGGCTACCAACACGGCCTGCTTCAGAGTAGCTGACAACTGCTGCACAACCTGCTCCACGGCTTTGGTGCCACCAGTAGACCCTCCGAGCACGATAACGCCCTGAAGCGGTGCCAGCAATGTAGCTGGCCTGGGAACTGGTGCCGAAACCGGGGGAGCACCGCCCGAATTTTGCGCCAGAAATCGGTCCGCTGCTGGGCGGCACCAGTGTGCTCCCGGGGCAGCAGCGGCAGTATATAATCGTACACTCCAAAGCGGGCTACCTCGCGTAGCATGCCTGGCAGCGGCAGGCTATTGGCATACAACAGTACGGGTACAGGACGCAACCGATTGAGTTGAGCCAGAACCGGTAAGGCGCTTTCCCCCGCAATGACCAGGCTGGGCCGCAGCCGCTGGCATTGACGCACCAGTTCCTCCGCAGTGCCCCCTGAGCCTACCACCCGCATATCGGGCGCAACCGCCAGCCAACGGGTCAGCTCCAGGCGCGAAAGCCCCGGTAGCTCACCAAGCAAGACGGTATTAGGTTCAGGAGATAAGCGAATCACGGAAAAAGGAAAGCGTGGCGAAAGGGTATGACTAGAGCCGTAGGCTGACAGCCGAAATAGTCGTCAGCCGGGCTATTACTGAGCTTCGTCGGTATCGGAGGCTGCTTCGGCCGCGGCGCTGCCCTGTTGCAAGGCGGTGCTCACAATCTCCAGCACCTTCTCTTCCGAAAATGGCTTCACGATATACGCTACGGCTCCACTTTCCAGCGCTTCGTTTACAATCACTTCCTGCCCAACGGCGCTGCACATCACGATGCGCACCTCGGGCTGCTCCTGCCGAATGCCTTTCAGTACATCCAGGCCCGTATTATCGGGCAGAATTACGTCGAGGGTGATAAGGTCGGGGCGGGTGGCGGTGGCCATTTCCAGGGCCTGCTGGCCGTTGGCTGCTTCGCCTACCACCTCGTAACCGGCGTCGGTGAGCATATTCTTCAGCATCGTGCGCATGTAGAACGAGTCGTCTACGATGAGAATGCGGTTTTTCATAAATGAGGGAAACGGGGTGTGACGGGGAAAACGGTTGGGACTACGTACGGGAACGTGCCCCGGAAGATTCTCCGCGTGTGTTCAGTTGCATGATTTCGGCTGGCGTCAGCAGCTTCATCATGTCCAGCACGATGATGATGCGTCCTTCCAGCCGGGCAATACCTTCAATGTATTTTTCCTGAATCCCGTTGTCCTGGATGAATTCGGGGGCTTTCTCAATGGCTGAGATGGGCAGGGAAAGCGGCTGGGGCACTTCCCGCACTACAATGCCGATGGTGTAGTCCTTGGCCTCAATGGCCAGCGTGTAGGACAGCCCCTCGGTGGTAGGCTGATGGCCGCGGCGCAAGCCAAACCGCTCCTCCAGATCGATGATGGCAATAATGTCGCCCCGCAGGTTGGCAATGCCCTTCACGAAAGCGGGCGTTTTGGGCATCTGGGCAATTTCCGGAGTGATGGTCACTTCCTTTACCTGCTCGATGCGCACGCCGTATTCCTCGCTGCCCAGCTTGAAAATAATCAGCTGAATAACGGCTTCCTGAACGACCTGCTTTTTACTTACGCTGGCTTCTGTTTGCATACTGCTGCGCTTGAAACGCTACCGGCTAAAGGCCAGCGGTGGAGCACCACCGCGCGCCCACTTGCCGACGCTCCGAAACTATTTGCCTTTGTTTTTGGAAGATTTACGGGGCGTGGTTTCCGGCTTGTTGGTTGATTCCGAAGCATCAGCGGCCTTTTCAGGGGCAGCGACCCGCGCTGGCTTGGTAGTAGCCTTAGCAGCCGGTTTAGCCTGAGCCACTGAGGGACCCTTAGCCGGCGCAGCCTGCCGCGCTACCGACGTAGCCGGACGGGCAGCCTGTCGCGTTACCGGACCCTGCTGCCGCCGCACGGGCTGCTTGGCTTCGGGCTTCACCTGTTGAGCCATACGCCGCAGACCGCGCCGAACGGGTTCAGGCTCGGGCTCGGGCTCCACGAATTCGATCAGCTGGAAGTTGGACAAGCCTGCCTGCAGGTCGTCGGCAATGTCAGCCAGCTTCTGGCTGGAAGCCGTGAGTTCCTGCATGCTCGAAGAAAGCTGCTTGGCCGTGCCGGCTACCTGCTGCGTACCCGAAGCCGTCTGCTCGGCAATGGCTACCACTTCCTCCACGTACTTTACTACGTCGCCAATCGAGGTTTTCTGCACCTCGGTAGCCGTGAGGATGTCGCGGGAAGTGCGAAGCGTCTCGCCGCTGGAGGTGGCAATGTTCTTAAAGGCACTGGAGGCTTCGAACGTAGCGTTTTTGCCTTTGAGTACCCGGCCTTCCATGGTCGAAATAGCGGTGGCGGCGGAGGTCGTATCTTTCTTTACGTCTTCTACCAGCGTGGCAATTTCGTTGGCCGACTTGCGGGAGCCTTCGGCCAGCTTGCGGATTTCCTCGGCTACTACCGCGAAACCCCGACCAGCTTCCCCGGCCCGGGCCGCTTCGATAGCGGCGTTCAGAGCCAGCAGGTTGGTTTGCGAGGCAATGTCGGTAATCACGCCCAGCGACTTGCTGATTTCCCCGGAACGGGTGCTCAGTACTTCAATGGTGCGGGCCGTCTGGGCGGCGGCGTTGGAAATTTCTTCCATGTTCTTCACCACCTCAGCTACCGTTTTCAGACCCAGTTGCGAGGTTTGCTCACCCAGGATAGCGGCTTTGATACCGACGTCGGCTTTGCCGGCCGTTTCCTTGGTGGCCGTCATGATCTCCTCGATCAGCTTGAAGGCCTGGTCGGTCTTGAGGGCCTGGTTCTGGGCGCCTTCTGCCATCTGTTGCATGGCCAGGGCCACATCAACCGTGACGCGGCTCATCTCCTGGCCTTTGCCGGCCATTTCCTCCGACGACGACCCCACAACCAACGAAGAGTCGTTGATTTCACCGAGCAGCTCGTTCAGGTTCTCCACGGCCAAGTTAAGCGCATCGGACATGGCCATGATGTCGCCGGCGGTGGGTACTTCCACGCGCTGGGTCAGGTCACCTTCCGATATGGCGCGCACTACGCGGGCCACTTCCAGTACTGGGGAGGCAATGGATTCGAGCAGGGCGTTGAGCGTATCCACGAGTTCTTTCCAGGAGCCCGATACGCCACCTACTGTGGCGCGTTCCGTCAGCTTGCCTTCCACCCCGGCTACCTTGGCCACCCGGCTAACTTCTACGGCCAGTCGGTTCAGGTCATCCACCATTCGGTTGATGGTGTCGGCCAGATCAGCTACTTCGCCTTTGGCTTCCAGGGTCAGCTTCTGAGTAAGGTCACCTTTCGATACGGCGGTTACTACTTTCACCAGCCCTCGTACCTGCGTGGTGAGGTTGGAGGCCATGGTATTTACCCGGTCGGTCAGCTCCTTCCATACCCCGCTCACGCTGGGCACGTTGGCCTGACCACCGAGACGGCCTTCCGTGCCTACCTCAAGGGCCACGCGGGTTACCTCGCCGGCAAAGATGTTGAGCGAGTCCACCATCCGGTTGATGTTGTCCTTCAGGTCGAGCAGCTCGCCTTTTACATCAACGGATACTTTCTGGCTCAGGTCGCCACGGGCTACGGCGGTGGTTACGTTGGCAATGTCCCGCACCTGGCTGGTGAGCGAGGCGGCCATGAAGTTTACGTTGTCGGTGAGGTCTTTCCAGGTTCCGCGCACGTTGGGCACCACAGCCTGGCCGCCCAGCTTGCCTTCGGTGCCTACTTCGCGGGCCACGCGGGTTACTTCGTCGCCGAACGTGTTCAGGGAGTCCACCATCTGGTTGAGGTTTTCCTTCAGCTGGAAAAGCTCGCCCTTTACGTTTACCGTAATCTTCTGCGACAAGTCGCCGCGGGCTACGGCCGTGGCCACGTTGGCAATGTCCCGCACCTGAGAAGTCAGGTTGCTGGCCATCGTGTTTACGTTGTCGGTGAGGTCTTTCCAGGTACCCGACACGTTCGGCACGTTGGCCTGACCGCCCAGAATACCCTCGGTACCCACTTCGCGGGCCACGCGGGTTACTTCCCCAGCGAAGATGTTCAGGGAGTCCACCATCTGGTTCAGAATGTTCTTCAGATCCAGCAGCTCGCCTTTTACATCTACCGTTATTTTCTGGGTCAGGTCACCTTTAGCTACGGCGGTAGCTACGTTGGCAATGTCCCGCACCTGAGAGGTCAGGTTGCTGGCCATCGTGTTTACGTTGTCGGTCAGCTCTTTCCAGGTACCGCCTACGCGGGGCACGTTGGCCTGGCCGCCCAGCTTGCCTTCGGTGCCTACTTCGCGGGCCACACGGGTTACTTCCCCGGCAAAGATGTTCAGGGAGTCCACCATCTGGTTCAGAATGTTCTTGAGCTCCAGAATTTCTCCCTTCACATTCACCGTCATCTTCTGCGACAAGTCGCCGCGGGCTACGGCGGTGGCCACGTTGGCAATGTCCCGTACCTGGCTTGTCAAGTTCGAAGCCATGTAGTTTACATTGTCAGTCAACTCCTTCCACACACCGGCCACGTTCGGTACCGAGGCCTGGCCCCCCAGCTTTCCTTCCGCGCCTACCTCGAGGGCCACGCGGGTTACTTCGCCGGCGAACAGGTTGAGCGAGTCCACCATCTGGTTCAGGTTCTGCTTCAGCTGTAGCAGCTCCCCCTTTACATCTACCGTAATCTTCTGGCTCAAGTCGCCGCGGGCTACGGCCGTGGCTACGTTGGCAATGTCCCGTACCTGAGAAGTCAGGTTGGCGGCCATAGTGTTTACGTTGTCCGTCAGGTCTTTCCAGGTACCAGCTACGTTGGGCACTACAGCCTGACCGCCGAGGCGGCCTTCGGTACCCACTTCCTGGGCCACGCGGGTTACCTCGCCGGCGAACAGGTTGAGCGAGTCCACCATCTGGTTCAGGTTCTGCTTCAGCTGTAGCAGCTCCCCTTTTACATCTACCGTAATCTTCTGCGTCAGGTCACCCTTGGCTACGGCCGTGGCCACGTTGGCAATGTCGCGCACCTGACTCGTCAGGTTGCTGGCCATGTTGTTTACGTTGTCCGTCAGGTCCTTCCATACGCCGCCCACGTTCGGCACCGAGGCCTGACCACCCAGCTTTCCTTCGGTACCCACTTCCTGGGCCACGCGGGTTACTTCGCCGGCGAACAGGTTGAGCGAGTCCACCATCTGGTTCAGGTTCTGCTTCAGCTGCAGCAGCTCGCCCTTTACATCTACCGTAATCTTCTGCGTCAGGTCACCCTTCGCTACGGCGGTAGCCACGTTGGCAATGTCGCGCACCTGACTCGTCAGGTTGCTGGCCATGTTGTTTACGTTGTCCGTCAGGTCTTTCCAGATGCCGCCCACGTTCGGTACCGAGGCCTGGCCACCCAGCTTTCCTTCTGTGCCTACTTCCTGCGCTACGCGGGTTACTTCGCCAGCGAAAACGTTGAGGTTGTCAATCGTTTTGTTGATGGTTTCGGCCATCACCTTGAAGTCGCCCGACACCGGAATCTGGAAGGATTCGTCGAGGTTGCCGCGGCTGATGTTCTTGAGTACTTTGCCTACCTCCAATACCGGTACGGCAATGCTGTCTACCAGGCCGTTGATGTTGTTGATCATGTCGCGCCAGAAACCGGCCGCATTTTCGGCGGAGGCGCGGGCTTTCAGGTTTCCTTCCACCCCGGCCACCTTCGAAATGCGCGACACCTCGCCGCCTACCCCGCCAATCATTTCCACCATGGAATTGTAGGCTTCGGCTATTTCGGCGAAGATGTCGTCGTTCTGCTTGGTGAGGCGCACCGATACGTCGCCTTTCTTGAAGGCATCGAGGGCGTAGAGCACGCGGTTAAGTTGCTCATTGACATAGTCAGGAGCTTGGTCGGCTATTTCGGCCCGCACCACTCCCCGCTTGCGCGTGCTGTCACTCGTAACGGCCGTGCCTTTCTTGGAAGGCGCCGCTTCAGACTGCCCGTTGCGCAGGGGCGTTACCGGCGCGTCGGTGGCGGTAGTAACAGAAGAATCGGCGGATTTAGCGGCGCGGGTGGGTTTGCCAGAAGCCATATACTATGGAATTGCGAAGCCGGAAATAAAGGCAGTGCAGATGAAGACAAGCCGGAACTCAGCCCTTTTCGTCAGACCGACAAAGGTAACAAAACTGGCAAACCCGCCTAATTCACCGCAATTTTTCCTGATTTGCCGCGCTATATAGCTCAATCATCATCTGCTGAACTACTTACTTGCCTATTGTGTAGTAGACTCCCGGCCTTATTTCAACTTTATCTGGATGAATAAAATACCGGGCCGGAATATTGCAGCATCTTTGCGGCAAAATTCAACTTCCCTGCGCTGCTTCCCGTTCTACTCAAGAAAATAACGGCAGCCCCCGCCCTGCTTCCTCTTATATGGTTAAGAACCTAGTCATTGTCGAGTCCCCAGCCAAGGCCAAAACCATCGAAGGTTACTTGGGCAAGGACTTCATTGTAAAATCCAGCTTTGGCCACGTGCGTGATTTGCCGAAGGATAATAATGCCATTGACATTGCCAATGGCTTCAAGCCTACCTACGTCGTATCGCCCGATAAACGCGAAATCATCAGCCAGCTGAAGAAGCTGGCCAAGGAAGCCGAAACCGTGTGGCTGGCCAGTGATGATGACCGCGAAGGCGAAGCCATCAGCTGGCACCTTGCCGAAACCCTGAACCTGACCGGTGGCGACAAAACCCGCCGCATCGTGTTTCGCGAAATCACCAAGAATGCCATTCTCACAGCCATCGACAACCCCCGGGAAATCGACCTGAACCTGGTGAATGCCCAGCAGGCCCGCCGCGTGCTCGACCGGCTAGTAGGCTTTGAGCTGAGCCCGGTACTCTGGAAAAAAGTAAAAGCCGGCCTCTCGGCCGGGCGTGTGCAGAGTGTGGCCGTGCGGCTGGTAGTGGAGCGGGAGCGGGAAATCAGCCAGTTCAAAACGTCTTCCGCCTACCGCGTGGTAGCCCGCTTTGATGCCGGTCGCGGGGCCGTGCTGGAAGCCGAGCTGCCGAAGCGCTTTGCTGCCCGCGACGAAGCCGAGGCCTTCCTGGCGCGCTGCGTGGGAGCCAGCTACCGCATCGAAAACCTGGAGAAAAAGCCCGGCAAGCGCAGCCCCGCGCCGCCGTTTACTACCTCTACTTTGCAACAGGAAGCCTCGCGTAAGCTGGGTTTTTCGGTGGCTCAGACGATGAGCGTGGCTCAGAAGCTCTACGAAGCTGGCCGCATCAGCTACATGCGTACGGACTCCGTGAACCTTTCGCAGGATGCGCTGGCGGCGGCCAAGGTGGCTATTTCGCAGGCCTACGGCGAAGAATACGCGCACACCCGTCAGTTCAAAACCAAGTCGGCCTCGGCCCAGGAAGCCCACGAAGCCATCCGGCCCACGGACTTTGCCCTGGTGAAAGCCGGTGAGGACTCCGCCGAGCAGCGCCTCTACGACCTGATTCGCAAGCGCGCCCTGGGCTCCCAGATGGCCGACGCGGTGATTGAGCGCACGGTGGCTACCATTGGCATCAGCACCCAACCCGGCGTTATGCTTACCGCTACAGGCGAGGTGATTACCTTCGAAGGCTTCCTGAAAGCTTACGCTGAAAGCAAGGACGATGACGAGCAGGATGACGCTGCGGAATCGTCGTTTTCACGCGGCTTACCGCCCTTGAGCGTGGGCCAGGATCTGCCCCTGCAGGTGCTGCGCGCTACCGAGCGGTATGCCTCCCCGGCGGCCCGCTATACCGAGGCTTCCCTAGTGAAAAAGATGGAGGAAATGGGCATCGGCCGGCCATCCACCTACGCGCCTACCATCAGCACCATTCAGAAGCGTGGCTACGTGGAAAAAGATACCCGCGAAGGTAAGGAGCGCAAGTTCCATGTGCTTACGCTGGATGGCGACGCGGTGAAAACCGAGGTAAAAACCGAAACTTACGGAGCCGACAAAGCCAAACTGTTTCCGACCGATACAGCCATGGTGGTAACGGATTTCCTGGTAGAGCACTTCCCCGTAATTGTGGACTTTCAGTTCACGGCCAAGGTAGAAGACGAGTTTGACCGCATTGCCGATGGCCAGGAAGTGTGGACCGATATGCTGGCCGGCTTCTACAGCACCTTCCACGAAACGGTAGAGCGCGGGCAGGACATTGAGCGCAGCACGCTGGGCAGCACCCGCGAAATTGGTGTTCATCCCGAAACCGGTCAGAAGCTGACGGCTCGCCTGGGCCGCTTTGGTCCCTACGTGCAGATCGAGCCACTGGAAGGCGCCCCCGAAGGCGAGAAGGCCGTGTATGCCAGCCTGCGCAAAGGACAGTTCATCGAGAATATCACCCTGGAAGAAGCGCTGGAGCTGTTTAAGCTACCCCGCGTGGTGGGCGAGTTCGAGGACAAGGCCATGACGGCCGCGCTCGGCCGCTTTGGCCCCTACATCCGCCATGACAGCAAGTTTTACTCGCTTACCAAGGAGCAGGATCCGCACACCATCACGGCGCAGGAAGCCGTTGAGCTGATTGAAGCCAAGCGCAAGTCGGACTCGGAGCGCCTGATTAAAACCTTCCCCAGCCGCGAAGACGTGCAGGTACTGAATGGTCGCTTCGGGCCCTACATCGTGGTAGGCAAGAAAAACGTGAAGATTCCGAAAGGCGAAGAACCCGTGGAGCTAACGCTGGAACGCTGCCTGGAGCTGGCCGACGCCACGCCCGATAAACCAGCCAAAGGCGGCCGCTTCGGGAAGAAAGCTGCGCCGGCTGCCGAGGAAAAAGCGGATACGCCCGCCAAGAAACCGGCCGCCAAAAAGCCCGCGGCGAAAAAGCCGGCCGCTAAGAAGGCTGCTCCTAAAACAGCCGCTTCCAAAACAGCCAGTAAGGCTAAGTAAAGCTTCTTTCGCGCCATTCCGCGCAGCAAAAAGGCTCCGGCATTAGTCGGGGCCTTTTTTGTTGTAGGTTGGATGAAATACCAAGCTGATGGGAGCCGTTAGGAAGTCTGCATTGAGCTTGCCATTTTCTATGCTGATGATGCCTATCCTACTGTTGCTGCTCGCCACACTTGGCAACCCCATACCGGCCCAATCTGCCCCAGTCCGGCAAGCCAGGACTGCGCAAACCCTTGTCTCCGGCCGGGCTCAGGACTATGCCTGGCTGGCAGCCGGGCGCTACAACGCCCGCCAGACGCTGGCCTCCCGGTTTGCTCCGCCCCCGGGCTACCAGCGTGTGGATGTACTGACGGGGTCTTTTGGGGCCTGGCTGCGCTACCTGCCCTTGCTGCCGGGCAAACCGCCGGTGCAACTGCACAATGGTCAGCTGAAAAACCGCCAGGATGTACACGCTGCGGTGCTGGACCTCGACGTAGGCACTCAGGATCTGCAGCAGTGCGCCGATGCGGTTATCCGCTTGCGGGCCGAGTACCAATTCAGCCGGCAGCCCAACCAGATTCATTTTCACCTCACCAGCGGCCACGATATCCGCTTTCAGGACTGGTACTCAGGTACAGGGTTTCGGGTGACGGGCAACAGCGTGCAGCCTGCCCCACGCCCCGCCGAAGCGCCCAGCCACGCCAGCCTCCGCCGCTACCTCGACCGGATATTCACTTACGCCGGTACCCTGTCGCTGAGCAAGGAACTGCGGCCTGTTCCGTTAACGCAGGTACGCCCGGGCGACGTACTGATTCACGGCGGCTCGCCGGGCCACGCGGTGCTGGTGCTGGACGTAGCGGTGCAAGCCACTACCGGCCGTCGAGTAGCCCTGCTGGCGCAAAGCTATATGCCTGCCCAACAGGTGCACGTCCTGAAAAACCAGGCGGGCCCGGGCCTGGGTGCCTGGTTTTTCCTCGACCCGCAGGCCGACCAGGTGCTTACGCCCGAGTGGACGTTCGAGCGCACCGAGCTAGGCCGGTTTGAGTAGGCAAGCAGCAGCGGTACTGCTCCGAACCACACGGGCCCAGACAAGGTATATACCTGACGAATCTATTATCCCCGCTACCTATGAAAAAGAAAATCGTGGCCCTCACCGGGGCCGGAATTTCGGCTGAAAGCGGCTTGGCCACCTTTCGGGGCTCCGACGGGCTGTGGGAAGGCCACCGCATCGAGGACGTGGCCACGCCTGAGGGCTGGGCTAAAAACCCCAAGCTGGTGCTGGAGTTCTACAACCAACGCCGGGGCGCTGCCCGTGCCACGGAGCCCAACGCCGGCCACCTGGCCTTGGCCGCGCTGGAGCAGGACTTTGACGTAGTGATTGTAACCCAGAACGTGGACGACCTGCACGAGCGGGCCGGCTCCTCGCACGTTATTCATCTGCACGGCCAGCTGTTTGAGTCGCGCAGCTCTTACTTCGAGCAACTGGTGTACCCCATGGAATCGGACCGGATAGAGCTGGGCGACCTGTGCGAGAAAGGGCATCAGCTCAGGCCCAACATCGTGTGGTTTGGCGAAGCCGTACCATTGATGGAGCGGGCCGTAGAGGAAGCCGCTACGGCCGACGTGTTTCTGGTGGTGGGCACTTCCCTGCAGGTGTATCCGGCGGCTGGTCTCGTCGACTACGTCCGGCCTGGCACGCCCATCTACATCATCGACCCCAGCCGCCCACCGGTTTCAGCCCGCCCCGATCTGCACTTCATCACGGAGCCCGCCACCACCGGCGTGCCTAAAGTAGCCGCCGAACTGATGCGGGCCGAAAGCTGATTCTGGTTAACCTTGGCATACGAAAAGCCCCGCCACAAAATGTAGCGGGGCTTTTTGTGTTAAACCAGTTGAGCTTGATGCACTACTGGATTACCAGCTTCTGCACCTGGGTCGATTCGCCGCTCGTTACGCGCAGCAGGTAGAGGCCACTCTTGAGCGACTGGCAATCCAGCTGCAGTTCGCCGTTGGCAAAAGTCGTGCGCTGGAGCATTTCCTGGCCGCTTACCGTGGTGATGCGTACGCCTACGGGCACTTTGGCATCGTGGCCACTCAGGCGCAGCTGCAACGTGCGGCCGGCGGGCAGCGGGTTCGGGTATACCTCCACGCCAAAGGGTCCGCTAGCCGTCTTGGTCTTGGCATCCGTAGCCGTGCCGATGGCAGTAGCGCCGCTGGAGCTGGTCAGTGAGGTTACTTTGGTGATGCGGATCCAGTTGATATTCCAGCCGTTGGTCTGGGCAAACACCCCGAAGTTGTAGGTGCCCGCATTGACGTTCACGTTCTTGGAAACCGTAGTCCAGTTCTGCCAGCCCCCGGTAGCCGGAATGGCCACGTTGCCTAACTGCACCGAACCGGCGTTCAGATCAGACGACAACGTACCACCGCTGGGGCTGGCTACGCGGTACTCTAGCTTGTAAGTGCCGGAAGTAGGGAAGTTGACGTTGTTGTAGGCCATCCAGTCGCCGGCGTCGATATAGGCCACGTTCTGGCCGCCTTCCGAGCAGTTTTCCAGCTGTACGCCGTTCATGGCCGAGTAGCTTTCCGCCTGCAGCGTAACGCTGGAAGCCGGCGGGGTGCTCGTCTTCTGGAATACCCGCACGTAGTCGACGTACATAGTGGCGGGCAGCTTGCTTTCGTCTACTGTCTGGCCGGGCCAGTTGCCGGCTACCGCCAGGTTTAGGAGCAGGAAGAAGGGCCGCTGAAACTCCTCAGTGCCGCCCGTGTTGCCGGCAATGTTGATTTCGTGGTATTTCACCCCATCAACAAACCAGCGGATGTAAGTGGGCTCCCACTCCACCGTGTACACGTGGTAGTTCTGGGGCGTCGTCACGGTGTTGCCTCCGTACTCGGCGTGGCCGTTGCTGTCCCAGTGCACCGTGCCGTACACCTTGCTTTCGGAGTTGATGTGCTCCATCACGTCGATTTCGCCGCAGGCCGGCCAGCCAACCTGCCCGATGTTGGCACCCAGCATCCAGAAAGCCGGCCATAGGCCCTGGCCCAACGGCATCTTGATGCGGGCTTCTATCTTACCGTAGGTGAACTGCTTGACGCCCTGCGTTTTCATCCGGGCCGAGGTGTAGGGCAACCCGCCTACATTTTCTCTCCGGGCCGTAATCATCAGGTCCGTGCCATTCACGGTGGCGTTGGCGCGCTGGTAGTACTGCTTTTCGTTGTTGCCCCAGCCGCCGCCGCCGGTTTCAAAGACCCAACTGGAACTGATGCTGCCATTGAATTCATCGGCCCATACCTGCTGGTAGGTTTGCGCCTGGGCAACCTGTGTGGCACCGGCCAATGCCAAAGCGCCACAGAATGTGGTAAAAAGTTTCTTCATGATGGTGGGGTTGTGGAAAAGAGGTAGGTCGAGGAGTGCGGCGCTTCAAAAGCTGCGGATGCAGACTTGGAAACAGCAGCAATATATTGGGCTGGCTAGTGGAATGTCAACTGCTGAAAACGCCTTACATGGCGCTAAAACTCTCTTTCTTTGACTTTTTCACACTTACGTCACACGTATTGATGTACTTACTTGCGCACTAGGCCTGATTTAATCCTCCGAAAACACCAGTTGGTGAAACGGTTAGAAAACAAGCAAATAAGCAGGATTTTGCACAGGGAATTTTTAATTTATTGTAACGTCAGGTCAGTTTCAACAAAGTATTTTCAAAATACGTGTTTCTACCTGCCCTATTTCGACCGGCCGATTCAGCAAGTAGCCCCAGAGAGTATGCTGATGGCAGAGAGAGTACTCTTTTCACCGGATTAAGAAAATTTAATCTGGTCTTATCCCCGTTCAGCTTTCTGCGTAAGTAAGGCACTTCCTGTTCGGATTTCCCTTCCAGCTACATGCTCAACCCTTACTTACGGCTGCTGGCAGCGGCGCTGTTGCTTACGGCAACGCGCCCGGTGCTGGCGCAGACGACCCCGGCCCATACCGTTTTCCTGCTCGGCAACACTGCCACCACCGCGCCTACCCCTGCTCACCTGCAGGCGCTGCGCCGCACTTTAGAACAGCACACCGGTCCGTTTACCGTGGTCCACCTCGGCGACATTGTGGGTAATGAAGGCTTAACAGGCAAACAAGACAGCAGTACGACCAGCCAGCAAGCCCGCGCCGATGCGCTGATTAACCTGCTCACGGGCCTGCCCAACGGCAAGCTTTACTTTGTGCCCGGGGATAAGGACTGGGCCAACTCCGGCCCCGAGGGCCTAAAGCGCGTACGTCGGCTGGAAAAGTACATTGAAAAGCGCCTGCCCGGCCAGAATGCCTTTGTTCCCACGGGTGGCTGCCCCGGTCCTGAAGTGGTGGATATTGCCCCCAACGTGCGCCTGGTAGCCATCAACTCGCCCTGGTGGACGCACCCCTACGACCGGCCCGAAGCGCCCGACACCGACTGCAAAACCATGACGCAGGAGGAGTTCCGGGAGCAGCTGCAGGATATTCTAGACGATACCAAAGGCAAAAACGTGCTACTGGTGGGCCATCAGCCCGTCGTGAGCAATGGCATTTATGGGGGTCACATGCCCGTGCTGCGTCACTTTCTGCCCCCGTTGGTAGGCTCGTTCTACACGGCGTACCGCCAGAACGTGGGCTCCCCGCGCGATATGGCCAACCCAGCCTACCAGAACTTCCGCAAGGAGCTGCTGAATACGCTGCAGGAAAATCCCGGCGTGGTGTACGCCGCCGCCCACGATTACAGCCTGCAGCTCACCCAACTGGCGGGCAACTACCACCTGGTGGCTGGCTCCTTTACCGAAAAGCAGCACGTGGGCGCCAATGCCAACTCTCTCTACAACAAGTCCGAAGAAGGCTTTTCCAAGCTTGAATACTACGAAGACGGCACCGTAAAAACGGCTTTCTACACCTTTGAGGGCCCTGCCAAGACGCTGAAGGAAGCCTACGCGGGTACCCTTTTCCAGAGTGCCTGCCAGGAGCCGCGCCTGCCGGGAATACCCGTTAATGCCTTTATTCCCGATTGTCCCACTGCCCCCAGCGGAGTAGTCACTACTAAGCCTGATGCGCCCTATGTTGCCAGCATGACAGTGACGCCCGGTCCCCAATACCAAGGAGGCCCCGGCAAGCGGTTTTTCCTGGGGCCGCTCTACCGCACATCCTGGACGCAACCGGTGCAGGTACCCACGCTCAATCTGGCTACCGATAAAGGCGGTCTGCGCCCATTTGGGCGGGGCGGCGGACGGCAGACGACTTCGCTCAAGCTCATTGCCGCCGACTCCTCGGAGTACGTGTTCCGCTCCGTGGACAAGGACGTGACCAAGATTCTGCCCCCCGAGCTGCGCAACTCCATTGCCGCCGACGTGCTGCGCGACATCACGCCCACGGCCCATCCCTACTCTGCCCTGGCCGTGTCATCCTTGCTCGACCAGACCGATATTCTGCACGCCCGGCCGCGCCTGTTTGTGCTGCCCGACAACCAGCATCTCGATTCCTACCGGGACCAGTACGCCGGCTTGCTGGGCACTCTGGAGGACCGACCTGTTGACCCCAAGCCCAACCTGCCGGGCTTTGGCGGGGCCGACGAAGTACGCCGCTCTTTCAGCTTTTTCCGCCAGCTCTACAAGGACCACGACAACCGCGTGGATGCGGTGGCCCTTGGCAAGGCCCGCGCCTTTGATATGCTGGTGGCTGACTTTGGCAAGCACGAGGACAACTGGAAATGGGCCGGCTACAAGCAAGGCAACACCACTATTTACAAGCCCATTCCGCGCGACCGGGACCAATCGTTTACCCTCTGGAACGGGCTGCTAACCTGGACGGCCAACCGCGAGTGGGCTGTGCCTAGCATTGAGGACTTTCAAGCGGAGTTTCACGACATGGAAAGCCTGAACTGGCCGGCTCGCCATTTGGACAGGTTCCTGCTTCAGTCGCTCACGCGGGAGCAGTGGCAGGACGTAGGCAAGTACCTGCAGCAGCAGATTACGCCCACCGCCATCGACCAGGCTACGGCTCAGTTTCCCCAGGAAATCCAGGCACTTTCGGGGCAGGAAATCAACCGGAAGCTGAAAGCCCGCATTCAGGAATTGCCCAAAGCACTGGACGAATACTACCTGATGCTGGCCGAGCGCGTGGACGTGGTGGGCTCCAACAAGAGCGAGGTATTCCAGGTGGAGCGCCTCCCCGACGGCAACCTGCGCGTGCGTATGTTCGACAAAGCCAAGGGCACCGACCAGCCCGATGGCGAACCGCTCTTCGACCGCACCTTCAAGCGCAAAGAAACCGATGAGGTAAGTATTTACGGCCTCGGCGACGACGACATTTTCACCGTTACGGGTCAGGCGAAGCACAGCATCCTGCTGCGCATCATCGGCGGCGACGGCAAAGACCGCATCGCCGATGAATCGAGCGTAGCGGGCCTGCGGGCACTGACGAAAGTGTACGACGTGCCCGACACCGAACTGAAGCTGAGCAAGGAAGGCGACAACCGCACTTCCACCAAGCTGGACGTGAACCGCTACGACCGGGAGCAGTTCGAGTACGACGGCTACAACCCGCGCGCCACGCTCATCTTCAACCAGAGCGACGGATTTGGGGCCGGCGCGGGCTTCGACATCGTGCACCAGGGCTTCCGCAAGCCCGGCTTCAAGAACCTCTACGGCATCGACATCCAGGGCTCCACCAACGGCAACTTTCAGGTTTCGTTGAACTCTCGCTACCGCTACGCCATCAGGAAGTGGGATATTGGGCTGCGCACCGAGTACGGCAACTACTTCCAGTACTACAACTTCTTCGGCCTCGGCAACCAGACGACCAAGGACGACGACCTCTACGACGACAACTTCTACAAGGCCCGCTACAAAGGCTACACCGCCAATGCCTTTCTGGAGCGCACTTTCCTGCAGCGCAGCCTTTTCCGCATCGGCCCGAGCTATGAGCATTACAAATCCAACTTCACGGCTAATTCCCTTCTGGGCACTGAAAATCCTAACCCGATTCCTGATGAGTTGCGGCCCAATACGCAGTTTCAGCGGCTGTTAGGCCTGAATGCCGTGCTCGACCTTGATTTGCGCGACCGGCAGAGCTTTGCCCGGCGCGGGGTGCGCCTGCGGGCCCAGCACGACTCCTACCGCCAGCTCAACCAAGCTAAAGCCAACTTCGGCCTCACCCAGGTTTTCGGCGAGTTCTACGGTACGGCCCGCCTGCTCGTGCCGGCCACGCTGGTGGTGAAAGTAGGCGGAGCCAAAAACTACGGCGACCGAAACCAGATTCCCTTCTACAAATACACCAATCTGGGCTTGCGTGAAGGCTTGCGCGGCTACGTACGCAACCGCTTTACCGGCGACGCCAGCGCCTACCTCAACACCGAGCTGCGCTTGGCCCTAGGCCAAAGCAAGAACTCCATCCTGCCCTTCTACTACGGCGTGTTCGGGTTCTACGACCAGGGCCGCGTGTACTTCCGCGGCGACTCGCCCACGGGCTGGCATGCAGGCTACGGCGGCGGCTTCTACATCGCCCCCGTTACTGAGCAGTTAGCATTGTCCGTCTCCTATCAGACCTCTGCGGAAGAAAGCGCCCTGCTCCAGTTCGGCGTCGGCTTCCGCATCGACCAGTAGGGTTTTCTTTTGCCCAAATAGTGGTACCTATAACCGTCTGGGTTGCCCGTAAACGGCTATATTTGTCTACCGACTGCCTTTCCTCGCCTAATCAACTCCTATGGATTACCCTCTGCTGAAACTGGCTGCCATCGATATTGGATCAAATGCGGTGCGCTGCCAGATTTCGGCAGTGCTCCACTATGGCGAGCGGTACCGGCTCAAGCGGGTGGAGTACGTGCGCTACCCTTTGCGCCTGGGTGAGGATGTGTTTGCCACCGGCCGTATCTCGGAGAAAAAGCAGGATAAGTTCATCAAGTTCCTGCACGCGCTGAAGCTGCTGATGGAGGTACACGACGTGGCGCCCAACCACTACCTGGTGTGCGCCACCTCCGCCATGCGCACCGCCGAGAACGGCCAGGAAGTGGCCGCCCGCATCCAACAGGAACTGGGCATGACGGTGCAGGTAATTGACGGGCAGGACGAAGCCGCCTACATCAACCGGGTAATTGAGCACCTGCTCGAAGACAAAAAGCACTACCTCCACATTGATGTGGGTGGGGGCAGCACCGAGTTCAACATCTACCACGACCGGCGCAAAGTGGCTTCGCAGTCCTTTGAGGTGGGCTCTATCCGGCGCATGCAGCAGGAGGAAGCTGGCCTCAGCACCGAGGCTATGCGCGAAACCTGGCAGCGCATGGAAGACTGGGTGACGGAAAACGGCCGCCGCTACCACGTTACGCGCGCCATCGGCACCGGCGGCAACATCAACAAGCTCTACAGCTTGGCCCAGCCCCAGCTTGACAAGCCCGTGACGCGTGCCCGCATTGCCACCATCCTCGACCACCTCACCAGCCTGAGCATGGATGAACGCGTGAACGTGGCTATGCTCAACCCCGACCGCGCCGACGTCATCGTGCCCGCCGGCCATATCTACCTCTCGGCCATGCAGTGGGCCAACATCCACTCCATGATCGTGCCCGACATCGGTCTGAAAGACGGCATGCTGCAAGCCCTGTTCGAGGACCACTTCGAGGAGTTCCGCCCCAAAGACAACCACAGGCCCGGCAGCCCCCAGCTCACCGTGCAAAGCCGCCCCACGGACGTAGAGTAAAAGGCCTGACCGGTGACCCGATCCTCACCCCCGCCCCCCTCTCTCGTGGAGAGGGGAGCCAACATCCCTGCCCGGCGCAACTGCTTCGGCTCGCGCCTCCGCAGCTGCTACCACCTAACGAAATTGCTTCTACACGACAAGACCTCGGCTGGTAAGCCGAGGTCTTGTTTCGTCAGGCCCCCTCTCCACGGGAGAGGGGGCGGGGGTGAGGCCCTGTAAGCTTCTAATTCCCCGCTGAAACCGGTAGCGAAACCGGCAACTCCGTCTCATCTTCGCCGGTATCTACTGGAGTACAGAAGTCGGCGGGCTGTTCGTCGGCGTCTTCCTCAGCGGCCATAATCACGGCTGAAACCTCTTCTACCACCGGCTGCGAGGCGGCCAGCGTAGCCAGATACTCCTGGTGCAGCAGGCTCTCGGCCACTACCCCAAAGTTTTTCTGGTAAAACTCCTTGTGCACATTGAAGGGCACCTCGTCGGGGCCGGGCTGGCGGCGCACGTAGGCCCCATCTTCGCGCATGATGTAGGTGTTCTGGTTGTCCTTCAGGTTGAAGTACAGAATGTTGATGGCCTCGCGCGTGAGCTGCGGGTTCACGATACGGAACAGGGCCTCGATGCGCCGGTCAAAGGAGCGCACCATCACGTCGGCGGAGCCGGCATACACTTCCGGCTGTCCGGCCTGGTGGAAGTAGAACAAGCGCGCATGCTCCAGGTATTCGCCTACAATGCTGCGCACCTCAATATTGTCGCTGAGGCCGGGGCGGCCGGGGCGCAGGCAGCAGATGCCGCGCACAATCAGCCGTATGGATACGCCCGCCTTGGAGGCTTTGTAGAACTCGTCGATGACCTCCTTGTCTTCCAGGGAGTTCATCTTCATGATGATGCCGCTGGGCAGGCCCTTTTTGGCGTTTTTGGCTTCCTCCCGGATCAGGTGAATCAGCTGCTGGCGCATGTCCTTGGGCGCCGTAATCAGGTACTCGTAGCCGTCGGGCTGGGAGTGGCCGGTGATTACGTTGAAGAATTCCGACACGTCGTGGCCGTACACGTCGTTGGTAGTGAGCAGGCTTACGTCAGTGTATAGGCGAGAGGTCTGCTCGTTGTAGTTGCCCGAGCCGATGTGCACATAGCGCGTCACCTTCTCCCCTTCCTTGCGGATGATCATCAGCAGCTTGGTGTGGGTCTTGTACTTACCTACTCCGTAGATGACAAAGCAGCCTGCTTTTTCCAGACGTGCCCCCTCGCGAATATTCTTCTCCTCGTCGAACCGCGCCTTCACCTCGAACAGCACCGATACGTGCTTGCCGTTTTCGGCGGCTTTCAGCAACGCGGCCGACACCCGCGAGTCGTCGGCCAGGCGGTAGATGGTTTGCTTGATGCCCAGCACGTGGGGGTCTTCGGCGGCCTGTTCCAGCAGCCGCACCACCGGCTCGATGGAGTTGTAGGGATGGTGGAGCAGCACGTCGTGGTGCTTGAGGTACTCGAAGAGGTTGTCCTCGGCCCCATCGGGCAGGCTCAGCGGCGTCACGGGCGAAGGCATCCGGGAGCCTTTGCCACGGAAGTTCGGGTGCTTCAGAATCTGCGTGAGCCCGCGCATATCCAGCAGCGAGTTGATAACGAACACATTGCCGTTGTCAATCTTCCAGCGGTCCTTGAGTACGCTCATCAGCACCAGCGAGGCATCCTGCTCCACTTCCAACCGCACTACGCGGCCTTTCTTGCGCGTCTTCAGGCCTACCTGAATTTCTTTGATGAAGTCTACGTCGATGTCTTCCGACTCTTCCAGGGTGAAGTCGCCGTTGCGGGTGATGCGGAACAGGTTGGCCGAAACGATTTCGATGTTGCGGAACAGCTTGGGCAGGTTGGCCCGCACGATTTCCTCGATGGGCACGAAGATGACTTTGTCCTTGCGCGTGAGCTCAAAAAAGCGCGACAGGTTCTGCGGAATCTGCACGAAGGTGAGGCGTTCCTGCCCCTTTTCCACGTCGGTATCTACACCCGTGCGCGTGACGACCCCGAAGATGAGCATCTGGTTCATCATCAGCGGAAAGCCGTGGTAGGAGTCGTACACCATGGGCGTGAGCAGCGGGAACACGGTATGCTTGAAGTAGCCCTCAGCTTTCTTCAGCTCCAGCTCCGTGAGCTCCTCCATTCGCAGAATATTGAAGCCGTGGCGCTCAAACTGCGGTTTCAGCTCGTAGTGGTACGTGAGCGACTGGTCGTTGATGAAGCGGTGGGCAAAGTCGAGCAGCTTGCGCCGGAAAGGCAGCTCGCGCAGTCCCGAATAGTCCACCCGCTCCTTGCCATAGTCGATATAGTTGTAGAGCGACCCCACGCGAATCATAAAGAACTCATCGAGGTTGGAGCTGGTGATGCTCAGGAACCGCAGCCGGTCGAACAAGGACTTGCTGGCGTCCTTGGCCTGGTCGAGCACGCGGTAGTTAAAGCGCAGCCAGCTCAGGTCGCGGCTAATGTATTTGCTTTTGCGGATGAGGTCGGCGGACTTGAAAAGTTTCATAGCGGAAGTAAAAACGGGGTAAGATACGCAGGACGCAGGCTGCGCAGCTAGGCTTGGGCCACGGAAATAATGGCCGTGGCTTCTATTTCGACCAGCAGCCGGTCGTCAATCAGGGCGCGCACCTCCACCATGGAAGTAACCGGCCGGATCTGCCCGAAAACCTCCCCGTGCGCCCGGCCCACGGCCTCCCACTGCGAAATATCCGTGACGTAGATGCGCGTGCGCACCACGTCTTCCAGGCAGGCTCCGGCCCGGGTCAGGGCATCGGCAATTTTCTCCAGGATGCGCACGGTCTGGCGGTAAGCGTCGCCGCCGGCTACGGTGTCGCCATCCTGCGCGGTGGTGCCGGCCACTTCTACCACATTGCCCACGCGTACGGCCCGCGAGTAGCCTACTACGGCCTCCCAAGGCGCGCCGGAAGAAATATTCTGTCGCATCACTTCTTAACTTACAAATGAACGTCATGCTTTATCAGCACGCGAGCTGATTCAGCGTTGCCTCTGCATGACGGGCAGTTTTATTTTACTCGGCATGCCCAATAAAAAAGCCCGCTGGCGGCGGGCTTTTTTATGATTGAAACGCTTACACGTCGACTTTAGCGTACTTAGCGTTTTTCTCGATGAAGTCCCGGCGGGGTGCCACTTCATCACCCATGAGCATGGAGAACAGGTGGTCAGCTTCCACGGCCGAGTCCACGTCTACCCGCTTGAGGGAGCGGGTGGCGGGCTGCATGGTAGTTTCCCAGAGCTGCTCGGCGTTCATCTCACCCAGGCCCTTATAGCGTTGCACGCCTACGGTTTCGGGGCGGCCGCGGCCCAGCTCTTCCTGAGCTTTCGTACGGTCGTCTTCGGTCCAGCAGTAGCGCTCCTCTTTGCCGCGCTTCACCAGATACAGCGGCGGCAGCGCAATGTAGATGTAACCTTTCTCGATCAACTCCGGCATGTAGCGGAAGAAGAACGTGAGGATCAGCGTACGAATGTGGGAGCCGTCGATGTCGGCGTCCGTCATGATGACGATTTTGTGGTAGCGCAGCTTGTCCAGGTTCAGGGAGCGGGAGCTGCTGCCGTCGTCCTCGTCGGTCTTCTTCTCGAAGCTCACGCCGAGGGCCGTAATCATGTTGCGGATTTCCTCGTTTTCGTAGATGCGGTGCTCCTGCGCCTTCTCCACGTTCAGGATCTTGCCCCGCAGCGGCAGAATGGCCTGGAAAGCCCGGTTGCGGCCCTGCTTGGCAGTGCCGCCGGCCGAGTCACCTTCCACCAGGTACAGCTCGCAGATAGCCGGGTCCGATTCCGAGCAGTCGGCCAGCTTGCCGGGCAGGGAGTTGGAGCCCAGCACGGTTTTGCGCTGCACCATCTCGCGGGCTTTCTTGGCGGCTACCCGGGCCTTGGCGGCCAGAATCACCTTTTCCACGATGACGCGGGCTTCCTTGGGGTTTTCCTCGAGGTACTGGTTCAGAATCTCGCCCACTACCTGGTTCACCGCTCCGCTTACCTCGGAGTTGCCCAGCTTGCCTTTGGTCTGGCCTTCGAATTTGGGCTCGGCTACTTTCACCGAAATAACGGCGGTGAGGCCCTCGCGAAAGTCGTCGCCCTGGATTTCAATTTTCGCCTTGGCCACCTCGCCCGATTTCTCGGCGTAGGCTTTCAGTACCCGGGTAATGGCCGAGCGGAAGCCTGCTACGTGCGTGCCGCCCTCGTGGGTGTTGATGTTGTTGACGTAGGAGAAGATGTGCTCCTGGTACGAGTCGTTGTACTGGAAAGCCACTTCCACCGGAATGCCGCGCTCGGTAGCCACGTACACGGGCTTGGTCATGAGCACCGTGCGGCTGCTGTCGAGGTACTGCACGTACTCGGCCACGCCACCCTGGGAGTAGAACTCGTCGCGCTGCTCTTCGCCCCCGTCGGCGGGCGTGCGCAGGTCCTGGAGGACGATGCGGATGCCCCGGTTCAGGTAAGCCAGCTCCCGCAGGCGGGTGGCAATCCGCTCGTAGGAGTACAAGAGCGTTTCGTCGAAGATGGTGGGGTCGGGCTGGAACCGCACCAGCGTGCCCCGCTCGGTGGTGTCGCCAACCTCGCGCACGTCGTACTGCGGTACGCCGATGGTATATTCCTGCTCGTAGATGTGGCCGTCGCGCTTAACCGTGACGTGGGTGTGGGTGCTGAGCGCATTCACGCAGCTCACGCCCACGCCGTGCAGGCCGCCGGAGGTTTTGTAGCTGTTCTTATCGAATTTGCCACCGGCGTGGAGCACGGTAAGGGCTATTTCGAGGGCTGATTTGCCAAATTTCTGGTTGATACCGACGGGGATACCGCGGCCGTTGTCCTGCACCGAAATGGCGTTGCCGGGGTGGATGGTCACCTCAATCCGGTCGCACTGCCCGGCCAGGGCTTCATCAATGGAGTTATCGACTACCTCCCACACCAGATGGTGCAGACCTTTCACGCCGGTGTCGCCGATGTACATGGAAGGGCGCTTGCGCACCGCTTCGAGCCCTTCGAGCACCTGAATACTATCCGCGGAGTAGTCCGAAGTACCGATTATCTCTTGTGTTTCACTCATGTGACGCAGTTAATTCAGCCTAACTTAGGTATCTACAAAGATACCTATTTTATCTGGTTTTTGCCAGCATACGCGCGGTTTTGGCTTCTTCTGGCGGGGTATTTCTTGGCTCACAAACTCCGCCGTACGGCAGCCTAAACAGGAGGCATGACCGCGGCTAAAATTCGGCCCGGAGAAACAAATATTCCGGCCTTTTCAGTAGCTTGTCTACCTTGCTGCCCGGCGCACGTAGAAACAACGCCGGACAGGCCGCCCGAACCAATTCCGAAAACTTCTGTTTTGTAGTCCTATGCCTGAAGTTGCCAACCTTACGCTGAGCGAGGCTACGCGCACGGAGCCCGTGCTGCATTATGCCTACTGCATCGACGCCTCCAACCGCCCCGCCAACCACATAGGCGACTGGCCGGAAGAAGGCAAAATTTACCCCGTCCGGCTGGTTCCCAGCAAGGTAGAAGGGCTGGAATTGGTACATGTACTGGGCTTTGAAGGCAACGCTCCGTACTTCAACGCCTTCAGCCCCCACCGCTTTGAAATTGCGGCGGAAGTATACCTGAATTAATTGTTCCATCTTTCCAAAGCGCCGCGTGGCAGTTTGTAGCTTTCCTGGGCTGCTGACTGCCACGCGGCATGTTTTTATACTTGATGCGCTCTTTTTTCCTGCTTGCTCTGTGCAGTGCTGCCACTCTCCTGAGCAGCTGCCAGCAACCCACTGCCGACACCCAAGCCACTGCCGCTACGGAAGCTGCTGCCACCTCAGCCCAAACGGAAGCCGAAGCCCGCGCTGCCGTCACCCGGTTTGTAGCCGCTCAGCCCAATCCGGCCCTGTATCAACTCGATTCGGCCAGCGTGGTAGACGTGGATACGCAGTGGCAGGTGCTGGTGCCCCGCACCGACTGGGCCGGCCGAATGCCCAACAAAGCCGCTTTTGAGGTGAGCAAGCAAACCGGCCAGGTGCGCAGCCTGATGGTGAAGTAACCCGTTGGAACGCGGGCAGCACGGTATCTTTGTAGCATGAACTATCGTGCGCAGTACCTTGCCGGCGCTCTGCTGGCCGCTTCCCTCCTGTTTTCCGGTTGCGCTGAAGAGTCCGACACTCCTGCGCCCACACCTCCCGTTGTCTCCGCCATCGACGATGACAATCTGCTGACGATGGGCAACCCCAGCGGAGCCACGGCCGACGTAAACCAGCCCACCAACTACCTGCTCGTCAAGCCGCAATACGCGCTGAGCTACCACCGCGAGCGGGGCATTCCCAACTGGGTGAGCTGGCGCATTGCCACCAGTTGGCTTGGCTCAGCCGACCGCCAGGATGACTTCCGCCCCGATAATACGCTGCCCGCCGGCTGGTACCAGGTGCAGGCCACGGGCTACTCGGGCTCGGGCTTCGACCGGGGCCACAACTGCCCTTCCGCCGACCGCACCAGCACCGTAGCCGACAACTCGGCCACGTTCCTGATGACCAACATGATTCCGCAGGCCCCCAACAACAACCAGCAAACCTGGGCCGACCTGGAAAGCTACTGCCGCACCCTGGTGCGCGCCGGCAATGAGCTTTACGTCATCATGGGCAACTACGGCAAAGGCGGCGTGGGCTCCAGGGGGGCGGCTACTACCGTAGACAATGGCCGCGTGACCGTGCCTGCCCGGGTGTGGAAGGTGATTGTAGTATTGCCCGTGGGTAACAACGATGCGGCCCGCGTCGACTCTGCCACCCGCATTATTGCCGTAGACACGCCTAATGATAATAGCTTAAGCCAGGCCTGGGGCCAGTACAGAACCAGCGTGGATGCCATTGAGGCGGCTACTGGGCTGGACCTGCTTTCAACTGTTCCTTCGGCCGTACAGGCAACTGTAGAGGCGCAGGTGGATAAGGGAGCTACGAATTAGAGCTTCTGTTTGGATAACAGAAAAAGCCGTTGGTTATCGAGGGCATTACCCGTGACAACCAACGGCTTTTTTTCTGTTCCAAGTTTTACCAGCTGGCAATCCGGCAAAATCCCGGGCAGCAGTAGCTAACTGCCAGGAGTAAAGTCAAAGCTGCAAGGATTGTAAGGCAGAACTCTACCCCGCCTACCCTACCACAAACGTGCGCATACTCATGCCGCCGTAGCTCACTTCCTCGTAGGCGTGGCGGATAGCGTCGTCCGGCTCGGCCAGGGCCAGGCTGTAGAGCATTGGGATGTAGTGGTCGGGGGTGGGCACGGAAAGAGGGCCGCTGGCGCCGGCTTGCTGATAGTGAGCCAGGGCCAGCAGGTCGCGCTGGTTTATTTTAACCTTGGCCCACTCATCGAATTCCTGTGCCCAGGCGTAAGGCGTGGCATCGTCCTGCATGAGCTTGGGCATGCTCTGGCGCAGGTTGTGCACGATGTTGCCGCTGCCCAGAATGAGCACGCCGCGGCGGCGCAGAAACTGCAGCTGCCGGGAAAGCTCGGCGTGGTAGGTTATGGGCTTGTAGTAGTCGATGCTGAGCTGGAATACCGGAATATCGGCCTCGGGAAACAGGTGGTGCAGCACCGTCCAGGAGCCGTGGTCGAGGCCCCACTCATCGGTAGGGTGCGCGTCGGGCAGGGCGGCCAGCACTTCTTTTGCCACGTCGGGTGCGCCGGGTGCGGGGTACTGCATGTCGAACAGCTCCTGCGGGAAGCCGCCGAAATCGTGGATGGTTTCGGGCCGCTCGTTTACGGCCACGAAGGTGCCCCGCGTAAGCCAGTGCGCCGACACGACCAGGATGGCCCGCGGGGGCTGCCGGTTACGAATGTCGAGCCCCAGCTGGCGCAGGGTCTGGGTGAACGGGTTATCAGCCAGGGCATTCATGGGCGAGCCGTGCCCTACGAACAGCACGGGCATCTTGGCGGTTTTCTGGAAGCCGCTGGCGGTGTTGTGGAGGTCTTGCAGAGAGTTCATAGCAGAAACAACGGGCAGCGCGCCAAGTAGTCGAAGAAAGTAGCGGCGCTGCATGGGGGTATCGATTTCAACGATAACAAAAGTACCCAGCGTTGGGTAGCAGCGCCTTGATGTAGGATAAGAAATGTGACGTGGTATATTAGCCTCATACCAGCCCTGCTCCTGTCCATAGGGTCCGGGGCCTTGGGCACTGTGGCGCGGAGGCGGGTGGTGGATCTATGAATTATTAAGAAAGCGTCAACTTTAGCTTATATTGCTAACGTCATATATAAAGCCGTAAATGGCGTGCGAACCAAGTGGATATAACCGACAACAACGGCTATAGTCTCAATCCTGTTCACAACCGTGCAAAGTGACAGAAACCAAAAAAATACAACCGCATGAATATTAAACAGCTGATTATCGGAGTTTTACTTGGCGGACTGTTAGGATTTGGTTTGGCGAACTATTTTGCCAAGACCAGCCAACAAGCTCACAGTACCAACGAAACAACAATTGACGGTTCTTCTACAAAGTGGACCTGGCCAGATAGTTTGGACGCCGTAAAAGCGGCGCCTGAAAACCACAAAGTGGTTTATGAGGATAGTACCGTGAGAGTATTGCAAGTCCTTTTGGACGCGCACAAGGAAGAGCCAATCCACACCCACAAATGGAAGAGCATAATGTGGATTGCCAAACCAGCGGTGCCCTGCACAATTTACCAATACAGCCTGAACAGAAATGGGCAATTTGTGGCAAAGGATAGCATAACCATACCACGTATGGACACTAATATTGGGCAGCCGGTTGAGGCAGAAGGTCCAGCAGGAATCAAGAATTTGGGCAATGAGAACGGTATTGCGTACAGGGTTGAATTCAAAAAAGACTTCAAACCGTAACTCGTCATATCAGCCACGGCTTGGCAATAAGCAGCCGCTAACATGAGTGTTAGCGTAGGCGGGCTGAGGTGCATGATTTAACCATATCACACAAAACCGCCCCGTAACATCACGGTTACGGGGCGGTTTTGTGTGATATGGCAAGAGGTGATTACAGAAGTTTATCAATCATTATGGGCAGGTCGCGCACGCGCTTGCCGGTGGCGTGGTACACGGCGTTGGCAATGGCGGCTGCTACGCCCAGCAGGCCTACCTCGCCAATGCCTTTCACGCCCAGTGGGTTCACAATGTCGTCTTCCTCCTCCACAAACAGCACCTCAAGGTCATGGATATCGGCATTAACGGGCACGTGGTACTCGGCGTAGTTGTGGTTCATGTAGCGGCCGAACTTGTGGTCCATCACCGTTTCCTCCATCAGCGCCGCGCTGATGCCCCACACCATGGAGCCCAGCACCTGCGAGCGGGCGGTTTTGAGGTTGAGGATGCGGCCTGCCGCCACGGAGTTGACCACGCGCGTTACGTGGACGGTGCCCAGCTCCTCATCCACTTTCACCTCCGCAAACACCACGTTGTGCGAGTGCATGGAGTAAGGCTGCTGCCTGAGCATATCGGGCATGGCCGAACTGTCGGCTTCTACTTTGGTTTCACCGCTGGTTTGCAGCACGTCGCGGAGTACCACGGCCTGGCTAGCGTCGAGGCGGAGCCGGATCTGGCCGTTCACGAACTCAACGTCTTCCAGCTTAGCGCCTTTGAGGGGCGAGCCTTCCATCTTCTGAGCCAGCTTGAGCAGCTTTTCACCCAGGGCCTCGCAGGTGTTCTTCACGGCCGTACCCACCGAGGCCGCCGTCCAGGAACCGCCTTGTAGTGGCGCTTCGGGCAGGTCGGTATCGCCGAGCTTGAAGGTGACGGCCTCAATGGGCAGCCCCAGCGTTTCGGCCGCAATCTGCGTCATGATGGTATAGGTGCCGGTGCCGTTTTCGCCGGCTGCGCTGGATACCGTCAGGTGCCCGTCGGCGGTGAGGCTGGCCTTGGCCGCCGACTTTTGCTGGGTGGCGTCCCATACGCCGCCGCCCATACCCCAGCCAACCAGCTTGCCATCTTTGTCACGCATGGAGCCCGGGGCCTGGGTGCGCTTCTCCCAGCCAAACTTGGCTGCGCCCTGGTGGTAGCAGTCGCGCAGCTTTTTGCTGGAGAAGGGCTTTTTCAGGTTCTGGTCCTGCTCGGCGTAGTTGCGCAGGCGGAACTCCAGCGGGTCGAGGCCGGCGGCATACGCCATTTCGTCCATGGCTATTTCCAGCCCGATGGAGCCGGTAGCCGCGCCGGGGGCGCGCATATCCAGAGGTGTATACACGTCGAGCTTGGCCAGCTGGTAGCCCAGCTTTACGTTGTCGCACTGGTAGAGCATGCCACTCCAGTTCACCACGTTTTCGGTGTAGTCCTCAAACTGCGAGGTTTCGTGGAGGGCGTGGTGTTGCAGGGCCGCCAGGGTGCCATCGGCGTTGGTGGCCAGCTTGAGGTACTGCAGCGTGTGGGGCCGGTGCCCGAAGGAGAACATCTGCTGGCGGGTGAGCGTGACGCGCACCGAGCGTTTGAGTTCCAGGGCCGCCAGCACGGCCAGAAACACCTGGTACTGCGGCCGCAAACCCGCGCCGAAGCCTCCGCCCATGTACTCGTTCACTACCCGACAGTCGTCCTTCTTCAACCCGAAGATTTTGGTGAGGTACTGCTGCACGTTGTACACGCCCTGGGTTTTGTCGTAGGCCGTGATTTTGCCGTCGTCATGGTACTCGGCCGTGGTGGCAAACAGCTCCATGGGGTTGTGGTGCTGGGCGCCATGCATGTACTCGGCCTCCATGCGGTGTGGCGCTTCTTCCCAGGCTTTGTCGGGGTTGCCGCGGGGCGGCGGCGGGGGCATCCAGCCGGTTTTGCCACGGCCCGGCTCAAAGCCCTCGTCGCGCTTGGTTTCGAGGTCGGTTTCGTGCTTGTCCTCCTCATACTCCAGGCGTAGCAGGGAAGCCGCGTAGCGGGCTACCTCAAGGCTTTCGGCTACCACCAGAGCCACGGGCTGCTGGCTGAACTTCACCTCGTTATCGTGCAGGGGCCGGAAAGGCGAGCCGCCGGGGGCTACGTCGTCCTTGTAGCTTCGGTCAAACCAGGCCAGCGAAGGCACGTTTTCGTGGGAGAAAACCTGGAGCACGCCGGGCAGCGCCAGCACCTCGTCGGCGTGGATTCTGGTGATTTTGCCCTTGGCAATGGGGCTACTGACAACCCAGCCGTAGGTCAGGCCAGGCACGTTGTACTCGGCCGAGTACTTGGCCGCGCCGGTTACTTTCGCCGGACCATCAACGCGGCTGGTGGGCTTGCCTATGTGGTTGGTCGTGCTCATGGATTCGAGTTTAGAAAGACGTCGGATGCGGTTTGCGAGCCTTCGGCGGCCTGCCGGAGTGCCCGCACAATGGCGCGCCGGGCCAGCTCAATCTTGAAGTCGTTGGAGCCCTGGCCTTGGGCGTTTTCCAGTACTTTGGCGGCCACGCGGGCAAAGGTTTCGGCGGTGGCGGGCTGGCCTTTGAGCAGGTTTTCGGCTTCCTGATCACGCCAGGGCTTATGAGCTACGCCGCCCAAGGCCAGGCGGGCATCCGTGATGGTGTTGCCGTCCAGCTCCAGGGCCGCTGCCACCGAAACCAGGGCAAAAGCGTAGCTGCTCCGGTCGCGCAGCTTCAGGTAGCTGAAGTTCTTCTCGAAGCCTTTGGCCGG
This sequence comes from Hymenobacter sp. J193, assembly GCF_024700075.1. Taxonomy (NCBI): domain Bacteria; kingdom Pseudomonadati; phylum Bacteroidota; class Cytophagia; order Cytophagales; family Hymenobacteraceae; genus Hymenobacter; species Hymenobacter sp. J193. The sequence goes on from NZ_JAJONE010000001.1 coordinate 397,226, forward strand.
TAAGTCTAAGCTGACAATCAGCTCGCCGGGCTCCAGGGTGTTGTCTTTTTCGGGCCGGTCGCCGGGCAGGCGGTGGAAGTCCTCAAAGGCAATACTCCGTTCCCCGCCCGGCCCGCTCACGCGCACCGTGGGAGCCAGCGCGGCCAGGGCCACGCACATGTCGCTCGGGTGGGTGGCAATGCACGCCTCGCTGGTGCCCAGAATAGCGTGGATGCGGTTGTAGCCGCCAATGGCCGAGCAGCCCGAGCCGGGCTCCCGCTTGTTGCAGGGCGTGGCCAGATCGTAGAAGTAGTAGCAGCGGGTGCGCTGCATGAGGTTGCCGCCGTTGGTGGCCATGTTGCGCAGCTGCGGCGAGGCCCCGGCCAGAATGGCCTGGTTCAGCAGCGGGTAGCGGCTTTTCACGTCTTCGTTCCAGGCGGTATCGGCGTTGGTGGCAGTGGCACCCAGCCGCAGCCCCCCGTCGGGCAGGGCTTCTATAGCGGCTAGCGGCAGCTTGCCCACGCTCACGAGGTGGGTGGGGCGCTCCACGTTTTCCTTCATCAAATCGATGAGGTTGGTGCCGCCCCCGATGTAGGCAGAGTTGCTGTGCCCGGCCTTATCACGCACGGCATCATCGACGGCCGTGGCGCGGTGGTAGGTGAATGGGTTCATTTAGGAGAGCTTAGAAGTTAGAGTTGAGAGCTTAGTATGGACATGAAGTACCGAAGACAGAACCTGCTAAGCTCTACCTTCTATGCTCTAAGCTCTGCTTATCCACTACTTCCTTCACGGCGTTCAGAATGCCTACGTAGGCCCCGCAGCGGCAGACGTTGCCGCTCATCAGCTCCCGAATCTCGTCTTCCGTGCGGGCCTTGCTTTCGTTGATGAGGCCCTGGGCCGAGCAGATCTGGCCGGGCGTGCAGTAGCCGCACTGGAAGGCGTCGTGGTCGATGAAGGCCTGCTGCAGGGGGTGAAGGCTTTCGGTGGTGCCCAGGCCTTCGATGGTCGTAATTTCCTCGCCCTCGTGCATCACCGCCAGCGACAGGCAGCTATTGATGCGTCTGCCATCGACCAGCACCGTGCAGGCCCCGCACTGGCCATGGTCGCAGCCTTTCTTGGTGCCGGTAAGGTTGAGGTATTCGCGCAGGGCGTCGAGCAGGGTGGTCCAGGGAGCAAGCTGGAGAGTATGCTGCTGGCCGTTGATGGTGAGATGAACCGGGCCGGCAGACGGCGGCGCGGCCACTCCGCCGGCGCGGGCCGGTGCGTTGGTCGGTTGCTGGGGCATAGAAAGAAAGCTGGTTGTGGGTGAAGGGCTGGCGCTGCAACACGGGCAGTTGCTTTGGCTTACGGGGTTCAACCGGCGCACGTTATGCTCCCGGCCCGATTTTTCCCTCCTATAATCCTATATTTAATCTCAACCAGCCGCGAGGGACTACCGCTTAGGTTATTTAGCCTTTAACCATATTCTTTCTAAATTTCTCCGGCCCGTTCTTCAACGCTGCTTGAAGCCCGCTTCCGGCTTACGTTATATTCGTTTATACACGACTAGCCAGTGCCCGGGCTCACTTGCGCAACCAGCCGCCGGCCGGTTGGTACGGCAACAGACCTGGGATTTAGAGCGTGTTTGGGAATTAGGTTCGGGCCAAAAGAAACGAGCCAGTAAGTTGCGTGGGGAGTTCCTAGGCTCCTTTTCGCTTTATGGGTGAGTGCTATCAACCCCTTACTGACTCGCAGTGGCAAGTTATTGCGCCGCTGCTGCCCCTGCAACGCAAGCGCCGCTTGTGTTTGCGCCAAGTCGTTGACGCGTTGCGCTACGTGTGCCGCACGGGCTGCCAGTGGCGCAGCCTGCCGGCGTGTTTCCCGCCCTGGTCGGCGGTGTACTACTATTTCGCCCGCTGGCAAGCCACCGGCACGCTGCAACGGCTTAACGAGGCCGGCAACCGCGCCGACCGGCTGGCGAGTCAGCGCTTGCCCACCCCGTCGCTGGCCCTAGTCGACGCGCAAAGCGTCAAACTGGCCCCGCGCCTGAACCAGCAGCGCGGCCTCGACGCGCACAAACGGGTGAACGGCCGCAAGCGCCAGGTCCTGTGCGACACGGGCGGCCGCATCTGGCAGGTGGTCGTGCACGCGGCCAGCGGACACGACAGCCGGGCGGCCCACCCGCTCTTGCCCCGGCGCGAGCAGCTGCGCCCGGCCTGGGCCAGCCGGCTGCGCACCGTGCTCACCGACCGGGCCTACCACGGTCGTTTTGCGCAGCAGGTCCGGGCCTTGGGCTGGCAGCACCAAGTGGCCAGCCGCCCGCCCAGTGCCGACCGGGGCTTCGTGCCCGTGGCCCAGCGCTGGGTCGTGGAGCGCACCTTCGCCTGGCTCAACTGCTTTCGGCGCATCGTCGTGGATTACGAGCGCACCCCGGCCAGCCATGCGGCCTGGATACTGCTCGCCAATCTGACCATGACGTTACGACGTGCTACAACCGAGTGAATTCCCAAACACCCTCTTAACCGGCCGGCTAGCCTTTGGCCCGCTCAGCCCGGATGCGGCTCAGGGATTCGGGGGTAATGCCCAGGTAGGCTGCAATATGACGCTGGGGCAGCCGCTGCCCCAGCGTAGGATAAAGCTGCAGAAACTCCTGATACCGGGCTTCGGCCGGGACGCTGAGCACGCCAATCAGCCGCCGCTGCATAGCTGCCAGGCTGCGCTGTAGCAGCTCGTAGAAAAACGCCTGGAACGCCGGCCCAAAGGCAGAAAGCTGGGCGTAGAAACCGGCCCCGAAGAGCAGCACCTCGGAATCTTCCAGGGCATCAATGGAAAACAGCGCGGGCTCGTGGCAGCGGATACTGTGCTGATCGGCAATCCACCAGTTTTCGGGAGCGAACTGCAGGATGTGCTCTTTCTGGCGCTCATCCGTGACGTAGCTGCGCAGGCAGCCGCGCACCACAAAGGCCCCGTAGCGCGCCGCCTCGCCCTGCCGCCCCAGCACCTCGCCTTTTGCCAGATGGCGCGGGGTAAGCAGGCCGGCCAATTCGTTGAGTTGAGTTTCAGTGAGCGGGAGTTTGTCACGGAAATAAGCGCGGAGGGCGTCGAGAATGATTGTATTCGTAGTTGTCATCCTGAGCTTGTGCAAGACCTTTCTGCGGCCTGATGGTTCAACTATTTTAGCCCGCAGAAGACGCCGAGGTATTTCGGAATAGTCAGCGCAAACTTAGGCTGACGAGTAAGGACTTATACCCGACGCGCCTCCTGTAAGCAATAAGAAGCTGTTTAAGTTAGCGAGTAGCTTTGGGGATGCAGCAAAAGCGTTACAGTTCGGATCTAACGGAGCGTCAGTGGGCAAAGCTGGCGCCGTTGCTGGTGGTGCAGCGCACGAGCAAGTGGCCGTTGCGAGCGGTAGTAAACGGCATTTTCTACGTGCTCAAGAACGGCTGCGTGTGGCGCGACGTGCCGGCGGACTTTCCACCCTGGCCGACGGTGTACTACTATTTCACCAAGTGGACAGCGGATGGCAGCTGGCAACGGGTCAGTGCTTGTTTGACGATTGAGGCCCGGGAGCGGGCAAAAAAAATGCCCAGCCCACCGAGGCCATCCTCGACAGCCAAAGCGTGAAAAACACGGCCACCAGTACGCGTTGCGTGGGCTACGACGCGGGCAAATGCATCAAGGGCCGCAAGCGCTTTTTCCTGGTGGATACGCTGGGCAACCTGCTCGCCTGCTGCGTGGTCGCCGCCCACTGCCACGACGGCGCCAGCACGGCCCGCTTCTGGGACGCACTGGCGCTGGACAACGAACTACTTGACCGGCTGCAGATCGTGTTCGTGGACGGCGGCTTTGGCCGCTGCTTTCGCCAGCACCTGGCGGGCCGGGGTGTACTGGCGCAGGTACCCAAGGGCGTAGTGGCCGACAAAGGCCGTTTTTTTATCCACACCAAGCGCTGGGTGGTGGAGCGCAGCATTGCCTGGGCCGGCAACAACCGCCGCTTGGCCAAAGACTACGAACGGAAAACGCAGCATGCCAACGCCTGGCTCTACCTAGCCAACATCCGACGACTCACCAAGCTAACTTAAACAGCTTCTAAGAAAACTGCCGCGCAACCAGGTTTCAGCCGCTGCTTTCGGCGCTGCTTACGTCAGCAACAACTCCATCTGGATGTTGCACCGCTCGTAGGGGGAAGGCTGGCCCGCCACGGTTTTCTGAAAGCCCAGCTTGTGGTAGAGTTGAATAGCGGGCTTGAGCTTGGTGTTGCTTTCCAGATACAGCCGCCGCGCCCCCAGAGTCCGGGCCCGGGCAATGGCGGCTTCGCCCAGCCGAAACCCGATACCCAGCCCCTGGGCGGTGGGCGCTACGGCCATTTTCGCCAGCTCGTACGTTTCATCTTCCATCCAAAGCAAAGCACAGGCGCCTACAATCTGGCTCTGGTACGCGGCCAGCAGAATGTGCCCGCCCTTCTCCAGAATGTACGTATCGGGATGGTCGAGGGCGAGCAGGTCGGGCGCTTCCACGCGGAAGTACTGCTCAATCCAGGTCAGGTTCAGCTGTTTGAAATCGGGCTGGTATTGGGGCTCGTAGTCGAGGATGCGTACTTCGCTGCCCAGCCGCTCACTGCGCATGGCTTTCACCCGGCTGGCCAGGCTCTGGCGCGACAGGGCGTACTCCACTTCCTCAATGGCCAGCCACAAATTGTGGCGGGTTTCGGCCAGCAGTGCTTCAGTAGCCTGGCGCACATCGGCGGTTTGCTCCTGCAGAGCCGGCCATAAGCTCGCGCCTTTGTCGGTGAGGGTAATGATGCTGCGGCGCTGGTCGGTTTCGCCCCTTTGCACCTCCACCAAACCATGTTTCACGAGGTCTTTCACTACCTGACTTACGGCGGCGTGCGTTTGGCCGATTTGCTCGGCAATGTCGCTCACGTGCCGGGTAGAATCGGCCGCTACGCTCCAGAATACCGGAAACCACCGGGGCTCGAGGGTAACTGGTAGCTGGCATACACCTCCGCAGCCTGGGAGGTCATCAGGTCATTCAAACGGCGCAACCGGCTTCCCAGCGCGGCGGGGCCAACTTTGGCGAAGAAATTCATTCAGCAAATGTAAAATATTTACGTAAGCACTTACATTTATTTAAGCGTAGTTTTAATTCTTCTTACTCTTTAGCAAAGGCAAAGTGGTTCTGCCGCCCGAAACCACTGGATCAATTGCTGACATTCAGACCTGCCACCACGCTTCTGTCCAGTAAAGGCGGAAGGCAAAGATGAAGTGACACCGTTTTTTGGGCAGTAAATGACGAGGTAGCCTGGGGTTTGAAATTGTAGCGGCTGCGCCCCGTTTTTACGCTGTTTGGGTTAGGCAACCGTCGCCAATACGCGGCTTTGGCGGGTTTAAGCGGCAAAATGCGGCAAAATCAGCGCGAGTTAGAAACCGGAAAACCACCGCAGCGGCAATGGTTTGGGCAGGCGCATCTTGCTAGGTTTCTACTTCGGACCTACTGCCGGGGGTCATTTTTTAACGTTGAACTCTGATGTCTCCCATGGAGCTAGCTGCGCCTCAGGGCCTATACCGGCCCGAATTCGAACACGACGCCTGCGGTACGGGCTTTATTGCTTACGTCGATGGTCGTCGGTCGCACCAGATTGTGACTGATGCGCTGACGATTCTGGAAAATATGGAGCACCGCGGTGCCTGCGGCTGCGATGCCGACTCCGGCGACGGGGCAGGCATTCTGCTGCAGCTGCCCCACTGGTTTTTCCTGGAGGAATGCACCACCTTGGGCATCCGCCTGCCCGAGCCGGGCGAGTACGGCGTGGGCATGGCATTCCTGCCCAAAAGCAGGAGTGCGCGCCAGGCCTGCCGCGAAATCATTGATGCGGCCGCCGCGCAGCTGGGCTTTCCGGTACTGGGCTACCGGCCGGTACCAGTGAATCCGGCTGGCATTGGCCACACCGCTTTGTCGGGTGAGCCGGCCATTGAGCAGCTGTTTGTGGGCCGCCCGGCCGGCGTGACTACGCCCGAGGATTTTGAGCGTAAGCTCTATGTGCTGCGCCGCCTCATCAGCCGCGAGGTAACTGCCAGCCTGCCGGAGGAAGAAGTGTACTTCACGTCCCTTTCCTGCCGCGTCATCATCTATAAAGGTCAGCTGACCACCTACCAGGTACGCGGCTACTTCCCCGAGCTGTCGGACGAGCGGGTGACGTCGGGCATCGGCATGGTGCACTCGCGCTTCTCCACCAATACCTTTCCCTCGTGGCGGCTGGCCCAGCCTTTCCGGCTCATGGCCCACAACGGGGAAATCAATACCCTGCGCGGCAACCTGAACTGGTTTTACGCCGGCCTTCCCTCCTACCTCTCGCCGTATTTCAGCGCGGAGGAAATGGAGATTTTGCTGCCCGTCATCGATGCCAACCAGTCGGACTCGGCCTGCCTCGACAATATCGTGGAGCTGCTGCTCCACTGCGGCCGCCCACTGCCCCACGTGATGATGATGCTCGTGCCCGAGGCCTGGGACGGCAACGAGCAGATGGACCCGCTCAAAAAGGCCTTCTACGAGTTCCATGCCACCTTTATGGCCCCCTGGGATGGCCCGGCCGCTCTGCTTTTCACCGATGGCCGCATGATTGGGGCCATGCTGGACCGCAACGGTCTGCGCCCTTTGCGCTACGCCTTCACCAACGACGGACGGGTGCTGGTAGCCTCCGAGGCCGGCGTGCTGGGTGTGGGACTGCCCGAAGCCAGCGTGGTGCGCAAAGGCCGCCTGCAGCCGGGCAAAATGCTGCTCATCGACACTGTAGCCGGCCAAATTATCACCGATGAAGAGCTGAAAGCCCAGGCCGCCAGCCGCCAGCCCTACGGCCAGTGGCTGAGCGAGTACCAGATCCGGCTGGAAGAGCTGCCCGAGCCCCGGCTGGTATTCACTGACCTGGCGGCCGAGTCGGTATTCAAGTACCACCAAGTATTTGGCTACACCCGCGAGGATATTGATACGATTCTCACGCCAATGGCCGTGGAGGGCAAGGAGCCCATCGGCTCCATGGGCGTGGACTCGCCGCTGGCCGTGCTTTCCGACCAGCCCCAGCACCTGAGCAGCTACTTCAAGCAGTTCTTTGCCCAGGTCACCAACCCGCCCATCGACCCCATCCGGGAGCGGCTGGTGATGAGTCTGGCCACCTTTATCGGCAACAACGGCAACATCCTGGATGAGGACAAGATGCACTGCCACTGCGTGGCTTTGCGCCAGCCTATCCTTACCAACCACGAGCTGGAAAAGCTGCGCAGCATCGACACCGGCCTGTTCAACGCCAAAACCATTAATACCTACTTCCGGGCCGATGGCAAGCCGGGCGCGCTGCAGGCCGGTCTGGCGCGCCTGTGCCGCTACGCCGAGGACGCAGTGGACGACGGCTTCGAAGTACTGATTCTCTCCGACCGGGCCCTCGACTCGGAGCACGCGGCCATTCCTTCCTTGCTGGCCGTGTCGGCGGTGCATCACCACCTCATCCGCAAGGGCTACCGGGGTTCGGTGGGCCTGGTAGTGGAGGCCGGCGACGCCTGGGAAGTGCACCATTTTGCCTGTCTGCTGGCTTTCGGTGCTACGGCTATCAACCCGTACCTGGCTTTGAGCACCATCCGCACCCTGCACTATGAAGGACGGCTGGGCGCGGGCCTTGCGGTGCCCAAGCTGGAAGCCAACTATCAGAAAGCCGTGTGCGACGGGCTGCTGAAGATCTTCTCGAAGATGGGCATTAGCACCCTGCAGAGCTACCACGGCGCGCAGGTGTTTGAAATTCTCGGCATTAACCGCGCCGTGGTAGACCAGTATTTTACCGGCGCCGTGACGCGAATCGGCGGACTGGGACTCGATGAAATTGCTCACGAAACGCTGTTCAAGCACTTCCAGGGCTTCCGCACCAGCACGCTTGAAGAGCAGAACCTGCTGCCCGAAGGCGGCGTGTACCAGTGGCGCCGCCGGGGCGAAGCGCACCAGTTCAACCCCGAAACGGTGCACCTGCTCCAGCACGCCACCCGCACCGGCTCCTACGAAACCTACCAGCGCTACGCCCGGCTGGTGAATACTCCCGGCAAAAGCGCCTTCACCCTGCGGGGCCTGCTCGACTTTGCCCACCACCGCCCGGCCGTGCCGCTGGAAGAGGTAGAGCCGGCCGAAAACATCATGCGGCGCTTTGCCACTGGGGCCATGTCATTCGGCTCGATTTCGCACGAGGCGCACAGCACCCTGGCCATTGCCATGAACCGCATCGGGGGCAAAAGCAACACGGGTGAGGGCGGCGAAGACCCCATGCGCTACGAGGTGATGGAAAATGGCGACTCCATGCGCTCGGCCATCAAGCAGGTGGCCTCGGCCCGCTTCGGCGTGACGGCCCACTACCTCACCAACGCCGACGAGCTGCAGATCAAGATGGCCCAGGGTGCCAAGCCGGGGGAAGGAGGCCAGCTGCCCGGCCACAAGGTGGACGAGTGGATTGCGAAGGTGCGTCACGCCACGCCCGGCGTGGGCCTCATCTCGCCTCCACCCCACCACGACATCTACTCCATTGAGGATCTGGCCCAGCTGATTTTCGACCTCAAAAATGCCAACCGTTCCGCCCGCATCAACGTGAAGCTAGTGAGCAAGGCCGGGGTGGGCACCATTGCGGCCGGTGTGGCCAAAGCCCATGCCGACGTGATTCTGATTGCCGGTTACGACGGCGGCACCGGCGCTTCGCCCCTGAGCTCTATCCGCCACGCCGGGCTGCCCTGGGAACTGGGCCTGGCCGAAGCCCACCAGACGCTGGTGCGCAACCAGCTCCGCAGCCGCGTGGTACTGCAGGCCGACGGGCAACTGAAAACCGGCCGCGACCTGGCCATTGCTACCCTGCTGGGAGCCGAGGAATGGGGCGTGGCCACGGCCGCGCTGGTGGCCGGCGGCTGCGTAATGATGCGCAAATGTCACCTCAACACCTGCCCCGTAGGCGTAGCCACCCAGGACCCGGAGCTGCGCCGTTTGTTCAGCGGGCAGCCCGAGCACATTGTAAACCTGTTCCGGTTTCTGGCCGAGGAGCTGCGCGAAATCATGGCCGAGCTGGGTTTCCGCACCATCAACGAAATGGTGGGCCGGGCGCAGTTTCTCAAGCCCCGCCCCAATATTCAGCACTGGAAAGCCCGTCACCTCGACCTGCGCGACCTGCTCTACCTCACCTCCCCGGAACCGGGCAGCACCCTGCACCAGAGCGAGGAGCAGGACCACGGCCTGAGTGGCATCCTCGACTGGCAGCTGCTGGAGCACGCCCGCCCGGCCCTAGAGCGTCAGCAGCCCGTGCAGGCCGAGTTTGCCGTTCGCAACATCGACCGTACCATCGGCACGCTGCTTTCCAACGAAATCACCAAGCGCTACCACGCCGCCGGCCTGCCCGAAGGCACCATCAGCTACACGTTTCGGGGAGCAGCGGGGCAGAGCTTTGGGGCGTTTAGCGTACGGGGCCTCGCCTTCCGCCTCGAAGGTGAAGCCAACGACTACGTGGGCAAGGGCCTGAGTGGGGCGCGCCTGATCATTCACCCCGCCCCGGATGCCAGCTTTGTGCCCGAGCAGAACATCATCATCGGCAACGTAGCCCTCTACGGTGCTACCTCCGGTGAGCTGTTTGTGCGCGGACAGGCCGGGGAACGGTTTGCCGTGCGCAACTCCGGGGCTACGGCCGTGGTGGAAGGCGTGGGCGACCATGGCTGCGAGTACATGACAGGTGGGCGCGCCCTCATTCTGGGGCGCACTGGCCGCAACTTCGCCGCCGGTATGAGCGGGGGCATTGCCTGGGTCTACGATGCCGATGGCTCCTTCCCTCAGAACTGCAACCCCGAAATGGTGGAGCTTGATCCGCTCGACGCCGACGACGAAGCCCACATCCAGAACCTGCTTCGACAGCACAGCGAGCTAACCGGCAGCCAGCTGGCCGCCTTCCTGCTGGGCAACTGGCCCGAAGAAGCCCGGAAATTTGTGAAGGTGTTCCCGAGCGAATACAAGAAGGTGCTGCAAAAGGCGCGGGTAGCCGCGGTTTAGCTTCCATTTCATCCAGAACGTCATGCCAGGCAAATCCAGGGCATGGCTCCTACCCGACAACAACTCAACGACGCAAAGCCAATCATGGGCAATAGCACCGGTTTCAAGGAATTTCAGCGCGAAACGCCGGCCAAGGCACACCCGCAGGAGCGGGTGGTGCATAACCGCGAGTTTGTCGCCACTTACTCCGACACCCAACTACATCAGCAGTCGGCCCGATGTATGGAGTGCGGTATTCCGTTCTGCCACGCGGGCTGCCCGCTGGGCAACATCATCCCCGAGTTCAACGACGCGGTGTACCGCCAAAACTGGGAGCAGGCCTACCAGATTCTAAGCTCCACCAACAACTTCCCCGAGTTTACGGGCCGCATCTGCCCTGCCCCCTGCGAGTCGGCCTGCGTGCTGGGAATTCATGCGGCGCCGGTGGCCATTGAGGAAATCGAGAAGCACATCATCGAAATTGCCTTCGCCAAGGGCTACGTGCAGCCCACTGCTCCGGTACTTAAAACGGGTAAAACGGTAGCCGTGGTAGGTTCCGGCCCGGCCGGGCTGGCGGCGGCGGCCCAGCTGGTGCGCGCCGGCCACGCCGTCACGGTGTTTGAGCGCGACGACCGGCCCGGCGGCCTGCTCCGCTACGGCATTCCTGATTTCAAGCTCGATAAATGGGTAATTGACCGGCGTATTCGTCTGCTCGAAGAAGACGGGGTGCAGTTCCGCTGCAACACTGAAATCGGCCGCGACATCCACGCCCAGGAGCTGACGGCGCAGTTTGATGCCGTGGTGCTGGCTGGCGGGGCGCTGGTGCCGAAGGAACTGCCTTTGCCTGGCCGGGAGTTGGCGGGTATTCACTTCGCCATGGACTACCTCACCCAGCACAACCGCCGCGTGAGCGGGCTGCCCATCGACGCGCAGGAATTGCTGGCCTCGGGCAAGGATGTAGTGGTGATTGGCAGTGGCGACACAGGCTCCGACTGTGTGGGCACGGCAAACCGCCAACAGGCGCGCTCCGTCACGCAGTTTGCGCTTATGCACCAGCCCAAGCCCGAGCGACCCAACTTCGAGCCCTGGCCCCACTATCCTAACGCCATGTTCCGCACCAGCACCTCCCACGAGGAAGGCTGCCAGCGCTACTGGGGCATCAATACCAAGGCTTTTCTGGGCGACGAAAACGGCCACGTGCGCGCCCTGCTGGTAACAGATGTAACCTGGGAAACTGACGTGCTGGGCCGCCGCCTGGCATTCAGCGAAGTAGAAGGCTCAGAACGCGAAATTCCCTGTCAGCTGGCCTTGCTGGCTCTGGGCTTTGCCTCGCCCCGCTACGAAGGCCTGCTGGAGCAGCTGGGCGTAGCCCTGGATGAGCGTGGCAACGTGCGCACCGTTTCCGACGACGAATTCCTAACCTCCCAGCCCAACGTATTTGTGGCCGGCGACATGCGCCGGGGCCAGTCGTTGGTGGTGTGGGCTATTTCCGAAGGCCGCGAGGCTGCCCGCCAGGTCGATATCTTCCTGACCGGCAAAACCGCGCTGGTGAGCAAGGATGCCGTGGGAATGTTTGGGTAGAGGCCGCTCTGTTATTCCGAGTGCCTCGAAAACCTGGTCCAAATCAGCAGAGGTAGTTTAGTCTCGTGGAGGATTATCTTCATCATAATCCTTTTCTACCGCCTCCCAGTAAGGAGATAAAAGCTGATCCTGTGCTTCCACGAGTTTCCCTCGCTTCAATACGTAGACCTGAAATTCATTAAACCGATTTTCATCTTCCTCATCGTGAAAATATAGCAACCCGTAACTACCCGGCAACTCTTGAGCTACCCAGTTAAAAATCTTTAAAGCATAGAACTCCTGCTTATGATTATGCAGCACGTGGATTGAAAAGGACTCTAAACCATTCCATGTTGTGATGCGGCCGTAGTTCTGTAAAAGAACCCAGGAATACTCCTGCTGCATGTACTGACGAAAACGCTCCACAGCAGCATTCTGCAAGTCGATTTCAGAATGGTAGTCGCTGTATCGTAACGTAATCCAGCCGTGTATTTCGATCATAGTTCTGAGTGAGCTTTCTGTCGCAGTCAAAATAACAAAACGCCCACTACTACTAGTGGGCGTTTTGTTATTTTGACTGCCTAAAACGGCGGCGGACCGTCGTCGAAGTTGCTGCGCGGGAAGGGCTGAGCGGGCGGCGGGCCTTCGTTGTTGAGGCGGGAGCCCAGGCGAATAGTGTTGGGCGTGAAACCGGTCTGCTCATCGAAGCTACTAGGCGGGAAGGCCCCAGGGTTGAAGCCAGCGTCGCCGAAGCCTCCGCCCCCGTCGAGGTCGGCAAACTTGGTGAACTTGCCGATGAACTTGAGCTGCACGGTTTCGAGGGAGCCGTTCCGGTGCTTGGCAATGATAACCTCGCCGGTGCCCTGGGTGGGGTTGCCCATTTCGTCCTCCGTAATTTTGTAATACTCGGGGCGGTACAGGAAGATTACCATGTCAGCGTCCTGCTCGATAGAGCCCGATTCACGAAGGTCACTTAGCTGAGGCTTCTTGTCGCCGCCGCGGGTTTCCACGGAGCGGGAAAGCTGCGACAGGGCCAGCACGGGCACGTTCAGCTCCTTGGCTATGCCCTTAAGGGCCCGCGAAATCGAGGCAATTTCCTGTTCGCGGTTGCCCCCACCCTTGCCATCGGTGTTGCCGGTCATCAGCTGCAGATAGTCGATGATGATCATCGAAATATCGTGGTGGGCCTTGAGGCGGCGGCACTTGGTGCGCAGCTCCCGGATGCTCAGGCCCGGCGTATCATCGATGTAAATGGGCGCCGACGACAGGCCGGAAATCTTGTGGTTAAGCTGGGCCCACTCGTAATCGGCCAGGTTGCCCTTCTTGATTTTCTCGGAGTCCAGCTCCGCCTCCGCCGAAATCAGACGATTCACGAGCTGGAGCGAGGACATTTCCAGGGAGAAAATGGCCACCGGCTTCTTGAACTCCACCGCCGCGTTGCGCATAGCCGAAACCACGAAAGCTGTTTTTCCCATCCCGGGCCTAGCCGCAATAATCACTAAATCAGATGGTTGCCAGCCCGAGGTTACGCGGTCCAGGGCGGAGAAGCCGGAGGGCACACCGGTGAGGCCGTCCTTCTGGTCTTTCTTTTCCTCCAGCTCCTTGATGGCCTTGCCCATCAGGCTGCGCATGTCGTCGAAGTTCTTGCGGATGTTGGATTCCGACACCTCGAACAACGACTGCTCGGTGGAATCCAGCAGGTTGAACACGTCGGTGGTATCCTCGAAGGCATCGCGCTGAATGTCCGAAGCAATGCGGATCAGCTCCCGCTTGATGGCGTTTTCGGTGATGATACGGGCGTGGTACTCGATGTTGGCCGCCGAGTTCACCTTGAAGGTGAGGCTGGCTACGTAGTGCGCCCCGCCGGCTACTTCCAGCTCGCCCATCTCGCGCAGCTCGTGCGTAACCGTTAGAATATCAATCGGCTCTGACTTATCAAACAGGTTCAGGATGGCCTTGAAGATGCGCTGGTGGCCGTCCTTGTAGAAGCTCTGGGGCTTGAGCAGGTCGATAACCGTGGTGAGGGCATCCTTTTCCAGCATCAGTGCCCCTAGCACGGCCGCTTCCAGCTCCAGGGCCTGGGGTGGCAGCTTGCCAGCCGGACCACTGGCCGGAATTACCGGCGGGCGGTTATTCCAGGCGGCTTTCGCTCGTGAGCCAGCTTGTTTCAGGCGGTCATCCATCCGGTCGTTCATCACTTAAGGTAGCACTACAAGGTAAGCAGGTTGGGCCGATTCAGGCGGGAATTTCTACCGGGCGGCCCGAATTTTACCCAAAGGGGTACAAAGCTAACGGCTGGGCTCTACAATCCGGGGCTGGCAGAAAATGTTTCTTTTTTGTATGCTGATAAGGTAACAGGTGGCAGGTGATGAGGTGACACCTGCCACCTGTTACATGTCACCTGTTACCTGTCACCGCTTACCTTTGCCGCCTATTCTCTTTCTGACCGAATGGCCGCTACTCCTTCCTCGCTCCAACGCTTGCACCTGATTGCGACCGGGGGCAGCATCATGCACAACCTGGCTCTGGCTCTGCACCAGCGCGGTGCCCACGTGACGGGCTCCGACGACGAAATCTTTGAGCCGGCCAAGAGCCGCCTGGCCAAAGCCGGGCTGCTGCCGGCCGCGGAAGGCTGGTTTCCTGAAAAAATCACGGCCGACCTCGACGCCGTGATTGTAGGTATGCACGCCCGCCCCGACAACCCTGAGCTGCTGCGCGCCCAGGAGTTGGGCCTGCGGGTGTACTCCTTCCCTGAGTTTATCTACGAAGCTTCCCGCGACAAGCAGCGCATTGTCATTGGCGGCTCGCACGGAAAAACCAGCATTACCTCCCTTATTCTGCACGTGCTGCGCTACCACGGCCGCCAGTTCGACTACGCTGTGGGCGCCCAGCTGGAAGGCTTTGAGCTGATGGTGCAGCTGACGGAGGACGCGCCCATCATCATCATCGAAGGGGACGAGTACCTGTCGTCGCCCATCGACCGGCGGCCTAAGTTCCACTTATACCAGCACCACATCGGCGTTATTTCGGGCATCAGCTGGGACCACATCAACGTGTTTCCGACCGAGGAAGTCTACCGCGAGCAGTTCCGCATCTTCGCGGAGATGACGCCCAAGGCCGGCGTGCTCATCTACGACCAGCACGACGAGCAGGTGCAGCTGGTAACGGTGCCCTCCAGCCCCGACGTGAAGTACATCGGCTACGGCCCCCACGAGCACGTGATTCGGGACGGCAAGACCTTCCTGCTCAACAAAAAGGATGAGGAAGTACCGGTACAGGTATTTGGGGAGCACAACCTGCGCAACATCTCGGCGGCCAAGGAAGTGTGCAAGCAGCTGGGCATTAAGGGCAAGGAGTTCTACGAGGCGCTGGCATCGTTTAAGGGCGCCGCCCGCCGCCTGGAAAAAGGTGCGCGAAGGCGCGGGCTCGGTGGTGTACAAAGACTTTGCCCATGCGCCCAGCAAGCTGAAAGCCACGGCCGCCGCCTTCAAGAAGCAGTACCCGCGGCGCAAGTTGGTGGCCTGCCTGGAGCTGCACACGTTCAGCTCGCTCAACCCCGCCTTCCTGCCCCAGTACGCCCATACCTTCGACGCGCCCGACGTGGCCGTGGTATACTTCAACCCCCACGTGCTGGAGCACAAGCGCCTGCCGGCTTTGCCGCCCGAAGCCGTGCAGCAGGCCTTCCAGCGCCCCGACCTGCGCGTGTTCACCGATAGCCGGGAGATGGCCGCGTTTCTGCACGCCCAGGACTGGCAGAACGCCAACCTACTGATGATGTCGTCGGGTACGTTTGATGGGCTGGATTTAAATCAGCTGGCCGCTGAAGTCACGAAATAACTTCCGTCAACGACGATGAAACCTCCTTTGCTCCTGCTGCACGGCGCGCTGGCTTCCGAGAAGCAGCTCAAGCCCCTGGCCCGCCAGCTCGCAGCGGCTTTCGATGTACGCACATTCAGCTTCAGCGGACACGGCGGCCAGCCTCTGGACGGGCCGGCTTTTTCTATAGCTGGCTTTGCCGGGGAAGTGCTCCGGTTCCTGGATGCGCAGAGCTGGGAAGCGGCCCACGTATTCGGCTACAGCATGGGCGGTTACGCAGCCCTGTTGGCTGCCACTCAGGCCCCAACCCGCTTTTGCAGTATCACCACGCTGGGCACCACCTTCGGCTGGTCGCCAGTAACGGCCGCGCAGGCTACTGCCTTTCTTGATGCGGAGAAGATGCGGGAGAAAGTACCTCAGTTTGCCGCTCACCTGGAAGAGCTGCACGCTCCTACTCCCCTGCCCGCACTGCTGCAGGCTACTGCTGCCCTAATGCGCGGCCTCGGCGACGCGCCTCCGCTCACCCAGGCCAACCTCAGCACGCTGGAAGTACCCGTGCAGGTATTGGTAGGCGAACTGGACACCACGGCCGGCGTGGATACTTCCCAGCAGTTTGCCAACTACCTGCCCCGCGCCGCGTTCGAAATCATCATGAATACCCCGCACCCACTGGAAAAAGTCAACCCCGATCTGCTGGCCTCCCGCGTAGCGCAGTTTACCAGGCAGGCAACGGCTGGCCCGCGCTAAGCCGGAGGAAACCCACAAAAAAGCCCGCCAGGTACCTGGCGGGCTTTTTTATTTATTGGTAACCGAAGCGGGCTTGGGCCGGCGCCTGTCGGTGGTGACGAGCAACGCCAGGGCCGTGAGCGAGAGGCGCAGAATCCACTTGCGACTGAGCATGGCTTAGCGGAAAAAGGTATTGTTGTCCTTCACTGTTAGGTCACAGGAAGATCCGCCGGTATTTTCCTCGCAGGTAGTGCCTACTATCTTGTTGCCCTGGAAGTTGAAAAAGCAGAACGTGCAGCCTACTCCTTCCAGAATATACCGCTCCGTGTTGGAGCTCAGATACAGAGAGTTGTCCGATGATTTGCGCAGCGGAATAGCCATACCCCGGAACATGCCATCCTTAAGGCCCAGGCCTACCAGGTAGTACACCGGCGCATCCTTGGGCCGCTCCTGCACTTTCCGGATCATCACTTTATCCACCACGGTCCCATCGGCAAACTCCCGGATGAAGTTGTGCGTGAGCTGGTCGCGCGGTATGGAGTACTGGGTTTTGCCCTCGGCAATATCGGCTACCAGCTTGCTCGTGGCTTCCAGTTGCCGCTGCTCGGTTTTGGTGGGGTCATTCACCGGGGAGCTGACTTCGGGAAACGACTGGCGGCGGGAAGTTTCGCAGCTGCTGAGCAGCCCGGCCGAAGCAAGTAACAGGCCGGGCAGAATCCTGCGGAAGCGGCGAAAAAGAGGAAGGCACATGCGCGGGAGCGGTAATTAGCGGGCGGTGTAGTACTTGCGGGCTTCGGGCAGTTCCTTCTGGATGTCGGCAATGCGGGTGCCGTTGGAAGGGTGCGTGGAGAGGAACTCGGGTGGGGAAGCCGAGTTTTCGCGGGCATCCATGCGCTGCCAGAACTGCACGGCTCCATCGGGGTTGTAGCCGGCAATGGCCATGAAAATCAGCCCCAGGTGGTCGGCTTCCGATTCCTGGTTGCGGCCAAACTTCAGCAGGCCCACCTGTCCGCCGATACCTACGGCTTGCAGAAACACATTCTGCGTGGCCGAAGGATTCTGGCCTACGGCCGTGGAAACCGCGGTGCCCAGGCCCTGGGCTGCCATCTGCTGGCTCATCCGCTCGGAGCTGTGGCGGGCCACGGCATGAGCAATTTCGTGGCCCATGACCACGGCCAGGCCGTTTTCATCCTGGGTGATGGGAAGAATACCAGAGTACACGGCCACTTTACCGCCGGGCATACACCAGGCGTTTTCCTGCTTGTCTTCGATAAGGTTGAACTCCCAGGCGTAGCCTTCCAGCTGAGCTTGCTGACCCTGTTGGCGGAAGTATTGCTCTACCGCCTGCTGAATGCGGCCCCCTACGCGCTTAACCAGTGCGGCCTGGGCACCACTGGTGGTTACCCGGCTCGAGGCCAACACCTTTTGGTATTCCTGAGCGGCCATGGTGTTCATTTCCGCTTCGGAAACCAAACTGAGCTGCCGGCGGCCGGTAATGGGAACGGTAGAGCAAGCGGCTGCTATCAACAGGGAGCTGGCTAAAGCAATTTTCTTGAGCATGAGAGAAGGAAGGTACGGAAAGCGTGAAACAGTACCCGCGCCGACGGCAGGTAGGGACGGGGTGCTATACGTGAGGCAGCGGGCAAAATGTTTAATGGGGTCTTGGGGACTTGGGCTCTTAGGGTCTTGGATTTCGTTCTGATACCTTCGCCCGCTATCTTTCCCAGCTGGCAGCTGCCCCAAGACTCCAAGACCCCTACAAATGAAAATCCTTTGCATCGGCCGCAACTACGCGGAGCATATTGCCGAACTTCAGAACGAAACGCCCGACGCGCCCGTCATCTTTGCCAAACCCGATACGGCCCTGCTCCAGCGTAACCAGCCGTTTTTTCTGCCCGATTTCTCCCAGGATATCCACCACGAAATTGAGTTGGTGCTGCGCATCTGCAAAAACGGCAAGAACATCGAGGAGAAATTTGCCCCCTCGTATTTCGACGCCATCGGCCTGGGCATCGACTTCACGGCCCGCGACCTGCAAAGCAAGCTCAAGAGCAAAGGACTGCCCTGGGAGCTGGCCAAAGGCTTCGATGGCTCGGCGCCCATTTCCCAGGAGTTCAAGCCCGTGGCCGACTTCCCCGATCTGAAAACCATTGACTTCCGGCTGGAAGTGAACGGCGAGGTGCGCCAGCGCGGCAACTCCGGCCTCATGCTGCACGACTTCTCCAAAATCATCAGCTACATCTCCCGCTTCATCACCCTCAAAATGGGCGACCTGATTTTCACGGGTACGCCCAGCGGCGTGGGTCCGGTGCAGATTGGCGACCAGCTGACGGGCTTTATCGGCGAGGAAAAGATGTTCGACCTGGCCGTGAAGTAGCTTTTCGGGCCCGGGGCTAACGGCTGCCCGGGCCCGGCTTTTTGTTTCATTTATGCCTGCGGCGTATCCCATTTCGCCGTTTTTTTCGTTGAAGCCCCGAACTGCCGGTTGCCGGCTTCCGAATTGCTTACCTATTGCTGAATGCCTGATTTCCTGAACCTGCGGCCGCGCCGGCTGCTGGGAGTGGCCTGGCCCTTCCTGCTGCTGATGGGCCTGCGCCCCAGTTCCTGCGGCGGCCAGGAGCCCGACTCCACCGAGAAGCCCCATCCCGTAGCCCCGGTTACGGCCAAACCCAACGAAGTAGCCAACGGCTATTTCCTGCTGCCCATCAAGCCGGGCCAGCCCAACTTCCTGGCGGCCAGCATGGGCGAGCTGCGCCCCAACCACTTCCACGGCGGCCTCGACATCAAGACCGACGGGCGGGTGGATTTGCCCGTGTACGCCGCCGCCGACGGCTACATCTCCCGCATGAAGCAAAGCTCCTTCGGCTACGGCAACGTGCTTTATATCACCCATCCCAACGGCCTGACTACGGTATACGGCCACCTCAACCACTTCCGGGGGCCGGTGGCGGAGGAAATGCGCCGCCAGCAGTACCAGAAGAAAACCTACGAGCTGGAGCTGTTTTTTCAGCCCACGCAGTTTCAGGTAAAGCGCGGCGAACTGGTGGCCTTGTCAGGCAACACCGGGGGCTCAGCCGGACCGCACCTGCACTGGGAAGTGCGCGACGCCCAGGACAACCAGCTCAACCCACTGCAGTGGGGTGGCTTCTCCGAAATTCAGGACCACGTGGCACCTACTGTGCTGGCGGCCGCCGTAGAGCCGCTGAGCATTGATGGCCGCGTGCAGGGCCGCTTCGAGAAGCGCCTGTTCACGCCCACCCGCGCGGCCGGCACCGGCTACTCCGTGGCCGATACTATTCCGGCCTTTGGTACCGTGGGGCTGCTTTTGCAGGCCTTCGACCGGTTTGATGGTGCCTGGAACAAGAACGGGCTCTACCGCGTGTCGGTGCGCGTGAACGGGCAGCCGTTCTACACCCACACCATCAACGGCATTGGCTTTCCCGGCGAAACGCGCGAAGTAAACCAGCACATCGACTACGAGTACCTGATGACTTCGCGCCGCACCTTCGAAAAGCTGTGGGTGGACGACGGCAACCGCATGCGCCTCTACCAGACCGGCCCCACCAAAGGCAAGCTGTTGGTGGAGGCCGGTAAGATCTACGACGTGGAAATGCGCCTGGAAGACGCCTACGGCAACGCCACGCCCCTGCACTTAGTGCTGCGCGGGCAGGAGCCCGAGTACTGGCAAACCCGCAGCAGCGCCACCCGCAAACCCGCCCTGCGCTACGAAGTAGTGCGCAATATTCTGCGGGTAACGGCAGACGATACGGCCCGCGAGGCACCTAACCTCACCCTCACGCGCGGCAACCGCCAACGCCAGCTGCGCCCCAGCTACACCGACCAGGGCCGCACCGTGTACCTCTACGACCTGCGCGCCGGCCTTCCTGACTCCCTGCGCTTTCCCGGTTTGCGCCGCGCCCAGCCCTTTGATAGAGTGGCCGCCATTCCGGCCGGGCAGGAGCGCCTGTTTGCCACACCCTTCGTCAACCTGGCCTTTGCGCCCCGCACCACCTACGACACGCTCTACCTGCAAACCACCTACAAGGATGGCCTCTGGAAGGTACAAAGCGCCGTCACGCCTATTCAGGAAGCCCTGCGCGTGACGCTGAAGCCCGAAACGCTGGTAGTTGACAAGCAGCGCACGGCGGCCTGCCTGATTCGGGGCAATGCCCGCATCTGGCAAAGCGGCCAGTGGGAAGGCGAGTTTTTCAGCTTCAATACCCGCCTGTTCGGGCAGTTCAAGCTGGTGACGGACGTGACGCCGCCCTCGGGTCGCCTCGTCAGCAAAGGCGCGGCCGGCGTAGTCTTCAAGGTAGGCGACGACCTCTCGGGCCTGGCCAGCTACCAGCTGGAAGTAAACGGACAGTTCCGCCTGCTGCGCTTCGAGCACAAGAATTCTACTCTCTTCTCGGAGCGCGACGACAAGCTGGGCCCGCCCCTGCGCGGCCCCGCCCGCCTCACCCTCCGCGACATGGCCGGCAATGAAAAGGTGATAAGCGTAACGCTGTAGCAGCTGCCTACTTCGGATCCGGGTCACCGACCAGGATGTGCCCACTACGGGTCATATAGGCTTCGCGCTTAGGCTCCCAACCTTCTTGGTGTGGCTTACCCCAGCGCACTTTCAGCAGGCCGTTGTCAAAGGGCACGTGGTTGTAGTTGTCCAGGCCGTGATACAGCAAGTCGGGTGCGTAGCCGGGTGGCAGCGGATACCGGTTCCCAGCGGGCGTTATCAGCACGGCTGGGCTGCTGGCGTTATCGTAAGCCAAAAACCATCCTCCTGCTAATGCTTGCCCCTTTGCATAGCTGGCGGTGGTTACCCGGTGACCAGTAGGACTAACGAACACCACACGGCTGCTATCGGCAGGAACTACCATTCCTCGAGCGGGCTTTACGTACTGCTTCTCAGGCGTCGTTGGCCGGGGCAGCCAGGTACCATTGGCGTACAGAACACCGGGTCGGTTAAGTGTATCGGGTACAGCGGCGGAGTCGCCGGTAAACTGTTCACCCCAGCCAAAATAACGTCCCGGGAAAGCAGGCTTCCCGTCGAGGCCCAGGTACTCATACACCTGCCGTCCGGCCGGGCGCAGAATTTTACGACGAACGAAGCCCCGATTATCAGGCCCATCCAACTCTGCAGACTGCGGGGCAATGATGAACGCACCAGTCGTATCAATAAGGGCGTACAGCACCTCTTTCCCAGTACGTCCCAAGGATACGACGGCCCGCCCGTGCGAGAAGTTAGCCGCCGTTCGGTAAGGACCTAACACTCTGCGCCCCCGGCGGTCTAAGAACCCATAGTGTCTAGTTGGCTTTCTCACCATATAGCGGATTCGTCCGGTACTGATTGGGCCAAGCTGCTCATATTGATAAGGTGTTAGCCGCCGGCTTGTGCTATCAAAAAGCGCCTGCGGTGGCCCTGTCAGCGGCGCCCCACGAACCATAATAGCAGTTGAATGACGATACCGATGGCGACGCCATCTCTCGCGCCGGAAATATTGCCATTCGCTAGGTCCACGCACCGCATATAGCCCGGCCCCTACGTAGTAAAGCCAACCACGACGATGATTCCGCCAGTAGCGCCAGGGAGACGGAACCTGCGCTTCCTTGTCTTGTCTGTAGGGCAGTACCTCGTATCGATACAGCGGTTCCGTGAGGTGGCGGCGGTATGGTTTGGCAACCAGGCTGCCATCTGGCTGCCGGTAAGCGGCGTAGTCAGAGGGGATAACCAGATAGTGCCCCCGGGCATTAAGCCAGATTTCTGAGCCACCGTGGCGCTCCTCCCACCTTTCACTACGCATATCATTTTCTCCTACCTCGCGCCATTCTGCTACCCAAAAAGGGCCGGCGGTGGCTTTTGGCTCTTTCTGAAGAATCGGCCGCAGGTACACCCGGCCCAAGGTATCGGATAAGCCCCAGTCGTAGTAGCCCTGGTACGGCACCAGTCCTCCCGGCGGCTGATAAGCGGGCCGCAGCTGCCGTACCCGTCGTAGCTTGTAACCACTAGGTGGGGGAACTGCTTGCGCCCAAAGCCCGAGCGGCAATAGCAGGAGAAAAACCAGACGCAGAAAATAGTTTCTCATTAATATATATAGAAAAATGTATTTTTAGGCTTTCCAGGGCGTCATGCTGAGCTTGTCGAAGCATCTCTACTGCTTCGGTCGCACGAAATCGTTCGGTAGAGATGCTTCGACAAGCTCAGCATGACGTTCTTTTTGCTTGCTGTCCACACAGCCTAGGGAATACTCCTTCTTCTGCAGATGGAGAATTGACAAGGTAGTGAATAGGCTACCCAGGGGCCTAGGCTTGCGTATAGCCGAGTTCCAACTCACCCTGCGTCTATGCCTCCCATTCCACAATTCGCCAAACACCGCCAGCCGGTACTCCTGGGTGCAGCTGCGGCCGCTATAGCCACCGGCGTAGCGGTATATGCCTACGCCCGCCGCAAGCTGCACCCGCCGCTGCCCACCGTGCCCCACGTAGATCTGCCCCGCTACGCCGGCCTGTGGTACGAGGTAGCCCGGCTGCCTACCCGCTTCGAGAAAGGCTGCCAGCACGTGACGGCCGAGTACAAGCTGCGCCCCGATGGCAAAGTAGCCGTGCGCAATACCTGTCACAAGGAAGGGCTGGAAGGCCCGGTGGAAACAGCCACGGCCGTAGCCCGCGCTACGGATGCCACCAACGCCCGGCTGAAAGTGCAGTTCTTCTGGCCTTTCGAAGGCGACTACTGGATCCTGGACCTCGACCTGGCCGACTACCAATACGCCCTGGTAGGTGAGCCAGGCCGCAAGAACCTGTGGCTGCTGAGCCGGGCCCCACACTTGGAGCGCAACCGCCGCGACCGGCTGGTGGCCCGCGCCAAAGAACTTGGCTTTCCCGTCGAGAACCTCATCTACACGCCCCAGCCGGAGGCGGTGAACTAGTGAGTTGGTGAACTGGTGAGTTTAATGTTCTGCTGGCGCCGCTTGCGCGGATAGAACATCAAACTCACCAGTTCACCAACTCACTATTTCACCAGTTCTCCATCTATCTTCGCGGCATGGCAATTCCCCAAGTCGGCGAGCAGGCTCCGGCCTTCGACGCCCTAGATCAGCACGGCACCCGGCACCGCCTCCAGGACTACGCGGGCCGCAAAGTAGCCCTCTACTTCTACCCCAAGGACGACACCAGCGGCTGCACTGCCCAGGCCTGCAACCTGCGCGACAACTACCCGGCGCTGCTGGCGGCGGGCATTCAGGTGCTGGGCGTGAGCATCGATTCAGAGAAGTCGCACCAGAAGTTTGCCAGTAAGTATGAGCTGCCTTTCCCGCTCCTCGTCGACGAAGACAAGCAGTTGGTGGAAGCGTACGGTGTGTGGCAGGAAAAATCGATGTATGGCCGCAAGTACATGGGCACGATGCGCTACACGTTTCTGCTGGACGAGCAGGGCCGTATTGAGAAGGTCATTACCAAAGTCGACACGAAGAACCATGCCGCGCAACTCCTTTGATTTCCTTTGAAGCCTCGTCTTTCCGGCGGGGCTTTTTTCTGTGCGGCCTAGCCGGCCCAAGTTCCTACCTTTGCCTACCCTAACTTCTTCTTTCCGCCAGCCCATGTCGCAGGACACGTCTTTCGCCGCTTCTTCCGCCACTTCCGCCGCCACCTCCGTGGCCGAGCTCAACCAGATTGCCGCGCAGGTGCGGCGCGACATCGTGCGCATGGTGCACGCCGTAAACTCGGGCCACCCCGGCGGCTCTCTGGGCTGCACCGATCTGCTGGTATCGCTCTTCTTCCGGGTGATGCAGCACACGCCCCAGCCGTTTGACATGGACGGCCGCAACCAGGACTTGTTTTTCCTGTCGAATGGGCACATTTCGCCGGTATTCTACTCGGTGCTGGCCCGCTCGGGCTACTTTCCAGTAAGTGAGCTGGCTACGTTCCGCAAGCTCAACTCCCGCCTCCAGGGCCACCCCGCCACCCACGAGCATTTGCCCGGTATCCGCATTGCGTCTGGTTCCCTGGGCCAGGGGCTGAGTGTAGCCACCGGCGCCGCCCAGGCTAAAAAGCTCAACAACGACCCGCGCACCGTATTCGTGCTGATGGGCGACGGGGAGCTGGAAGAAGGCCAGGTGTGGGAAGCAGCTATGTACGCGCCCCACCACAAAGTCGACAACCTGATTGCCTTCGTGGACCGCAACGGCCAGCAGATTGACGGCCCCACCGACAAGGTGATGCACCTGGGCGACCTGCGGGCCAAGTTCGAGAGCTTCGGCTGGCGCGTGCTCGAAACCGACGGCAACAACTTCGAGAAGCTGCTCCCCACGATTGAGGAAGCGCAGGGCTTGCTCGGCCAGGGTCAGCCCGTGATGGTGCTGATGGACACGCAGATGGGCTTCGGCGTTGACTTTATGATGGGCTCCCACAAGTGGCACGGCGTGGCGCCCAACAACGAGCAGCTGGAAATTGCCCTGCAGCAGCTGGCCGTAGAGCAGGCTTCCGACTACTAAGCACAGCTACTGCTTTTGACTTGCATAAGAAGCCTGGCCGGGTTTCGTTTGGCTTCTTATGCACCCTTATCTGCCTGCCGCGCCCTGCTGCCCTATGCCCCACCCCGTTCGCGTCCTGTTTCTGCTGCTTTCTGGCTGGCTGTGGCTGGCCGGGCCGCTGCGTGCCCAGCAGGCTCCTCCTTCCGAACAGCCGCGCACTACACGCATACTCTTCGTGCTGGATGCCTCGGGCTCGATGCAGGCGCCGTGGGAAGGGCAGCAGCGCTGGGACATTGCCAAAAACCTGCTGTCGAAGATGGTGGACTCGCTCAACGCCTATCCCAATCTGGAGCTGGCTTTGCGCGCCTACGGGCACCAGCACGACAACAAGGAAAACAACTGCGAGGACTCGCGCCTGGAAGTACCGTTTGCGCGCAAAAATGCGGCTCCTATCAAGCAGCGGCTCCAGCAGCTCAAGCCCCAGGGCAACACGCCCATCACCTACGCCCTGCAGCAGTCGGCCGGCGACTTTCCAGCGGATAAGTCGGCCCGCAACGTGCTCATTCTGATTACCGACGGGCTGGAGTCGTGCAAGGGTGACCCGTGCGCTACGTCCCTGGCCCTGCAGCGCAAGCGTATCTTCCTCAAGCCGTTCGTGATTGGCATTGGGGCCGAAAGGGAGTTTGGCAAGCAGCTGGAGTGCATGGGCACCTACTATAATGCCGCCGACGTGAAGACGTTCCGCACGATTCTCAACGACGTCATTGCCCAGACGCTGGCCCGCACCACCGTAGCCGTAAACCTGACCGACGACCTGGGCCGGGGCGTGGAGTCGAACGTAAACCTGACGTTCATCAACAACGTGACGGAGACGCCGGAGTACAACTACATCCACTGGCGCGACGAGAAAGGCCAGCCCGACGTGCTGGACGTGGACCCGCTGCAGAGCTACGACTTGGTGATTAATACGGTGCCGGCCGTGCGCCACCCGAACCTGGCCATCCGGCCGGGCAAGGCCAATGTGCTCAACTTCAAAGTGCCGCAGGGCACCCTGGTGCTGCAAAACCCGTTGTCCACGCTCAATGCCTATGGGCGGGTGCAGGCAGTGGTACGGCAGGCCGGCAACCCGGCCACGCTTATTGCGCGTTCCTTTGGCACCCGCCAGAAGCTGCTGGCCGGCAACTACGAGGTAGAGCTGCTTACCCTACCCCGCCAGCTGCGCCGCGTCACCATCACGCAGGGCCGCGAAACGGTGGTAACCTACGACGCCCCCGGCACGCTCAACATCATCAGCGACCTGAAGGGCTACGGCAGCATCTACCGTCTCAACCCCGACGATACCCAAACCTGGCTCTACAACCTGCCCGAGGGGGGCAGCAGCAAAATCAACCTGCCCATGCAGCCGGGAACCTACCGCCTGGTATTTCGCACCAGCACTGCCACCGGCAGCAAGTTCACCGACACGCGCTCCTTCACCATCAAATCCGGCCAGACCACGTCGGTTAGCATTTTCGGGAAATGAGCGGACAGGTAGAGGAAATAGCCAGAAGGAACTCGGCAGAATTTGAGACTGCTGAAGCGGCAGCTCAACTTGCCGCGGCTGGTCACGCTATCCTGCTCAACATATTCTGCCCCGAGGAAATAACGGACCTACTTCATACCATCGAAACGGCTGAAGCTTCCTCGCCCAACTTCCGCCGCAGCCAGGACGTGTTTGCCATCCGCAACCTGCTGGGTGAGCTGCCTCAGCTACGGGAGCTGCTGCTGACGCCCCGGCTACGGGCGTTGCTGGCAGCCTTGTTTCCCAGCCAGGCTCCGCACCTCGTCAAGGCTATTTACTTTGATAAGCCGGCTGTCTCCAACTGGCTGGTAGCCTGGCACCAGGATGTGATGATAGCCGTAGACCAGCGGCGTGACTTACCCGGCTATGGCCCCTGGAGCACGAAAAGCGGCGAAACTACCGTGCTGCCCCCGCGCGAAATCCTGGAAAGCATCATCACCCTGCGCCTGCATCTCGACGACTGCGACGTCACCAACGGTGCTCTGCGCGTGGTGCCCGGCTCCCACCGCCACGGCGTCATTCCCAACGACCAACACCCAGACTTCACGCCTCACGCCGTTACCTGCACCGTGCCCGCCGGTAGCATCATGCTCATGCAGCCCCTCACGCTTCATGCCTCCAACCGCAGCACCAGCCCGCGTCCACGTCGCGTGATTCACCTCGAGTTCAGCGCTGCCGAACTACCCGAGGGCCTGCAGTGGCGGGAAAGGCTGCCATTATCCTGATTCATCTGTCATCCTGAGCGCAGCGAAGGACCTTCCTCTAATACCTAACTCCCCTTTCTACAACGCTCCAAGCCTTTATGTCCGCCGCCCATCAGTACTACGTCTACATCGTCACCAACCCGGCCAAGACCTCGGTTTACACGGGCGTGACGAATGACCTGCGACGGCGCGTACAGGAACACTTCGAGAACCGCGGCAAGCCCGGCACCTTTGCCGGCCGCTACTTTTGCTACAACCTCATCTACTTCGAACCTT
This sequence comes from Hymenobacter sp. J193, assembly GCF_024700075.1. Taxonomy (NCBI): domain Bacteria; kingdom Pseudomonadati; phylum Bacteroidota; class Cytophagia; order Cytophagales; family Hymenobacteraceae; genus Hymenobacter; species Hymenobacter sp. J193. The sequence continues at coordinate 424,321 of NZ_JAJONE010000001.1, forward strand.
ACGAGCACATCGAAGGCGCTATTGCCCGCGAAAAGGAAGTCAAAGGCTGGACGCGAGCCAAAAAGGATAAGCTGATAGCCAGCAGCAACCCGCAGTGGCTGACGCTGAATTACGCGGAGCTGTGACGTAAGACGTTGAATGAGCCTTTTCACTTAACCGAGGAAGGTCCTTCACTCCGCTCCGCTGCGTTCAGGATGACAGTGTAAACAACGACAAAAACCAAGACCCTAAGACCCTACCACATGAAAGACTTTCCCTACACCGAATCGAAAGATACCCGCAGCGGCTTTGGCGCGGGCCTGCACGAGCTGGGCAAAACCAACCCCAATGTGGTAGCCCTGTGCGCCGACCTCATCGGCTCCCTTAAGATGGATGCCTTCGTGAAGGACTTTCCCGAGCGGTTTTTCCAGGTAGGCATTGCCGAGGCCAACATGATGGGCCTGGCGGCCGGCCTCACCATCGGGGGCAAGATTCCTTTCACCGGCACCTTCGCCAACTTCTCGACGGGCCGCGTGTACGACCAGATCCGCCAGAGCATTGCCTACTCAGGCAAGAACGTGAAGATCTGCGCTTCGCACGCCGGCCTCACCCTGGGCGAAGACGGCGCCACCCACCAGATTCTGGAGGACCTGGGGCTGATGAAGATGCTGCCGCACATGACCGTCATCAACCCCTGCGACTACAACCAGACCAAGGCCGCTACGCTGGCCATTGCTGAGCACGAAGGTCCCGTGTACCTGCGCTTTGGCCGCCCGGTAGTTCCCAACTTCACCCCGGCCGACCAGCAGTTTGAAATCGGTAAGGGCATTGTGCTGAACGAGGGCGCCGACGTGAGCATCTTCGCCACGGGCCACCTGGTGTGGAAGGCCATCCTGGCCGGCAAGCTGCTGGCGGAAAAAGGCATCAACGCCGAAATTATTAACCTGCACACCATCAAGCCCCTGGATGCCCAGTTGGTGCTGGAGTCGGCGCGCAAGACGCGCTGCGTGGTGACAGCGGAGGAACACCAGATGAACGGCGGCCTCGGCGACTCCATTGCCCAGCTGCTGGCTCGTGAGGAGCCCCTGCCCCTGGAAATGGTCGCCGTAAACGACTCCTTCGGCGAATCGGGCACGCCCGACCAGCTGATGGAAAAATACGAGCTCAACGAAGCCGCCATCGTGCGCGCCGTGGAGAAAGTAATGGCCCGTCGGAAATAGGTTCAGTTGCATCTATGACGAGCCGCCCTGGTTGCTTCTGAAGCAGCCGGGGCGGTTCCATAACCAACTAACCAAATTTCATCTACCTGCTTTGAAGAAAAGCCCTCAGCCATATTCCAACGGCCATAGCTAACAAAGGTAATTCCCCAGTAGCAAAGAAGGGTGTAGTACCGTTTATTGTCGGTTCCCCTACCAGTAACCCATCCTTGAATATTAGGGGGTGTATTGGTGGATTTGTTTAAGTCGATTAATCCATAAGCCTGAATTACATCGGCGAAATTACTTTTAGTAGGTTGTATACCTTTGGCTGTCATTACGAATGCATTCGGCTGAAAGACAATCTTGGTTAATTGCTTCGTTTCCTGATCTATTTCAAATTGGATTCCCTCCTTTGTGTAATTAGCATAGTATGCTGTAACTGTTCGTTTATATCTATCGCCACCGCCACTCAGGTGCGCAAACATTTCCGTAGCAATTTCCTCTTTGCTATCAGGTATCCCCATCACTGTTATAACATCTGATATCGTAGATTTATATACTTGCAGCCTCCGAAATAGAGTGTCGCACTGAATGACTGTTTGCGCTTCCGCCGTTAGGCTGTTTAGTATAACCAAAGAAATAACCAATATATATCTGAGCATAAGAGCAAGTTACAATTATATATTTCTCATCGGTCATCGATATACCACATGCTAGTTTTTCTCTCTCTTCGAACAGGCCACTTCGTCTGCTTTGCATTTGTACTACTGCTGCTCAGCGGCGCCGCTTCCTCCACCCTGGCCCAAAAGCCCGATACTACCATTGTCCGCTACAGCGGGCAGCTTACGGGGCAGTACACGTCGGGGGGCGTGAACCGGGCGCTGTTCTCTACTGTGCATAACGTGACGCTGCTGCGCGGCATGCACTTTGGCGCGCCCGTGATGGGCAGCTTTGCCTACGGCAAGCAGGACCGGCGGCTCAAGGAGCGGGAATTTCTGCTCAACGCCACGCCCTACTACTGGAAAGGCCATTTCCGCTTCTACGGTATTGGGGGCTACGAGCGCAGCAACCTGCGCGGCATCGACAACCGCACGCAGCTGGGCGCGGGGCCGGGCTGGGCGTTCTACCAGGATTCGCTGGGGCGGGAGGTAGCCCTGAGCAACCTCATCATCCGGGAGGCCACATACTTTCAGGACAACTCCAGTCGGAAAGTCACGCGCAGCTCGGCCCGCCTGAAGGTGGTGTACAGCTACCGTGTCTTCAGCCTCACAGCCAACACGTTTTACCTGCCCAACCTTCAGGATTTCGATGACTACCGCTTCAGCCAGCTTACCACGCTGGCCCTGCGCTTCACCTCGCGGCTGGCCATTACGGGAACTTACGCCTATACCTTCGAAAGCCGCGTGCTGGAAGGCAAGCCCAACGACAACACCAACGTAACCGTGGGCGTAGCTTACAGCACGAAGTAGCTGCGCACAGTCACTCAACGCCTCAATTCATCAACTGTCATTGCGAGCGGCGCGAAGCAATCCGTCCTGAGTAACGCTCAAAACATCCAAATGTAAAACGCCCTTTTCCGTTACAATGGAAAAGGGCTTTCTACATTTTAAGGGTTGTCACATTGTCCAAGGCAGATTGCTTCGAACCGCTCGCAATGACCTATTGGTGTGCTACTGCTTCGCGCCGCACTCGGCGCAGAACCGCTGCTCAGCCTTAACGGCAGCCCCGCAGTCGGCGCAGAATTTGGCTTTGGTAGCAGCGGCGGTGTTGGTAGTGCCGCAATCGGGGCAGAACTTCTGCCCTGGGGCGAGCTTGGCGCTGCACTTGGGGCACTGCGTGAGACTGGCGCGGCCCAGGAAATCCAGCTCTTTGGTGTAGTCCTGCTCCCGGGTTTTGGTATGGATCTGCTCTCGGGCGGCCTGGCGCTGCTGGGCGGTCAACTCCTCCTGCTCGTCGGGGGCGCAGTCCTCGCAGAGGCCGGCCGAGTGGTTCCAGCACACGTCGGGGCATACCCAGTGGCCGCAGCGGGTGCACTGCTTGAAGTGGTTTTTACCTTCCTGCACGGCCGTTTCCAGGGCGTCGTCGTGGGCCTTGCCGCCGATGGCGCGCTGCACGTGGTAGGCGGCGTTGCCGACATCGTGGAAATGACCGCCGAACAGGCTGCCAGCCGCCCGCAGCAGCTCCCCGGCAATACCAACCTTGTTGGGCAGAAACCGCGACATATGCCCGTTGCGGCACTTGTCACAGTAAAATTTAAACTGGAAGCCCTTGTCGGTGCTAAGGTCGTCGTGGTTGGCGACGAACTGAATCATGTTGCTCATAGCAGAGGGTAGAAGTGGTCGGCGGGGCGAAAATACGGATTACCCTCAGTCTGTTCTATTCTTCGATATTCTAGATTATTCAGGTTGGGTCTGCACCAACAAAAGTTTGAGGCCATTAAATATGGCCGCATCCAACGTCATCTGGTATAACTGTTCTAAGGGCCTATGCTTAACATCATTGAGGCGACGGAATACTTTTTCCTCTCTGACGATACTTTGGATAAGCTTGCCCTCAGCGTCCAGTAGATCCAACTGGATGCTTACTCGTATTTCTAGGAGGTGTTAACAGTAGGTGTTAAGTTTGGGTATGGAGTACATGCTGACAGATGTGCAATGGGCGCGGATTGCGCCGCTGCTACCGGGCCGCGAGGGCACCAAAGGCGGGCGGGGTCAGGACAATCGACGCTTTGTGGAGGCGGTGCTGTGGCTGACACGCAATGGCTGCCGGTGGCGGGCCCTGCCGACCGAATGGGGCAACTGGCACACGACCTACACGCGCTTCCAGCGCTGGACGGCCTCCGGCGTGTGGGCCCGGGTGCTGGCGGCTGTGCAACAGGACGACGCGCTGCACACGCTGCTGGTGGACTCCACCACCGTGCGGGCGCACCAGCATGCCAGCGGGGCACGCAAAAAAACGGGCCGCAAGCCCTCGGGCGCAGCCGCGGCGGGCTGACGAGCAAGCTGCACGCGGTGGCCGACGCGCGGGGCCGTTTCGTGCGCGGCGCCCTGACAGCGGGCCAGCGGCACGATGCCCCGCAGGCGTTGCCGCTGCTCGACGGGTTGAGCCCGGCGTATGTCGTGGCCGACCGTGGCTACGATTCCGACCAGTTCGTCGCGGCCCTGGCCGCCCGCGGCACCTGTGCCGTGATTCCGCCTCGGCGCAAGCGCCGACACCCGCGCGCCTACGACGTGGCCCGCTATGCCCAGCGCCACCCCGTTGAGCGGCTCTTTAGCCGACTCAAGCAGTTTCGCCGTGTGGCCACGCGCTACGACAAGCTCGATGCGCATTTTCTGGCCTTTGTTCATCTGGCCGCAACCGTGCTCTGGTTGCGCGACTGTTAACACTTCCTAGATTTTCGCTGATAAGCGTAGCTCCAAATAGCTGGTAGGCTTCGCGGACCTGACACCGCAAGGTAGTTGCAGGAGTACCAGCGTCGCCATGAAAGCCGTTGCGCAACAACGTTTGCATACGCACCTGTTGCTCGGGTGTTAGGACGGGCCATACCTGGTCCAGTTGGCCAGGCATCGAAAACAGCGGTAGCTTCAGCGGCCGGTCGGATACTTGAGGTCGAGCATCCTCAACGTCTATTTTGGTTACGTGGTACCAATAAATTCCTGCTGGCCCCGTCGCAACGAGCTGTTGTGCAGCCGGTGCCGATGGTAAGCTATTGAGTGAAGCAGGCTGTGCGACCACACGAAAACCTATTAGCAACAGGCAAAAAACACTCAAATGCCGAAAACAGTGTTTAAGTAAACTCACAGAATAACTTCTCAGTGTATTGTTCAGGAATAAGTATGGGCCGGTGTAAGATGGTGCATAACCGGTAATATCGGCGCCGCTACAGAAAAATTATCTAGCTCCGATTAAACGCCCGCCCGCCCCGCGCCTCTAATAGCCTGCACACCGCCCGCCTCTACCCTACCTTCGCCTGCTTGGAAGATCAGGAAATCCTCATCAAGTTTCGTGACCCGGCCTCCCGCAACGTGGCCTTCAACCAGCTGGTGCGCAAGTACCAGAGCAAGGTGTACTGGCACGTGCGCAAGATGGTGGTCGACCACGACGATGCCGATGACCTGGTGCAGGATACCTTCGTGAAGGTGTGGAACCACCTGGAAAGCTTCCGCCAGGATGCCTCCCTCTATACCTGGATTTACCGCATTGCCACCAACGAGTGCCTGAGCTTTCTGCAAAGCAAGCGGCGCCGGTTTTTCCTGCCCCTCAACGACGTGGGCGCCGAGCTGGCACAAAAGCTGGAAGCCGACGAGCAGTTGGCCGGCGACGAAGTAGAGCTGAAGCTGCAGAAAGCCATCCTGCGCCTGCCCGACAAGCAGCGCCTGGTGTTCAACCTGCGCTATTACGACGAAATGCCCTACGAGCAGATGGCCGAGGTAACGGGCACGTCCGTAGGCGCGCTCAAGGCCTCTTACCACCACGCCGTCAAAAAAGTAGAGCAGTACGTGACCCAGCATTCCCTGACCAATTAAACCCGACGCCCCCGGCCGCCTCTAACCGCCTATGAACACTCCTTTCCGTCTGGATGAACACCGGCGCCGGCCGCACCCGCCGCTGGCCGCACCCCCGGACCGCTACTTCGAGCAGCTGCCCGCCCGCGTAATGCAGCGCGTGCAGCCCAGTGCCGCACCAGCCTGGGGCTGGCTCACGGCGTTGTCGGCGCCGCTGCGCACGGCGCTGGCCTCGGTGGTAGTATTGGGGGGCTTTGCAGTCTCGTTTTTCCTGAGCCCGACGCCGGATGTGGCGGCTATTTCGCTGGCGCAGGTCCCGCAGGATGAGCTGGTACAGTACCTGCTGGCATCCGACCAGCGCGTGACCCTGGCCGACCTGGCGGAGCTGCCCGCAGCCGTTGCCCTTGGCAACGAACCGTATCTGCAGGCCACGCCCGATGAGCTCCAACACGCGCTGGACGCGCTGCCCGCCGACGAAGTGTACTTCTAACTTGCCTTTTGCTTCCCGCTGACATGAAATACCTTTCTCACTATCTCACTCTGGCTTTGCTGCTGTTGCTGCCATTAGCCTCTCAGGCCCAGGGCGGCCGCCGGGGCGAACGGCTCAACCAGCTTGAAAGCGCCAAAATTGCTTTCCTAACTGATAAGCTGACCCTCACCCCGGAGCAGGCCCAGCGCTTCTGGCCGGTCTACAACGAGTACAGCGACAAGCGCCGCGACCTGAACCGCCGCCAGCGCCAGCTCCGCACCGACAGCCCCGAAAACCTTACCGACCAGCAGCTGCGCGACAACCTGCGCCAGGCCCTGACCCTGCGCCAGCAGGAAGTAGATCTGGAAAAAGACTACTTCGAGCGGTTTCAGAAAGTCATCAGCATCCGCCAGACGGCTAACCTGTTCGTGGCCGAGCGCCAGTTCACCAAGCAGGTTCTGCAGCGCGTAGCCAACCGCCGCGGCGGCAGTGAAATGGTGAGATAGTGAAATGGTGAGTTTGACGTTCGGCTGGCGCCACTTGCGCAGTTAGAACGTCAAACTTACCATTTCACTATCTCACCGCTGGCGTACCTTTGCGGCATGCTTACGCCCCGCCAGCTGTTCCTGCGCCATCAGGCCCAAACCTCCGATTTCCCATTGCTGCTTGAAATTGAGCGGGCCGAAGGCGTGTATATGTACGGGCCCGAGGGCCGCCGCTACCTCGATTTGATTTCGGGCATTGGAGTGAGCAACGTGGGGCACCGGCATCCGCGCGTTATCGAAGCCATTCAGCGGCAGCTCGATAAGTACCTGCACCTGATGGTGTACGGAGAGTTGGTGCAGGCCCCACCGGCCGAGCTGGCCCACGCCCTGCACCAAACTCTCCCGCCCCGCCTCGATTCCGTGTACTTCACCAACTCCGGCACCGAGGCCGTGGAAGGTGCCCTTAAGCTGGCCAAGCGCCACACCGGCCGCACCGGGCTGGTCAGCTGCCACCGGGCCTATCACGGCTCCACCCAGGGCGCGCTTTCCGTCACGGGCTCCGAGGATTTCAAGCGCAGCTACCGCCCCCTGCTGCCCGACGTGCAGCACATTGAATTCAACTCCCTGGCTGATCTGCAGCTGATTACCCGGCACACCGCCGCCGTGATTGTAGAAACGGTGCAAGGCGAAGCGGGCGTGCGGGTACCGGAAACCGGTTACCTGACGGCGCTGCGGCAGCGCTGCACCGAGGTAGGCGCCCTACTGATTCTGGATGAAATTCAGTGCGGTTTCGGGCGCACGGGCACCTTCTGGGCTTTCGAGCAGTTCGGCATCGAGCCCGATATTCTGCTCACGGCCAAAGGCATGGGCGGCGGCATGCCCATCGGGGCGTTTATCGCACCTCAGGAAATTATGGCAGGCTTTAAGTCGGACCCGATTCTGGGGCACCTGACTACGTTTGGCGGGCATCCGGTATCCTGCGCGGCGGCGCTGGCCACGCTGCGCGTCATTCAGGAAGAAAACCTGCTGGCGGACGTCACGGAAAAAGCCGCCCGGTTCCGGCGGCTTTTGCGGCACCCAGCCATCCAGGCGGTGCGCGGGTGCGGACTGCTGATAGCCGTGGAGTTCGAGTCTTTCGCAGTGCTGAAGCCCATCATCGACCGGGCGCTGGCCCACGAAGGCATCCTCACCGACTGGTTCCTGTTCTGCGACAATTCCCTGCGGCTAGCCCCTCCACTTACCATCACCCACGAGGAAATAGATGAAGCCTGCGCCGCGCTGCTGCGCGCCGTAGCATTTGTCACGGACCAAGAGTAGCGGGTAGCTTAGTGAGGGCCCAGGCCTTCGTTGTAGTTCAGGAAGCTCTGCGACTCTTCTTTGATTCTTTCGCGGGGCAGGCCATCCTTCACGCCCAGGGAGATTTTGCGCACCAGCACGCCCACAATGGCTTTGCGGAAGCCCAGCTTCTCGGCCATATCAATGCAGAAGTCCATTTCGTTGTCGTCTACCACGCCGTCGGCCAGCATCATGTCCACCAGGTCAAAGATCTGGTCGAACCGCTCGGAGTCGTTATCGGGCACGAGCATAGTGCGGTCGTGGGCGTGAGCCACCAGATTACGCACATCGTCGGCGCGTACGCCGTTCTTTTTGCCCACTGCCACTATGAAATTCATTTCGCGCTCATCGATGTGACCATCAGCTTTGGCCAGCGCGACCAGGTTAGCCAAGTGGCTTTTGACTTTTTTCGTCTGTTCGCTTTCGAAAAAACCAAACATAGCAGTGGGAGTGCTTAAAACGGTGAAAATGAGAAAGAAGAAGCGGCAGCGCGTGCCATAGGACGCAAGGTGGAATATAGCAGTTCGGCCTTCAGGAAGCAATACGGAATTGCCGAAAAAACAGCCAACTCCACAATTTACAAGTTGATTTTAACGTACTTCGCAACATTTGCGTGGGCTGCCGTGGCCGCCTGCATAGTACTTGGCACCAGACTTACATGAAACGAATAGGAGTTTTTACCAGCGGCGGCGACTCGCCGGGCATGAACGCCTGCATCCGCGCCGTGGTTCGCACGGCCGTTTATCACGGAATTGAAGTGTATGGCATCATGCGCGGCTACAGCGGCATGATCAAGGGCGAGTTTGTGCGCCTAGACTCGGCCTCCGTGTCCAACACCATCCAGAAGGGCGGCACTATCCTTAAATCGGCCCGCTCGCAGAAGTTCCAAACCAAAGAAGGCCGCCAGCAGGCGTTCGACCAGCTCGTGAACAACGGCATCGAAGGACTGGTGGCCATTGGCGGCAACGGTACCTTCACCGGCGCTACCCTGTTTGAGGAAGAGTTCGGCATTCCGACAGTAGGCGCCCCCGGTACCATCGACAACGACCTGTACGGCACCGACTACACCATTGGCTACGATACGGCGGTGAATACGGCCTTGGAGGCCATCGACAAAATCCGCGACACGGCTGACTCGCACGACCGGTGCTTTTTCGTGGAAGTAATGGGCCGAGACTCGGGCTACATTGCCATTCCGTGCGCTATTGGCGGCGGGGCTGAAATTGTGATGGTGCCCGAAACCAAGCTTTCCACCGAAGCCGTCATCGACAGCCTGCGCTCCAGCTGGGACCGGTCTAAAACGTCGTTTATCGTTATCGTGGCCGAGGGGGACGAGGAAGGCAACGCCCACGCCGTGGCCAAGCAGGTGAAGGAGGCCATTCCGCAGCTTGATACCCGCGTTACCATTATCGGGCACATTCAGCGCGGTGGAGCCCCTTCCGCCGCCGACCGAATGCTGGCCTCGCAGATCGGCATTGCTGCCGTGGAAGGCCTTATGAACGGCATGCGCAACGTAATGGCTGGCATCGTAGACCGCAAGCTGGTGTATACGCCCTTCAAAGACACCATCTATAAGAAGAAGCTCATCAACCAGAGCTTCATGCGCATGGTGGACATCCTGAGCGTCTAGCAGCAGTGAGATGGTGAAGTGGTGAGTTGACGTTCTGACGGCGAAATCTGCGCAAGTGGCGCAATCAGAAAATCAACTCACCACTTCACCATCTCACAATTTCACCTCCGCCGGGTGCAGCCACTGGTACTGCGGGTCGCGGCGAAGCCAGGTAAGCTGGCGCTTAGCGTAGCGGCGGGAGTTGCGCTTGAGCAGGCGCACGGCCTCGGCGTAATCGTATTGCCCCTCGAAGTAGCCGAACAGCTCCTGGTAGCCCACGGTCTGCAGGGCGTTGTGGTGGCGGTACGGGTACAGGGCGCGGGCTTCGGCCTCCAGGCCCTGGCCTAACATCAGGTCCATGCGCTGGTCGATGCGCTGGTACAGCTCCTCCCGCTCCCGGGTGAGGGCAATTTTTACTAGCCGAAACGGCCGGGGCTCCGCCGATCTGGTACCGTGAAACGAGCTGAACGGCTGCCCCGTTCCCCGGCAGATTTCCAGGGCCCGCAGCACGCGCTGGTGGTTCTGCTGGTCGATGCGGGCGTGCGTAACGGGGTCGAGGCGGGCCAGCTCGGCTACCAGCGGAGTGAGGCCTTCGGTGGCTAATTCCTCGTGCAGCTGCGCCCGCACCTCGGGCGCCACGGCTGGCAGCACATCAAATCCTTCCGTGACGGCCTGCAGATACAGGCCCGAGCCGCCTGTCAGAATCACCACGGAATGGCGCGTGAATAAGTCAGCCAGCAAAGCCAGCGCGTCCTGCTCGAAGCGGCCGGCATTGTACTCCTCGGCAATGCTATGGGAGTTGATGAAGTGGTGCGGTACGCCTTGCATTTCCGCGGGCGTGGGCTTGGCCGTGCCAATGGTTAACTCCCGGAAAAACTGCCGCGAGTCGGCCGACACGATTTCGGTACGAAGCTCCTGTGCCAGCCGCACGCATAGGTCGGTTTTGCCCACGGCAGTAGGCCCGGTGATGACCAGCAATGTTGGCTCGGCGGAGGAAATCAGGGAATGCAGCTGCACAGGTTATCGGAAAAACGATTCAGGAAATAACAGCGGCCACTGTTGTGGCTGCGGGAGCACCCAGCGGCGCCAATGCGGCGAACAGTGCCAGCAGCCGGGTTTCTTCGTGCTGCCAGCTCAGCTCCCGGCGGGCCTGGCGGCAGTTATGAGCCAGGGTCTGGTAGTGGGCCGCGTCGCCACCGGGCAGGAGGCGGTTGAGAGCCGCCGCCAGCGTGGCCGGCTCCAGGTCAGTTATCAGGTCGGCCACGTCGTACTGCTCATTGAGGGCGCGGTACTCGGGGAAGTCCACCACTACCTGGGGCACGCCGGCGTGCAGGTAGTCGAAGAATTTGTTGGCCAGGGAATAGTAATAGCTTAGCCCCAGGTTTTCGAGCAGCATCACGCCCACCGTGGCCTGCCGGGTAAGCCGGCGCAGCTCGGCCGGCAGCACGTACCCGCGAAACGCCACCTGCCCGCTGGCGAGCAATCCTAGTCGCTCCGCCCGCGCCCGCAGCTCCTGCGACAGGTTGCCCTCCCCGCAGAGCACCAGCCGGCCACGAACCTGCGGCATAGCATCCAGCAGGGCTTCCAGTCCTCGACCTTCATTTAAGGCTCCCTGATATAGAATAAACGGGTTTTCAGGGGCAGAAACAGGGGCAATATCAGCCTCTTCGACGAGGCGGCTGATATTGCGGATAACTTCGAAAGGACGGTTGTAGCGCTGCTCAAACAGCCGGGCCAGCGCTGGCCCCACTGTATACGCCAGCCGCGCTCGGGGCACGATGAATGCCTCCACGCGGCGCCATACCCACTGCACGGCCGGGCGGCGCACCACTTCCGGCAACTCCGTAAACAACTCGTGGGCATCGTACACGAACGGCTGCCCGCCTAGCCGCGCCCGCAGCCACACGGGCAGGGCCGTATCCAGGTCGATGGCACACCAGGCGGCGGCCCGCTGCGTGAGCAGGTAGGCTAGCAGCCGCAGCGTAAACTCCAGGTAAAACAGCTTGCCTTTGTGAAACCAGCAGCGCAGCCGGTGCTGGGCGTAAGGCTGCGGTGTGAGCGGCAACGACTGCGGCAGCTCCCGTCCCACCAGTAGCACGGCGTACCCGCGCTGCGCCAAAGAGCCGCAGATGCGCTGCATCCGCTGGTCGTAGTTCAGGTCGGTGGTGACGGTAAAAAGCAGGCGGGGCATGGCAAAGCAAAGCCCGATACCGGATTATTCGGCGGCCGCACACGGCGGATTCGGGATATTTCAGCAAATTTAAGCAGTCAACCTCTCCCGTGCGGGGGCTATTTTCCGCCGGGTGCTTCTTCTGTTCGCTTCTACCCGTATGGCCACCCGTCCTACGTCTCCTGCCCTGGCTGCCTCGCCAACCGCTCAGGAGCCTCTGTATCAGGCTCTTTTCGATGGAGCGTACGACGCCATCCTGCTCTATGATGAGCAGGCCACGCTGGTCGACTGCAACCGCACGGCCCTCACGCTGCTGGGTACCACGCGTCCCGTGCTGCTTTCCTCGGGCCTCACGGGCTTCATGGCGGACCACAACGAGGCGGCAGAAAACGGGTGGGCGTCGCCCGAGCAGCTGCGGCTGGCTATTCTCGCCGCGGCCCAGACCGGCCAGCAGGCTGCCCGAAGCTGGCGCGGCCACCGCGCCGACCACACTTCGCTCACAGCCCGCGCCACCCTGCACCGTATTGAGCTGCCTACCGGCCTGCGGGTTCAGCTCACGCTTCGCCGTGAGGAAGCGGAAGCACTATCGGCCTCACCAACACAGCCCGCCGAGCTCCTGGAGCAGGGCCGCGCCCAGCTGCGCGACCTGCTGAGTCGCTCGGGCCTGAGCTACGTGCTCGTAGACCTGGAGGCCCGCGTGGTGGACGTGAACGAGTACTTTCTGGAGTACACCGAGTACAGGCGGGAAGAAGTGCTGAACTATTGCTACTACGACCTTTTTCTTTGCCCGGGGAGCGGACATTGCGGCGCGAGTCCTTTGATATCAGCATCCGTACGGGGCGGCTGCAGGACTACTACGAGCGGGCTATTCCCACCAAATCGGGGCAGCAGCGAATGGTGTTCTGGCACGCCGAGTTTGCCCACGATGCCACCGGCCAGGTTACCGGCATCTTTCTGGTAGGCCGCGACATGACCGACCGCCAGGTGACGGCCCGCGCCCTGAGCGACAACCGCAACCGCCTCCAGGACTTTCTCGACAATGCCCACGACTTGGTGCAGAACCTGAGCGTGGACAACCGCTTCCTGTTCGTGAACAAGGCCTGGAAGGAAAAGCTGGGCTACGAAGACGAAGACCTGCCCGACCTCACGCTGGCCGACGTGGTGCATCCTTATTACAAAGCCAAGCTGATGTACCAGCTGCGCAACCTGTACAAGGGCGAGAAAGTGAACAAGCTGGAAACCGTGTTTCTCACCAAAACCGGCAAGCCCGTTCACCTCATCGGCTCCATTTCCTGCTCCTGGCAGGGTGATGAGCCCGTGGCTACCCGCGCCATTCTGCACGACATCACGGAGCGCATCAAGGCGGAGCGGCTCCAGAAGGTGTACTACAGCATTGCCAACCTGGCCATCAGCGCCAAGGACCTGAACTCGCTTTACGGAGCCATTCACCGGGAGCTGAGCAAGATCATCGAAACCAACAACTTCTATATCTCGCTCTGCGACGACAACCGCACCCAGCTGCAGTTTGCCTACTTCGTGGATCAGTTCACGCAGGGCGAGAAAACGCTGGTGTCGCGGCCGTTTTCCTCAGGCATTTCCGAGTACATCATTCGCACGGGGCGGCCGCAGTATCTGCTGCGCGAAGACCTGCAGAACCTGATCAGCAGCGGCACCATTACGTCCTTTGGCTCCATGCCCGAGGTGATGCTCTGCTCCCCGCTGAGCGTGGGCGACCGGATCATCGGCGTTATTGCCGTGCAGGACTACCAGAAGGCCGACGCCTACGCTTCCTCCGACATTGAGATTCTGCACTTTATTTCCAACCAGGTGGCCCTGGCCATTGAGCGCAAGCGCAATGAGGTGCAGATCAACAAGCAGAATGCGCGCCTGAACGCCATCTTCGAGAGTGGCACCCACCTGATGTGGTCGGTAGATACGCAGGCCCGGCTGACTTCCTTCAACCGCAACTACGCGGCCTACTTCCTGCGGCGCAACGGCGTGTACCCCGCCCTGAACGTGAACCTGATGCAGGCCGACGTGACGATGATGGAGCCCCCGGCCCGCACGGCTTTCATCGAGAACTACCGCAAGGCCTTTCAGGGGCAGCCGCGCCGCTTTGAGGTGCAGCTGCGCGATGCGCGCGGGCAGGAAAGCTGGCGCGAAATCTACCTCAACCCTATTTACCTGGACGACGGCACGTTCGAGGAAATTTCGGGCATCGCGCACGACATCACCGACAAGAAAAGCTCCCAGCTGGAGCTGGCTGCCCAGGAGGAGAAGTTCCGCGCCATTTTTGAGTCGTTCCAGGATGTGTACTACCGCACCGACGGGCAGGGCATTCTCACGCTGCTGAGCCCCTCGGTGTACGATATGCTGGGCTACCGGCCTGAGGAAGTGGTGGGCACGCCCATCATCGACTATTACCAGAACCCCGCCGACCGCGACGCGCTGCTCAAAGCCATTATGGAGCTGGATGAGGTGCGTAACTACGAAATCGACATGCGCCACAAGGCGGGCCATGCGGTGAGCGTACTCATCAACGCCCGGCGCGTGAAGGATGGACCGGCCGGCACCGAGGGCATTGCGCGCGACATCACGGAGCTCAAGCAGATGCAGGACGACCTGCGACGCGCTAAGGACGATGCCGAAACCTCCCTGCACGCCAAAACGCAGTTTCTGGCCAACATGAGCCACGAGCTGCGCACGCCCATGAACGGCATCATCGGCATGATTGACCTGCTGCACCAAACGGTGTCGTCGCCGGAGCAGGAGGACTACGTAGACACCCTGCGCAAGTCCTCCGACGCGCTGCTGGCCATTCTGAACGACATTCTGGACCTCTCGAAGATTCAGGCGGGCAAGCTGGTGCTCAACCCCACCGGCATCGACCTGTACTATACTCTCGACAAGATTCATTCGCTGTTTGCCAACCGCGCCCAGCAGAAGGACCTGCTCTTCACCTACCACGTCAGCCAGGAAACGCCGCGCTTTATTCGCACCGACGAAACGCGCCTGCTCCAGATGTTGAGCAACCTCACCTCCAACGCCATCAAGTTCACGCCCGAGGGCGGCGTGCACATTGCCGTCACCTCGGCCCAACTGGCCGAGGAGGAGTACACCCTGCGCTTCGAGGTGCAGGACTCCGGCATCGGCATCACGGAGGAAAACGCCAAGCTGCTGTTCACCAACTTCACCCAGCTCGACAACGGCGCTACCAAGGCGTTTGGGGGCACGGGGCTGGGGCTGGCCATCAGCAAGCAGCTGGCCGAGATGCTGGGCGGGCAGATTGGGGTGGAGTCGCGCCTGGGCAAGGGCAGCACGTTCTGGTTTGAGATTCGCTGTCAGGTGGCCCACAACGAGGAGGAGATTGTGCAGCAGCGCCTCTCCTCCCGCGACCGGAGCCAGCTGGAGATTGAGCGGTTTGCCACCGTGCCCCAGGTGCTGCTCGTCGATGACAACCCCATCAACCAGAAAGTGGCCGAACGTCTGCTCGAAAAGCTGGGCTGCCGCATCGATGTGGCCGGCGACGGGTTTGAGGCCATCAGCCGGGCTACCAGCGGCACGCGCTACGATTTGATCTTCATGGACATTCAGATGCCGGAAATGGACGGGGTGACGGCCATGCGCGAAATCCGGCGCCGCCTGGGCGCGGAGTGCCCGCCGGTGGTGGCCATGACGGCTTATTCCATGAAGGAAGATGCGGAGCGCTTCGTGCAGGAAGGCATGGACGACTACGTGTCGAAGCCGGTGAAGTCGCAGGACTTGTACACAGTGCTGGCCCGGTGGCGGCCGGCCGGCGAAACGCCCACCCGTCCGCTGCACGTGGTGCCCGCCGATGCTCCTGCCGCACTCGGGCCCGAGTTGCCCGGGGCCGTAGCCGCCGCCGCCGCCCTGGATGTGGATGTGCTGCACCAGCTGCAGGAGCTCGGCGGGGCCGAATTTGCCGCCCAGCTTTACGCCGACTTCGAGCAGGAAGCCGGGCAGCTGCTCGAAGAAACCGCCGCCCTGCTACAGGAAGACCATTTTTCGCAGATTCTGCCCCACGTCCATCAGCTCAAGGGCACCGGCTTCACGCTTGGCCTGAACCAATTAGGCGAAATGGCCAAGAAGATGGAGCACGACGTGCGGCAGGGCCACATGGCCCAAGTAAAATCGGACTTTGCACTACTACAAGAATTTTTCCGCCATTTTGCGGAAACCTACGTTACCCTGACCGGGGTAAACTAGCCCGTAGCATTACTTAAGCCATTCTCACTCTCCACTCCCCATCCCCTTTTATTCCTCTCTTTCTCATGGCCGACGCTAAGACGATTCTGATTGCCGAAGACAGCTCCGTAATTCTGAATCTGACCAAGAAAATTCTGGAGCTTCAGAAATATAAAATCGTGTCCGCCAAAAACGGGGGCGAAGTAATGAAGCAGGTGGAAGCCCAGCCCATCGACTGCGTGCTGATGGACATCAACATTCCCGTGAAGGACGGCATGGAGTGCACCCGCGAAATCCGCCGCCACACCGACCCGCGCATTGCTGCTATTCCCGTTATTGCCATTACTGGCAACGCCAATAACTACTCCATGGAGCAGTTCCGCGAGGCCGGCGTGACGGACTATCTGCCCAAGCCTCTCGATTTCGACGCCCTTGTGCGCGTGGTGAAGCAGTACGTCGGATAATTTTTGGGACTTGGGGACTTGGGAGCTTAGGGACTTGGTTGACGTTCTACGAAACGTTGTTTTTCAGAATGTCAACCAAACCCTCAAGTCCCCAAGCCCCCAAGTCCCTAAGTCCCCTCTATGCAGATAACCTTCCTCGGAACAGGCACATCGCAGGGCGTGCCCGTGATTGGGTGCCAGTGCGCCGTGTGCCGCTCCCTCGACTACCGCGACAAGCGGCTGCGGGTATCGGTGCATCTGCAGGTGCAAGGCAAAAGCATTATCATCGACTCGGGCCCCGATTTCCGGCAGCAGGCCCTGCGCGAGTACATCCAGCACCTCGACGCGCTGGTGTTCACCCACGAACACAAAGACCATACCGCCGGCCTCGACGATATCCGGGCCTACAACTTCCGCCAGCAGCAGGACATGCCCGTGTACGCCGAGCCCCGGGTGCTGGAGCAACTGAAGCAGGAGTACGCCTATATCTTTGCCGAGCACCGCTACCCCGGCATCCCGCAGGTGCAGTTGCACCCGATCCTGAGCGATACGGAAACGTTTCTGGTGGAAGGTGTGCCATTTGAGCCCATCCGGGCCCTGCACTACAAGCTGCCGGTGCTGGGTTTTCGCGTTGGCAATTTCACCTACGTCACGGATGCCAACCACCTTTCCCCGGCGGCGCTGGAACAGATGCGCGGCTCAGAGGTGATTGTACTCAACGCCCTGCGCCACGAAAAGCACATTTCGCACTTCACCCTGCAGGAAGCCGTGGACATCCTCACAGACCTGGCCCCTAAGCGGGCCTACCTTACCCACATCAGCCACCAGCTGGGCCGCCACCGGGAAGTCGAAGCTACTCTGCCTTCGTTTATCCGGCTGGCATACGATGGGCTGCGGGTGGATTTGTGAAGGTAGATGACCGCAGAACTATAGCATAGCTAATGCACTGCGGCTCGGCCACTCTTAGAGCCGAATAAGATTTTGCTCTGCTAGACGTTAGGAGAGAAAAGCTATGGTTGATAAACCAGTGTACCTCATCATCAGCCTGCTCGGTTGTGCCTTCCAAAGTGTGGCACAACGCACTACCGATGGAGTGTATACCAGTCCGGGCTCACCGCTGATTGTTCATCGGCCGGTTACGCCGTATAGATCCAACAGTACGCCAAGGCCGCCGCTATTATTTCCGCGCTATTGGAATCTGGCCGATTCCGTCAACCGGCTTGTTGAGTACCAAAGATTTCTGCAGACAGTGGCTGGACGCGTACAAGTGCCGCCCACTTTCTTGCGGCAGAATTTCAAAACCTATGAATCCTTGGCCTCTTCCGCTCGGTTCGTATTCCAACTCATAATCAAACCTGATGGCACCCTGGCCGCTACGCTCGTAAGCAGGGAGTTTAGCAAGGATGGGAATGAGTATTCCGCTGAATCCGTCAGCTTGCTGGAGCAGTCAGCCATTCGAACATTCGGCACGTTGCGTTTCGCGCCGGCGGCTGCCCAGGACACCTTGGTTCTTCCTATAACCTTCGGTCTATCCCGCTAAAAGCCGCTGGCTTTCCTCTTTCGTCCCTCATTCCCCATGCACATCAACTACTATTTCTTGCGGCAACTGGCCCCGGCCCTTACCCGGCAGCTGGCGGGCTACACCGTGGCCACGTGCTTTTCGCAGGACAAGGATGAGCTGGTGATTGGCCTGACCAACGGCACGGCGGAGTATTGGCTGAAGCTGCACCTGGCCGCGGCCGGCGCCCTGCTCGCCCTGCCCGAAACCTTTCACCGCGCCCGCCAGAACTCCGTGGATCTGCTGCCCGGCCTGCTGGGGCGGCGCCTGGACTCTGTGCAGGCCTGGCCGCACGACCGGGTGCTGCAACTCAACTTCCGGGGTGGGGCCACGCTGCTGCTGAAGCTGTACAGCACCCGCCCCAACGCCGTTTTTCGCCCTGCGTTCGATTCCCCGGCCGAGCTGTTCCACCAGCGCTACGCCGCCGATGCGGAGCTGCTGCCCCGCTCGCCGGAAAG
The DNA here is from genome assembly GCF_024700075.1 of Hymenobacter sp. J193. Classification (NCBI taxonomy): domain Bacteria; kingdom Pseudomonadati; phylum Bacteroidota; class Cytophagia; order Cytophagales; family Hymenobacteraceae; genus Hymenobacter; species Hymenobacter sp. J193. The sequence goes on from NZ_JAJONE010000001.1 coordinate 442,737, forward strand.
AACCCAGCCGGTAGCTCCCGCAACGGAGACACCCCAGGAAAGCCCACCGCAGAATCCGCTTAAGGCCTACCCCAGCCTCGGCGACCTGCCGCCCCTGTTTCTGCGGGCCCACGGCTACGAGGCCGCGCCGCTCCCCGAAAAGTGGCGGCTGGTGCGCGACGTGGTGCAGCAGTTGGAGAAGCCCACCGCTTTCTACATCGTGCGGGTTGAGGGCCGCACGCGGCTTAGCCTGCTGCCCGTGGGCGAGGTGGAAGCCACGCTGCCCGCCACCGACCCTGTGGCGGCCTTACGACGCTTTGTGCCGCTGCTACAGGGCCGCCGGGCCTACGAAGCCGAGTTGCGCCAGGTGCGCCAGCAGCTGGAAAAGCGCGCCGAGGAAGCCAGCACCAGTGCCGGCCACGCCCGCCGCCGCCTGCACTCCCTGGAGCACGAGGCCGGCTACCGCCACACCGCCGACCTGATTATGGCCCACCTGCACCAGATTGCGCCCGGCGCCGCGGAGGTAGAGGTGGAAGATTACCTGACCGGTGAGGCACGCACCATCAAGCTCAAAACCACCGAAACGCCCCAGCGCACCGCCCAAAACCTCTACCGCAAAGCCAAAAATCAGCAGCTGGAAACCCGTCAGCTTCGGGAGCGGGCCGAGCGCCGCGAAGCCGAAGCCTTTGCGGCCCTGGAACGCCTGGAGGAGTTGGCGGCCCTCCCGCCCGATGAGCTGCGTACCCTACGAGCCTGGCGCAAACAGCACGGCCTCGATGCCGCTAAGGCCACCAAAGCGGCGGCCCAGGAGTTGCCTTTCAAGGTATTTGAGGACAGCGGCTTCACTATCCTCGTCGGTCGCAACGCCCAGAACAACGACCTGCTCACCCAGCGCTATGCCCATAAGGACGACCTCTGGCTGCACGCCAAGGATGTCACCGGCTCCCACGTCGTGATTCGGCAGCGGCCGGGCCACCCGGTGCCGGAGCCCGTGCAGGAGCGCGCCGCCCAGCTGGCCGCCTGGTACTCGCGCCGCAAAAACGACTCGCTCTGCCCCGTCACTATCACGCCCAAGAAGTTTGTGCGCAAGCCCAAAGGCGCAGTAGCCGGCTCGGTGGCGGTGGAGCGGGAAAAGGTGCTGCTGGTAGTACCCGCCAACCCCTTCGAGCGAGAGTAGACGCTGAGGCAGGTCTGACAGGTTTTATACACGCCGCGAGGTAGGGTGCGGGGCTTGCCCCCGCCCGCCGGGGAACGATAGATACCTTAGCAGCTCAACGATGGGCGGGGGCTCGTCCCCGCCCCCACTATGTTTCTTGCCTCTCTTCGGAACGGGACTAAAACAACACGACCCGCTTCGGCGAGGCCAGAGCGGGTCGTGTTTGAATTTGCGTGCGCGCGGGGAGATTCGAACTCCCACACCCGAAGGCACCACCCCCTCAAGATGGCGTGTCTACCAGTTTCACCACGTGCGCAAAAAAGAAGGCGAAATCGGCAAGCAGGACAGAAACCTATGTTTCCGGCTTCGGTGAGGCGGCGAAGCGAGGGCAAAAGTAGGCACTGAGGCACACCAGTGCAAGCCTGAACCTTATTTTTTTGGCTTTACGCACGCGTTGGCGGCCCCGTCACCGACCCTTGCGGCTCATTCTCAGCTATAAGCCCACACGCTTTTTTTTGTGTGAGGCCGGTACTCCGGCATTCTGGTGCCCGGCGGCCGCCGCTACCCTCCTTCCACCCTGACTTCATAAGCGTCTTTCAACAAATTCTCTCACGCTGAAATCCATCCAACCCAAAAAGCAAATAGCCCGACCATCCGGCCGGGCTGTTTGATATATTTACGGTACAAAGCCGTGCTTACGACCGGGCCAGCGGGGTATCTACCACGTGCTCCGACACGAACCACACCTGCAGTTCGTTGGTGCGCAGCACGTTGCTTACCACCAGGTCATTGGTGCCGTCGTCGCCGGACTCATCGGCTTTTTCGGCGTATTCGTGGCAGTTTTTGAGGATGATCTGGTGAGCTTCCAGCAGGCGCGACACCTGCACGGGCGCTTCTTCCCGGTCTTTGGGGGGGACGGGGGATGCTCGTTAGCTCGGCCACATCGGCGGCCATGGCTACGGCTACCCCACCCAGGATCTGGATCCGCTCGGCAATCATGTCCACCAGGGCGTCCTGCTCCTCGTAGTGCTTGTCGTAGAGCAGGTGCAGCTGGTAGAACGTGGGGCCTACCACCTGCCAGTGGTGCTTTTTGTACATGTCGCGGATGGAGCAGGTATCGGCCAGCAGCTGGTTGAGCATGTTCACGCTTTCCTGGCGGGTTTCGGCATCAAGGCCGATGGGCAGGCGCTGCGACACGGTGCCGTACTTCTGTAGGGGCGCCGGGGCGTTGAACTGCTGGTTCAGGATGGGTTGCACGCTGGGCGCGGCAGCGCGGCCATTGGAGGCTGCGGCGGCTTTTTGCTGAGCGGCCGGCTTTTTGGGAGCAGTGGTTTTGGTTGCCATGATGGGATTCGGAGTGAGACGGGCGCGCTGCCTATTCAACAGGAGCGGCCGGGCTTTTCTTACGCAGCCTGCTCCCTGGGGTTGAGGAAAACCCGTTACTTTCCTTTTTCAAAGATTTACTTGCCATGCAGCACCAGCACCCCCCACCCCGAGGAGCACCTCACCAGCTCGGTCATGCTCCAGGATATCGTCATCGGCCTGTCCGACGGCCTTACCGTGCCCTTTGCGCTGGCGGCCGGCCTGAGCGGAGCCGTGGATTCGTCGGCGCTGGTGATTACGGCCGGGCTGGCCGAGATTGTGGCCGGCTCCATTGCCATGGGGCTGGGCGGCTACCTGGCCGGACGCACCGAGGTGGAGCACTACCAGGCCGAGCTAGCCCGCGAATACCGCGAAGTGGCCGAGGTGCCCCACGTGGAGCGCGCCGAGGTAGACGAGCTGCTGGCCGAAATGGGCCTCTCACCCTCCACCCGCGCCCAGGCGGTGCAGGAGCTCACCGCCGACCCCGACCAGTGGGTGCGCTTTATGATGAAGTACGAGCTGGGGCTGGAAAAGCCCGATCCTCAGCAGGCCCGCAAAAGTGCCCTCACCATTGGGCTGGCCTATGCCCTGGGCGGCCTGGTACCCCTATCGGCTTACTTCTTCACGGCCACGCCCCGGGAGGGGCTGCTGTGGTCGGCGGTGATTACGCTGCTCTGTCTGCTGGTATTTGGCTTTCTCAAAAGCCGCCTCATTGGTCAGCCGCCGGTGCTGGGCGCCCTGCGCATGGCCGGCATCGGAGCCCTGGCCGCCGGCGCCGCCTTCCTCGTCGCCCGCTGGATAGGCGGCTGATGGGCTAATGTGGGTTGAATGTGCTAATGTGGGGGCGCTTCGCTAATGTGAGAAATGTGTCATTGCGAGCGGAGCGAAGCAATCCGTCCTGGGCAACACCAGACCCGTTTTTCTACCACAAAGCTCCTGACGCCAGCGCAGACGACAGAGGCTTGTCACGTCTCGGGGCTGAGCACGTTGCTCAGGACGGATTGCTTCGGCTCCGCCTCGCAATGACAGCGTAACCACATTTCAGGGCTTTCTACGCTGCTCAGGACGGATTGCTTCGCTCCGCTCGCAATGACACATTTCCCACATTTCCCACCTTACCCACATTCAACCCACATTACATAAAATGGCTTTCCCTTTCTTTGGCGACGACAAATCGAAAATTGCGCAGCTGCTGGCTACCCTGCCCCAAACCGGCCGCGTGGAGTGGATTGGCCTGCGCCCGGCCCGGCGCGCGCCCCTGCAGAGCGTGGCCGAGGCCACCGTGGAAACCGACCGCCACTTGCTGGGCGACCATGCCCGTCCCAAGCCCGGGGGCAAGCGGCAGATTACCCTTATCCAGCACGAGCACCTGGCGGCCGTAGCCGGCTATCTGGGTTTGCCCGAGCCTGTGGAGCCCGGCCGCCTGCGCCGCAACCTGGTGGTGAGCGGGCTGAATTTGCTGGCCCTCAAAAACCGCCGCATCCGGCTGGGCGAGGAAGTGGTGCTGGAAATTACGGGCGAGTGCCACCCCTGCTCCCGCATGGAGGAGGAGCTGGGCCCCGGTGGCTACAACGCCATGCGCGGGCACGGTGGCCTCACGGCCCGCATTGTGCAGGGCGGCACCCTGCGCGTGGGCGACGCGGTGCGGGTGGTGGAGATGGGCGAGCCAAACGCCTGAACGGGAATACCGCCCCGGGTAACCGCCCGAAAACAGTTCCGGCCTCTGCGTCCGGGAGTTGGGGGCGGCGCGCTGAGTTAGCCGCCCCGCCCGCGTTTTTTCCCCTGTCCCGGCTCCGTATCTTGCCGGTCTATGAAGTATAAAGCCGTACTGCCCTCCCAGGCGCTTGATTTAGCTTATCGTCGTCAGAAAGTAACCCGGGCTACCCTGGACGCCTTTGAGGCCGCCCGCGGGCAGCTGCTCACCGAGCTGGATGCCCAGGCCGATGAGGCCGATATTATAGAGCCCCTGCGCCGCTTTTTGCAGGCCGCCGGCTTTGCCAACTACCTCAACTCCCGCAAAAAGCGCGACCTGGTGATGCACACCGGCCCCCAGGTCTCCGACCCCATCGGCATCATCTTCGAGCTCAAGCACGCCAAAAACAAGGCGGAGATGGTGCAGAAGGACAACCTCAACCGCAAGGCCCTGCACGAGCTGCTGCTCTACTACTTCCAGGAGCGCACCGCCGAGCAGGAAGCCCAGGAGCTGCGCCAGCTCATCATCACCAACGGCTACGAGTGGTTTGTGTTCGACGCCCACGATTTTGACCGGGTGTTCTGGAAGAATACCGAGCTGCGCACCTTTTTCCAGAAGCACAAGCAGGGCCAGACCACCGGCGGCGACACCAAGTACTTCTACGACCACGCCCGGGCCCTGCTGGAAAAATCGGAGGCCGAGGTGCGCTTCACCTACTTCTCCCTGGACCCGCGCGACGAGAAAAACCAGCGCAAGCCCCTGGGCGAGCGGGGCCTGCTCTGGCTCAGCAAGCTCTTCTCGGCCCCGCACCTGCTCAAGGAGCCCTTTGCCCAGGACGCCAACACCCTCAACCGGGCCTTCTACGAGGAGCTGCTCTACCTCATGGGCCTGGAGGAAGTGAAGGACAAGGGCCGCAAGCTCATTCAGCGCTGCGCCCCCGAGCGCCGGCAGCGCGGCTCCCTGCTCGAAAATACCCTGGTGCAGCTGCGCGCCGAAGACATGCTGCGCAACCTGCCCCCCGAGGAGCTGGCTACCTACGGCGACGCGCCCGGGCAGCAGGCCCAGGAAGTGGGCCTGGCCTTGTGCCTGACCTGGGTGAGCCGCCTGCTGTTTCTGAAGCTGCTGGAGGGCCAGCTGCGCCGCTACCACGCCCCCCACGAGGCGCCCTTCCGGTTTCTCGACCCCGCCCAGCTCAAGGAGTACGACCAGCTGAACCTGCTCTTTTACCGGGTGCTCAACCGCCCGCCGGCCGAGCGGGAAGGGCCCGAGGCGGCCCAGTACCACCAGGTGCCCTACCTGAACTCCTCCCTGTTTGAGCCCTCGGCCCTGGAGCGCGTCACGCTGCGCATTTCCGGCCTCGATGACCGCATCGAGCTGCCCCTGCTGGCCAAAGGCAAGACCAGCCGCTCAGTGCTGCGCCAGGAAACCGGGGGCCCCGCGCCGGCGGCCCTCACCTACCTGCTGCGCTTTCTCGATGCCTACGACTTTGCCTCCGAGGGCTCCGAAACCGTGCGCGACGACGACCGGCCCCTGATTTCGGCGGCCGTGCTGGGCCTCATCTTCGAGAAAATAAACGGGTACAAGGACGGCTCCTTCTACACGCCCGGCTTCATTACCATGTACATGTGCCGCCACACCCTGCGCCGGGCCGTGGTGCGCCACTTCCAGGCGCGCTTCGCCCTGGAAGCCGACACCGTGGCCGAGTTGCGCGAGCGGCTCGACGACCAGCCCAAAAAGCGGCCCGAGTTCAGCGAGGCCTTCAACGAGCTGCGCGTGTGCGACCCGGCCGTGGGCTCGGGCCACTTCCTGGTGAGTGCCCTCAACGAGCTGCTGGCCATCAAGAGCGAGCTGGGCCTGCTGCTCGACGACGAGGGCAAGCGCCTGCGCTACACCCTCACGGTGGCCCGCGACGAGCTGGCCGTGACCAGCGACGAAGACGACACCCTCTTTGAGTACCACGCCCGCCTGGCGGCCGACGGCACCCGCCACGTGGGCCGCGACCATACCCGCCTGCAAAGCGCCCTGTTCCGCGAAAAGCGCCACCTGATAGAGCACTGCCTCTACGGCGTGGACCTCAACCCCAACTCCGTGCGCATCTGCCGCCTGCGCCTCTGGATTGAGCTGCTCAAGCACGCCTACTACACCCCCGCCAGCCAGTACCGCGAGCTGGAAACCCTGCCCAACCTCGACCTGAACGTGCGCGCCGGCAACTCCCTCATCAGCCGCTATGCCCTGGGGGGCCGACCTCACGGAGGTGTTCCGGCGCAAGGATACCTCGGTGGCCGCCTACCGCCGCGCCTTTGCCGCCTTCTTCTCGGCCAGGGGCCGCGAGGCCAAGCAGGAGCTCCAGGAGTTCCTGGTGCGCCTGAAGGAGCAGTTCAAAACCAGCATCCAACTCCACGACCCGCTCCTGAAGAAAATAACCCGGGCCAAAGAAGACGTGTTGCGCGCCGAGCTGGATGCCAAGCCCGACTTGTTTGGCAAAGCCCGCCTGACGGAGGAAGACGCCTGGGCCAAGCGCACCACCGCCCAGCTGAACCTGGAAAAGCTGGAGGCCGAGCGCCTGCACCGCGAGCAGGGCGCCCTCTACCGCGACGCCTTTGAGTGGCGCTTCGAGTTCCCGGAGCTGCTGCACCCCGATGGCTCCTTCCGCGGCTTCGATGCCGTGCTGGGCAACCCGCCCTACATCCGGCAGGAGGAGCTGGCCCCGGCCTTCAAAAACCACCTCAAAACCGGCTACGACACGGCCGCCGGCACCGCCGACCTCTACGTGTACTTCTACGAGCAGGGCCTGCGCCTGCTGGCCCCCGGCGGCGAGCTGAGCTTTATCACCAACAACAAGTGGCTGCGCGCCGGCTACGGCCAGGGCCTGCGCCGCTACCTGCTCCAGCCCGAGCGCCAGCTGGTGGAGCTGCTCGACTTCGGCGACCTGCCCGTGTTCCCGGAGGCTACCACCTACCCCAACATCCTGAGCGTGTGCCGCGCCCCCCAAGCCGCCACCGTGCGCGTGGCCGAGCTGACTACCCTGGGCACCGACCCCACCCGCTTTGAGGCAGTAGTAGAGGCCGCCACCACCGACATGCCCACCGCCCGCCTCTCCGAAGAAGCCTGGAGCCTCGCCGCCGCCGAACAGCAACAGCTACTGGAAAAGCTGCGTGGGGCCGGTACGCCCCTGGGCGAGTATGTGGGTGGAAAGATTTATAACGGGGTAAAAACCGGCTTTAATGAAGCTTTTGTTATTGACGCAGCAACGCGAGAAGCTCTTATTGCCGACGACCCAAAATCAGTAGGATTTATTAAGCCGTTTTTATCAGGCAGGGATGTAAAACGCTACCGGCAACCAGCTTCCAACACTTTCCTACTGTATATCGACTGGAAGTTTGAACTGGATAAGTTCCCAGCCATTAAAACCCATTTACTTCAATATCAAGAACAGCTTTCGGCACGCTCCGAAGTAAAGAAGGGTAACTATCCTTGGTATGCCCTAGAAAGAGCAAGACCAGAGATTAAAGCCATATTTGAACAACCCAAAATAATGATTGCAAACTTTTCGCAGAACGCTCCATATACGATTGATAAACAGGGCTATTTTTCAAATAATAAGACAACTATTATTCCATTAAACGACAATTTTTTGGTAGGAGTACTTAATTCAAGACCCACTGATTTTTGCTACAAAGCAATAGGCGCTACAAAAGCCAACGGCTATTATGAATACCTACCGATTAATCTCTCCCAACTTCCCATCCCCGCCGCCACGCCCGAGCAGCAAGCCGAAATAGCGGCCCTGGTGGAGCAGGTGCTGGCCGCCAAAGCCGCCGCCCCCACCGCCGATACCACCGCCCTGGAGCAGCAGATAGATGCCCTGGTGGCGGGGCTCTACGGCCTCACGCCCCAGGAAACGGCCCTGCTCACGGCCTAGCCCCGGCGCGGCACTTTGCGCCGCCGGCCGGTTTGCTTTCGCTTTTTGAAGAACGCAAAAAACTGAAAGCAAATCGGGTGCGGTTTTGCTTTCGGTTTTTTACCTTGCCCGAAAAGCGAAAGCAAATGCCACGGGTATGACGACTACTACGCCCCTGCTGCCCCGCCTGCGGGCCTGGTTTGGCCTGAGCCAAACGGAATTGGGCCGCTGCCTGGGTTTGAGCCGGGTGATGGTATCGCAGGTAGAGCGGGGCGTGCGCGGGCTGCCCCTGCCGGCGGGCCTGCCCCAGGCCGCCCTCACCCTGGCTTACCACCACACCCCGCCCGAGTCTACCCTGAGCCCCCCAATACCGTGGCCCTGCGGCGGCAGCAGCGCGCCTGTCTCCTGCGCGCCGATAGGGTAGCCTATGAGCTGGAGCTGCTGCCCGAGCGCGCCGCCTGGGCCCGGCGCCGCCTGGCGGCCCTGCCCACCCTCACGGCGGCCCTCTGCCCCCACGGCGAGCCGCCCCCGCCCTGGCTCAACGGCTTTGCCAATGCCGCCCGCGACGAGCTGGTGCGCAGCGGCAGCACCGCCCAGGCCCGCCTGCACGCCCGGCGCGCCGCCCTATTGGCCGAGGCCGCCGCCCTGGAGCAGCTGCTGGCCGGCACTATGTAGGGGCGGGGCTTGTCCCCGCCCGCCGCTAAACCGGAGGTCAGCATAGCTAAGAGCAGGTTTGGGATTTGTCAAAAAGACCGCTGGAACGTCATGCTGAGCGCAGCCGAAGCATCTCTACCTCTGGCTAATTATAGCCTTACAACGAAGCGGTAGAGATGCTTCGACAAGCGGACGCCAGATCAGGCTTGACGGAAACGACTTTGTTTTAAATTCCCAAACCCGCTCTTAAAACCTCCAGCCTAAAATCGTCGGGCTCCCCTCTCTCCTTTTCATTCCGGGCATCAAGCGCTACCCCGCGTGGCTCCTCCAAAAAAACCCATCTTTCTATATTCAATCAATACGATAAACCAATATCTTACCGTTAGTAAAAGAGCTGCCGCGCGGAAGCCGGGGGCCCAGTGTTATTCCATCTTTTTCCATTTTCTACCTATGGCGTTTTCCGTCAATCTACTTACCACGGCCGCTCAGTGCACCGAGCTGCTGGCTGACAAAGGCCGCGAGCGGACCGGCCTGGTCAACCGCCTCAACAACCTCCAGTTTCAGCTCGACAACTGGAGCAACGTCACCAGCACGGCCGCCGAGCTGGCCACCACCCAGGCTATGATTGCGGGCCTGCAGCCGCTGATCGACTCCCTGCCTGAGGGCGACGACCGGCGCCGCAACCAGAACACGCTGCTCCGCTACCAAGCCCGCGCCAACAACCTGGCCGGCAAAGTGGAGGACTACAGCGCCACGGCCCTGCTGGAAAAAGAGCTGGACCGCGACGAGCTGACGGCCGAAATTGCCGTGCTCGACACGTTCATTGCCGCCGTTACTGCCCGCAAAGCCGCCCTCTAGGCCCCGGCTGTTCCGCTATGCTATCTTCCGCACCTATTGCACGCCCCCTCCGGTTTCGGAGGGGGCTTTTTTTATGAATTTACGTAGCCCCTGATGCCCTTATAAGGATTTGAGCTGCAGTTGACTAGGATAATTAATTTTTAACTTCCTTTTAATCCAATTATACAATCCGCAAGCTCAACCGGGTGCGTAGGCATAGCACGCACCAGCCAGGCAAGGCGGCCCCAATACCGGGGACGGCCCGGCATGAGGAACGTGTATTTCTCACTTTTTTACCTTATCTGAGTATGCCAACACCCCTACTCCCGCCGCGGCTGCGCCTTCCGGGAAACAACCCCTCCCTTCGCCGCTGGACCCTGGGCCTGGGGCTGCTGCTGACTTCGGCCGGCGCGGCTTCTGCCCAAACCATCTACGGCCTCTCGGGCACCAACAACAACAAGCTGGTGAGCTTCGCGGCTGCCACGCCCGGCACGCTCACGTCCACCAACATTTCGGGCGTGGCCGGCGGGCAGCTGCTGGTAGGCATTGATTTCCGGCCCGCTACCGGCGAGCTGTATGCCCTGGGCTACAACGCCGCGGCGGCCTCCCCGGCCACCAACGCCCAGCTGTACGTCATCAACCGCAGCACCGGGGCAGCCACGGCCGTGGGCAGCGCCAGCCGCCTGGAGCTGGGCGGCAGCTCGGAGCGCATCGGCTTCGACTTCAACCCCACCGTGGACCGCATCCGGATAGTAAGCACCAACGACTTCAACTACCGCCTGCACCCCACCACCGGCGCCATCGTGGATGGCAACGCTACTCTGGACGGCACCCAGCCCGATGGTACCCTGGCCTACGCCGCCGCCGACGCCAACGCGGGCCAGAACCCCGGCGTGGGCACGGCCGCCTACACCAACTCCTTTATCGGCAGCACCAGCACCACGCTGTATGTGATAGACGAGCTGGCCGGCCGCCTGCTGACCCAGAACCCGCCGAATGCCGGCACGCTGAACACAGAGGGCACCCTGCCCGGCTTCTCGGGCGCTTCCGCAGTCGACGCCGACATCTACTTCGACCCCGCCACGCGCACCAACGACGCTTTCCTGCTGGCCACCGCCGACCCCGGCCCCGGCCCGGAGCGCTCCACGCTGTACCAGCTGAACCTGGACAACGGCACCATAGGAACGCCGGCCCTGATTGGCGGCCCCAGCGACCAGCTCAGTGACATTGCCGTGCTCATTGACCGCACGGCTCCGGCCCCCAGCGGGCAGCTGCTCTACGCCGTGAGCTCCAACAACAACCTGCTGAGCTTCTACTCCGGCACGCCGGGCTTTATCAACTCGGCCACGCCCATCACGGGCATTGCCCCGGGCCAGACGCTGGCAGGCACCGACTTCCGGCCCAACACCGGCCAGCTGTTCGGGCTGGGCTACAACCCCGGCACCGGCGAGTCGCGCCTCTACGTGATTGACCGCAGCACGGCCGTGGCTACGCCCGTGGGCTCCGGCCCCATCACCCTGAATCTGGGTACTACCACCGCAGCCGTCAACGGCATCGGCTTCGACTTCAACCCCACCGTGGACCGCATCCGGGTGACGGGCCTTAACCAGAGCAACTACCGCCTCAACCCCAACAACGGCGCCATTGTGGATGGCAACGCCGCCGAAGCGGGCGTGCAGCCCGACGGTGACCTGAAGTTTGTGGATGGCACTACGGGCACTCCTACCATTGGAGCGGTGGCCTACATCAACTCCTATGTGGGCGCTACCAGCACCACGCTATATGATTTTGATGGGGTGCGCAACCAGCTGTTTGTGCAAACCGACCCCAACAAGGGCGAGTTGACGGCCGTGAATGGCAACGCCCTGTTTGCGGGCAACAGCAGCTCGAACACCGACCTGGACGTGTACTTCGACCCCTCGGCCCTGATAAACCGGGCCTTTGCGGTGTCGGACGCGGGCAGCGGCAGCCCGGCGGCCTTCAGCACCCTGTACTCAGTGACCCTGCTGAACGCCACCAGCAGCAGCCTGGGCGTGATTGGCGGGGGCATTTCGGTGCGCGATGTGGCGGCCTTCCTGACCGGAGCCAATGCCTCGGCTCCACTCTCCGGCCGTCTGCTCTACGGCGTGGCCGGCGGCAACCTGGTATCGTTCGGCTCGGGCAACCCCGAGGTGATTCGGACGGCCGTGAACATCACCGGCCTGGGCACCGGGCAAGTGGTAGCCGGGGTTGATTTCCGGCCCGCTACCGGCGCCTTGTATGCCTTAGGCTACGATGCCACCAACCAGCAGGCCCAGCTCTACACCCTGAACACCACCACCGGGGCCCTCACGGCCGTAGGCGGCGTGAACAATCTGGCCCTGGGCACCAGCGCGGCCGGCATCGGCTTCGACTTCAACCCCGTGCCCGACCGTATCCGGGTAATTGGGGCCGATGGCGTCAACTACCGCCTCAACCCCACCGTGGGCACCGACGTGGTGACGACGGACGGCACCACCGGCCGCAGCCTGAGCGCCGCCGCCTACACCAACAACGACAACAACACGGCTACGGGCACGGCCCTCTACGCCTACGAGCAGAGCACCAACCGGGTAATCCTGTTCAGTGACCCCAACGCGGGCACCAACTCGGTGCGAGGCGCTTCGGGCATCACGGTGAACCCCGGCGTGGACTTCGACATCTTCGCCGATATAGCTGACCCCGGCACGCCTGCCAACACGGCCTACCTGGTGGCCACGCCCACCGGCAGCACTTCCGACAACCTGTACACCGTGGCCCTGGGCTCCGGCGCTGCTTCGCTCGTGGGCCGCATCGGCTCGGGCTCGAACCTGACCGGGCTGGCCGCCTTCCTGGAGCCGGCTCCCGTAGTTGCCAACGACTACGTATGGACCGGCGCCGTGGATACCGACTGGGGCACGGCCGGTAACTGGCTGCCCATGCAGGTGCCCACCGCCACCAGCAACGTAACCATCCCCAACGTGGCCAACGACCCGGTGGTGGATGACGCTCAGCAGGCCAACAACCTGACCCTGGGCAGCGGCGCTACCCTCTTCACCGCCAACGGCGGCGTGCTCATGGTGAACGGCGCCTTCACCAATAACGGCGGCCTGACCGATGGCACCGGCACCGGCGAAGTGCGCTTTATGGGTGCCGCTGCGCAAACCATCAGCGGTACAACTACCCTGTTCAACAACCTCACGGTAGGCTCGGCCGGCGTGCTGGCGGGTGGCCCGGTACAGGTGCAGCGCGTGCTGCTCCTCAACGGCAACCTGAACTCTAACGGCAACCTGACCCTGCTCTCCAATGCCGAAGGCACGGCCCACGTGGTGAACACCAGCGGCGCGGTGCTGGGCACTGCCACTGTGCAGCGCTACATCATGTCCAGCAACAACGGCCTGGGCTACCGCCACTATTCCTCCCCGGTGGTGAGCACGACCGTGGCCGACCTGGCTACCTCTGGCTTCACGCCCGTGGTGAATAACGACTACAACACCGACCCGACCCCGGGCGATGCGAAACCCTACCCCACGGTATTCGGCTATGACGAGCAGCGCCTCGACACCAGCCCGGCTACCGCGCTGGCGCCCTTCAGCAAAGGCTGGTTTTCCCCGGCCAGCCTGGGCAGCCCCCTGGAGCGCGGCCGCGGCTACACCGTGAACCTGCCCGGCACGGCCCTGGTCGATTTCGAAGGCACGCTCAACAACGGCCCCATCACCCAAACCGGCCTCACCCGCACCACGACCGACGCGCCCAGCTCCGGCTGGCACCTGCTGGGCAACCCCTATCCCTCGCCCATCGACTGGTCGGCCCTCTACCAAAGCGGGGCTTCAGGCCTGAACGGAGCCGTGTACATCTTCGCCTCATCGGGCCAGTACAGCGGCAACTATAGCTCCTTCGTGAACGGGGTGCCGTTTAATGGCCAGAACATTGCCGCTGCCCAGGGCTTCTTTGTGCGGGTGACCACGCCCGGCACGACCGGCTCGCTCACCTTCAGCAATGCCGCCCGCCTGACGACCTACGCCAACCCGGCCTTCCAGCGCGGTACTGGTGAGCAGCGCCCCCTGGTGCAGCTCGACTTGTTGGGCAAAGACCAGGCCGATGCCGCCTACGCCTATTGGGAGCAGGGCGCTACCCCTGGCTTCGACGCCAGGTTCGATGCCGTGAAGTTCCCCGTCCGCTCGGGCCTCTCGCTGGCCTTGCTGGCCGGCACCGAGGAAATGAGCATCAGCGGCCTGCCCGCCCTGGACGCGGCTACCTCTACGGAGCTGCCCCTGACGGTGCGCGTGCCCGCGGCCGGCACCTACACCCTGCACGCGGCCCAGCTGCTGAACCTGCCCGCCGGCATGAAAGCCTATTTGCGCGACGCCCAGACCGGCCAGCTGACGGATCTAAGCACCCAGCCCCGCTACGCGTTCAGCACCGCCGCCGACGGCCTGCAGGCCCCACGCTTTACGCTGGTGCTCAGCGCCAACAGCGTGCTGGCCGCAGCCCCGGCGGCCCTGCGTGAGCAGGTAGCCCTCTACCCCAACCCCGCCCGCGACGCCGTGCGCGTGCTGCTGCCCGCCAGCCTGAGCAAGCAGCCGGTGGAAGCCGTGCTGGTCAACAGCCTGGGCCAGACGGTACGGCGGCAGGCCGTGGCCGCAGACCAGCGCAGCCTGAGCCTGCGGGGCCTTGCCCCAGGCGTGTACACCGTGCAGCTGCGCACGGCCCAGGGCCTGATTGCCAAGCGCCTGGTAGTACAATAAACCTAGCGAGCGGCCGGTGCTCCGGCATCGGCCGCTCTACCGGGTTCCTTTTTCTTCGAATTAGCTTTAGACTTTTCAGATGAACCGACTTCCTTTCCTTCTGCGCGCCGGTGGCCTCATGCTGGCCCTGTTTTGCTGCACTACGCTGGTGCATGCTCAAAGTGAGGAGCCACCCGAGGGTGGCCCCATGCCCGAGGACCCCACCGCTGTTCCCATTGACGGGGGAGCTTCCCTGCTACTGGCAGCCGGCGTGGGCCTGGGCGTGCGCCACCTGCGCCGCCGGCAAAAAGCCTGATCCGTTAAGCTGTCGTACACTTCAATAGCAAAGAAGGCCCGGATGCATGCATCCGGGCCTTCTTTGCTATTGAGCTATCGGGCACTAAATTGTATGCAGTAAAGTACGGATCTTGCCTGTGTCCCTGGTTATAATGCGGCCATCCACCGGCACGCACGGCGGGCGGGGGCAAGCCCCGCCTCTACTCGCCGCCGTAACGGCTTTTGCCGGCCCCACCGGCGTCCATGCGCACGATTTTGGGTTGGAAGGAGCCGAGCACGTCTACTAAGTCGCGCTGGTGGGCCATAACCTGGTGAATGTCTTTGTAGGCCATGGGGGCTTCGTCGAGGCCGCCCCCGATAAGCTCCACGCCCTGGTCGCGCAGCAGGCGCCGCAGTTCCCCTTCAGTTACCTGGAGCTTGGCCTGGGTGCGGGAAAGGCGCCTACCCGCCCCGTGCGAGGCCGACTGAATGGAATCCTGCTCCCCGCGGCCCCGCACGATAAAGCCGGGCGCCGTCATGGAGCCGGGAATCACGCCCAGCACGCCCTGGCCGGCCGGCGTGGCCCCCTTGCGGTGGACTATAGCTTCTCGGCCATCGGGCAGCTGCTCTTTCCAGGCGAAGTTGTGGTGGTTTTCTACTTTGGCCAATACCTCCTGCCCCAGCGCCTTGCTCAGGCGGCGGTGGATGTCGTGGTGGCAGGCCGAGGCGTAGTCGCCGGCCAGGTTCATGGCCGCCCAGTACTCCTGGCCTTCCTGGGTGTCGAGGCCGAGCCAGGCCAGGTAGCGGGCCTCGGGCGGCAGCGGGCACTTGTTCATGGCCACCTTGGTGTAGTGCTGGGCAATGGCCGCGCCCAGCCCGCGCGAGCCGCTGTGCGAAAGCAGCCCCAGGTACTGGCCCACGGGCAGGTTCAGGTCGTTGTCTTCGGCCGTAATATCCACTAACCCCCACTCCACGAAGTGGTTGCCGGAGCCTGAAGAGCCCAGCTGGTTGATGGCGGCTTCGCGTTTGCCCCGCACCACCCCGATTTCCCGGAACTCGGGCCGCTCCAGCACGGGGTCGTCGGCGGGATTCTTGAACACTTCCTTGCCCCCGAAGCGGGTGTGGTTGTGGAGCAGCTTTTTCAGCTCGTCGCGGCGCTGCTCCAGGTAGCGGGCCGGCATATCAAACACCGACAAGGCCATGCGGCAGCCGATGTCCATGCCTACCCCGTAGGGAATGACGGCGTTGTCCACGGCCAGCACGCCCCCGATGGGCAAGCCGTAGCCCTGGTGAGCGTCGGGCATCAAAGCCCCATCAATGGTGACGGGCAGCTGCATGGCGGTGTCCATCTGCTTGCGGGCCCCATCCTCAATGAAGGCGTCGCCGTAGCGGCGGTAGTCTTTGATGCTAGGGTTGAGCTGCACGTCGCGGCTGGGCTGGGGCACCAGCTCCTGGGCCAGGGGGCGCCAGGTCTGGTCGCGCACGTATTTGAACGGGTCGGCCTTGATTTCGCGCAGCAGGGCCAGGGCACTGCCTTTATCGAGCCGGCGTAGCTCGCGCTGGTCGAGGATATCCAGCGCCCGGCTGATCTGTTTATCGTCGGTGAAGCCCAGCTGGCGCAGGTCTTTGCCGTGGAGCTTGTTGGTTGCTTTAGCCATAACGAAGAGCAAAGGGTGGAACTCCTCTACCGCAAAGCCGCCGCTGCAGGTTACGGTTCAGCTAGCAGACAGGCAGGTTGGTTGCACGTGAACAAACTCCCCTCCTTACCAAAGGAGGGGCCGCCGCCGCTTCAGCGGCGGCTGGGGTGGTTGCGTCGTCTGGGCCGCTTACACCTAGCTTTTACTTATAATCTCCTAGTATCCCAAAATGCCTGTCGAATCCCCTGCAGCACCCAGGCCAATTGCTCAAACACCAGCTTATTTTCCACCCGCACTACATAAATGCCCAAGCTGCTCAGATAAGCAGTACGCGTTTCGTCTCTTCCCTGACCCACCACATCAAAATGGCCTTGCCCATCCAGCTCTATGGCCAGCCGTTCGGCGGGGCAGTAGAAGTCCAGCACATACGGTCCCACGCTATGCTGTCGCCGAAACTTACGTCCGTCCAGCTGCCCGTTTTGCAGAGACTTCCACAGCGTTGCCTCGGCTGGCGTGAGGTTGCTCCGCAGCTCACGGCGGGAGCCTTTTAGCTCCTGGCGGTTGTGATGGCAGGTGTTGGGCATGAATAAATATACAGTAAGGCGGATGCATATACCAATGCACGATTTGGCACTCTGACGGCGCGGACGGCTCAACCACCCCAGCGGCAGCTTCGCCGCCGCATCCCCTCCTTTGGTAAGGAGGGGAGTTTGTCGTTCTGCCAACATAAAAACACCCATCGGGAATTCCGACGGGTGTTTTTGCTTCTACCCACATGCCGCCTACACGGCCCCATCCATCCGCACGATTTTGGGCGTGAAGGTGCCGAGTACGTCCACTAGGTCCTGCTGGCTTGCCATCACGGTGTGGATGTCTTTGTAGGCCATAGGGGCTTCGTCGAGGCCGCCGCCGATGAGCTCCACGCCGTGCTGCTGCAGGTGGCGGCGCACGTCGGCTTCGCCCAGCTCGGCCTTGGCGCGGGTGCGCGACATCAGCCGGCCCGCCCCGTGGGAAGCGGACCCCAGCGAATCGGCCACGCCCCGGCCGCGCACGATGAAGCCGGGTGCCGTCATGGAGCCGGGGATGATACCCAGCACGCCTTTGCCAGCCGGGGTAGCACCCTTGCGGTGCACAATCACCTCCCGGCCATCGGCGAGGCGCTCCTTCCAGGCGAAGTTGTGGTGGTTTTCCACTTTGGCCAGGGGCCGCTCACCCAGGGCGCGGGCCACGCGCTGATGAATCTGGTGGTGGCAGGCGGAGGCGTAGTCCCCGGCCAGGTTCATGGCCGCCCAGTATTCCTGCCCGGCCTCGGAGTCGAGGGTGAGCCAGGCCAGGTGCTGAGCCTCGGCGGGCAACTTGCAGACGTCCTTGGCCAGGTTGGTGTAGTGCTGGGCCACGGCCGCGCCCAGCCCGCGGGAGCCGGAGTGCGAAAGCAGCCCCAGGTACTGGCCCACCGGCACGCCCATTTCGTTCGTCGCGTCGGTGATTTCGACAATGCCGAACTCCACGAAGTGGTTGCCGGAGCCCGAGGTGCCAATCTGCGCAATGGCCGACTCGTGCTTGTTGCGCAGGAAGGGAATCGAAGCAAACTCGTCGCGTTCCAGCACCTCGTGGCCTATTTTCTGGCCGTGCCGGAACACGTCCCGGTTGCCGAACTTGGTAGTGGTCAGCAGCACGTTGCGCAGCTCCTGCACCCGCTGGGTGAGGTACTGGGGCGGCAAGGCGAAGATGGACAAGGCCATCCGGCAGCCGATATCCACGCCCACGGCGTAGGGAATCACGGCGTTGTCGGTAGCCAGCACGCCGCCGATGGGCAGGCCGTAGCCGAAGTGGGCGTCGGGCATGAGGGCCCCGGCTACCGTCACGGGCAGCTTCATGGCCGTTTCCATCTGGTGAATGGCCCCGGCCTCGATGTGCTCGGCCCCGAACGTGACGTAGGGCTTGCGCTCGGTGAGGGCAATGTGGCGGCTGGGCACGGGCAGCAGCGCGGCGGCCGTGTGGCTCCAGTCGAGGTCGGTGAGGAAGTTGTTGGGGGTTTGCAGAAGGAGGTTGAGCAGCGCCAGCTGATCGGTGTGCGAGAGGCGCTTGAGGTGTTTGCGCTGCAGTTGGGCCAGCGCCAGCCCAATGGCCCGGCCTTCGGGAAATCCGAGCTGGCGAAGGTCGTTGCCGCGTAATTGATTGGCCATACTAGTCGTGCGAACAAAGTCGCGTGAGGTTAAAAAAAGGACTGTGAACGAACTCCCTTCCTTATTCAAGGGTAAAGGAAGAGCTGTGAACGAACTCCCCTCCTTTTTGAAGGAGGGGTGCCCGAAGGGCGGGGTGGTTAACCATGTCAGCAGGAACTGCCTGAATCAGACTGTTTCCAATAGCACGGCACTCCACCTTAAAAAAGGGTGTTTTTCCCTGAGAGCCGGAGCAACAGACCGACCCGCGCACATTGGGGTACACCTGAGGCATACTACCCGACAAGACAGGTCGAAGTAACGCGGGCCTACGGCATCCGGCCGGGAAGGCAGGTAGGTTCGGGCAAGGGGTACAGGTGGGCAGCCTCAGATTTTCAGTCGAAGGAATGCTGCCCGACGCCACCTTGCCCGCCCACCCCTGATTGGGCAACAACTACGCAGCCCGTATGTACTCTAACCAGCTGAGCTACTGCTCCCGAAGAAGCAGGAAGGACTCGAACCTCCGACCCCATCGACCCAATCGAAGTAGGGCGGCGCTACGGCACCAATCAGGAAAATAAGCTGCTTACCGGGGCAAAAAACGGCGGGCGCACATAGGGAATTGCGCTTTCAACCACTCAGCCACATTGCCTTGGGAAAGACAATGACGGGATTCGAACCCGCGAATCTTACGAAACAACTTGCGAAGTAGCGCCCGCCTACGGCACCCGGCAAACAGATGAAAAAACGTTGGGGCAACAGGGCGCCCAGCCTGCATATCCTGCTCTACCAATCTGAGCTACCACAGCCGAAGCGGTGGGCGGGATTCGAACCCGCGACCCGGGCATTAAAAGTGCGAAGTAAGGCTAGGCTACGGCACCCAACGAGTGTGTAAGAATCATTCTGACAGGGCAACAAGCGGAGCGCTCTTATTTACCGGCGCGTCTACATTTCGCCACCCGCTACCCAAAGGCAGCGAGGCAGGGTTTGCACCTGCACGCCTTGCGGCACCAGTTCTGAGCGAAGAAATGCGTTCCTACGGCACCTGTTTGAATGATGAAGAAAAATTCGCCGGGGTAAAAAAGGCCCCACTTCTGCTCTACCATTGAGCTACGGGCCCAGATGTTATAGCAGTTTTGGGAACAATGTAGAGACGCATACTTGCGTCTCATCGTCTGTGCCGCATGTTCAACGAGGAGACGCAAGTATGCGTCTCTACAGCTTCATGACACGGTTTCTGAATCTGCTATCGGTATTGGTGGGCCCGATAAGAGTCGAACTTATAACACGAAGTACGTGAAGGCCACGACACCCGGTGAAGGTATCGGCCACTGGCGCAAGCAAGGGCCGGGGCAACGGGCTGGAAGGCCCATGGGGAGTCGAACCCCGGGCGTGGCTCATGGACCACTGCCCTCAACCAGACGAAGAAATGCCCTCCGACGGCACCCGACCGCCTGCTTGGCCGCGGCGAAAGGAAACAGGCAATAAACCCGACCAGCCTACCAATACTCCGTGGTATGAGCACGGCGAAGAACTAAATCCTCCATCGCAGTTGGGCGAAGCATGGCTGATCTACGGCACTGTTTCCGAAGAATTTTAGGAGAAGGATTTCATGACAGTAAAAAGGTTGGTCAGGTAAGGGCTTGTTCAAAAGCCTGTAAGGTTGCATAAGGCGGCTTCGGGTCGAATACCGCAAAATCGATGCGCCGGAACTGGTTGCGAACCGCTGGTTCGGCCAGGGCCTCGGCAAACAGCTCCGCCATCTGCGCGGGGTCATTGCCGAATACACCGCATCCCCAGGCTCCGAGCACCAGGGCCTCACTCCCGTTTTGGGCGGCTACTGCCAGCACCTGCTGAATCCGGCGCTGCATGGTAGGCACCAGCTGGTCGAGCAGCTCCGGGTTGTTGCGGCGCAGTGCCCCGGCATTCACGGCCGGCGCGGTGATGATGTCCACTTGGTAGGGCTCGGTTAGACACTCGCCTTCATCCGTCAGCAGCACCGGCACGCCGGGTGAGTAAATGAGGTAGTCACTGTACAGGCCATTGAGGTGCGCATTGTGCTGGTACATTTCGGTGAACTGCGCAATGCACGGATATAGTCCCGTGGAGCGCGCCAGGCTTTCTTCCTGGGCCTGGCTGCCGCCCAAAAAGCCCCCGCCCGGGTTGCGGGCCGATGCAAAGTTCAGGCAGGTAACCCGCTGGTACTGGCTGGCCAGATCAGCCGCCGCGGCGAGCGTGGTGGCATGATAGATCCGCACTTCCGCCGGTTTGGTAGCAGCGTCATCGGAGCCTTTCGGGGTCAGCAAAGCGGCTGCTTCCTGCGGCCGGTACAATCGGCTTTCGGCTTCGGCAGTGCGTTGCCAATTGCCAATATCGACTTGGGTGCCGGTAGCCGTTTGGTAGCTTCCCTGCTTTAGCGCGTGGAGCGTTTGGCGGGCTATTTCCTGTCGTTGTTCGCGGTTCATGATGAAAGGTAAAATCGTTTTTGTGGGCGGTGGCCCGGATTGACCGCCGCCCGGCCGCGTAGTGTTAGCAGTTCATAACCATCGGGGCTAACGATAAGCACACGAATAATTCAGCCTAGAATAGCCCTACAGCTCAATCCGCTGGATTTCGGTGAGGGCCGTGCCGCCGTTTTCCAGGGCCTGGAGCACGTCGAACACTTTATCGGACCAGCCGGCCACGAGGGCCACGCCGTCGGCTTCGTGTACCTGCACCGGTGCCGTGCCGTGGCCGGCCAGGTCGAAGAGGTACAGGCGGGCCTGGGGCGCTACGGTGCGGCGGTATTGCCGCCACACTGCAGCCAGGGAGGCATCGTTGCCGGTGCTGTTCCAGAGCTGGCAGTCGGTGAAGATCATCACCTTATCCACCCGCTCGTTGTGGCGGATCAGGTCCTGCACCACCAGGTGGCCGTTGGTGCTGTAGCCTACCTCGCCTTCGCGGCGGTAGAGCTCCTGCACGTTGCGCAGCACCTGGCCCTGAGGCAAGGCCACCCGCTTCCAGGTGTTGCCGAACATGCCGGTTACCACGTGGGCGCAGCGGCTTTGCAGCAGCATGCCCAGCACCAGGCCTACATCGTAGAGCAGCACTTTGCTGCGCGCCGACACCGGCTGCTGCATGGAGCCCGATACGTCGCAGGCAACCACCACCCGCGTTTCGGGGCCGAAGCCGCGCAGGTTGGCAATGGAGTGGCCGATGGCCGTTTCCAGCGCCGCCAGCAAAGCCGCTACGTGACCCGACTGCACCGCCAGCAACTCGCGGTAGGCGGCCAGGTAGCGGAACGGCAGCTGCTTGCTGCGCGCCACGGCCGTGGCATCGGTGAGAGCGGCCACCACCTGCGCCATAGCCCCGGCCGAAACCTCAGCTTCGAGGATGTTGCGCAGGTTGCGCAGCAGGGCCATGTAGCCCAGCTTGCCGCTGCCAATCAGCTCTTCCCACTTCTGGCGGAAGGCCGTTTGCCGGTCCGCCGCCGTGGCGTAGCTCGCCTGTCCCAGGGCCGAAAGCTCGGTTTCCCAGGTGTAGGGCGTGGGCAGCTCGCCGCGTACCAGCTGGTCGAACAGGTGTTGCTGCTCGGGGCTTTTGGCGGCGGGGTGCACCAGAAACAGGGCGTCGCGGAGGCGCACCTGGCCGGCCCGGTCATACTTGGCAAGCTGGTAGCCGTCGAAGCGGTTGAAGGAAAGCGCAAGGCCTTTCTGCAGCTGCTTCGACAGGCGGTTGAGCTGCTTGGTGCCCTGGCGCTGGTTGGCCAGGGCGTAGAAAGCCAGCAGCTCCGTGATTTCGTCGGCGCGCTGTACTACGCGGGCTACCAGGCGGCTCACCAGGTTGTCGCCGCGGTGGATCTGGGCCAGCTCCACGGCCAGCACCAGGGGCACGGTGCGCAGATAGAGTTTCTCACGGGCATACACGGCCAGCTGGGCCACGAAGCGTGGGTCGTTGCGCGCCACCAGCTCACGCAGGCGCTGCAGGCGGGTATCGGCTTTTTTCGTAGAACTGGTCGCTGAGGGCAGCCGTGGCAACGGCGGCGTACAGCTCCAAGGCCGGCGTGAGTTGGTAAGCCACGGCCCCCTCGTGGTTCACCACGGCGGCCGGCTGAGTTTTGCGGAAGCTAAAGTTGAAACGCATGAGGGAGTGGTAAAAGGATGAGAAGAATGGAAGTGCGGCCAAACGGCGGCCCAGGTAGCTGCCACCACTACGTGGTCAGCGGGTTGGCAAGGCCGCTACAGGTACTTGGCCAGGGTTAGCTGGGCGTCGCGGGCCCAGCGTTTCAGCCAGTACCGTTCGTCCTCGTTGAGGCCCCGATTGTAGCGGCCACGGACCTGGACAATCTGGCGGTTGGGCAGCACCTCCAGCGTGAGGGCTCGTGCGCCCTCAATTTTAAGCGAGAAAATGCCACAGCGCCCTTGCTGGCAGGATTGCAGATAGGAGGCCACGCAGTGGCGCAGGGCCCGGCCCTCATCCACCAGTTCACTGTAAGTCCGCAGCTGACTGATGCGCACCCGCTCGTCTTCGCCACTGACGAAGTCGGGGATGGGCAGCGGCACCCAGGTGGCCGTGAGCAAGTGTCCGGCGTGCCGGGGCATCCGGCTTAGCTTCTGGTGCCACTGCTCCACCGCCGCCAGCATACCCGCCATGGTGCGGCCTTGCAGCGAGAAACCCGGCTGCGGCGGCTCCGGCTCGATGCCTACCGTGCGTTTATGGTGAATCCAGTCGCAGACGGGCCCGAAGTGACGTGGGTCGACCATGGGCGAGGCCGCAAAGAAATCCGCCACACGCAGCCAGAACTCGTCGTCGGGGCCTATTTCGCGGCCCAGCCGGGATTCCAGCACCGGCCCTATCCACGCCAGAGCACCCCGGGCTGCCAGCTGACCGTAGCGCAAGGCTTCGAGGAAGCTGCAGCCTCCGGGAGCCCGCCGCATTTCGTGCTCCAGGCGCTTGGTGAGAGGTACCGGCACGCTCGCAAAGCTGCGCAGCGCCCGGCCACTGCCCAAGTGAATGGTTAGCTCCCGCAGATCTACGCCACTATGCTGAAACTGGCCGCTGCTCCAGGGCTCCAGCACCCACTGCGGTACGTCGCCGTACTGGTCGAAAAGGTGGCGCAGCAGGCTATCCAGCTGCCGGAACACGTTGCGGCTGCCGGGCTGCCAGTCGTCCAGCTCCCGCACCCGAAACAGGTAGTAGCGGGTGAGGCCGCCCACGGCGGCCACCGTGTCGGGCCGCTGCAGCAGGTCGGTGCGCTTGGCCGCTAGCTCCAGCAGTACTTTACGCGTCACTTGCCGCTCGGTAAGCGTGCGGCCCAGCACCCAGTGCTCAAAGCGGCCAAGCAGCGGCGAGCGGGGTTCTACCTGTTGCTGAAGCTCGGCCAGCGTGTAAAAAGAAAACAGAAACTCTATTTGCCGGGCCGCCGACCATTTGCGCCAGTCGACGCGGCGGGTAAGCGCGGTTAGGGAGTGGCAGGCAGCCTGGGCCTGTCGGGGAGGGGGTTTGTGGCGGTTAGCCATCGGTCGGGGTTGCCCTCACGGGGTCGTTTACCGATTGAAAAATCAGATGCAGTTGGCGCCGGGGGCGCGGTCGGATAAAGCAGAATGCGGAAACCTTCGTACATACCGAGTCGAAAAAAAGGGCGTGAGAAATCAGCCAGGTATTCGCGCACGAATACTGGCGTTTTAGAAACTATTTATTTGAAAAATTAAGGCAATACTTTTCCGTATTACCTTATCAAAGGCAATAAAACAGAAAGTGAAAACCCGAAGTATTAATTTAGTTTTTGCTGCCTGGATTTAGCTGCTACACTTTTCGCAGCCGCGTTTTCGGCTTTGAATAAGCGAGCAGTCAGACAAGCTAAGCGCAGTAGGATACCGGGTAGCAAAGGCCCGGGTAGCGACGGGCATAGAGCGCAACTGGGTGGGCGTAAGCATGGGGATGCAGGAGAATGGGTAACAGATAGTTGAAAAACGAAACGCCCGAATCTGGCAGGATTCGGGCGTTTCGCGGTAGGATGCTCTATCGGTAGAACTTCACCTTGCTGCTGACGCGCCGAACCCCGGCTGGATCTTGCTATCCAGCATTGATGGGGTAACTGCTAATTTATTGTAGTGCCGGCGCATGACGAGGGAAGTGTTAGAAACTGTACTTGTGGGCTTTTGAACGGATCAAAGGTAGAAAGGTTATTTTGTTCTAACTAAATTTTTCATAAAATATTTTCAATTATTTTTATTCGCCTTAGCCATGATCATGTTTAAGAAAATAATAACCCGATGACCATCGTTATTTCAGAGCAATTACAGACTATCACCAGCGTTATTTAATCATTAGTAAATAGCGCGTACAGCGTGGAGAGACGTGTATTCGCGTCTCATGGTTGAACAGCACCCGGCGCGGACGGCGAGACGCAAGTATGCGTCTCTACACAAATGGGAAACCGCAGCGGCGCCGCTAACCGGGCGGGCCACCCCACGTAAAGTAGCGCCATGCCCTGCCTTGCTTCCTCCGAAAACTACTCCATCACCCTGCCCGAAGGTCACCGCTTCCCCATTGCCAAGTACGCCCTCATTCGGGAGCAGCTGCTGTGGCAGGGCATTGCGCAGCCCGCCGACATCTACGACCCCGGCCTGGCTTCCGAGGAAGACATTCTGCGCGTGCATTTGGACGAGTATTGGTACAAGGTGAAGGAGCTGCGCCTCTCCCCCGCCGAGGTGCGCCGGCTGGGTTTGCCCCAAAGCCCCGAGCTAGTGCGTCGCTCCCTGAGCAGTGTAGCCGGTACGGTGGAGTCGGCGCGGCGGGCCCTGCAGGATGGCATTGGTCTGAGCCTAGCGGGCGGCACCCACCACGCGTTCCGGGACCGGGGCGAAGGATTCTGCGTGCTCAACGACATTGCTGTGGCCGCCGCCCATTTGCTTTATCACCAACTGGCCCGGCAAATACTCGTGGTGGACCTGGACGTGCACCAGGGCGACGGCACGGCCAGCATTTTCCAGCACGAGCCGCGCGTGTTCACCTTTTCCATGCACGCCGGCGCCAACTACCCCCTGCGCAAAGAGCAGTCGGACCTGGACGTAGCCCTGGCGCTGGGCACCGACGATGCCACCTACCTGCGTATTCTGCGTGAGACGCTGCCGCGCCTGCTAAGCGAAGTGCAGCCTGATTTCATCTTCTTTCAGGCTGGCGTGGACGTGCTGGCCACCGACAAGCTGGGCAAGCTGGCCCTCACCCAGGAGGGTTGCCGCCAGCGCGACGAGTTTGTGCTGCGCCTCTGCCGCCAGCACGAGCTGCCCGTGACCGTCAGCATGGGCGGCGGCTACTCCGAGCTGCTCCGCGACATCGTGGACGCGCACTGCAACACGTTCCGGGTGGCGTATGAGGTGTATGGGTGACAGGTGACAGGTGACAGGTGACAGGTGACAGGTGACAAAGCTCTCCAGCCTCGCCTCAAAAGCCGGCAACCGGAGCCTCGTTTTGTGTTGCAGATGCGGCGGTTTGTATAGTCCGGTTGGGGACGTAGTGCGGGACCTTTGTGCCGGACAAAGGCCAGGAGCTTTTGTCTTTCATCTCGCAACCAACCCCAAGCACCATGAGCACCATCAAACAAGTACCCCTGGGCAGCCAGGGCCTCACCGTATCCGTGGAAGGCCTGGGCTGCATGGGCATGACCGGCGGCATCAACGGCATGAGCGTGTACGGCGCGGCCGACGAGGCCGAAAGTCTGGCGACCCTGCACCGCGCCCGGGAATTGGGCGTGACCATGCTCGACACGGCCGACCTCTACGGCCCTATGCTCAACGAGCGGCTGATTGCCAAAGCCCTGGCCGGCCGCCGGCAGGAATACACCGTAGCCACCAAGTTCGGCTTCGAAGTAGACGAACAGGAGAACTGGACCGGGGGCTACAACGGCCGCCCCGAATACGTGCGCAAAAGCATTGAACGCTCCCTGCGCAACCTGGGCACCGACTACGTGGACCTGTACTACCTGCACCGCCTCGACCCCAACACGCCCATCGAAGACACGGTGGGTGCCATGAGCCGGCTGGTGGAAGAAGGCAAGGTGCGCTACCTGGGCCTCTCGGAAGTACCGGCCGACATCCTGCGCCGGGCCCACGCTGTGCATCCTATTTCGGCCCTGGAGTCGGAGTATTCCCTGTTCGATCGGCGCGTGGAGGACGAGGGCATTATTGCAGCGGCGCGTGAGTTGGGCATCGGTTTCGTGGCGTACTCGCCACTAGGCCGGGGCTTTCTGTCCGGCGACATCAAAACGCCCGACGACTTCGAGCCCACCGACTCCCGCCGCCTGTTCCCGCGCTACCAGGGCGAAAACTTCTACAAGAACCTGGAGCTGGTGGAAAAGCTCAAAACCCTGGCCGCCGCTAAGGATGTGACGCCCGCCCAGCTGGCCCTGGCCTGGGTGCTGGCCCAGGATGTGGTGGTGATTCCCGGCACCAAGCGCCGCAAGTATCTGGAGCAGAACGTGGCCGCCGCCAGCGTCGTGCTGACTCCGCAGGAGCTGGCCGACCTCGACGCCATTATGCCCGTAGGCAGCGCCGCCGGCGCCGCCTATCCAGATGGCTTCTGATTTTGTTGTACCTATAATCGTCCGTCATTCTGAGCGAAGTCGAGAAATCTCGCGTGCTGATGTTGCAATGCTATTCTGACGTCAGCACGCAAGATCCCTCGACTTCGCTCGGAATGACGTTTTAACGAAGCGGTAGAGATGCTTCGACTCCACTCAGCATGACGGTGACGTTAGCAACATCAGCATTCGAGATGCCTCCGCTACGCTCGGCATGACGTTCAACTCATTCTCTTCCCTATGAAACCACCCGCCAAAGACTTTCGCCTACTGGCTACTGTTTCAGATTTCACCCAGCACTTTGGGTTTCCGGCGCCGGCGCACCCGCTGCTTACGGTGGTTGATCTGGCGAAAACGCGCCACCTCACGCCGCCTACCGGCCCGGCGCTGCGGCAGCTCTACATCATTGCGCTCAAGAAAAACCTGAAGGGCAACATCCGGTACGGACACCGCGCCTACGACTTCAACGCGGGCGTGCTGGCATTTTACGCCCCGGGGCAGCTTTGCGAAGGCAACGACGGGCTGGATATTTCGGAGATAAGCGGCTGGATGCTGGTGTTTCACCCCGACCTGCTGCACCGCTACCCGCTGGGCAAGAAGATGGCCGGCTACGGGTTTTTCTCCTACCAGGTACACGAGGCCCTGCACCTTTCCGAGCGTGAGGAGCAAGCCCTGGAAAGCCTGATGGACAACATCCGTCGCGAGTACGAGCAGCCCATCGACGCCTTCAGCCAGGACGTGCTGGTCTCGCAGCTGGAGGTGCTGCTGAGCTACGCCAACCGCTTTTACCACCGGCAATTCCTCACGCGCCGGCCCGCCGAGCACGATTTGCTTTCCCGTTTTGAGGAGTTGCTCACCGCCTACTTCCGCCAGGACACCGGGCAGCCCCTGCCCACGGTGCAGCACTTTGCCGATGCCCTGCACGTGTCGCCGGCTTACCTGAGCGACATGCTGCGCACCCTCACGGGCCAGAACACCCAGCAGCACATTCACCAGGCCCTTATTGAGAAAGCCAAAACCCTGCTGCTGGGCACCTCCCTTACCATCAACGAAACCGCTTTCCAACTGGGGTTCGAGTACCCACAGTATTTCACCCGTCTGTTCAAAAGCAAAACCGGCCAGACGCCGGCTGCCTTCCGGTTCTCGGCCCAGTAGAGCCCGCGGCGGCCGCTCCTTACCTTTGCGGGCATGAACCTGCACAACCCGCTTACCGACCTGCCCGCCGCCAACCAGCTGCCTACGCCCGCCCCCACCGAAGCACCTGGCACCCCGGCCCAGCAGGCGTTTCGGGAGGCGGTGGCGCAGGTAGAAGGCCTTAGGCAGCGGCTGCGCGAGCTGCAGCAGGAGCAGGCCGAGGCGCGCCGCCGCTACTGGCAGCAGGTAGGGCCCGCCGCCCAGGAAGTGGTACGCGCCCGCCAGGCGCTATTTGCCCCGCTGGAGGAAGCCTTGCTGCTGGGCTATTTCAGTCGCCTGGAGGAACAGCAGATTACGGCTTTGCTGATAGGCAATGCCCGCGCCCTGCAAAACCGATTCGGGGAAGATGCCGCCGAAATCCTGCGCAAGTATGCCCCGCGCCGCCGCGCCGATGATAATGATGAGGACGCAGAAGCCCCCCGTGCCGCCCGCTGCTGCCCCCGAGCTCCTTGACCCCACCCTTCCCCCGCACGAGCAGGCCGCGGCCGCGGCACGTGCCCGGCGCAAAACCAGGCAGCAGAAAGCCGAAGAGGCTGCCGCCTACCAAGCCCGCGCCCAGGAGCAGGTGCTTTTGTCGAACACCAAGACCCTCTACCGTCAGCTGGCCCGTACTCACCACCCCGACCTGACCCAGGACGACGCCATTCGGGAGCAGCGCAACCAGCTCATGCAGCGCATCACGGAGGCCTACGAAACCAACGACCTCTACACCTTGCTGCAGCTCCTGTCCGAGTCGGCACCCGCGGCGGCTACCGACGATACCCTACTGCTACGCTACACCCAGGCCCTGCACCAACAGCAGCTGGACCTGAAAACCCAACTGAACGAGCTCAAATTCGGCGACAACGGCTTCAGCGGCACCACCGGCAAAAAGCGCGAGCAGGAAATCCGCCAGCTCAAGCGCCACCTCCGCGCCGAGGCCGAGTACCTCCACCACGTCCACCACCTGATCCAGGAGCCCACCGGTCTGCGCGAAGTCCTCCGCGAGTTGGCAGCTGAAGGCCACGACACAGTGTGAGGGTGGTGGATGGTTTTATGGTTGAATAAAAGTATTCGGGTGCTGCAGCTCGACCAGCTGCGCAGGCCCGCTGGTAGGCGACGCGCCCAGCTGGCAAGGTTCAGCACAGCTTTTCGTCATGCTGACTGCTCGATGCATTTCAACCAACTAAGCACGCCTATTCGAACGCCTATGAAAGACGCGTAGCCTATCAGTTGGCTACAGACTTACTCGCTTGCGCCGGCACAAGGGCCTGCGCAAGCAATAGCAGTTTCCCTTCCAACTCTTTTGCGGCCTGAGCACAGGCCGTTTCTATCTTCGAGAACAGGGAGAGCAGCCCGGTCATGACTTCCTGGCTGGCTCCATCACCGACGGAAATCAGGTTCACGGCCATAGCCTGAATGGATTTGGTGATATTCTCAAACTCCGGGTCCATGCCCATGGTGGCAAAGGTGGGAATGATGGAATGCGTAGCTCGTTTCAGGGCCATCCAGTCTTTTTCGGCAATAGCCTGTTTCATGGTTTGCACCAGCTGCGGAATCTCCTGCAGGTACAGGCCAATCATTTCAGCCATGCGGGCGTCGCTCTTGGTGATGCGTTTCAGGTAGTCGAAGTTGACGCAGGTCTGGGGCTGCGTCGGCACGTTAACGGCAGACAGCGCAGCCGTTTGGTCGGCGTCAGACTGCTTCAGGTACTTGATGATTTTGCTGTAGAGCAGCTTGTCGTCAATTGGTTTGGAGATGTAGTCATTCATGCCTACAGCCTTGCATTTCTCCACGTCTACCGTGGTCACATCGGCCGTGAGGGCAATGATGGGCACGTTCAGGCGCAGCTCGTTGCGAATGTATTCGGTGGCTTCAAACCCGTTCATCACGGGCATCTGCAAGTCCATGAGCACGATGTCGTAGCGGGTCGTACGCAGCTTCTCCAGGGCAATTTTGCCGTTGCCGGCTACTTCCATCTCAAAGCCGAAGTCCTCGAGCAGCGTTTTCATCAGCAGCTGGTTGAGGGCTATGTCTTCCACCACCAGGATTTTGACGTTTTTGAAACCCTCTTCCCGCTCAATATTCAGGTTGATGTCCGCGCTGGCTTTTTCCAGCGTTTTGGCAAAGCTCAGGATGAAACTGAACATGGATCCTACCCCCACCTTGCTTTTCACGTTGATAGTGCCCCCCTGGGGCTCCACCAGATTTTTCACGATGGCCAGGCCCAGCCCCGTGCCGCCGTACAAGCGGCTGGTGCCGCTGGTCGCCTGCTGAAAATCGTCGAATACGGTATCCAGCTTGCTTTCCTCGATGCCAATACCAGTGTCGGTAACCGCAAACTCGAGGATGACCTTTTCCTTGTCCTGCACCAGCATGCGCACGCCCACGGTGATGGTGCCTTCGCTCGTAAACTTGACGGCGTTGCTTACCAGATTCAGGATAACCTGATGCAGGCGCACGGGGTCACCCACCAGCACGTCCGGGATTTTGGTATCGTAGTCCATCACCAGTTCCAGGTTTTTCTCCTGAATCTTGGTTTCGAACAAGTGCACCATAGCCGTTACCGACGACGCGAGCTTGAACGGGATTTTCTCAAAGGTCATCCTGCCGGCATCTACTTTGGCCAGATCCAGAATATCGTTGATGAGTACAATCAGCGTGTCGCCGCTGAGTTTGATGGCCGTCAGGTATTCCCGCTGCTTATCGGTCAGCTCCGTTTTCAGAACCACCTTCGTGAAGCCGATGATGGCGTTCATGGGCGTCCGAATCTCATGGCTCATGTTGCTGAGGAACTGCTGCTTGGCTTTCACCGCGCTTTCGGCTTTGGCCTGGGCTTCCTCGGCCAGCACGGTGGCACGCTCGGCCGCAAATTTGGCTTCAATGAGCTCCGTGGCAATGCGCTTCTGGTCGGTCACGTCGCGGGCTACAATCACCACGCCCAGCACTTTGCCCTCGTCATTTTTGTACACCGACCCGTTGAAGAGCACATCGGTCAGCTTGCCGTTTTTGTGGCGGAGGGTGAGGGGTGAGTCAGCCACCGTACCTTTGGCAAACACTTCCTGGTACACCTCACGCGCCATCTGCGGGTCGGTGAAGTACACGAAGAAGTCGGAGCCAATGAGCTGCTCGCGGTCCATGCCAGTGATGTACACCGTGGCCATATTCATGTCCGTGATTTTGCCTTCCGGGCTGATGGTCACCAGCGGGTCGCGGCTGGCCTCAATCAGGCCCCGGGCGTAGTTGGCCACGCGCAGCTCGGCCGCCCGCTTCACTTTCTCATCGTTCTGAAAGGCCAGCTCTTTATTGGCAATGACCAACTCCGCCGCGCGCTTCTCCTTCTCGTCATTCTGAAACGCCAGCTCAATGTTGGCAATGCTCAATTCTTGAGCCCGTTTCTCTTTCTCGTCGTTCTGAAAGGCCAGCTCCGCATTCGCAATGATTAACTCCTGGGCCCGCTTCTCTTTTTCGTCGTTCTGAAACGCCAGCTCTTTGTTGGCTATACCCAGCTCGGCAGCGCGCTTTTCCTTTTCGTCGTTTTGGAAAGCAAGTTCAGTGTTGGCAATGCTCAGCTCCGCCGCCCGCTTCTCCTTCTCGTCATTCTGAAACGCCAGTTCGGTGTTGGCAACGCCTAATTCCTGGGCGCGCTTCTCCTTCTCGTCATTCTGAAAAGCCAGCTCAGTGTTTGCGATTATGAGTTCCTGCGCCCGCTTTTCCTTCTCGTTGTTCTGAAAGGCTAATTCCTCATTGGCGACGCTCAGCTCCTGCGCCCTTTTTTCTTTCTCGTCGTTCTGGAATGCCAATTCTTCATTGGCGATGCTCAACTCATCGGCCCGCTTTTCCTTTTCGTTGTGCTGAAACGCCAGTTCTTTGTTGGCAATGCCCAGCTCCGTAGCCCAGTTTTTCTCGGCTACTTCCCGGGCTACCAACACCGCTCCCAGGGCCTTTCCCTGTTCGTCCCTGTTTACGGAGCCATCAACCAAAACCTCCGTCAGGCTGCCGTTGGTGTGGCGGAGCATAAACGGCACGTTGCTGATTGTCCCCTCCGCCATTACCTGCTGGTAGGCTGCCCGCACCAGTTCTGGCTCGGTAAATAAGTTGAAAAAGTCACTCCCCATCAACACGTCCCGGTCTACACCCGTCAGGGTCACGGCGGCCTCGTTAATATCAAGGACAATGCCCTTCAGATTCAGGGTAACCAGTAAATCCTGGCTGGCCTCAATCAGCTGCCGGTACTTTTTTTCGCTTTCTTTCATCGGGTGAATTCACCAGCCCCAGGGAGCAGGTGTTGGCAGGATGCTTATTGCTTGTGGTGTGAGCTGCCCTGCTGGCGGGATATAAGCCCCCACCTGACATTGCTGATAAGTAGAGGCTTAGTGCAAAAAACAGCACAAGCACATGACTTATATAGATCTGATTATCATGTAAGGTAACGCTTTCTTATTTAAGAATATTTATATTATAAGTATCCAGCCTGTTCTCCTGAGCGCGACCTGAACACTTAGCGTAAACCTAGACGAGCAATAGACCCGCGGGGCATCAGCCAAGCCTGCTGGAGGCTTCAAACCGGGTAGCGCCGGCGCTACCCGGTTTGAATAAACGCGCCACCTGCTAGTCTGCCACTTTCTGCCTCATTGCTGCGTTGGCCTGGCTTCAACTGGTAACCCGCTCTGGCAGGCACGACATTCCGCGCATCAGGCGGCATCGATCCGTCTTGGGCAACGCACCCAGCCCTGAAACGTGAAAAGCTCTTACCCGTGCGCAACGGGTAAGAGCCTTCTGGTAAAAGAACGTGAAGCACATTTCAGAGGACGGATTGCTTCGCGCTGCTCGCAATGACAGTGTTTCTTCACCCATTTACCCATTCCACCACCTCCCCTATCACCCCTTCATCCCGCATGATGCGGTTGTGGCCCAGGCCGGTGGTGGCGCGAAAGGTCAGAGCCGGCCAGTTGGCGGCAATTTCCTCGGCCTCGGCGAAGGGAATGCTCTCATCGGCACGGTCGTGGAAAAGCAGGGCGCGGCCGGCCGGGAACTGGCGGCCCACCTGGATGAGGCTAAAGCTTTCGGCGTCGCGGCCGTGCTGCTCCTGGATGTGGCGGCCCATGCGCGCAACCACGGCCGGGGGCAGGTGCAGGAGCGCGGCGAAGCGCTGGGCCACCGCCGTAGTGCTGCCCGGCGCAGCCAGCAGCACCAGGCGCGGCAGCTCCCCATCGGTGGCCTGGTTGAACCGCACCGGCACGCCCACCGTGGCCGCCGCCCCAAAGGAGTGCGCCACCACTGCGTACACCTCGCCCACCGCATCGGCCACGGCCTGCACGGCGCGGGCAAATGACGGCAGCGTGGTGCGCCGGCCGCTGGAGGCCCCGTGGGCCGGCCCATCGAGGGCCACTACGCGGTAGCCCGCCGCTACCAGCCCGGCCGCCATAGCGCCCCAGAAGCTGGCCCGGTGCTCCCAGCCGTGCACCAGCAGCACCGTGCGCTGGCCGGCCGGGTTCCACTCATAGGCCGCAAGGGTGTAGCCCCCACTTGGCACCGTGAAGCGCTGCGCCCCGGCCAGGGCCGCCGCTTCCCAGTGCTTCTCGGGCAGCCGCCGCGGCGTGGTGAACAGGCGCCAGGCCGCCCCAAACGCCCATTCCGTGGATACGGCCGCCTGCAGCTGCAGCTTCAGGCGCAGCAGTTTCAGGGCAGCGGGCTCAGGCGAAGCTGGTTGGGGTTGGGTTCTTGGCCATGCGGCAAAGCTACGCAGGGAGGGGCGGCGGCAGCCTTGGAGCTTCTGTAATGTCTAATTTAACTATCCTCCTACTCTAAGAGCGTGTTTGGGAATTTATGAAAACGTCGTTTCTGTCATGCTGAGCCTGCCGAAGCATCTCTACCGCTTCGTTGAAAAAGCCCCAAACGAAGCGGTAGAGATGCTTCGGCAGGCTCAGCATGACGTTCTTTTCAAATTCCCAAACACGCTCTAATTAGGAGTATTCCACTGTATTAAATTCGTGTTGACAATAACTCCTTAACCATTACTACTCTGCGGCATTACTTAATATTGGATCTATCTATTAAAAGATTTAATATAACTAAATGGCTTACCAAAGTATTTTATTTTGTCTTTTTTTATATTATTATGCAATGTCACAACATCAAGTGAAATCAATGCTTTATTGAGTCTTATTATTTGCTTTTCCCTGTTTTTGTCAAGACGCTTAATTGAATTATAAAAGCTATTTCCATTACTCAACAATTTAAAGCCTGAAGACCAACACATTTGAGGCTCACCTTTTACACCAATTTGTGGCCTTCCCACAGACATAGATATAAGCTTATTTGTAACCCTATAAACAATTTGTCTTCTAGATATTTTTACATGAGAATAATCAAAGGCAAGTTTTTTCTTTTTAAATTTCACTGATTTAATAACAGAATCAACTACAGCTATTTGCTTCATCATCTCAGATTTAACGGATTTTGATCTAATTCTTATATAGCCATCATACCGTAATTGATAGCCCACAAATGACAACCAAGGAACACTTCCTGCTTCAAGTAAAGGATTCGCCCAACGGTAAGGAGCTTTTGATTTTTGTTTCCAAAAATCTTTGTTATAAGCGCTTATATTTACTGGATCATGAGCAATAAGTTTAGATTTTTGCAAAGCAAAATAATATCTATCTAGTGCTTTCTGGCAACTAGATTGATCTGAATGCACTATTATCATATCATCACAGTATCTCAAGTATAACATATCATCCCTCTCGCCATCCAGTACTGACGTATCTACATTATGCATTATCAAGTTAGCTATTAAGCATGAAATAGCTCCACCTTGGGGCACTCCAATACATATAGACACATCTTCTTTTGGATATAGCTTATAAAATTCATTCTCCCCTAACCATTCAAAAGATATTTTTTTTCTTCTTCTCTTTGATAATTCAATTTCTTGCTCCTTTACGTACTTGTTAAATGAATATGAATCTAAGTATGCCTTATACCAATTTATTGCCCTTTCATCAACTTTTATCGAGTTTAATGAAGCTCTTGCAATTGCTTCGTTAAGAACTTCTATTGCCAAATTATGATTAACACAATCAAAAAATTTCTTTATATCACATTCCGCAGCCCATAATTTTTTATATCCATATTCTTTTTGATATTGTATTATTCTACTCACTGTTCCATGATGTGTATTATCGACTACTGTCTTCTTTTTAGAAGAACGGAAGGCTACTGCACAATTATGCAAATCACTATCAAATACATCTGTTAAGTACTTAGCGACTCTACTTATAATTATTTTATCAACATAATCATATAATGCAATAGGCCTGTACGTTTGATTGACTTCATCTTTTAACACAGGAAATATAACTGGTTTTTTCAGAAAATAAACATTATTAATGCAAGATTTTTTTTGGATTTCTTCTACTTTATTAAAAAGTTTAATAAGCCATTCAGGCGCAATTATTAAACCTTTGTTAACTTTCTCTAAGCAAATGAATACTGTCTTTAAAAGACTGTATTCATAAATTTTAGAACTGCTTTTTCCCTTCCTCTCTTTTGCACTAGGTCTTACCCAAGCCCTCCTACTTGGAAAAAAATCTGCCATTTTTAATTCAGGCATTTTTTCATGCTCTGAACTGATATTTCTCAAAAAATGAATCTCTTCTTCTTTTTTTGATTCAGAAATTCTAGCTGATACTAGGCATTTAATTATTTCTTTTCTGGAAAAATAGCTTTCAAAAGACATCATAAATAAATAACAGAAGGTAGTAGTGGGCGCCAACGGCTAATGAATTGGCAATTGAATCGCTTGTATTGTTTTTGTTTCCAAAGTTGAGCAATTCTAAACGTAATGAGACTGGGGAGTCAGGGGTTAGCCTAACTTTGTTTCCACTTTGTTCAGTCGCAACCGATAGCAAGCACATTAAGCAATGATTGCTCCTATCGTCACTACTTCCTTCTGTTATTTAACAAGTTCTTATTTGCCCTTGCAGTGCAAATATGCAACATTTCCAAAGATGACAATCTTTTTTGCAAAAGTTCTATAGCAGATTCAGGAACGGTGTATAGACGCATATTACACCATTCTTGAATCCGCTATAAAAGTGATTAGTTATTACCTCACTAACCAAAGGCCCCGCCGCAACCGCGCTGGGGCCTTTTCACGCCCAACAATCGTCCGGCTCCTCCTTTCCACCCGGAGAGAAGGCCGGGTGGGTGAGGCCCCTACCGCACCACCCACCGTCCCTCCCCGTCCACCTGCTCCAGGAGCACCAGCAGATACGGGGCTTCGGCGTCGCCCAAGGGGCCGTAGTCGGAGAGGTGTACGTCGGTTTTGTGCTTTACCAGCAGGCCCTGGCCCTCGGCGGGGCGGGCCGTGGGTTCGGCGGCCGTATAGTAGCGCAGGGCAATGCCCTTGCCGCTGCGGTTGCCCAGCGTGAGGGAAGTCAGGCCGGCCGTGCGCCGGTCAAACACCAGCACCGGCTGGTTGTAGTGGGCCACACCCCGGTACTGGGGCGTGCGGCGGGCAGCGGTTTTCACCAGGCGGCGCACGGCCTCGTACTGGGCCACCAGCTCGGGGTGCTTCAGGCGCTGAGCCAGCACCAGCGGGTCCAGCTGCTCGTCCAGCACCGCTTTGGCCTCTTCCAGCAAGGTTTCCAGCGTGTCGGTAGCGGTGCTGGCGCCCGTAATCACCTGCCGGGCCTCGCCCTGCGTGTCGGTCAGCGTCTTGATGTCAGCCTGCAGGGCAGTGCGCACCTTGGGGTCGTAGCCCGCGTCGGTCAGGTCGGTGGCGGCCAGGGTGCCTACGGCTTCATCAATGCGGCGCAGGTAGCGCAACAGCTCAGCATCCTTGCCCGCCAGCGTTTTACTGAGCGGCTGCTTTAGCTCCCCGCGTAGGGCGGCATCGGGGGTAAGCGCCACTACCAGCAGGCGCAGCGCCTCCGCTTTGCCGGCCGCCTCGGCCTTCACTTGTCGGCGGTCCTGGGTGATTTCGGTCGTGTTCTGGTCCTGGGCCGCAGCCGCCGTTTGCAGCCGCGTCACCACGGCGGCCAGCGCCACCCGCCCGGCCCCGATGCGTTTAATGGCCGCCAGCGCGGCCCCATCTTCAGCCAGGAAGCGCAGCACGGCTCCATACATGGTTAACTGGTTTTGTTGATAAGTCTTCATACTAATTGGGATTGGAGATGATTATCAGCCTTTTCACCCGAAAAAGCTCCTCAATATATTCATCCTTTAATAGTTTGCAAGCCCCTTGTCCCATAGCAGCAAGGCGCCACCACCTCACCCACCGCTCCGACCATCCTTCCCACCGTTCCTACCATTCTTCCGCGCGCTCCTACCAACCTTCCGCACGTTCCTACCAGCCTTCCGTATGATCCTACTGCCTCCCCGCACGTTCCCACCATCATTCCGATAGGTTCCACCGCCTCGCCGGCCGCTCCTGCCACCTTCACCCAGGTCCCTTCTACGCCAAACCACCCGCCCCCACTGGCGCGAGTTTAGCGTAGCGTAACTCGTGACCAGCCATGATTGGGAGGCTGCGCCTCCCCCGCACCACGAAACCACCGCCCGAACAAGCCGCGCAAAACCAGTTTGCCGCTGACGCGGCAGTGGAGGCCCAGCCTCCACACCATAGCCCGGCACGAGTTACGCTGCGCTAAACTCGCGCCAGCCCCGACGGCATAAGCATCCAAAAAAGGCCCCGCCGCAAACGCGCCAGGGCCTTTTCACGTCCAACAATCGGCAGGCTCCCCCTCTCCACCCGAAGAGAAGGCCGGGGATATGGCCCCTACGGCAGGCCGCCCCCGCCCATAGCGCCGTACACCTGTCCGGTAGCGTAGCTAGCGCCGGGGTCGGCGAGCTGCACGTAGATGGAGGCCAGCTCTGCCGGCTGCCCCGGCCGGCCCAGGGGCTTGTCGCCCCCGAACTTCACCAGGTTTTCCTGGGTAGAGCCCCCGCTCACCTGCAGGGGCGTCCAGATGGGGCCGGGCGCCACTCCATTCACCCGAATGCCCTTCGGCCCCAGCTGCTTGGCCAGGGAGCGGATGTAGTTGGAGGTAGCGGCCTTGGTCTGGGCATAGTCGTAGAGGTTGGCCGAGGGGTCCATGGCCTGCTCGGAGGTGGTACCGATGATGGCCGAGCCCGGCTTGAGGTGGGGCAGCGCGGCCTTGATAATCCAGAACGGGGCGTAGATGTTGGTTTTCATTGTCGCGTCGAAGTCCTCGGTGCTGAGGTCAAGAATCGACTGGCGCTGCTGCTGCCGGGCGGCGTTGTTCACCACAATATCCAGCCCACCCAGCTGCTTCACGGCCTCTTCCACCAGTTTTTTGCAGAAGGTTTCGTCGCGCAGGTCGCCGGGAATGGCTACGGCCTTCTGCCCGGCCTGCCTGATAAGGGCTATAACCTCTTTGGCGTCGGCTTCCTCGGCCGGCAGGTAGTTGATGGCCACGTCGGCGCCCTCGCGGGCGTAGGCAATGGCGGCCGCGCGGCCCATGCCCGAGTCGCCGCCCGTAATCAGGGCTTTGCGGCCCTTCAGGCGGTCCGAGCCTTTGTAGCTTTTCTCGCCGTGGTCGGGCCTGGGCTCCATCTGCCCGGCCAGCCCCGGCCAGGGCTGCTGCTGGCTTTTAAACGGCGGCCTGGGGTACTTGGTAGTAGGGTCCTGGAGCGGCTCAGCCGCGGGGCTGCTGGCGGCTTCGGCATCCAGCACGGGCGCTACGGCGGCCACGGCCAGGCTGGCGCCCAGCCCACTGATGACCTGGCGCCGGCTCAGCGTGTTTTCCTCTTTCATAAGATTGGGTTGCGGTGCGGTTGGTTGTGCTTTTCCTTACGCACGGCGGCGGCTTTAAGGTGCGAAGCGCCGGCCGCGCCGGGCCTGTTTTCTGCCAGGTTGGCGCCGAAGGTTGCAACCTCCGCCGGCCGCCGGGGCTCCTGCCTTTGCCCGGCCCGTAGAAGCCGGCCGCCTGCTATGCCCACACTTCTCCGCCTTCTTGGATGCCTTCCGCTGCTTGCCGCGGGGCTTGTCTCCTGCCAGAAAAACGACCTTGATGCGTCCGCCCCCATGGCCGAGCAGGTAGTGCCCCTGCGCGTAGGCAGCACCTGGGTGTACCGCCGCTACGCCTTCGATGCCAACGGCACCGCCATCGACAGCACCACCACCACCCGCTCCGTGGTGCGCGACACCATTATCGACCGGCACATCTGGTACATCCTCAGCACCAAGGAGCTGGTGCAGAACAACCACAACGGCTACGTGCGCTACAACCCCGCCGACCCCGAGGGCATCATCGTCTACGCCAATGCGGGTTTCGGGGGCTCCATTGGCTACAATTACCAGTACCCCGACTATTCCCTGTGGGTGCTCACCTGGCGCGGCGCGCAGCCGGCGCCCGTGGCCACCTCCTGGCACCGCTACCATGCCATCCG
The DNA here is from genome assembly GCF_024700075.1 of Hymenobacter sp. J193. Taxonomy (NCBI): domain Bacteria; kingdom Pseudomonadati; phylum Bacteroidota; class Cytophagia; order Cytophagales; family Hymenobacteraceae; genus Hymenobacter; species Hymenobacter sp. J193. The sequence continues at coordinate 482,272 of NZ_JAJONE010000001.1, forward strand.
CTACGATATTGAGCTGCAGTACCTCTACCCCGGCCAGGCCACGCCCCTCATTCAGAAGCGCGAAGAGTACGTGGCCCCCGGCTTGGGCTTGGCACACGCCAACTACTACGCCCGCGAAACCGGCCAGCTGCTGCAGCGCCTGGAGCTTCTCAGCTTCACGCAGTAGCGGGCAGAGTCAGCCTACATCAGGTAATACTCCCCGGCCTGCACCGGGGCGGGCACTTCGGGGTCGGCCACCAGCTGCTTGAGGTTGATTTCGATGGTACGGGCAATGGCCGTCACGGGCGTATCGGTGGGTTTGTTGGTGAAGGGGTCCTGCAGGTAGCGGGCGGTGCGCTCCAGCAGAAAAAACGTGGAAGCCGTAACCAGCAGCACCGGAATTTCCCAGAGCCCCATCGTTTCCACCAGTCCCAGGGAAAGTGTCATCAGAAACAGGTAGATGAAGAAGTGCACCAGCAGCCGGTAGCTTACCGGAAACACCGTGCTGTTGATGCGCTCAGCCTTGCCCATGGCGTCGCAGAGGCGCACCAGGGTACTATCCAGCTGCACCTGCTGGAAGTCGTTGAGGGCCTGCTGCCGGTAGAGGCTGCGGATGTGCTCGGTGTGCAAAGCCAGCAGGGCCAGGGGCTTGTTGCGGTGGGGCTGCACGTACTTCTGCTCGGGGCGGGGCAGGTATTTTTCCAGCGTGGCGGTGGTATCCTGTCCGCGCAGCGCCTCGCCCAGGCTGTAGCACCAGGCTATCTGCCGGTAGGCAATGGCCTTCAGCGGCGACTCCCCATCCGGCGGATGCAGCACGGCCTCGGCCACAAAGCCCTTGATTTGCAGCACCAGGGAGCGGGAGTCATTCACGATGGCGCCCCAGACCTTGCGCGCCTCCCACCACCGGTCGTACGACTGATTGAGCGTGAAGGCCAGCAGCAGGGAAATGCAGCTCCCCAGGATGGTAGGCAGCTGCAGCGGAATGCGCGGCAGGTAATCCACAAAAAACATCTTCAGCAGCTGAAACACTACTGAAATCAGCAGAACCCGGATAACGTCGGGCTTGATGCGGGTGAAAATGTAGGAGACGGGCAGCTTGGTGTCAAGTAACATAGGGCAACAGGAGGTAAGCCACGCGGCCAGAGCCAACAGGAAATGAGGGAAAAGAACTGAAGGAAGTGCGGCCGAATACCCCCGGCCATTAGCGGGGGAGCGGCTACGGCACGCCCAGGGGCCCGTGGCTATCCAGGGGCGGAATGGCCAGCACGGGGCCCGGGCGGGTATCCGTCTGCACCGCATACAGGAATGGCTCCTGCTGCAGCTCACCGGGCAGCGGGCGCAGGCCCTCGGGCGTGAGCTGGTAGCGCAGCTGCATCTCGTATTCCGAGAAGCCCCGGCGCAGGTCTACGCCCAGGTCGTGCAGTACGCCGCCGGTGCGGTCGTATACCCAGCCGTGCAGCTGGGGCACGTTGCCCCGCCCGGCCCAGGATTGCCGCAGCTCATACAGCTGCCCGATGATGTGCAGGCGTACCAGGCGGGCGTGGCGCTCCTGGTCGGTTTCCGGTTCGCCGGTTTCAGCCGGGGCCGGGCTTTCGCGCACGGCCGTAAGCCAGCTGCGCCCCGTTGCGGCCTCCACCGAAGCGGCGGGGGCGGCGGCAGGCTGTCCTTCATAGTGCCCGCACAGCACTATATGCTCTACCTGCAGCTCCTCCACCGCGTACCGGAGCACAGCCGGCAGGCTTAGCTCGGTGCTAACCACCACGTTAGCGGCGGAGCGCGGGCCAAACACCTGCCGGGGCTCCACGCCTGGCCCGGCCACGCCGGCAACCGGTGCCTCAGAAAAGCCTACGAACAGAAACCGGGGCGGCACCGCCGGTACGGCGGGAGGATAATCGGCGAGCTGCTGCAGCTTGTTGGCCACCCAGTTGCGCTGGGCAAAAAGCGGGTAAAAGGCCGTGAATTCCTGTTCCCGAAAACTCAGCCGGGGCTGGTCGGCCAGGTGGCGGGCGTAGTCGGCGGCCCGGCGCAGCAGCAGCAGTCGGATGTTGCGCGGCCGGGCCCTTTCCCGGAACAGCTCAATAACGCTCAGCACATCGGGGTCGATAAAGGCGGACAAGGTGCCGTCTATTTCCACGGTGGTATTGGCGGGCACTTTATTGAGGGTGGTCAGCATGGTGGCTTTGTGCAGAAACGACACGTGCTGGCCCAGGCGAAGCTGCTGCAGGCCCGGCTGCAGTCGGGTGGCCGAAGCCGGGCGGCGGGCGGGCCGCCACTTTTTGCGCAGCTGCCAGCCCAGGCCTGCCAGCACCCCCACCAGGCCCAGGCCCAGCGAAGAAGTCAGCAGCAGGTTGGCCGGCAGAGCAAGCAACAGGAAAGGCAGGAAAGTCGTCAGCATAGGTGAGAGGAAAACGGCATGAAAGTTTCAGCGCTACTTTAACAGCAGCGAAAAGCAGTAGACCGGGTGGGAAGGCAGAAGCAGGGCGGGGAGGCGGTGGCCAGAGCAGCCGGACCGGGCGGAATCAGCAGGACTGCGGATAGCAGCCAGGGTAAGCTGATAAACCAGCGCAGCTACCAATTCGACCGTCACAAAGGTAAAGACCATTGTAACTACCAGAATTAAAATTGAATTATAAGTGTGTTAGAATTTAATTAAAATAAGAATAAAGCATTTTAATCTGAACAATTCCAGCCTTTGGCGGTAGCCGGCCAAACGCTATAATCAGCCGTAGAAAACTAGCCATTGCCGCCTCTAGCGCGGGCAGCCCTACCTTTGCTGCTTCGGCTCGGGCTCATTCTACCTTAACAATTGGCTCGTTGTGCTCCATGCCGCTGCTCCCTACCGAGTGTGGGCGGCTTTTCTTTTGCTTTCCGCTTGTGATGCCCGCTTCTTTTCAGCTTCAGTCTTATTTCGCCCAGTACACAGTAAACGTTAAAGACGAAATCCTGGCCGGCCTGACTACTGCCCTGGCCCTGGTGCCGGAGGTGGTAGCCTTTGCGCTGCTGGCCCACATCAGCCCGCTGGTGGGCATCGGCTCGGCCTTCGTCATCTGCCTTGTCACCAGCGTATTCGGCGGCCGGCCCGGCATGATTTCCGGCGCGGCCGGCTCCGTGGCGGTGGTTATCGTGAGTCTGGTGGTGCAGCACGGCGTGGAGTACCTGTTTGCGGCCGTGCTGCTGATGGGGCTGCTGCAGATGGGCATTGGCCTGCTGCGGCTGGGCAAGTTTATCCGGCTGGTGCCCCAGCCGGTGGTGTATGGCTTCGTCAATGGCCTGGCCATTATCATCTTCATGGCTCAACTCGAGCAGTTCAAGGTGCGCGACGCAGTCGGCGCCGAGCACTGGCTTACGGGCGCCCCGCTCGGGCTGATGCTGGGACTGGTAGCCCTCACGATGGGCATCGTGTACCTGATGCCCCGGCTCACCCGGGCCGTGCCGGCCTCGCTCACTGCCATCGTGGTGGTGTCGTCGCTGGTGGTTGGGGCCGGGCTCGAAACCAAATCGGTGGGCGACATTGCCTCCATTGCGGGCGGGCTGCCCCGGCTTCATCTGCCCCAGGTGCCGCTGGCGTGGAATACCCTGGTGGTCGTGTTTCCCTACGCCGTCATCATGGCGCTGGTGGGCCTCACTGAAAGTCTGCTCACCCTGACAGTCGTCGACGAAATGACCGACAGCCGGGGCCGGGGCAACCAGGACTGCGTAGCCCAGGGCCTGGCCAACGTGGCCTCGGGCCTGACCGGCGGCATGGGCGGCTGCGCTATGATCGGGCAGACGATGGTGAACCTGGAGTCCCGCGGCCGAGGGCGGCTGTCGGGCGTGGTGGCGGCCGCGGCGTTGGCTTTGTTCGTGGTGGCTGGCTCGGAGCTGATTGAGCGGCTGCCACTGGCAGCCCTGGTGGGCGTCATGTTCATGGTCGTCATCGGCACCTTTGAGTGGGCCAGCCTGCGCATCCTGCGCCGCATGCCGCGTACCGACGTGCTGGTGATGCTGCTAGTGACCATCGTAACGGCCGTTTCGCAGAACCTGGCGCTGGCCGTGCTGCTGGGCGTAGTGGTGTCGGCGCTGGCCTTTGCCTGGGAGAATGCCCGGCGCATCCGGGCCCGCAAGCACGTGGACGATGCCGGGGCCCGGCACTACGAAATCTACGGCCCCCTTTTCTTTGGCTCGGTGCAGGCTTTCACCGATAAGTTCGACGTGCAGGCTGATCCGGCGGAGGTAGTCATCGACTTCCGGGAAAGCCGGGTGGCCGACATGTCGGGTATCGACGCGCTGAACAAGCTCACGGAACGGTACCAGCGCCAGGGCAAAACCCTGCGCCTGCGTCACCTCAGCCCCGACTGCCGCCGGCTGCTGCAGAATGCCGGGGCGCTAATCGAAGTCAACATCCTGGAAGACCCCGAATACCGCGTGGTGACAGACGCGGGCTGAGCCAGGCTACTCTGCCGGGACCGGCTCCGGGTTGGGCGCGTACACCAGCACGTAGGCCGGCGGCAGGTTCAGCAGCACATGGTCCTGCTTCAGAGGGCGGAAGAACTTCTCGAACAGCCGGGTATTCTGCAGGGTGTACTGAAACAGAATCAGCTGCCCGTCGGAAGCCAGAATGTTACGCGTGTGCTCCAGCACGCGCCAGCCCAGCCGGGGCGAGAGAGACGTAAAGGGCAGCCCGCATACCACATAGTCGGCTTTTTCAATGCCGAGCCGCGCCAAATGATTTCCGGTTTTGTCGGCGGAGTCCTCGATAACGTGGACGCCCGGCTGGCCGGCGTACCGCTCCCGCAACTGCTCGCAGAAGCGTGGGTTCACCTCCATCAATACCAGCACGGTGTCGGCCCGGCGCCGCTTGATCAGCTCATCGGTGAAGACGCCCGTGCCGGGCCCGTACTCCACAATGCAGGCGGCGCGGTCGAAGTCGATGGACTCGACTACCTTCCCGGTCAGGTCGCGGGAGCTGGGAATCAGGGAGCCGACGGTGGACGGGTCGCGCAGGAATTCTTCGACGAATGGGGGCAGCATACAATCGGAGGGCGAAGGTGAGCATTTGTCGCCCCAGGTGTACGAATGCTTGCCGGATCGGATGCAGATCCGAGCATTATGCTCTACCTAACCGTTGAACAGTGGGTGACGGCGGATAGCCTGCCCCCGCCGCAGCTGCCGGGCGTGGTAGAGGGAAGGCACATCGGCCGCCCACACGCGCAGGGTGCCGACAATAGCCAGGGTTTCCAGCCGACTCAGCACCCCAAGTACCACGCACGCCGAGAATAACAGCCCCGTCTGCCCGGTGAGAATCAGCTGCAGCATAGTAGCCATCAGCAGCAGAGCCCAGGCTTTGGCGGCCAGGGTGTGCAGGGCAATTTCGCGGCGGAAGCGCAGGTAGCTGACCACGTACGTCAGGGCTTCGAGCCCCAGCACCAGGCAAATCCACAACGCATTATCCGGAAAGAAGCGTGGCCACAACCGGAGTGTACCGGCCACAATGCACAGCCAGAACACCGTATCAACGCTGGAATCGAGGCGGCGGAGCCGGTGGGTAGCCACGCCCAGGCGCCGGGCCAGGATGCCGTCGAACACGTCGGTAAGCAGGCCAATGACCACGAGCGTAGCCACCAGCGGGCGGGTGAGCGGCTCGGCCGGCAGCAGCAGGCAGCCAAGCAGAATTACCAAGCCAAGGACCAACCGGGAATACACGAGGGCAAGCGGAAGGTGGCGCAGCATAGGAACGGGCAGCAGGTGAGTAGAGCCGCAAGGAAACAGCCTTACCACGAGGCACCCACCCAGCTTTTCGACCTACCAGACTCCTGAATCTTCCCGTCAACGGCTTTAAGCAGCTGACTTAATGCATTATCCCCACACTCAGATCAGACTTTTCGGGCAGTTCCCATCGAACTCCATTAGCGCTCCAGCCAGAGCTTTTCGTTGCTCAGCAGACCAACAAGAAACAGCCAGACGCAGAGTTGAACAGTTTTGCAAAACGAGGCGGCTTATGTCATCTACCGGCTCCGGAACCGCGCCAGGTAAGGCGCCGTTTTGCTCTCCTTCACCTTCGCCACCGTTTCCGGCGGCCCGGCGGCTACTACCTTGCCGCCCTCGTCGCCGGCGCCCGGGCCGATGTCCAGCACCCAGTCGGAGCCGGCTACCACGCGCATGTCGTGCTCCACCACGATGACGGTGTTGCCGGCTTCCACGAGGCCGTCGAGCTGGACGAGCAGCTTTTCCACGTCGGATGGGTGCAGGCCGGTGGTGGGCTCGTCGAGCACGTAAAGGGAATTGCCACGCTGGGCCCGCTGCAGCTCGGTCGCCAGCTTGATGCGCTGGGCCTCACCCCCACTCAGCTCGGTGGCCGGCTGCCCCAGCCGCAGGTAGCCCAGGCCCACTTCGCGCAATACCGTAAGGGCCCGGAGCACGGTTGGCTCCTCGTCGAAGAAGTCGGCGGCGGCATCCACGGTGAGGCCCAGCACTTCGGCAATGTTTTTGTCGCGGTAGGTAATTTCGAGGGTTTTGGCGTTGTAGCGGGCCCCGTGGCACACCGGGCAGGGCGCGTATACGCTGGGCAGAAACAGCAACTCCACCATCACAAACCCTTCGCCCTGACAGTTTTCGCACCGGCCCTTGGCGACGTTAAAGGAAAATCGTCCGGCATCGTAGCGGCGCTTCTTGGCCGCCGGAGTAGCGGCGAAAAGCTTGCGCACGTGGTCGAACAACCCGGTGTAGGTGGCCATGTTGGATCGGGGTGTGCGGCCGATGGGCTTCTGGTCGACCCGTACCAGCCGCTTGATCTGCTCCATGCCGGCCACAATCCTTCCTTCGGTCGGAGAATTAGTAATTGACAATGAAGAATTAAGAATTGCATCTTCTGCTTCTTCCGCGTCAATTCTTAATTCTTCATTACTAATTCCTAATTCAGCCGCTACCAGTTCCACCAGCACTTGGCTGACCAGGCTTGACTTGCCCGAGCCCGACACGCCCGTAACGGTGGTGAACACGCCCAGCGGAAATTCCACGTCGAGGCCCGTGAGGTTGTTGCGCGTCACGCCCTGCAAACGCAGCCAGCCCCGCGGCTCCCGCGGCTGGCGAGGTGTCAGCTTCTTCTCAGCAGTAAACAGATAGCGTCGGGTCTGGGACGCATCCACTGCAGCCAGGCCCGCCGGCGGGCCGCTGTACAGGACTTCCCCACCCTGCTCCCCGGCGGCCGGACCCACGTCCACCAGCCAGTCGGCCTGGCGGATGACGTCGAGGTTGTGCTCTACCACAAACAGCGAGTTGCCAGCTTTTTTCAAACTGGCCAGGGCCTGCAGCAGGGCTTCGGTGTCGGACGGATGCAGGCCGGCGCTGGGCTCGTCGAGCACGTACACCACGCCGAACAGATTGGAATACAGCTGTGTGGACAGCCGCAGGCGCTGCAGCTCGCCCGGCGACAAGGTAGGCGTGCTGCGCTCCAGGGCGAGGTAGCCCAAACCCAGGTCGAGCAGCACGCCGAGGCGGGCCACCAGGTCTTCGGCAATGCGCCGGGCCACAATGGTTTGCTCAGGATGAGCGGAATCCTGCTTTTTGCGGCCGGCCGCGGTGCCGTCGGCAAACGGGCGCAGCAGCTCCGCGACGCGCTTGAGCGGCAGGCGCGACAGGTCGGCAATGTCGAGGCCGGCGAAGGTGACGGCCAGGGACTCGGGGCGCAGCCGCTTGCCGTGGCAGAGCGGGCACTCGGTGCTGAGCATGTACTGCAGGGCCCGCTTCTTCATCAGCGGACTTTGCGTGGTGGCGAAGGTGTGCAGCACGTGGCGCTTCACGCCGGTGAACGTGCCCATGTAGTTGGGCGGCTCCTTGCGCCGGAGGGCCCGCTGGGTTTCCTGGGGCGAGTAGCCCGGGTACACCGGCACCACCGGCTGCTCGTCGGTAAACAGAATCCAGTCCCGGTCCTTTTGCGGCAAAGCCTGCCAGGGCGTATCCACGTCGAAGCCCAGGGTCACGAGGATGTCGCGCTGGTTTTGCCCGCCCCAGGCCTGGGGCCAGGCGGCAATGGCCCGCTCCCGGATGGTGAGCGTGGGGTCGGGCACCATGGTCTGCTCCGTGACTTCGTAGGTGCGGCCCAGGCCGTGGCAGTTGGGGCAGGCGCCCTCGGGGGTGTTGGGCGAAAAGCCTTCGGCGTACACGATGCCTTGCCCAGCCGGGTAGTCGCCGGCCCGGGAATACAGCATCCGCACCAGGTTGGACAGCGTGGTTACGGAGCCCACCGACGAGCGGGCAGTGGGCGTGCCACGCTGCTGCTGCAGGGCCACGGCCGGGGGCAGGCCGTCGATGGCGTCGACTTCGGGTACGGCCATCTGGTGAAACAGCCGCCGCGCGTAGGGCGACACCGACTCGAGGTAGCGGCGCTGGGCCTCGGCGTAGAGCGTGCCGAACGCCAGGCTCGACTTGCCCGAGCCCGACACGCCGGTAAACACCACCAGGGCATCACGGGGAATGTCAACGTCGATGTTCTTGAGGTTGTGCTCCCGGGCGCCGCGCACGCGCACGAAACCGGAAAGGTTGGAAGAAGCAGAGGAAGGCGTCATGGGGCGAAATACGGCAACTGGCTGGTTTTGGCCGCTTTTTGGCCGCTACCAAAGCAAGCCGTTGTAACTAAATGAGGTACGGGCAGTAGCCTGGCTCCGGCCGCAGGCAGCTTGCGGGTTACTTATAGAACAGCTCGTATATCACCCAGACCGCGGCAATCAGCGCCATGGTGTACCAGCCCCACTTGGTGTAGCGGTCATTGTAATCGGGGCGCGGGCGGCGGTTCATACCGGGCATTCGCATGGGAAAACAGCGGATAAGTGGAAGTGAAAATGCAGAACAGAGCGTTACCTGGTTTTACGTAGCAGACAGGACGAAACGTTTCCCGGGCCCGGCTTGCTGTCACACAGATATGTGTGCTCTATATAGTACAATAACCATAACCAACCCGTATCTTCCTGACTGGCACCGCTCCCCTACCCCTGGCGCTGCTCTTTCCACGATGCAGTATTTTCATGAAACTTCTTCGCTATCTATTGCCTTCGACGAAGACAACCAGTGGCTTTACGTAGAATGGAAAGGCCACCACGATGCAGTGTCTTCCAAAAAGGGCGGCGAGCTAGTGCTGCAGCATCTGCAAAGCTGTGCGTGTACCAAAATGCTCAACGACAACAGCCAGGTAACGAGCGAGTGGGACAGAGGAGCGCGCTGGGTGGGCAGCCACTACTATGCCACCCTGGCCGACCAGGGGGTGCGCTTCGTGGCCTGGATCTGCCCGCCACACTGGCCTGCCCGCAAGTCCATGGAAACGGCTATGCTCTTCGTCACGCGGCCCATGGTGGTATTGTTCGATGACCTGGCCTCGGGCTACGCGTGGCTGGCCCGCCAAAGCTGACGCACTACCCTTGCAGGCCGGTTATCAGTTGTACTATTTCGATAAACAAGGGCCGCGCTGCTACCATTGGCTGGGCGCAAAGGCGCTGCAAGGCCCATAGGCTTTCCGCCGTAGCGGCGTCGGCAGGCTCACTTTGGCAACGCGTCAGCAGCTCTTCCAGCAGGCAGCCAAAGGCCCGTACCTCCAGCTGCTGCAACGCCTCAGCCCGGGCATTATCCTGTTTATCGAAAAAGCTGGCTGCCCCAAAGTCGCTCAGCAGTGCCTTGCCGGCTGCATTCACCAGCGTGTTGTGAGCGTACAGGTCGCCGTGCAGCAGGCCCTGAGCGTGCAGGTGTCGCGCCGCCGAAGCTACATCGTGCGCTATGCGCAGCACCTGCTCCAGGCTGAATAAACTTCCGGGAGCATATACGTCGCGGGTACAGGTGGAAAAGCTGGGCGGGCCGGCCAGCACGCGGTAAGCTGGGTCCAGCAGCTCCAGCACCAGCCCTTCAGCGGCGGCCGGGTGGCGGCTGAGCTTGCCCAGCACCGGAATCAGGCCGGGGTGGCGCCCGGCACTGATGCAGGCTACCATTTCGCTATGCGGCAGCCCGTCACTGGTCACGGCGCCCTTGAACAGCTTCACGGCAACCGGTTCGTGGGCTGCAGGATCCTGCCACTCCGCCCGGTAAATCACCCCCGAAGCGCCCTCACCCAGCTGTTGCTGGATAGCCAGTTTCTCCCAACTGATTTCTGGTATGGGATGCGCGGCCAGCGCGGCGGCTTCGATGTACTCACTGAGTGGGTTGCCGGCAAACGCCAGCCAGCTCAGGCGAGGCAAGCTGAGCAGCCACGTCGGCAGCTCCCCAAGGTGGTTGGCCGAGATGCGCAGCAGCTCCAAGGCGATGCAGGCCGCCATTTCGGGCGGCAGATGGGTAAGCTGGTTGCCGGCCAGCATCAGCTTCTGGAGCTCGTGGCACCGGCCGATTTCGGGCGGTAGCGCGGTGAGTTGGTTGTCGGTCAGGATAAGCCAGCGCAACCTGGGTGGCAACGCGGTGGCCGGCAGCGTACGGATCTGGTTGGCTTTGAACCCCACCATCTGCAGCTCTGAACACTTCCCTAGTGCCTCGGGCACCTCGGTAAACTGGTTGTCGGAGCAGAAAAGGATACGCAGCCGGCGCAGGCGGCTCAAGTCGGCGGGCAGCTCCGCCAGCGCGTTGCCGGAGAGGTTGAGGATTTCCAGCGTATCGGCCAGCTCGAATATTTCGCGGGGAAACTCCATGAGGCTTTCCGATAGATCAAGGCGGGTAGCGCCGACCAAGTCGCCGCGGCGCAATTGCTCCAACGTGTGCATACGGGCAAAGGTCGTGGTTTGCGGCCGTTGCCTTTGCGGTTATCAGCCGTTAAGCAGAGCGAAACATCTCGCATGCTGACGTTGCATCAGTAATCAAATTACCATTGCACGTGAGATACTTCGCTGCGCTCTGCATGACCTTACCACCTGCTCCAAAATATTTTCAAAATTATTTGCACGAATAAATTCTGGTTGTACATTTGCCCTGCGCTCCATGCCACGGAGCACTTATCAAGAAAGGCGGAGGGACAGGCCCTGTGATGCCTTAGCAACCAGTAGAAATACCAGGTGCTAAATCCTGTTCTGAGTCGGCTTCGGTCGGCGCGGAAGAAGATAAGTTAAAAGATGCCTACCGTCTGCAGCGGTCTTGCTCTTCTGACTTGTCGGGAGGGCTTTTTTTATGCTCTTTCGGTAAGAAATCTTGCATAAGTGTCTGGGCAACAAGGTGCGTTTTCGTCTAACCACAAAACGGCCAAACCCATGCAATCTGCCACTCGCCTCCTCCAGTCCATTCCCGTAGATGAGCTCACCGGCGCCATCTCCGTTCCGATTTACCAGACCTCGACCTTCGTACAGGAGGCCCCCGGGGTAAACAAGGGCTACGACTACGCCCGCACCGGCAACCCTACCCGCCGCGCCCTCGAAAACATCCTGGCCACCCTCGAATACGGCCACTCCGGCTACGCCTTCGCCTCGGGTCTGGCCGCCATCGATGCGGTGGTGAAGCTGCTCTCGGCTGGCGACCAGATCGTGGCCATCGACGACCTGTACGGCGGGGCTTTCCGCCTGTTCGAGCACGTGTACCGCCGCTTCGGCATCGATATCGTGTACTGCGACACCACTGATCCGGCCAAGGTAGCTGCCGCCATTACCGCAAAAACCAAGCTGGTGTGGCTGGAGTCGCCCTCCAACCCTACCCTGAAAGTGTCGGACATTGCCGCCATTGCCGACATAGCCCATGCCCACGGCGCCTGGCTGTGCGTGGACAACACCTTCGCCTCGCCCGTGCTCCAGCAGCCCATCAAGTTGGGGGCCGATATCGTGGTGCACAGCGCCACCAAGTACTTGGGCGGCCACTCCGACCTCATTGCCGGCGTCGTGGTAGCGGCCACCGAGGAGCTGGGGCTGCAGCTAAAATTCATCCAGAACGCTTCGGGCGGTATCCTCGGGCCGTTCGATTCCTTCCTCGTGATTCGGGGGCTGGAAACGCTGCCTCTGCGCATTGAGCGGCACTGTAGCACGGCCCTGAAAGTGGCCCAATTCCTCCAAACGCGCCCCGAAGTGCGCGCCGTGTACTACCCGGGCCTGGAAGAGCACCCCAACCACGCGGTAGCCAAAAAGCAGCAGCCCGGCGGTTTCGGCGGCATTATTGCCCTCGTGCTCGAAGAAGACACCCAGGAAGCCGCCACGCAGGTAGTCACCAGCACCAAGTACTTCCACCTGGCCGAAAGCCTGGGCGGCGCCAAGAGCCTGCTCTGCCACCCCGCCACCATGACGCACAAATCCACGCCCGTGGCCCAGCGCCAGGCCGCCGGTGTGGCCGACAGCCTGATTCGCCTGAGCGTGGGCCTGGAAGATGCCGAAGACCTGATTGCCGACCTGGCCCAGGCACTCGACCGCCTGAGCGAAGGCAAAGTAGCCCTGAAAGAAGCCGTACGCGAAGCCGAAGCCCAGCTGGCGTAGGGGCTGAAAAAGATAGTAAACCATCATGCTGAGCGCAGCCGAAGCATCTCTACCGCTTCGTTGCAATGTCAATTGGTTAGCCAGAGGTAGAGATGCTTCATCTGCGCTCAGCATGATGGTTAACAGTAGTGTGACGCCCTTTTGATTTGCACAAGTACTATGAATCGTAACGACATCCGCATCGGCTTATTCGGATTCGGCGTGGTGGGCCAAGGCCTGCACACTGTGCTGGAACGCACGCCCGGCCTGCGGGCCCGCATCGGCCGCATCGGGGTGAAGGACCGCACCAAAGCCCGCAACCTGCCCGCCGAGCTATTCACCTTCGACCGCGACGAAGTGCTGGACGACCCCACGCTTAACGTCATTGTGGAGCTGATTGACGACGCCGACGAGGCCTACCGCATCGTGATGGGGGCGCTGCGCCGGGGCAAAGCCGTGGTAACGGCCAACAAGAAAATGCTGGCCGAGCACCTGCAGGAACTGATTGATTTGCAGCGCGAAACCAACACGCCCCTGCTCTACGAGGCCGCTGCCTGTGCATCCCTGCCCGTCATCCGCAACCTGGAGGAGTACTACGATACCGACCTGCTGGAAGCGGTGGAAGGCATCATCAACGGCTCCACCAACTATATCCTCACGGCCATGCACCGCGACGCGCTGACTTTCTCGGCGGCGCTGCGTAAGGCCCAGGAGCTGGGCTTCGCGGAAAGCAACCCCGCCCTCGACGTAGAAGGCCTCGACGCCCGCAACAAGCTGGTGCTGCTGCTGGCCCACGCGTTCGGGCTGGTAGCCCGGCCCGAGGACATTCTAGCCGTGGGCATAACCGGCATCAGTGAGCTGGCCAGCAGCTACGCCCGCGAAAAAGGCCTGGTGTTGAAGCTGGTAGCCGAAGCCCGCCGCCTGCCCAACGGGGGGGTAGCGGCGGCTGTGCTACCCACGCTGGTGCGCCCCGAGCACGAGCTGGCGCGCGTGCAGGACGAATACAACGGCCTCATTACCCAGAGCAACTTCGCCGACCGACAGTTTTTCCTGGGCAAAGGCGCCGGCGCTGTGCCGACTGCCTCGGCCGTACTCAGCGACCTGTCGGCCCTTACCTACGGCTACCGCTACGAGTACAAGAAGCTGCACCAGCAAAGCGCCCTGTCCCTCACTCCCGCCGCCGCTGAAGCTGACATACTGGTAACCTTCGGGGCCGACCACGCCCCCGACCGCGCCGACTTCAGCACCGTTCACGAGTATTTTCACTCCCAGGAGTTAGGCTACTACCTCACCGGCACCATTGGACTGGAGCAACTGGCGCAGGCTGCGTGGCTGCGGCTACCCGGCATCAGCATCGTGCGGCTGCCCGCGCCGCTGCGGGCCGTGACAACAGCTCCTGCGCCGGAAACCAATACCATCGTGCAGGCCGCATGGGCAACCGATGAAGCGGTGAGCCCGCTGTAGGAGCGGCAGTTACATGCTACTCCCATCCGTCATTCCGAGCGCAGCCGAGGAATCTCGCTAGTGTAGTAATCATCTAGCACCACAACATCAGCACGCGAGATTCCTCGGCTGCGCTCGGAATGACTGTCTGTTTTTCTGCTCAAGCTACCTCTGCGGCAGCCAGTGGGGGCGATACGGACAGGCGGGTTTGGGGGCGCATCAGCAGCACGTAGAGGCCACCGGCCAGCAGAAAGCCTACAAACCAGGCGTAGTTGTACACGGCCGCCAGCCAGGGCCACACGCTCCCCGCTGGCACGGCACCCACAGCTTGCAAAAAGCCGGGAATGTTGGGTAGAATGCCGATGCCCAAAGCCAGCATGCCGGCGTAGTTGATGCCGTTTTGGTAGGTGTACCGGCCCTGGTACTGGTATAAGTCCGGTACGTGGAGTTGCTGATGGCGCAGCAGGTAGTAGTCGGCTATCATGATGCCGCCGATGGGACCCAGCAGCGCCGAGTAGCCTACCAGCCAGGTGAAGATATAGCCGGAGGGGTCGGCTATGAGCTTCCAGGGGAAGATCAGCAAGCCGATGACGCCGGTGATGTAGCCGCCCGTGGTGAAGGATATTTTCTCGGGGGCGAAGTTGGCGAAGTCGTTGGCTGGACTAACGATGTTGGCGGCAATGTTGGTGGCCAGGGTGGAAAGCGCTACGGCCAGCATGGCCACGCTCACCAGCACTTTGCTGTCGAACTTACCAGCCAGTACCACCGGGTCCCAGATGGTTTGTCCGTAAATCACGAACGTGGCCGACGTAACCACCACGCCCACAAAGGAAAACAGCGTCATGGACGAAGGCAACCCCAGGGCCTGCCCCAGCACCTGAGCCCGCTGACTGATGGCGTAGCGGGTGAAATCGGGGATGTTGAGGGAAAGCGTGGCCCAGAAGCCTACCATACCCGTGAGCGAGGGAAAGAAAAACGCCCAGAACTCGGCCGAAGAAGCAAATTTGGCCGGCTGCGCCAGAATCGGCCCCAAGCCGTGGCCAGCCGAAATGGCCCACCACAGCAAAGCTGTTGCCGCCACCGGCAGGAAAAACGCCTTGAACACCAGCAGCTTCTTGATGCTGTCGACGCCCAAGTACACCACGTACATGTTCAGCACCCAGAACAGGAAAAAGGTTATGGCCGGTCCCGTTGCCAGGCCCCAGGAAGCTGGAAACACGGCCGGCAGCGTGGCCAGCCCCGGCACCCAGAGCACGGCCATCTGGTAGAGGGCGTAGCCGCCAATCCACGTCTGAATGCCAAACCAGCCGCAGGCAATAATTGCACGCAAGAGAGCGGGCACGTTGGCCCCACGCACCCCAAACGACGCGCGCGCAAAGACCGGGAACGGAATACCGTATTTAGCCCCGGCGTGCCCGTTGAGCAGCATGGGCACCAGCACCACCGTGTTGCCCAGGAAAATAGTCAGCAGTGCCTGCCACCAGTTCATGCCGCCTTCAATCAGCGAGCTGGCCAGCATATACGTGGGAATGCACAAGCTCATGCTGATCCACAGGGCGGCGTAGTTGGCGCTGGTCCAGGTGCGGGCCGCGGCGGGTACGGGGGCCAGATCAGGACTGGTGAGGCCGGCGCTGGGCTGGTCGTTTACCGGGGTAGAAAGTACTTGCATAGGGCGGCGCCTTAGAAGGTTCACTTCGTAAGTAAAGCAGAGAAAGCACCTTACGCAAGCATTTCCGCTGGCGGGCTGCCAGAAATGCAGCGGCATCCACATAGTATAGTGGGCAATGCCGCCCTGGCTGCCGGCTCGCGCTACTTCACCGACTGCGCGAGCGGCCACTGGAAAGGCTGCAGTGCGTGCGGCCCCCGCCCGAACAAGTCACCCGTCATGAACCGGCGGGGTTCTTGGGTCGGGGCGTCCAGCAGGGAGGAGCCGTAGTGCTGCGCCACCCAGGCCGGCGCGTAGCCCTGCAGCCGCAGCAGCGTCGGGAATATATCGAAGTGACTGCGGCCCGGGCCGGTTACGGCCGTTGGAGGAAAAGTCACCTGCTTACCGGCGTCCCAGACCCAGAGTGGCACGGCTACTTCCTGGGGCGAGGTTTCATACACCGACGCATGCGAAACAGCCACACCCGAGGTCGTCAGGTTCTGGCCGTGGTCGGAGGTGTACACCACCACGGCGCTGTCCCGGGGCACAATGTCCGTCATTAGTTTGCGCCAGAACTCGTCCACGGTCCAGCGCACGGCGTTGTGGTAGGTATTGAGGGTCCGGTTCTGGTCTTTGTAGAGGCTGCGCGGGGAAAGGACGGGGCGAAAAAACGCTGAGTCGGCCGGGTAAGTGCGGGCGTAGGGCCAGTGGGCGCCGGCTTTTACTACGTAGGTGAAAACTTTGCGCGGCTGCCGGGCCAGCTCGCGTAGCCGCGCGGCCACCACCATGTCGCGCTCATAGTAGGCCAGCTGGGGCTGCTGCGCGGCGGGGCGCTCCACGTGGTCGATGTAGCGCAGATCCTCGGGGCTCATGAAGTTCTGCAGCACGTCGCCGCCCAGTTGGGCATCAATATAGTACGTGGCATAGCCGGCCCGCTTGGCAAACTGAAAGATGCTGGTGCGGGCAAACGTGCGGTACCGGGTGTCGGGCAGCTCCGCGGGGCGGGTACCGCTCATCAGGGCAATGTTGGAGCCCGCGCTTTGGTTGATGGTGGCGCTGGCCACCCCAAAGTCGTGGAGCTGCCCGCGCACCGAATACAGAAAGGGCGTAGTGCGCAAAGCAGAATCTTGCAGCGTCAGCTCCGAGGCCGTAATGCTTTCATCCACCACCAGAAACAAATGGGGCACGCCTGGTGCCACGGGGGCCACCGGCACGGGCGCCCGCTGGGGCTGGGGCAGCTGGT
The DNA here is from genome assembly GCF_024700075.1 of Hymenobacter sp. J193. NCBI lineage: Bacteria > Pseudomonadati > Bacteroidota > Cytophagia > Cytophagales > Hymenobacteraceae > Hymenobacter > Hymenobacter sp. J193. The sequence continues at coordinate 498,953 of NZ_JAJONE010000001.1, forward strand.
CGGTAATGGCTGCCAGCAGCGTGAGCGGCACCCGGTACAAAGCCGGGAAGTCATCGACGGTGCCGGTGGTCCATTTTATCTGGGCATAGATGGCCGCTCCCGCCAGCGGCAGCAGCAGCGCCGAAACCGGGGCCGCGCGCCAGGCTATGCGCTGCCGCAGCCAGTGCAGGCCGGCCAGCACTAGGCTGGCGCCCAGCACCGCCCCGGCCAGCTGACCGGCGTAGCTTTGCAGGGCTACCCCGGCCAGGGCGCGGTTGTTCCAGGCCAGCACTGCATCCGAGTACATGAAGTTGTAGCCGATAATAAGGCGGTACGTGAGGCTGACTGCCAGGCATACAAGCCACAGCGCGCTGCCCAAGCTATACAGCAGCCGGGCGCGGTTGAGCCACAGCGCCAGCAGCCCGGCCACTGCCAGGCCCAGGCACAGCAGGTAGCCCAGCAGTTGCGTTACGCTTTCCTGAAATAGCAGGTACGTCAGGATATAGTAGAGGCGGCCGGGGCGCATTTCTACCAGGGCCACGTAGCCGCCCAGCAACAGCCAAAGCCCCCAGGCAGAGCCCAGGTACCGGCGCAGACGGACAAGCGGAGATGAAGGCATTTTGTGTGAACTTTCGCAAATAAACGAAAGCGCCCATGAATGCTCCTGTGCCTGCCTCCCCGCCCCCAGCCTCCCGGCGCGACGACCTGCTGGATATTCTGCGCGGGGTGGGGCTGGTGGGCGTAGGGGCCGTCAACCTGGTGGCTTTCAACTATGACAGCGCCTACGTGGCCGAGTACGCCACGCAGTTCCCGCAGGCCGGGCAGCAGCTGGGGTTCACGGTTTTCATGATTTTTCTGAAAGGGAAATTCTACCCCATCATGGCGCTTGTGTTTGGGCTGGCGGCGGCCCTGGCCCTGGAAGCCAAAGGCCCTATGCCGTTCGTGCGGCGGGCTTTGGTGCTGGGTGGGCTGGGGCTGCTGCAGCTGGCCTTTATCTGGAACGGGGACGTGCTGCATCAGTATGCCCTTATGAGTCTGTTGCTGCTGAGCATCCGGTGGTGGCCGCCCACGGTGCGGCTAAGCCTAGCGACTGTCCTGTTTCTGCTTAGCTTCGCCCCTATCGGATCAACTGCCGACGCACCTCCACTAGTGTTTGCCACTATCCGGGAGAGCCTGCAGCACGGCTCCTTTACCGAGGTTACCCGGACACGGTTGGGACTGAGCAGCTTCAGTTTCTGGTCACCGGAGGCGCTGGTGTTTCAGGCCCGAATCTTTGCCTGGCTGCTGCTGGGACACTTCCTGGGCGAGCAGGCCCGCTACCGGCGCTGGGTGCAGCGCCGGCCGGCGCTAAGGCTGCTGGGCGCGGCCCTGGCAGCTTTGGTGGGAGCAGGCATCCTGCTGCAGGTTTCCGGCCTGCGCGGGGAAGAACCCAGCAATCCGGCACTTGCCGCGCTGAAACTGGGCCTGGTAGCGGTGTTCTATGCCGGCAACGTGCTGGTGCTGGTTTCGGCTCCACTGGTATGGAACACCACCGACTTCGGGCGCCAGCTGCTGACCTGGCTGGCGCCCCTGGGCCGCATGTCACTCACTCATTACCTGTTCCAGAACCTGCTGTACAGCCTGCTTTTCTACGGCTACGGCCTGGGTTTGTACGCTACACTACCGCCTCTCGCGCTCTTGGCCGCCTACGTCCCACTCATTCTGCTACAGACACTGATTTCGGGCTGGTGGCTACGCCGTTTCCGGCAGGGTCCGCTGGAATGGCTGCTGCTTCGGCTCACGCACTCCTCGCCTGTTTTACCCGGGTAACGGGCCACCGTCCTTCCGAGAAAAACCATTGCTTCTTTTGAGGAAAAAGTGGCAATGTTTTTCCTCAAAAGAAGCAATGGTTTTTCTCGGGTATCTGCTTGGTGTCGTTTAGACTTATAAGTAATTCCCTAATCAGGAACTACACGAGAGCGTGGCGCTGCCGGGCTTTTCGCGGGCCCACTCGGGGCGCTTGGCGGCCAGGTCCTCGTGTTCGGACTGCTCGGCGAAGGGCGTTTTGAGAACCTGATACAGGCGCTGTAGCGGAGCCAGGTCGCCAGCTTCGGCGGCTTCAATAGCTTGCTGGGCCAAGTAGTTGCGCAGCACATACTTAGGGTTGGCCGCCAGCATTCCGGCCCGAATATCGTCCGGTGCTGTAGTTTCCTGCCGCACGCGCTGCATGTAGCGCCACAGCCACTGCTGCAGCTGGTCCTGGCCTTCAGCCGGAGAATCGGGGTAGGCCGCGTCAGCCAGCAGCGCCGGCCATGCCGTGGCTTCGGAGGCTGTGCCCGCCAGCACGTCGAAGGTGCGGTGGCTAAGCTGGCGGAAATACACCGTCATATCTACCTGCGCTGCTTCAAGGGCCGAAAGCAGCTCATCCAGCAGGGCATTATCCTCCGTCAGCACCACGCCCAGGCCCAGCTTACGGCGCAGCAACTCCTGGCGCTTGGCCGTGAATGTGGCTACGTAATCATCCAGGTGAGGACGCAGCGCCTGCGGGTCGGATATGAGGGGTGTGAGGGCCTGGGCCAGGGCCATCAGGTTCCAGAGGGCCACGCGGGGCTGCTGCCCAAAGGCGTAGCGGTGGGTGGCAAAGTCAGTGGTGTTGGGCGTCCAGTCGGGCTCGTAGGGCTCCAGCCAGCCGTAGGGCCCGTAGTCGATGGTGAGGCCGAGGATGCTCATATTGTCGGTGTTCATTACCCCATGCACGAAGCCCACCGTCATCCAGTGCGCCACCATCACGGCCGTGCGCTGGCACACCTGCGCAAACCACCGTTCGTACACTTCCGGACTCGGCTCCCCCAGCTCCGGGAAGTGCCGCCGGATTACGTAGTCGGCCAGCAGGCGCAGGTTGTCGATTTCGCCGGTGGCGGCCAGCAGCTGGAAGTTGCCGAAGCGCACGAACGTAGGCGCCACCCGGGCTACAATGGCGCCCGGCTCGGGGCGGGCGTTGCCATCGTAGAACATGTCGCGCACTACCGCGTCGCCGGTGGCTACCAGGCTGAGGGCGCGGGTGGTGGGCACACCCAGGTGGTACATGGCCTCGGAACACAGAAACTCCCGTACCGAGGAGCGCAGCACGGCCCGCCCGTCGGCGCGGCGTGAGTAGGGTGTGGGGCCGGCGCCCTTCAACTGGATTTCCCGGGTGGTGCCATTCAGGGCCGGCAGCTCGCCCAGGGACATAGCCCGCCCGTCGCCGAGCTGCCCGGCCCAGTTGCCGAACTGATGCCCGCCATAGCGCGCCGCAAACGGTTTCATGGTTTCCAGCACGCGGTTGCCGGCCAGCGCCTCCACGGCTGCGCCCCGCTCCGGCGGTTGGCTCAGGCCCAGCTCCGCCGCCAGCTCCTCCGACCAGGCCAGCAGGCGCGGGTCGGCTACGGGCGTGGGCTGCACGCGGGAGTAGTGGTAGCCCGGCACCTGGCGTGGGCTATTGTTCAGGGATGTATCGCCGCGCAGCTCTTCCACAAAGGAATTCTGAAACGTGGCGTTTTCGAGGGGTTGGGCGGAAGCAGACATAATGTAAAATAGGTTTGATACAAGGTGGCTAGGGTTTCTCTTACCAGAAACCCTCAACCATCCACTCGCCCATATACGGGTGTGGCACCTACAAAGCAAACCGTGACCGTATGGTTTTGGTCATGCACCGTATCAAATGCTAGTTCCCACTCGGCCAGCGGGTCAGCGGCATTTGCCGGAATCGAAAGAAAGGTGGGCGTGAACTCACGCTCAAAGTCCTGAATCTGAAAGCCAGAAATCCACTTACCGAACTCGGCCGTGATAAGCGGCCCGGCCGCCCCGCAAAGCGCCGGATACTGAGCTTCTACCCATTGAAAAAAGGCTGAATGCGCCGCCGTAGGGCCGGTTTTTTGGGCACTGATGTTGAACTCCAGTACTTGGCCCGTAGGCTGAAAAATCCGTTTTCCCTCAGAGTATCCGGTCTGTGCCTTGTCACCAAGCCACTGGAGCTGGCCGAAAAACTTGTCCTCCAGGTACACAGGCTTGCTGAAGAGGAAATCGAAGAACCCCATACACACTCGGCTCACCCGTCCAGCCGCGCCAACAATTCCTCCACTTGCCGCTCCAGGCGCAGCACCCGGTCCTCGATGCGGGAAGGCGGGCGCAGGTGAGTGGTAAATACGGCCTTCACCTCCCAGATTTCCAGGGCCTGATCCAGCGCAAATTCCTCTGAGCCATAATCAGGGTTATCGGCGCGCAGCTTGAGGTGGGTGGTTGATATCCGCTCGGCCAGGCGCCGCACCAGCAGCTTGCTTTGCGTTACGAAGGCATAGATGCGCTGCACCCGCAGAGTGGGCGCGGCCAGCTCCACGCGCTGGCAGAGAATAACGTCCTGGTGGCGCAGGCCCTGCTGCTGGTGCTGCATTTCGGCCCCCACTATCTCAAAGGCGCGGGTGACCGGGCCCAGGGTATGCGGAAAGGTAAGGGGCATCAGTGCATCCAGGAAAGCCGTGTTGTGGTGCTGCACAATGTATTCGAGCAAGCGGTCGGCGGGCACAAAGGGCGTAACGTTGGCCTGCTGATCAGCCAGGGCGGCTGGCTTCGTGGCCGGAACGGGCGTGGCTTCTTTCTGAAAGATGTCGAAATGATACAGCTCATTTACCGTCAGTTCTTTCGTTAGTAGCAGATCAACCGATAAGCCAAAATGCTGAGCAATCTGAATCAGCGTCTCCATTTTGGGCTCTGATCGGCCCTCCTCATAGGCGCCCACGCTGGGACGGGCCAGGCCAAACAACTCGGCAAAAGCCGCTTGACTCAGCTTCTTAACCGTTCGGATTTTGCGAATGTTCTTGCCAACGTAGGACATAGCAGAGAAAAAATATTTCGCTCAAAACTTGAGCATCTCTCAAACTTTGAGTAGAATTGCAGCGTAAAGCTACCACATAAGCGCTTACCTGCGCATTCGCTAGCTCTTTTTTGAGCACGCCTATATTCTACGCTTCCTCGTTCCTGCTCCGCTTTCCCTACCTTCTGATTTCTTCACCTTATTTCTTTTTATGGCCGAGAGCTACTTCGCTAAAATCCAGCGCTACCTGCTGGAGCTGGACTTCGACATTCAGCACCAGGACGCAGCCTCCAACATTCTGGTGGTGAGCAAGCCGGAGTTGGGCATTGAGCATCTGGTGCTGGGCTGCGGCGAGCCCCTGCTGATTATGGAGCAGCACCTGCTGGATCTGCCCGGCCCCACCTGCGAGGTGTACCAGCGGCTGCTCCAGAAAAACCGCGACATCATCCACGGCGCCTTTGTGCTCGACGACTCGGGCTGCAAGGTCATTTTTCGCGACACGCTCCAGCTTGAGCAGCTCGACCGCCCCGAGCTGGAAGCCGTGTTCAACTCCCTGGCGTTGCTGCTCAGTGAATTCAGCGACGAACTGATTGCTTTTTCCAAGACTCCAAGCCCCCAAAAGCCATGAACATTTTCAGCCGCCTCTTCAAAATTGGTCAGTCCGAAGCCCATTCTGCCGTGAATCAGCTCGAAGACCCCATCAAAATGACCGAGCAAGGGTTGCGCGACCTGCGCCAGGATCTGGACAAAAGCCTGCACGCCCTGGCCGAAGTAAAAGCCATGGTGATTCGGGCCCGCAACGAGGGCGAAGCGTTCCGCGCCAAGGCCCTGGACTACGAAAACAAAGCCGTGCTTTTGCTGCAGCGCGCCCACAAGGGCGAGCTGCCCACCGCCGAAGCCGACCGGCTGGCCGGTGAGGCCCTGCTGAAAAAAACTGAAAACGAAGCGCAGGCCAGTCGCGCCGCCACCGACCAGGAGAAGTTTGCCGCTTCGGCCGCCCAGCTCGACCAGAACGTGCAGCAGCTCAAGCAGACCATGAGCCAGTGGGAAAACGAGCTGAAGACCCTCAAGGCCCGCGTCACGGTGAGCACGGCCACCAAAACCATCAACCAGCAGCTGGCCCAGATTGACTCCTCGGGTACGGTAGCTTTGCTGGAGCGCATGAAGGAGAAGGTAGCCACCGAGGAAGCCCTGGCCGAGTCCTACGGCCAGATTGCCCAGGAAAGCCGCTCCGTTGACCAGGAAATCGACAAGGCCCTGCAGCAGAGCGGTGCCGGCAAAGCAGCCGCCGACTTGCAGGCCCTGAAAGAAAAACTGGGGCTGGATGCCAACGCACAGTAAGCCGGGGTCAGTTGAAGAAACAAATACGGTGAGGTGCCGCGCGGCTGCGTTGGGCCGCGCAGCAAATCCTCTACCTTTAAGCTGCCCACTGTATGCCTATGACCGAACTCCTACAAGCGGCGGTTTCCCCGCCTAATCTGCTGGCTACGGGCCTGCTGATTTTCGTGCTGCTGTACTGGCTTACGGTCATCGTTGGGCTGCTCGATTTCAAGACCCTGGATCTTGATCTGCACGTGGATAGCACCCACGATGTGCCCCACGATGCCCACCTGAGCGTAGCGTGGCTTAACCACGCCCTGGCATTTTTCAACCTGGGCCGGGTGCCGCTGATGGTGTTCGTGAGCTTTCTGGCTTTGCCGCTGTGGGTGGGCAGCATCCTCACAAATTACTACACGCACAACTCTTCCCTACTGCTGGGTCTAGCGTTTTGCCTCCCCCTGTTTATTGGCAGCCTGCTCGTAGCCAAAGTGCTGACTACTCCCTTCGTGAAGCTGTTTGCCACGCTGGAGCAGGATCAGTCGGGCAGCAACCCCATTGGCAAAGTCTGCACCCTGCTGCTGCCGGCCTCGCATGAGCGGCTGGGCCAGGCCACCGTGCGCACCAACGGCGACACGCTGATGCTGAACGTGAAAGCCGCCTCCGCCGCTACCGAGCTGCGCAAAGGCGACACGGCCCTGGTTATTGACTACCACGCGCCCAGTCGCTGCTACCTCATTGAGCCTTACGACGAAGCCAGCTAATGAATTGACCGCTCCAAGATCAGCAAGCCACAGAAAACGGCCAGTACCACGGCCGCTACTGACCAAAAGAATAGTCATCATCCTTGAATCCATCTTCGATTCCGGACATCACCTCTCGCAACCTCTTCTCCCCTGATTCTACCTCTACCCTACTTTTTATGATTGGTCAACTCTCAATTGCCGTGCTGGTCGTGCTCGGTTTGTTTCTGCTCGGCATCCTGGCCGTAGTGGCGCGCATGTACAAGAAAGCCGTGCAGGGCGAGGCCCTGGTGCGCACCGGCATGGGCGACACGAAGGTTTCGTTTACGGGTATCTTCATCGTGCCCGTGCTACACAAGATGGAGGTGATGGACATCAAGCTCAAGACCATCATCATTCAGCGGGCCGGCTCCGAAGGTCTGGTGTGCAAAGACAACCTGCGGGCCGATGTGAAGGTGAACTTCTTCGTGCGCGTCAACAAAACCCACGACGACGTGCTCAACGTGGCCCAGAGCATCGGTGCCCACCGCGCCTCCGACCCGGCGGCCCTCGAAAACCTGTTTGACGCCAAGTTCTCGGAAGCCCTCAAAACCGTGGGCAAGCACTTCGACTTCATCGAGCTCTACAACTCCCGGGAGCAGTTCAAGCAGGAGATTCTGCGCATCATCGGCACCGACCTGAACGGCTACGTGCTCGACGACTGCGCCATTGACTACCTGGAGCAAACCCCGCTGGCGGCCCTGAACCAGGACAACATCCTGGATGCCGAGGGCATCAAGAAAATCATTGCCCTGACCTCGGAGCAGAAGATTCAGGCCAACTCCATTCAGCGGGAGCAGCAGAAAACCATCAAAAAGCAGGACGTAGAGGCCCAGGAAACCATTCTGGAGCTGGAAAAGCAGCTGATTGAAAACCAGGAAAAGCAGAAGCGCGAAATTGCCAACATCAAGGCGCGGGAGCTGGCCGAAACGGAGAAGGTGACCCAGGAAGAGCGTCTCAAAGGCGAAAAAGCCCGCATTGCCACGGAGGAAGAAGTGGGCATTGCCGAGCAGAACCGCGACCGGCAGGTGTTGGTAGCCGAGCGCAATAAGCAGCGCACCGACGCCGTGGAAACCGAACGAGTAGCTCAGGCCAAAGCTTTGGAAATCAACGAACGGGAGCGGATTGTGGCCTTAGCGCAGATTGAAAAGGAAAAGGCGTTGGAAGAAGAGAAAAAGAACATCCAGACCATTATTCGCGAAAGAATCACGGTGGAAAAAGCCACGGTGGTAGAAGAGGAAAAAATCAAGGACACCCGCGCCCAGGCCCAGGCCGACCGTGAAAAGCTGGTCGCCATTACCGCCGCCAAGCAGCAGGCCGAAGCGGCCACGGTGAGCCTGGTAGGCAACGCCGACATGGAGCGTCAGGCCGCCGAGTTCCGCGCCAAGCAGGCGCTGATTGATGCCGAAGCCGAAAAAGCCTCGGCTGAGTTCCGAGGCCAAGCCATCCGTACCCTCGCCGAAGCCGAAGCCAGCAAAGCCACCGCCGTGGGCCTGGCGGAGGCGCAGGTGATGCAGGCCAAAGCCACGGCCCGCCAGAAAGAAGGCGAAACCCAAGCCAACGTGCTCCAGCTCACCGCCGCCGCCGAAGCCCAGGCCATCCAGTCGAAAGCCGGGGCCCAGGCCGAAGCCGACGAAAAGCTGGGTATGGTAGCCGCCAAAATCAACCGCGAGAAAGGCCTGGCCGACGCCGACATCATCCAGGCCCGCGCCGATGCCGACCAGAAGAAAGGCCTCGCCGAAGCGGCCGTTTCGGAGCAGAAGTTCGCGGTGGAAGCCAAGGGCATCGAAGCCAAGGCCGACGCCATGAAAAAGCTCGATGGGGTGGGCAAAGACCACGAGGAATTCAAGCTGCGCCTCGACAAGGACAAGTCGGTGGAGCTAGCCCAGATCAACATTCAGAAAGACATTGCCGCCTCGCAAGCGGAGGTTATTGGTGAGGCCCTCAAAGCGGCCAAAATCGACATCGTGGGCGGGGAAACCATGTTCTTCGACCAGATCATCGGCTCGATTACCAAGGGCAAGATGGTGGACCGCACGGTGCATAACTCCGAGGTGCTGGGCACGGTGAAAGACGCCTTCTTCAGCACCGACGGCGGGGGCGACTTCAAAACCAACCTGCGCCGCTTCGTGGACCAGTTTGGTTTGAGCTCGGAGGAAATCAAAAACCTGAGCGTGTCGGCCCTACTGCTGAAAATGATGAACAAGGCCGGCGACGACGCTACTCGCAACACCATCACGGAACTGGCCAGCACCGCTACGGCCCTAGGCATCGGCGACAAGCCCGCCCGAATGCTGGAGCTCAAGTAGGGAATAGCGCTCCGTTCATCAATCAAAGCGAGAACCAAGCTACGCTGCATGTCTTTATGCCTTCCTACCTCGTTCCTGCTTCAAGTACCCTTAGCAGTATTCTTAGCTAGCTGCGGTGCCCCTGACTCCGGTGAGACCCGCACCCAGCCTGGGCCGGCCGAGCAAGCCACAACTAAACAAGGAGCCGCAGCCACTGCGGCGGCTCCTTGTTTGGAGCGCATGCAAGGGTTTCTGCGCTGGTATCATCGGCGTTACAACGCTGAGTTCGATACGACCACGGATTTCATCAACATGCCGCTCACCGGTGAAGAAGACGCGGCCACGTTAGCTAAAATCCCACGCAGCAATGTCAGCTCCACGAAGTACATGCAGCTGAACCGGCCTAAGCTGGCGGTGTACCTCGATACGCTCCGGCGCTCCGGCTATTTCTCCGCCAGCTACCTAGCTACGAAGCGGGCCTCCATCCTGGAGCGCGGGCAAGAGCTGGAAGCCGAGAAAGTGACGGAAGGGTTGCTCGAAGGCTTTGATTCCGACGAAGTGATGCACACCCAGGACCTGTATCAACTCGACGACATCAGCAAGCTGACGGCGTACCAGGCAACTGGTCTTAAACCCGGCACCCAGGCCTACCGCCTGGCGCTACCCTCAGAAGGAGAAGAAAATTTCAGCTGGATCTTCTACGTCAAGCAGGAAAGTGGCCGGTGCGTGGTTGACAGCGTGCGTACCACGGAGTAGCCGCGGCTGTATTACCGTCTACCGCAGCTGAGCCGGCAGCATTTCGCCCTATCAACCACTCTTGCCCTTGCTCATTTGGCGAGGGAAGTTGGGTTCCCATTCTCGTTGCAGTTTATGCCAGCACCTGATTCGACCAATCCGCCAACTTCAACCCGGCAAGTAGTCGGCCTTGTCCTTGGACTGATTTTCTGTTTTGCAGTCGCAGCCGGCATCATCTACTTCGTCATAACGAAAACTGCTGAGGAGCGGGAGTTGATTCTGAGCAATCCAGGGTATGCCACAGGCATCATTACCCGGGTAAGAAGGTTCAAAGGCAAGCGAATATCGGTGCAGTATATAGTGGCCGGTAAGGCGTATTCCCTCAGAACGAGGGTGCCCGGAGCCTTTTTGCGCACCCACAAAAAAGGCGATACTACCGCTGTCATCTATGCTAAATCGGATCCAGCTAATGCTATCCTGAAGGCTAAGTTGCGGTCCTCAACCAACTAGTTAGCAGCTCTTTTCTCCTGGCAAGGGTTTGTGCCTTGCCCGCCTATGGAAGCTCAAGCCCCCACCCAACTCGAAACCGGCACCTACGAAATCCTGCGCAACCGCCTGCAGAAAAGCAGCACCGACCTGCGCCAGCGCCTCGACTTGCTCAATACCGAGCGTAAGCAGGTGTTTGGGGCCGTGGATACCCGCCTGATTGGCACCGGCCGCATCACGACGGAAAACAACTGCGTGGCCTGGGACATGGTGCCGGTGGGGCAGCGGTTCATCTTCGGGTATAACGTGGTGTTGGGGCTGAAGGCCGAGCCAGAACTGGCCGACGTGTTCGGAATATACGAGTACACTGAGCACGACTTCCGGCCGCTGGGGCTGGAATTGCTGCAGAACCCACAGTTTCTGGAGGAGTTCCGCAACCTGTACCGCTACTACAAGAACACTCAGTTCGTGAAGTTCGCCGTCATCGGCGTGCACCTGTTCATGGTGTTTCGGGTGGGCAAGAGTGCGTCCGACGTGAAGACGTTCAAGTGGCTGATCCAGGGCGACACGCTGAGCTACATCGACAACCGCTCCGACCACGAGTACACCTTCCCACCCCAGCACGAGTTCCAGTGGAAGCGCGCCACCCGCGACATGCAGCGCGGCGGCAAGCACCCCCACATCAGCATTGAGGACAAGGTGTTCGTGGAAACCGTGGGCGGCGACCTGACCATCAAAGTCGAGGACAACACCGCTTCGGGCCACGGCATTCTGAGCGAGCCGGTGGATAATAAGGACCAAACACTCGACGACTCGGAAATCTACTTTGCGGCCATCGGCAACCTGATTCTGCTCAAAATTCGGCCCTACCAGGAGCAGACCTACCGCTACTTTATCTTCAACCACAAGCTTAAGACGGCTCAGCGCCTCGATGCCCTGGCCGATGCCTGCGTGCTGCTGCCCGACGGGCAGGGCCTGATCTTCCCCCACGGCTTCTACCTGCAAACCGGCGACAACAAGCTCTTCGACAACGGCCTGCGCGAGATGCTGTTTGAGAAGCGCGTGGTGTCGCCCAACGGGGAGGATTTTCTGTACGTGTTCTTCAACAAGGACCACGGCACCTACCTGCTACTGAGCTACAACCGCATTGCCCAGCGCGTCGATAACCCGATTGTGTGCCACGGCTACGCCCTGTTTGAAAACGGGGAACTGTGCTACTTCCGCGCCGACGATGAGCCCAAGAAGCACCACGCCGTGCAAATCTGGCAGACGCCCTACACCGCCCCCGATTTTCAGCTGCCCGTCACCTCCGATTCCTACCTCTACAAGCTGGGCAACAAGGAGATTGTGCGGGCCATGAGCGAGGTGCAGGAGGTGCTGACCCTGACCGGCAAAGACGATTCCTACGCCGGCCTCTACCTCGACCTGATCCGCCAGACAACTAGCCTCACCGACGCCTACCACTGGCTGCGCGAGCCGGCCGCTCAGGCGTTGGCCGAGCCCCTGGGCGAAATCCGCCAGACGGCCACGGCCGCTGTGGAGGAGTTTGAGAAGGTGCAGAGTATCCGCAAGAACACCGCCCAGCAAACGGCAGCCGTATTCCAGAAAGCCGACGAGCTGACCGGCCGCATTCGCCGCTCGGCCCCCGATACTGTCTCGGAGTTTGTGCAACTGCTGGCCGAGTTGCGCGGGGTGCGGGGCGAAGTAATTTCGCTCAAGGAGCTGCGCTACGTGGAGCTGCCGGCGGTGGGAAAGCACGCCGCTGACCTGGAAGCCCTGAGCAAGGAAGTGGCCTTGCAAACCGTGGATTTCCTGCTCAAGCCCGATGCCCTGGCGCCTTACTCCCAGCGCGTGCAGGCCATTGCCGACAGCGTGGAGCAGGTGCAGAAAACCATCGAAGCCGACCAGCGCGAGCAGGAAACCGCCGCCGTGGCCCAGGAGCTGGAGCTGCTGATTGAAGTAGTCAGCAACCTGCCCATCCCCGACCCCACCCAAACCACGGCCATCATCGACAACATCTCGACGGTGTACGCCCGCTTCAACCAGATCAGGGCGGCGCTGAAACGGCGGCGGCAGGCCCTGGCCGGCACCGAGGCCCAGGCCGAGTTTACCGCCCAGCTCAAGCTGCTGGAGCAGGCCCTGACCAACTACCTCGACCTGGCCGACACGCCCGCCAAGTGCGACGAGTACCTGACCAAGCTCATGGTGCAGCTCGAAGAGTTGGAAGGCAAGTTTCCCGACTTCGACCAGTTTATCGAGCAGCTCACCACCCGGCGCGAGCAGGTCGTAGAAGCCTTTGAGTCGAAGAAAACGGCCCTGGTAGCGGCCCGCAACCAGCGCGCTACGGCCTTGTTGCAAAGCGCCGAGCGGCTGTTGAAAGCGGTGCAGAGCCGCCTTACCCGCCTGGAATCAGTGGCGGATATCAACGGGTACTTTGCCGCCGACGTGATGGTGGAGAAGGTGCGCCAGACGGCCCAGGAGCTCATCAACCTCGGCGACTCAGTGAAGTCCGACGATGTGCAGAGCCGGCTGAAAACCTTGCGCGAGGATGCCGTGCGCCAGCTCCGCGACCGGGCCGACCTGTTCGCCGACGGCGGCCAGACCCTCAAGTTCGGCCCGCATTCCTTCACCGTCAACACCCAGCCGCTGGAGCTGACCGTGGTGCTGCGCGACGGTGACCTGCACTACCACCTCACCGGCACCAACTTCTTCCAGAAGATAACCGACCCCGCTTTGCTGGCCTCCAAGCCTGTGTGGGAGCAAACCGTCGTGTCGGAAAACCAGGACGTGTACCGGGCCGAGTTTCTGGCCTGGCGCATTCTGCAAGCCGCCCAACACCCCGCCCCCGCCGACCTGGAAACCGGCCGCGCCGCCGTGCTGTCCGTTACAGAGTTAGGCCACCTCAGTGCCACCGAGCTGCTCACCTACGTGCAGCAGTTTATGGCCGCGCGCTACCAGGAAGGCTACCTCAAAGGCGTGCACGACCACGACGCGGCCCTGCTGCTCACGGCCCTGGTACGCCTCACCCGCACCGCCGACCTGCTCCGCTACCCCGCCGACACCCGCGCCGCCGCGGCCCTCTACTGGCTGCGCTTCGCCAACCCCGACCAGCGCGCCCACTGGGAGCGGCAGCTTCAGGGTATCGGGGTGCTGCTCCAGGTCTTCCCCGATTCGCAGGAGTTCGACGAGCTGAAAACCGAGCTACAAACCGCTGTGGACCGCTTCGCGGAGCAAACCGGCCTGTTCACCCCCGCCCAGGTAGCGGAGGCGGGCGACTATCTTTTCCACGAGCTGACCCACACCGGTACCTTTATCATTGCTGCCGAAGCCGCCGAGCTGTACCAGCAGTTCCAGAAGCAGCTGCACGAGCGCCAGGCCACCGACTTGTTCCAGCAGTCGGTGACGGGCCTCCAGGAACAGCCCGCCGCCCAGCTCCCCCTGATTCGACAGTGGCTCCAGGCCTACCTGCGCCAGGCGCCGGCCGCGGCTACCTTGGCGGATTTCTGCAACGAGTGCGCCGTGCTGCTGCTGACGGGCTCCTACGATTCGGCGCGGGTGGTACACACGCCCCTGCGCGAAACGCTTGAAGGCTTCCAGGGCACTCACCCGCGCATCATTTCCACGAACAACCAACAACTAACAACCAACAACTACCACCTCGACTTCCCCGATTTCCGCCGCCGCTTGCTGCACTACGACCGGGCCACGGTGGCCCAGTACGAGGCGTTTCAGGAGGTAAAGAAGCAGCTGCTGGCCCGAGCCGCCGAGGATATGCGTCTGGAAGATTTCCGGCCCCGCGTGCTCACGTCCTTCGTGCGCAACCGCCTCATCGACCAAGTGTATTTGCCCATCATCGGGGCCAACCTGGCCAAGCAGATCGGGACGGCGGGTGAGGGCAAGCGCACCGACCTTATGGGCTTGCTCCTGCTCATCTCGCCACCCGGCTACGGCAAAACCACGCTCATGGAGTACGTGGCCAACCGCCTGGGCCTCATCTTCATGAAGATCAACGGGCCGGCCATCGGGCACGCCGTAACCAGCGTGGACCCCGCCCAGGCCCCCAACGCCGGGGCGCGGCAGGAGCTGGAGAAGCTGAACCTGGCCTTCGAGATGGGCGACAACGTGATGATTTACGTGGACGACATCCAGCACTGCAACCCCGAGTTTTTGCAGAAGTTCATCTCGCTCTGCGACGCCCAGCGCAAGATTGAGGGCGTGTACCAGGGCCGGTCCCGCACCTATGACTTCCGCGGCCGCAAGGTGTGCGTGGTGATGGCCGGCAACCCCTACACCGAAAGCGGCGACGTATTCCAACTGCCCGACATGCTAGCCAACCGTGCCGACATCTACAACCTCGGCGACATTCTCACGGCTGGCTCCGAAGACGCCTTCCGCCTCTCCTACCTCGAAAACGCCCTCACCAGCAACGCGGCCCTAGCCCGCCTTGCCACCCAAAGCCCCCAGGACGTGCCCGCCCTCATCCGCCTCGCCGAAACCGGACAGCAGGACGGCCTCAGCTTCGAGGGCAACCACACGCCCGAGGAGCTGAACGAGTACGTGGCGGTGCTCCAAAAGCTGCTGCGCCTGCGCGACGTGGTGGCCAAGGTAAATGCCGCCTACATTGCCAGCGCCGCCCAGGCCGACGCCTACCGCACCGAGCCGCCGTTCAAGCTGCAGGGCTCCTACCGCAACATGAACAAGCTGGCCGAGAAAGTGCGCCCCGTGATGAACGACCAGGAAATTGAGCAGCTCCTGGCCGCCCACTACGAAAGCGAAGCCCAAATCCTGACCAGCGCCACCGAGGCCAACCTGCTCAAGCTGCGCGAGCTGCTCAACTGGCTCACCCCCGAGCAAGCCGCCCGCTGGCAGCAAATCAAGCAAACCTACCTCGACAACCTCCGCGACTCCGGCGCCGGCCAGCTCCTGCAGATGCTCGACAAGCTCGAAAGCATTGCCGGAGGGTTGAGTGGAATTCGGGAGGCGCTGAAGCGGGAGTAGATTATCATCAAGGGATACAGTCATGATTACTGAAGAAAGTGTATCTATGAGCCTCATGGGCGGCTTGCTGTTGCTATATGGTCTGTACCTATGGCGCAAACGGCAATGGCTTTTGCGCAATGGGCAGCTCACGATGGGTACTGTCGTTGACCACGATGAGGGTCTCATTATCAGGTTTTACACCACCGATCAGCAACCCGTTACGGCGAAACCACCAGCCAGTCCATCACGCCGATACCACCAAAATGGTGAGTGGATCAGTCTGTACTACAATCCTGATAATCCGCAGGAAATTGCCCTGATTACCCCTGAGCACAAAGTGCTGCACGCCTTATTCCTGAGTATAGGCTTGCTGTTGCTACTATTTGGTGTGTTTTCATAGTAGCTGGTAACGACTACCTAACTAGACAACTTTCCTAGCTCCCTTCCTCATGGGCAAGCAATACCCCACCATCAGCGCCGACACTCAGGCCTTTATCGAGCGGCAGCACATGTTCTTCGTGGGCACGGCCGCCGCAGATGGGCGCGTCAATATCTCGCCCAAGGGCCAGGACACGTTGCGCGTGCTCGACCCCAACCGCGTGGCCTGGCTCAACCTGACCGGCAGCGGCAACGAAACCGCCGCCCACTTGCTGGAGCTAAACCGCATTACGCTGATGTGGTGCGCCTTCGAGGGCAAGCCCAACATTCTGCGCCTCTACGGCACGGCCACTATATACCACCCGCGCGACCCGGAGTGGGCCGACCTGCTGCTCCTGTTTCCGCCCTTGCCCGGCGCCCGGCAGATTCTGGTGGTGGAGGTGGATTTGGTGCAGACCTCCTGCGGCATGGCCGTGCCCTTCCTGGATTTCCGGGCCGAGCGTGACGAGCTGAATCACAACATGGAAAAGCGCGGTACCGAGCAGGTAGAGCAGTACTGGCACGACCGCAACACCCGCAGCATCGACGGCAAGCCCACTGGCATTTGAGCCGGGCTACGGGGTGCATGCGTGAGACGCTGTTTTTCTGCCCGCGCTGGAAAAAACCTGGAGGAGGAGTTAAGCGGCACTCAGGAGGCTATTGCCGGTATATTGCGACCGTGCTACTACCCCCTGTTAACCTGCAGCCTATCGTATGACTAGTCTGACCCGCTTGTTTTCTGATTCTACCCATCTCACTAAGCTGCAGCCCCTGCTCGTCACCGAGCTGTTTCTCCCAACCGGAAAGCTGCTGGCCTGTGACCCGGTGGCTTACTCCGATCCACAGCCCTTCCGCCAACCCTTTCTGCCCGGCTGCTACCCGGTGTACATCCACCTGCTGCCCGCGGATCAATGCATTGCCTACGCCGAGCTGCGCCTGCGCGAAGGGACCGTCAGCCGCTGGGAGCTGGCCGTGACAGCGCGGCAGGACCCTGCTTCGCTTGCGCCTGGTGAAATCTTCGGCTACCCAGTATCGGCGGGCCTGGGCTGCTTCATGGACCACTCCACCCTGGCCCTGGTCAACCGGCACGACGCTGACCTGCAAGCCGAGTTAGGCGACGCGTATGTCAGCTACTACGACGATTACGTGGATGACTTGCTTTACCCGGCGGCCGGAAGCCAGCCATACTGTACGTTGCAGCCCTACCCCAGCCAGGAAAACAACGTGGCCGTGTTTCAGTCGGGCTACGGCGACGGGTTCTACGCCACTTACTTTGGCCTCAATGCCCATGATCAGCCCGTGAAGTTCGTCACGGAGTTTATCGACGCCAACGCCAACTAAGAGCACGTTTGAATTTTGTTAAAAAGGCCTCTAGAACGTCATGCTGAGCGGAGTCGAAGCATCTCTACCGCTTTGTTAGAGTTACTATCTCAACGAAGCGGTAGAGATGCTTCGACAGGCTCAGCATGACCACAGCTAAAAAACCCAAACACGTTTTAAGCCCCTTGTGCTACCCAGAAACTCGCCGCTGCTTCACCACCCTTCTACTGCGACCGTACACGAACCTCCATTGACTTCGATGACACTACCAATGAATTACGGCTGGCTTGGGGTGATTGGAATCTGTGTGCTGCTGCTGGCGGCGGGTAGCTGGCTGTTCCGGGCCAGCCGGGCGCCCGAACCGGTCCGGCACCCGACCCGCACCCAACCGGCGGGGCCTCCGCCTGAGTTGGTAGTCAGCACCCTGGCGGGGCGCCCGCTGCCGCCGAATTACGCCGACGGGCAAGGCACCGCGGCCCGGTTCTACCAGGTAGGCTCCCTGGCCGCCGATGCCCAGGGCAACCTCTACCTCATCGACGGGCCGGCCATCCGCAAAATCACGCCTGCGGGCCGGGTCACCACCCTGGCCGGGGAGCCGCCGGCCCCGCAGAAGCAGGCCGACGGTTACGTAATACACCTAGCTACCTCTACCGACCTCACCAATGGACGGGGCGTGGCAGCCCGGTTTACGTTTCCTCAGGCCATAGCCGTAGCGGCGGATGGCACGGTTTACGTGGCCGAGAACCATGCCATCCGCCGCATCAGCCCGCAGGGCGACGTGACCACGCTGGCCGGCAAGTCGGGCTTCGACTACGACGCGGAAGGTCACCGCGACGGACCTGCTGCCCAGGCCCGGTTCCGGCGCCCGATGGGCCTGGTGCTTGACGCGGCGGGCAACCTCTACGTAGCCGATACCCAAAACAGCGTCATCCGCCGCATTACCCCGGCCGGCATCGTTAGCACCCTGGCCGGGGAGCCGGGTGAGTACGGCGCGGTGGACGGTGCGGGCCGGATTGCCCGCTTCGCCCACCCCCAGGCCCTGTCCCTGGCACCCGATGGGGCTTTGCTGGTCGCCGACGTGGTCAATGGCTGCATCCGGCGGGTGAGCATGCGCGGGGAAGTAACCACCTGGGCCGGCACCATGACCAACACCCGGCGCGGCACCTGGCCCGGGGCCAAGCTGCGCCTGGACGGCATTCAAGGCATGGTAGTCGATAAGCAAGGCACTATTTACCTCACCTCCCACGACTCGCGGCACACCGTGCGCCGCATCCTGCCCGACCACACCGAGCCCGTCAGCCCCTGGGCCGGGGTGAAGGACGCCCGCGCCTATGCCGACAGCCCCAACCCCGCCCAGGCCCGCTTCAACTATCCTGATGCTCTGGCCCTGGGCCCGGATGGCACCCTGTACGTGGCCGACGTGCAAAACAAAGTACTGCGCGCCATTACCCCTGCTGGCCAGGTGACTACGCTGGCCGGGGAGCCGCCCCGCACTTCCCTGGATGGCCCGGCCGTCATGGCTTCGTTCAGCCAGCCCCGGGGCTTGGCTCTGGAGCCCGATGGTAACCTGCTGGTGGCGGACTTCGGCAACGGCCTGGTGCGCCGCGTAAGTCCCCAGGGCGAGGTACGCACCATTGCCGGCCGCTTTCCGCACCCCGAGGAGCGTAGCCAGGCTCCCGAGGAAATCTTCAACCCCGCCGGGGTGGTGGCCGGGCCCGTGGGCAGCATATTCATAGCCGACGAAGGCCGCCACACCATCTACCGCCTCAGCGCCGAGGGCAAGGTGCAGGTCTGGGCCGGGCAGCCGGGCATCGTGGCCGGCAACCACGACGACGGCTTGTTCTGGAGTGCCCGCTTCAACAAGCCCGGCACCCTTGCGGCCGCCCCCGACGGCACGCTCTACGTCACCGACGGTGAGACAATGGCCGTGCGCCGGATTTCGCCCAAGGGCAAAGTCAGCACCCTGCTAAAAGGCGACACCCACTTCGTTAGTCCTTTCAGCAACGAAGGCCACTACTTCTACCCCAGCGCCGTGGCCGTGGGGCCCGATGGGGCCGTGTACGTGCTCCAGGGCCGCCTGCTACGCTACGCCCCCGGCAGCAGCCGCTCCGAGTGGCTGGCCGGCGACTACGAGCCGGGCTACGCCGATGGTGCCGGCCGCCAGGCCCGCTTCCATTACCCCACCGGCCTGGCCGTGGATGTTCACGGCAACGTGTTTATTGCCGACCGTGGCAACCACCTTATCCGCCGCGTCAGCCCCCAGGGCGAGGTAACTACCGTGGCCGGGCAAACGGGCCGCCACCGTATGGAGCCCCCACTCACCAAGTACGCCGAGCACTTTTACGGCCCCGACGACAGCGGCGGCATGGAAGGTCAGGCCCTGGGCGACTACCGCGACGGTCCCGCCGCCCAGGCCCGCTTCAACCACCCCGCCGCCGTAGCCGTGGCCCCGGACGGCACCCTCTACGTGGCCGACCAGGATAACAACTGAATCCGCGTTATTAGCCCTGCTACGCCGAAGCTTCCGTGAGTACCCCGTGAAAAGCTTGAAAGACGTTGGACTTCATCAGACGCTCGGTCTGCTAGCGGTACCAGCCTGGCTAAGGCATTCGATGTGCGTGCCATTGTCAACGTTCGTGGCCACCCAAACAGGCTAGTAGTTAGGAAGGTAACCGCCGCCCCTGACCATTTCGGCTGGATGGCTGGCTTCGTGGGGCTCTACCCAGCGGCCTCCAGGCCCTTACGCAGCAGCGTTTGGGCTGGCCGCCCAGCCACAGCACCCTCCTGGCAGAGCTGGAGCAGGGGCACTACTTCGAAAAGTAAACAGACTCTGGCTTGAGCTTAGGCAGCAACTGCCCCAGGCGTGGATAGACTGAAATGCGCCTTCTTAGCTCTCCCCTCTCCTTCCTCTAGCTGCGTCCGCGCTTCTTATGAGACGCCTTTGTTGGGCTGCCCCATAGCGTGCAGCTCACATGGCTCTTTCCGATCCTGTTTATCATTGATTTTCAGGCATTTTGAGGCCCGTAGATACGCTTCCGTAAGCTGAAGCATACCGCAAAAACTTTTCGGCCTTGGCTGACCTTCGCCGCCGGAGCTCGTATTTCCTGCCTGTACTAACCTTTTCTAAGCTATGCAGACGGAACAAAACGAGCCTCGGCCCACCAACAGCGAAATCAACCCCAAGCCCATGGGGTACCCTACCAGCGAGGAAGCCATGAAGGAGCAGCCCGACTGGGATATGTCGAGCTACCAGCCCTCGGGCAAGCTCCAGGGCAAAGTGGCCCTCATCACGGGCGGCGACTCAGGCATTGGGCGGGCCGTAGCGCTGGCCTTCGCCATGGAAGGCGCCGATGTAGCCATCATCTACCACACCAATGCCGAAGATGCCGCCGTGGTAGGACAGGCCGTAGAAGCCCAGGGGCGCCGGTTCCTGGCTATTCAGGCCGATGTGAGCTCCGCTACCGAGTGCCGCGAAGCCGTACGCCGCACCCATACGGAACTGGGCGGCTTCAACATTCTCGTCAACAACGCCGCCTACCAGATGGGCTACGAGAAATTCGAGAGCATCCCCGAGGAAAACGTGCACCGCACCTTCGACACCAACATCAAGGGCTACATCTTTATGGCGCAGGCGGCCATTCCGCTTATGCACGAAGGCGACTCTATCATTAATACCGGCAGCATTGCCGGGCTGGTGGGCAATCCGCACCTCATCGATTATGCCTCTACCAAAGGCGCCATTCACACCTTCACGAAAAGCCTGGCCGCCTACCTCGGTGAAAAGAAAATTCGGGTGAATGCGGTGCTGCCCGGCCCGATCTGGACGCCCCTCATTCCCGGCACCATGATCAAAGAGGACCTGAAAAAGTTTGGCGACTCCACGATGCTGGGCCGCCCCGGCCAGCCTGAGGAATTGGCCCCCGCATACGTGTTCTTTGCCTCCCAGGATGGCAGCTACGCCACCGGCAGCCTGCTGGAAGTAACCGGCGGCATGCCTAAGGGCAGCTAGGGACCAGCTAATTCATGAACCCGCGCCCCGGCCAAACCCGTGCCGGCTGGGGCGCGGGTTGTATTGTAACCGGTGTGGTACAATGGACCTTGATGCGGCCAGGTGCCGGGAACCTGCTTTCTTTGGAGTCCAGCATCTGCCCTTTTCTGCTATGACCACCCGCCGAAAGTTCCTGACTTTTTCCGCTGCTTCCCTGGCTATGGCCGCCGGTCGCCCGGCTGAAGCGCTTAGTCTGCCCCCGCGGGCCGTAGCGGGCAAGCCGCTGGTAATATCCACCTGGGATGCCGGGCTGAACGCCAACCAGGGCGCGTGGAAAGTGCTAAGCAAGGGCGGCCGGGCCCTGGACGCGGTAGAAGCGGGCGTGATGGTGACGGAAGCCGAGCAAAGCTGCTGCGTGGGCCTGGGCGGCAACCCCGACCGGGACGGTATTGTGACGCTCGACGCCTGCATCATGGATGACCAGTTCAATTGCGGCAGCGTAGCCGCCCTGGAGCGCATCAAGCATCCCATTCAGGTGGCCCGCCGCGTGATGGAGCGCACTCCCCACGTGATGCTGGTGGGCGAAGGGGCCCAGCAGTTTGCCGTGGCCCAAGGCTTCCCGCTGGAGCCCCAGAAACTAAGCCCCGATGCCGAGCTGGCTTACCGGGAGTGGCTCAAAACCAGCCAGTACAAGCCCGTCGTCAACATCGAAAACTCGGGCAGCAAGAAACCGGTGGGACCGGTGGGCGGGGCCAACAACCACGACACTATTGCCATGCTGGCTCAGGATGCGCGTGGCAACCTAAGCGGCAGCTGCACCACCAGCGGCATGGGCTTCAAGATGCGCGGCCGCCTCGGCGACTCTCCTCTCATCGGCGCGGGCCTGTTTGTGGATAATGCGGTGGGCGCCGCTGCGGCTACCGGGCAGGGAGAAGACGTGATTCGCATTGCCGGGGCCCACACCGTGGTAGAGCTTATGCGCCAGGGCCTTTCGCCGAAAGCTGCCTGCAAAGCCGCCGTGGAGCGCATTGCCCGTATCAAAGGCGCCAAGGCCCGCGACATTCAGGTGGCTTTCATTGCAGTGAACATTCAGGGCCAGCACGGCGCGTTTGCCTTGCAGCAGGGTTTCAGCTACGCCGTGTGTGATGCCAGCAACCAGCAGCTTATTCAAAGCGAGTATCTGTTGAAATGAAGACGCATGTGCTGGAAATCTGCGCGGGCTCGGTGCAGTCGGCGGTAGCGGCGCAGGCGGGTGGGGCGCACCGCATAGAGCTATGCCAAAACCTGGCGCAGGGCGGCACCACACCCTCCTACGGCCTCATACGGCGGGTGCGGGAGCTGGTCGATATTCCGGTGTTTGTGCTGATTCGGCCGCGGCCGGGCAACTTCTGCTACTCCCCCGATGAGCTGGCCATTATGGCCGCAGACATTGCGCAGTGTCGGCAGCTAGGCTGCGACGGGGTGGTGCTGGGCGTGCTCGATGCCGCCGGTCGCGTCGACCAGACCCGGTGCCGGGAGTTGCTGGAGGTGGCCGGGCCGCTGCCCGTTACCTTTCACCGCGCTTTTGATGCCTGCCCCGATCAGGCCCAGGCGCTGGAAGACGTAGTATCCCTGGGCTGCCAGCGCATCCTCACTTCCGGCGGCCAGGCTACGGCCGAGGCGGGCCAGGCGCAGCTGGCGGCCCTGGTAGCCCAGGCGGCCGGGCGAATCACGGTAATGCCCGGCGCAGGCATCCGGCCGGACAACATCCGGGCGCTGGCAGCCCGCACCGGCGCCACCGAGTTTCACGCCAGCGCCACCGGGCCGGCAGCTCTTTCGCACGGCCCAACGCCCACGCCTTTCGACGTTTCTTTGCCCGAAACCGATGCCGCCATTGTGGCGCAACTCTTAGCTCAACTTGACCGCTAGCGTGTAGTGCCTTAATGCCCTTCCCAGCTCCTTTCGTCACTTCAGCGCTAGCCAGTAGTTACAGGTGCGGATTGTTAATGTATTTAGCTGTTTTATTTGGAATGCAGGAAAATGGAAGCCGCCTAACAATCCAGAGCCTCGTGGCTGAAGCAGTTGAAACAGCTTGATTGCTTTAACTGTAAGCAACTAACTCTATGAAGCCTTTACACCTCATTGACGCTATTGGATTGGTCTTTTTCCTTTCAATCTTTATTGCTGGAAACTATTTCGTTTTTGCGCGTTACCGCAAAAGAATATGGTTTCAACAGCATGGGGTGCTTACAAAGGGAACAATTATTTGCCTAGAGAAGGATGAGAGAGATAGTGATTCTGTTTCTCTGGTACCAGTAGTTCAATATGTTGATGCCAACAACGAATTGCTAACCGTGCGTTATGATATCGGGGCTTATCCTTCGCCTTTCCACGTAGGACAACCTATCCATATACTATATAATCCTAACGATTCCCGGAGCTTTATTATCGGCAAAGAATCCTTTGGCTTGCTCGACTGGCTGGCTTGGTTAGGGTATGTGCTATTCGTCTCTTGTGTCCTGTATATGGTCTTCCTGAGTAAGAGCGTGTTTGGGAATTTGAAAAGAACGTCATGCTGAGCCTGCCGAAGCATCTCTACCGCTTCGTTTGGGGCTTTTTCAACGAAGCGGTAGAGATGCTTCGGCAGGCTCAGCATGACAGAAACGACGTTTTCATAAATTCCCAAACACGCTCTAAGATGTTCGTCTGATGAATTTTAAGCCGCTTCGGCACGGCACCAACTGGTCGCTATAGAGGCTATACTGATAATACCTATGGTAAAGCAGAAAGCCTACATGCATTGTAATACAGCAAGCAGGAGCCGCCCAGCACCAAGGTGCCAACTTAAGCTTTCATCCCTCGGCCCTTTATTTCCCGTACTTGTCGCCAATCGGTGCCGCTCTCAATTACTCTCACTACTACCTAGAATGGCTGAATCCAGCTTGCCGCCGAATCCTACGCCCGCGCAACAGCTCGAGCAGGAGCGTGCCCGCTGGAACCATCACCTGCTCGATGCCACCTGGCGCAGCACCCGCTTCAACCCTGAGCCTAACGCACTGCTAAAGAAAGCGGTGCAGGCAGTACCACCCGGCGCAGCCCTAGACGTGAACATGGGTGAAGGTCGCAACGCCCTGTACCTGGCCGGACTGGGATGGAAAGTTACGGGCATTGACCTGGCCGATCAGGCGCTGGCTTTTGCGCAGCAACGGGCCGGGCAGCTGCGCGTAGCCCTCACCACCGTGGTAGGCGACGCCAATACGTACGACTGGGGTAACAGCTGCTGGGACCTGATTCTGCTTTGCTACGCCGACGAAAGCGCCCACCTGGCGCAGGTGCAGGCGGCGCTGCGGCCTGGCGGCCTGCTGGTGCTGGAAAACTTCCACGCCGACGTCAACCAAACCTGGCAGACGCCGCCCACCCACCGCGTGGGCTTTGCTACCAACGAGCTGCCGGACCTTTACTGCACGGCTGACTTCCAGATCGTGCGCTACGAGGAGCCCGTTGCCGTAGCCGATTTCACCCGCGAAACCCACCGGCTGGTCCGCCTGGTAGCCCGGAAAACAACGAAGCGTGCGCAATGAAGATTATGGGAAGTCCACTTCTTCATTGCACACGCTTCATTCCTTATTCTACTCTGATTCAGGAAGGCGAGGTAGAGTAATGCTCGTCGATGGCCTTATCCATAGTTTCGCGGAAGGTAATCATCAGCTTGTCGCGCTCGGTCTCAGGCATGCTTTGCAGGGCGCGCTCAATGGTGAGGCGGTATACATGGGCCATGAAATTGGCTCCGTAGGTGGTGAAGAAGCCGTCGTGTACTTTGCCAAACGCCTGCTTTTCGGCAGAAGAAATTGACAGTGAAAGGGCCAGCCACTCTTTGGCGTTGTTGGCCAGGCTAAGCTGGAGGTCTTGATCCATGATCTTTAAGTAAGCAGAAGCAAAAAAGGGAGGGGCGCCGGCCTTACTCGCTGCGCCGGTAGGGCCGGAAGGTATGTGGCACAAATGCCGGTATCGGCTGGCCTACGCCGCCGTGCGCGTCGAAAAATGCTTTAATGGCTTCTTCCAGCGCCGGGCGGTCGTGCAAAGCCACGGTGGCTACCACATCCTGCTGGTCGAGCGGGGCGGCCAGGGCGCTCAGCCGGCAGCTGGCTACCCCAAATGGGTGCTCGATAAACAAGGGCGTGCCATCCTGGGCCAGCTTTTCCTGCTGGTAGCGCCAAGCCAGGTGGAAGGGGGGGCGTCATGGCCGTGCGGGCGGGTTCGGTAGGAACGAAGCCGAGGCTCCGCAGGTAAGTATCCGTCATGGTAGTTGGGGGGAAGATTCTTGAGAAATAGGAGGTTCGGCGGGCCAGTTCACCTGGCGCAGCAGCACTCGCAGTTCGGCTTCGGAGGCCACGCGGCCCTGGAAGCTGTAGAGCAACTGGCCCTGCACGGCTTCGAGCAGCGTCATTTCGCCGTCGTCGTAGAGCACCAGGGTTTCCTGGCCACAGTCGCTGGGGCGGCTGAAGCGGCGCTGGCCGGCGGGCGCGGCGTAGGGCGCAAAGCCCCAGGCGCGCAGCAACTCGGCCGCCGGCTGGTAGAAGGAAGTCATAGGAAAAGAACCCGCAAAGGGCACCCGGCCACGGGGCCGGGCAGTAGGCTACACGGGGCCGGGTGCCGGCTCGGCTCCGTGTGCTGGCCGTGCCGGCCCTACGACCGGAAGCAGCAAAAACAAGGATGGCGGGGGTGGCCAGTGGGGCCGCAGCCCGGTTGGCCCATGTAAGTTCCGCCTTTTCTGCCGATAATCCGGTGCGGCTGCCTGCCGGGTGCGGGCGCCAGCCACCAAAACGACCATTGCAGCCCGCAGAGGGTCATTTGGGGTAAACTATATTTTTCACCACTCTACTATCCAGCTCTCTGTTCCCCGTTGTTTGTGGCAGGCGCTTGTTCCTGACAACGGGGAACGAACAATTAAAAACAGGAAACTTACCATTTGCTGGCTATTTTGCAGCCGTTTGGCGGGAAGTGTATCATCTGCCCGCCGAAGAGAGTATACGGACCCGCCGCTTTACTGCAGGTCGGCTGCCAAGCTACTCCTACCCTGCTTTTCACCACCTATTTGCTTGCCTCTCTCTTCCATGCGCCTATATTTTGAAAACCCCGTGGGCCGGGTGCTGGAGCATCCTGATGGGTACGCGCTGGTGCAGTACCACCCAGGCCCGCGCAAGCTTCACCACCTCCAGGCATTTCTGACCCACACGGTACAGCTGCTGCGCCTGCGCAACTGGGACCGGATGCTCGGCGACCAGCGCCAGATGGAGCCCTTCACGCCCGAAGAAAACGAGTGGGTGCTAGGCTACTGGCTTTCCGAAGAAAACCAGGGACACCGCGTATTTGGGGCTGTACTGCTGGCCGAAGAGGATTTTGCCCAGTTGCCGGCAGAGTTTACCCGGCAGGATGGTGAGGCGGCCGCCCTCACGTACCACCTGTTTGCCAATGAAGCCGCTGCCACATCCTGGCTGCTTGGGACTAAGTAGGCCCGCTGCTCCGGAAGAGGAAACGGTTGGCTGGTTGTTTCTGCCGTAAGCAGTACCTTCCGGGGTCTGTTTGGCTTACCCGTAGCCGGCGCTGCCCTTCCACGGCGCATTTCCGGGTTTCTGTCGTGCCCGTTATTCCTTCCGCCGCTGCTATGTTACCCGCCGACCTGGGAGCCTCATTTCCGCCCGATGACCTGCTGCTGGGGCTGCTGGAGGTTTCGCACACCGGCATCCTGCTCTATGAACCCATCCGCACCGATGGGCAGATTACGGACCTTGATTTTGTTTTGCTGAACTCAGCGGCTCAGCAGCTGCTGAAGCTGCCGGCCCACCCGCAAGGCACGCACCTGCAGGTATACCCCCAGACGCTGCACAACGGCGTATTCGCGTTTTACCGGCACGTGCTCGAATCGGGTGAGCCGGGCCGGTTTACCCTGCACTACCAGGCTGATGGCCTCGACGACCACTACCACCTGTCGGCCCGGCGTGCCGGCCAGGGTTTGCTGGTGAGCGTGACGGGCACTGCGGCCCACACGCACAGTGAGGTAGAAGCGGCCCTGCGCGAAAGCCGGGCCCGGGAGCAGGCTGCCCGCGCCGACGCCGAAGCGCAGCGCAACCGCCTGCACAACCTGTTTATGGAAGCGCCGGCCCTCATTGCCATTTTTCAGGGGCCTGAGCACACCTTTAGCCTGGTGAACCCGCGCTACCAGCAGCTGGTAGGGCCACGGGCCATTCTGGGCAAGCCTGTCCGGGAGGCCATGCCGGAGCTGGTCGGCCAGCCCGTTTTCGACCTGCTCGACCACGTGTACCGCACCGGCGAAACGTTCTACGCTACCGAGATGCTGGTGCAGCTGGACCACACCAACTCCGGCGAGCTGGGCAAAAACTACTACAACTTCATCTACCAGCCCAGCCACAGCAGCACGGGAGCCATCGACGGGATTCTGGTATTTGCCTACGAGGTAACGCCCCAGGTGGAAGCCCGCCGCCTGGTAGAGGAAAGTGAGCAGCTGCTGCGCACCCTCAACGAGCAGCTGGCGCAAACCAACCAGGATCTGGCCGCCTCCAACGGAGAGCTACAGGAAGCCAATCAGGAAATCAAAGCCAACAACGCCGAGCTTTCCAAGGCGCAATGGGCTTTGCAGCAGCTCAACCAGCAGCTGGAAGCCCGCGTAGCGGCCCGCACCCAGGAGCTGCAAACGGCCCAGGCCGAAGCCGAGCGGCAGCGCGCCCGCCTGGAGCGGTTTTTTATGCAGGCTCCGGCGGCTATCTGCATTCTGGATGGGCCCGACCTGGTGTACGAGCTGGTGAACCCCGGCTATCAGCAGCTGTTTCCGGGGCGGGAGCTGCGCGGCAAGGCCATTGCCGATGCGCTGCCGGAGCTGAAGGAGCAGTCTATCTGGGAAATTCTGCAGCGGGTATACCGCACCGGCGAGGCGTTTGAGGGCAAGGAAGTATTGCTGCACTCGGCCCGCTACGAGGGCGCTCCGCTCGAAGACCGATACTTCACCTTCACGTACCAGGCCCGCCACGATGCCGAGGGCCGGATTGATGGTATCCTGGTGTTTGCCTACGAGGTGACAGAGCAAGTGCTGGCCCGCCAGAAAGTAGCGCAGGCCAACGAGGAGCTCAGCCTTGCCAACCAGCAGCTTACCCGCAGCAACCAGGACCTCGACAACTTTGTATACACGGCCTCCCACGACCTCAAACAGCCGGTAAACAACATGGCGGGCGTGTTTGAGGAGCTGAAGCGCACCGCCGTCTTCGAGGACCCCGATGCGCCCTTACTGCTGGGCATGTTTGAGGGCGCGCTAAGCCAGATCCACCGTACCATTCAGGGCTTGGTGGAAGTAGTGCAGGTAAAGCGGCGCCACAGCCACGTGCCGGCCGAGCCGGTGGCCCTCGTGCCGCTGGCGCAGTCCGTCGTCCGCAGCCTGCACAGCCAGATAAAAGCTCAGCACGCAACCGTGGAGGTAGATATGGCAGCCGTGCCCGTGCTGAACTTTGGCCGCCTGAACCTACAGAGCGTGCTCTACAACCTGATCAGCAACGCCCTTAAGTACGCCCACCCTGAGCGCCCGCCCCACATCCGGGTGGCCACCGAGCAGGCACCCGATGGTACGCCCATCCTGCTGGTGCAGGACAACGGCCTGGGCCTGGACCTGCCCCGCTACGGCACTGACTTATTTCAGATGTTCCGCCGCTTTCACGACCACGTAGGTGGCTCCGGCATGGGCCTCTACCTCGTCAACCGTATTGTGCAGCAGGCTGGGGGCCACATTGCCGTGGAAAGCACCCTAGGCGAAGGCACCACCTTCCGCCTGCATTTGCCCGAAAGCCGATACTAACAAGCTGGCTGAATATTTTGCTGATGTCTCCTGATCAGCATACTTGGTTGAAAATCTCCGAACTCACTTCGCAGCCAGTTGCCATTTGGTGCGCGTGTAGGCTATCCGAAACCCGTGCTTCTCGGCATTGCGCTGGGACTGGCTGCCTGGTAGTGCCGCCATCATAGCCAGCGTGCAGCCCTGGCTGGCAGCGTAGTGCAGGCGGGCTTCCAGCAGCGCCTGCTGCCCGCCCTGGCGCCTGGCCTGCGGCACCGTGCTGGCGCCCGCGAGCAGCGCCACATCGTCGTAGACGAACAACCCGCCGGCCGCTACCGGCTCCCCGGCCAGCTCAGCCAGGAATGGCCGGGCACCGGCACTTTGGGCGCTGACCACGCTAAGCTCCCGGATGAATTCTTCCAGGCCATCCATTTCGGTGCTCCATCCGGCCGCGGCCGTGCGGGCCCAGAGCGGGGCCTCATCGGGCGCCAGCAGCCGGGTGCGCAGCTGCGGGTTGCGCGAAACCGGCGGGGCAGCTGCCGCCGACAACGGCTGGTACAGTACACTGGTGTATTCCAGGGGCTGGTAACCGCGCTGGGTCAGCAAGGGCAGCAGAGTAGCATCGGCAAGCGGACTGACTTCGTGCAGCACCGGGGCCCCACGCTCCTGAAAAAAGCTTTCCAGCGCAGTTAGGTCACTGGGTGTCACTTCCCCGAACATGCCCAGCCCGAAGGTTTGCGTCAGGGGTGAATCGGGCCCGTCGAACATGGCGGTGGCCCCGGCTACCTCGCACCAGGTGGCGCCGCTGGCGGGCTGCAGCCGGGTCCGGGTTTCTACGAAGGCGGCATTGCTACGGCCTTCGGTACGTTCGAGGCGCTGGGATAAGGTGAAGTCAGAGTACAGCATAAGCAGTTGCAGCGGAAGCTCCACCGGAGCCCCGGCCGCAAGGTAATTGGTTTACGGACCTCGCCCAAGGGGGCAGCAACCTCCCCTGCCCTGGTTCGTTAAGCAGGCCTATGAGCCGAGCATTTGCCAAAGAAGATGATTCGCTGGAAGCGCCCATTATTCCGCCCCGCGCCGCCCTGCCACCCAACACGCCCAACTACGTGACGCCCCGCGGCCTGGAGTTGCTGCGCCAGGAGCTAACTGCCCTGGAAGCCGAACGCGCCCAGGCCGAAGCCCGCCACGATAATGAAGCCGACCGCACACGCCGGCTTACCGTGCTCAACGGCCGCCTGCACGCCCTCCAGGCCCGGCTGGCCAGCGCTAAAGTAGTGGAACCCCGCACCCAGCCCGCCACAGAGGTACGCTTTGGCGCTACGGTTTCGCTGCGCACCATCCAAGGACGGCAGCCGGGCCAGGAGCGTCGCCTTACCATTGTGGGCGTGGATGAGGCCTCCATTGCCAAAGGCTGGGTGGCCTTTGTGGCGCCCATTGCGCGGGCACTGCAGGGGGCCGGGCTAGGCCAGCAAGTAACGGTGCAACCCGGCCCACCCGCGGAAATCGTGGAAATAACCGCCATCCAATACGAGGGCGACCAGTAGGCACACGGCGTTTTACCGGTGCCGGCCCTTTCCTGCCCAGCCTTTCTTATGCCCGACTATTCTATCGACGTACTCGTTATTGGTGCCGGAGCAGCTGGTCTGCTGGCCGCCCGCGACCTGGCCCGCATCGGCCGCCGCGTAGCAATTTTGGAAGCCCGCGCCCGAATTGGAGGCCGCATTCATACTTTTCTGGAAGACGGCTTTACCGGGCCCACCGAAGCCGGCGCCGAGTTCATCCACGGCGACGCGCCGCTTACCCGCGCGCTGCTGCGCGAAGCCGGGGCAGCGTGGCATAGCACCGCCGGCCGCAACTATGAGGTGTACGCCGGCCAGGTGCGGGAGTCTGTGGAGTTTCTGGCCGATATGCCCGCGCTGCTCCAACAGTTGCACGCGCTGCCGCAGGATATGCCCCTGGCCGATTTCCTGACCTGCTACTTCCCCGGCGACGAGCACGCCACGCTACGCCTGCAGGCAAGCCAGTTTGCCGAGGGCTACAACCTGGCCGATGCTGCCCGCGCTAGTGCCTTTGCCCTGCGCGACGAATGGGCCGGTGGCGGGGCGGAAGACTCGCCCCGCCCGACGGGAGGCTACCGCCAGCTAGTGGAGCTGCTACGGGACCAAGCCACAGCCGCGGGCGCCGTACTCTACCTTGACACGCCCGTGCGGCAGCTTACCTGGGAGTCTGGACAGGTGGCAGCCGTCAGCCCGACCGGCCAGCTATTCCGGGCGCGGCAGGCCCTGATTACGGTGCCCGTGGGCGTGCTGCAGGCATCGGCCGGAACAGTGGGCGCCCTCAGCTTTCAGCCTGAGTTACCAGAGTTGCGGGCCGCTGCCCGGCAGCTGGGGTTTGGCGCCGTCATCAAAGTGCTGCTGGAGTTTGCGCCGGATTTCCACCGGGCCGCGCAACCGCCCCTCACGCAGCACCTGCCGGAGCTGGGCTTTGCATTTTCGGATGCGCCGGTGCCTACGTGGTGGTCGCAGCTGCCAGATGCGCGCCCCTTGCTCACGGGCTGGCTGGGCGGGCCCGCTGCTACCTATCACCAGCACACGCCCGACGAAGACCTGCTACAGCTGGCCCTCGAATCACTGGCTTATGTGCTGGGCAGCACGGTGGCCGCCCTCCGCGAGCAGTTGGTGGCTTACTGCGTGGTGAACTGGGCCGCCGACCCGTGGGCGCGCGGCGCCTACTCCTATGCTACGGTGGAAGCCGCCGCGGCCCGACAAACGTTGCTGACGCCGGTAGAAAATACCCTCTTCTTCGCGGGCGAAGGCGTGTATGAAGGCCCCAGCACGGGCACCGTAGAGGCGGCTTTGGTGAGCGGGCAGGACGCTGCCCGGCGCATATTACAGATCGGTAAATAGCTGTTGAATCTTGGCCGGCCGCCCAAAAGTCCGGACATTTGGACTTTGCTTCTTTAGCTGATTTGCCATGCTGCTCCGTTTTTACCGTCTGCCGCGCGTTATATTGGTTGCCTGCGGCCTGTTGCTGCTGCCCACGGCTCTGCTGGCCTGGGGCAACTGGGGCCACCAGCGCGTAAACCGGGCGGCCGTGCTGGCGCTGCCCGCTCCGCTGCGCACGTTTTTCTACAACCACATCGACTTCATAGTGACGGAGGCCGTCATTCCCGACTCGCGCAAGTACGTCATCAACGACCGGGCGGAGTTTCCGCGCCATTTCATTGATCTGGAAGATTTTGGTAATCAAGCCATCAGTGAGCTACCACAGACCTCGGCCGAGGCCTACAAGAAGTACGACGCGGCCATGCTCGACAAAAGCGGCCGTCTGCCCTGGTACATTCAGGATGTGCTGGCCAAGCTCACGCAGTCGATGAAAAACGGGCGCAAGGATGAAATCCTGTTTCTGGCTGCCGACCTGGGCCACTACCTCGGCGACGCCACCCAGCCCCTGCACACCTCCTCCAACCACGACGGGCAGCTGACGGGCCAGAAAGGGATTCACGCGTTTTTCGAGTCGCAGCTGCCCGAACAGTTTGGCAAGGACTACAACTTCCGGCTGGCCGAACCGCGCCTGCTGCAGGACCCAGCCGCTGAAGCCTGGCGCATCATTGCCCAAAGCCATGCCGCTGCCGATACGCTGCTGGCGCTGGAAAAAAAGCTGGCCGCCGAGACGCCGCCCGCCAACATCTACGCCCTGAATGCCGACGGGCAGATAAAGAAAAACGTGTTCAACAACCCGGTGCATACGCCGGCCTATTCGGCGGCCTACCATCAGGCCCTCAACCGCATGGTAGAGCGGCAGCTGCGCACGGCGGCCCAGGCCACGGCCAACTTCTGGTACACGGCCTGGGTGAATGCTGGCAAACCCGACCTCACCAAGCTCGACGCCGACTATACAACTCAGGCCAGCGCTAAAAACCTGAAAAAAGAGCTTAAGGAAATCCGCAAAGGCAAACTCATCGACTTCCGTTCTTTTCAGGAGTTTTAGCTGCTGCTCAGGTAAGAAAAAGCCAGGGTCATCCTTTCAAAGAAGATAGCCCTGGCTTTTTCAGCTATTTTCAGGCTGGTTGCCTACGGAATTACATCATCGTCGGAAGCAAGACCGGCGGAGTCATCTTCTTGCTCGGGAGGCGTGTGGCCCAGCTCCAGAATCATTTCGCGGGCAGCAGTACTGAGGTAAGCCGACTGGGTTTTGGGGTTCAGAAAGCCCAGCAGGCGGCGGTACTTGGCGCGGCCCTCCTCCAGCATGTGCGGCGGCACCTCGTACACAAATACATGGTAGGGCTCTACCTTTTGCACGCCTACCAGTAGAAACCGCTCGGCCTGCAGCGCATCGGAGTAGAAAGCGGCCTGCCGGTCGTAGTCATAGCCCGAGCACTGGGCCACGAAGTGGTGGTAGTCCCGGGCCAGGGTGGTTTTGAAGTCGATGATGGTGTAGGGCTGGCCGGGCTGGTCGACTACTAAGTCGGCGCGGAGCTTGCAGAGCGTGCCGGTGGCGGGGTCCGTAAACAGACAGCTGGGCTCCGGCACCCCCTTTTCCAGCATCTCCCGCAGGTCTTCGCGCAGCTTCACGCCTTCCACCAGCCACCAGATCAGCGTATCGTTTACGACGGGGTAACCGGGCACGTACTGCTCGGGCTCCAGCAGGGCCGTATGAAAAGCGGTGCCGAAACTCAGGGCCGGAGCGTTGCCGCCGCCTTCGCGCCGGGGGCGGCCGCTGAGGGCGTCGCGCAGGCGCGAGAGGTCGGAGTTGGCAATGGCAGGCAGGGCGCGGTAGTCGTCGTAAGACAGGCGCAGCAGGTCGGGGCGGCGAGCAGGTTCAGGCATATTCGTTCAGTCAGCTGATACTTGCTCAGCTGCCGGGAGGTTGTAGCGGGCGCGAAAAAAGAGGTTCGGTACCCGCTTGCCGAGCACCGAACCCACTATACAGTCAGCGCAAGATACGCTACCGCCGCTGGGCTACCAAGGGCGAGCCGGTATACAGAGCTGCCACCCGGCGCAGCTCCAGGGCGGTGGGCGTAGGCTGCCCGGCCGCTTTGGTGGCTTCGTCGGCCGTCACGTCTACCACCTTATCTCCTACATACGAAACGTGCTTGGCCGAGAGGCTGAGTGTGTTGCCGGAAACCTTGGCCGTGATGTAAAACATGGTGCCGCCAAAGGCCGGGCTGACTTTCGGGCCGGCCACGTAGGCATGTGCGGTGGGCACCAGCACCTGCCGGTTGTAACCTTCCATGCGCAGGATCAGCCGCACGCGGCGCAAGGCGGCACTGTCGGGCTCGATGGTATGAATCAGAATTTTCTGCCCATTGTCGGAGGTCACCTTGGGTTTGGCAGGGCCGGTAGCCAGTACCGTTCCGGCACCCAGCAAGGCAAAAAGGCTGCAGAGTAAAGCTTTTGACATACAATAGATTAGTTGCGGTGTGCAGATATTCGCGCAAGATCAATAGATTAAAATAGAATTAAAGAATCGTTTAACTATTTATTTCGTAGTATCTGATCCTCATCAAAGTCTTTACGCAGGCGTCTTGGATACTTAAACAAAAAAGCAGGCTCCCCAACCGGGAAGCCTGCTTCTCAGGAGTACCAAGACACTACTTTGCGAAGCGGCGGGTAATCTGTTGCTCGTCTTTTGTGGTGATGATCAGCTGGTAGATGCCGGACTTCAAGTCGGCTACATTTACCGAGCCTTTATCCAGCGTGCCACTGCTTACCTGGCCGCCGCGCGCATCCACCAGGGAATAGCGGCTACCGGCCAGATTCAGCTTCGACACCACATGCAGGCGGTCCTTCACGGGGTTGGGGTAGAGCTGCGTGGCCTGAGCCTCTTCCGACTCTTTAGCCGCCAGCGCGGTACGGGCTCCGGCGCGGGTGATGCGGACCCAGTTGAGGTTCCAGCCGCCGGTCTGGGCGTAGATGCCGAAGTTATACGTGCCGGCGTTGATGGTCACCGTCTTCGAGACTGTCTGCCAGCTCTGCCAGCCCCCCGTGCCCGGTATCGTGGAGTTGCCGAACTGAATCGAGCCCGCGTTCAGGTCCGAGGAGATAGTGCCCCCGCTGCCACCGCTGGCCACGCGGTACTCGATAGTGTAGGTGCCCGTGGTGGGGAAGTTAATGCCGTTCCACACCAGGTAGTCGCCGGCATCCACCCAGCCCATGTTCTGCCCGCCACCCGCATCCGTGGTCGTCTCGGCACTCATGCCATTGTTCACGTTGGCCGCCTCCGCCTGCAACGTCACGCTGAAGCCCGGCGAGGTCGTGGTCGTGCGCACGCGCAGCGAGGTGGTCTTGTCGTTCCAGTTGCCCGTGCCCAGCACGTTGCCCACCAGGCAGCCGTTGCCAGCGCTGCCCACCGTCAGCGAGGCGCCAGTGAAGTTGTCGTTTTCGTAGAGCACCACCTCATAGCCGGCGTTGGCTTTGAGCGAGGAGATGTCGTTGTCCAGGATGCCGCGGCTCTGCAAGGCAGCCAAGTTGTAATTGCCCGCTGGCAGGCTCTTAGCCGTGCCGGTGTAGTTGCAGTCCTTGTACACCGTGGCTACCCCCGTCGCCGGTGGTGGGGTCGTGCCGTTGCGCTGCACGACCACTTGGTTGATGGCCGTCAGCAGGGAGTACGTGCCCGTGGCGTCGCCGCCCAGTTGCCAGATCATGATGCCGCCGCCCTGGTCGAAGGCCAGGTTGGTTTTGCTTTTCATGGTAGGAATGCCGTTGTAGCCGATGCCCTGGAACAGGTCGGCGTTGGGGTCGGCGCCGCGGGAGAGCAAGGAGGCGTAGGTTTCGCCGCCGGCCTGTCCGTAGAACGGCACGCCCAGCACCGTTTTGTTGGCCGCCAACCCGCGTCCGCGCCAGTAGCTAATGGACTGCGAAGCCAGCGCGTAGGTGGAGTGAGCCGGGGCCGCGTCGTCGTAGGCCATGATGTTGAGAAAGTCCACGTTGTTGAGCACGCTGCTCAGGATGTAGGGGCCGGCCCAGGTGCCTCCGGCCACGGCCGTAGTCAGCAGCTTGCCCCGGCTGTGCAGCTGGGTAGCTAGGTCCTGCATCACGGCCGCGTAGCCATTAGCCGACGCCGACGTGGGGTGCTCCCAGTCGATGTCGATGCCATCCAGGTTGTACTGGTTGGCGAAATTGACGAGGTTGGTGGTGAAGTTGCGGGTGTAAGTGGCGTTGTTGCCGATGGACACGAACTCGGTCGGGTTACCATCGTTCATCCAGCCGCCCACCGAAATCAGCACCTTCACGCCCCGGGCGTGGGCCGTGGCTACCAGGCTCTGGAGCTTACTGGGGTTTTCGATGGGCCGCAGAGAGCCATCGGCATTGGGCAGCAGAAAGGCGTAGTTGATGTGGGTGAGCTTGTCGTACTGCACAGTGTTCACGTCGCCGGTCCAGGAGGGCATATAGCCAATCACTTTGAACTGCGCGAAGGCAGGGGCTGCGCCCAGCAATAGCACCAGCAACGCCAGTACCTTTCTCAGGATAGTAGTTTTCATACGGTGAAGGTTGGTTGGAAAGAGCCCGGGAACGTCGGTTGCAGCCAGCGAGCCAAGGCAGTGAAAAAATGGGAAAAGTTATTTCACGAAGCGCCGGGTGAGCGGCGCATGGTTGGCGGCTGTCAGCACCAGCGTGTAAACGCCTTGCCGCAGGGCCGCTACGTCCAGGCGGCCATTGCCGGCCGGGCCGCTGGCTACTACCCGGCCCTGCGCGTCCAGAATCTGGTACCGGGCATCGGTCAGGCTCATATCCGTCTGAATGCGGAGCTGGCTGGTAACTGGGTTGGGATACACTTCCAGCACCGCCTGGCTGGCCGAAGTTGTAGCCAGAGCGGTGCGGGCCCCGGCTTTGGTGATACGGACCCAGTTGAGGTTCCAGCCGCCGGTCTGGGCGTAGATGCCGAAGTTATACGTGCCGGCGTTGATGGTCACCGTCTTCGATACCGTCTGCCAGTTCTGCCAGCCCCCCGTGCCCGGTATCGTGGAGTTGCCGAACTGAATCGAGCCTGCGTTCAGGTCCGAGGAGATAGTGCCCCCGCTGCCCCCGCTGGCCACGCGGTACTCGATAGTGTACTGGCCCGTGGTGGGGAAATTGATGTTGTTCCACACCAGGTAGTCGCCGGCATCCACCCAGCCCATGTTCTGCCCGCCACCCGCATCCGTGGTCGTCTCGGCACTCATGCCATTGTTCACATTGGCCGACTCCGCCTGCAACGTCACGCTGAAGCCCGGCGAGCTGGCGGGGGAGAAAGATACCCAGTTCACATTGCAGCCGGTGGAAGCAGCCGCGTGCACGCGAATTTTCTGCGCTCCGGCTGGCAGGGTCACATTGGTGCTGATGGTCTGCCAGGTTTGCCAGCCGCCCGTGTTGCCCACGTTTACCGAGCCCAGGGCCGCGCCGGCCGCGTTGCGCAGCTGCAGGGTAGCGCCACCATAAGCGCTGGCCACGCGGAAACCGACGGTATACGTACCGGCCGTGGCTACGCTGACGTTGTACTCGAGCCAGTCTCCGGTATCAAAGTAGTCCACGTTCAGGCCGCCGCCGGTATCAGATGTGTTTCCCGTCAGGGCGCCCGACTGAGCCGAGAAGCTCTCAGCCTGAATAGTGCCGGGAATAGGCTGCCCGCTTGGCGGCGGCGTGGTACCTTCCACCGTATTCAGCATAGCCACGGCATCCGCAATGCGCAGGGCCACGAAGTAGCCGAAAGCCTGATTAAGCTGACTTTGCTTGGTGGCGTTGCCGGCGTACTGCTTGCGCAGGTTGTAGAGGCGCAGCACCTGGCGAAGGTCGGCCTCGGTATACTGCACGCCGGTGTACTGCTGAATGCGCGTGAGGTAGGAAAAGCCCGTTTCCAGGGTTGGCTCGAAGATGGTGCCCTCGCCGAAGTCGTTGAAGGTAGCCAGCTGCAGCATGTCGATGTTGGCGCGGTACTGATTCACGAGGCCCAGCGTCTGATTCAGCGTCTGGCCGCTGTTGTGCGGGATGTCGAAGTAGCTGGTGCCGCCGTTCTGGCCCTGAGCGTAAAAGTCATGGAAGCCGGGATACGCTACGCCCAGCACCGTCTTCTTGGAAGGCGCCCGGTCACGGTAATAAGCCTCCATGTAGGAGTAGTAGTTGTCGAGGCTTTCATCTTCCCAGGGCCACACGTACTGGCCGTCGGCGTTGGTGCCGGCGTTGTTGTTGTCCCAGAGCGTGAGAAACTCCACGTCCTCCCTCGCTGCCGACAGAATATCCGTCCATTGGCTGGGCTGATTGAAGGTGATAGGCCCGAATACTCCCAACAGCGGGTCGTTGCCGGCGCCATAGCGGATGTACTCCGGACGGTTGAAGTAGTTGGTGCGGGCGTAATCCAGGTTAGTGCGGCCATTGGCAACGGAGCCCGTAAACCGGTCTTCCAGAATCAGCCCGAACTTGAGGCCGGTTTCGTCGGTGCGGTTGATGAGGGCGTTGGAGTTGCGCAGCAGATTGCCCAGGTCGCCGTTGGTGCCG
Source organism: Hymenobacter sp. J193 (assembly GCF_024700075.1). NCBI lineage: Bacteria > Pseudomonadati > Bacteroidota > Cytophagia > Cytophagales > Hymenobacteraceae > Hymenobacter > Hymenobacter sp. J193. The sequence continues at coordinate 537,362 of NZ_JAJONE010000001.1, forward strand.
GCCGAGCCGTACCAGTCTACCAGCACGCCATCAATGCCCGAGAGCTTCATCAGCAGCAAATGATACTCCACCACATCGGGGTCGGAGGAAGCATAAGGGCCAATGAGCGGATAGAAGTGCGAGGCAATCTGGCGTTTGCCGCTGGCATCCACCACGTTGGGGTTGCGGTTGTCCATCGTCCAGTGCCAGCCCCACTGCCCGTTGCCGGAGGTCTGCGGGGTCTCAAACCAGGGCATGTAGTGCACATACACCGGTAGCGTATTGGTTTTCTGAACTTTGGCGGGCTGGGCCTGCCCGGCCAGCGCGGCCGCCGCACCCAGCAGCGTAAGTAGTAGTTTTTTCATCCGGCAAGGCTTGAATAGAAAGACCTGGACAACGCGGGATCAGCCAAAAAGCCCGTCATGCAAAGCAAAAGACAGCGCATGACGGGCTTGGAGTTGGCCAAGGACTACCGATTACAGTTTGCTGAAGCGGCTGGTCAGTTGCTGGCGGTCTTTGGTTTCGGCCACCAGCGTGTAGAGGCCCGGCTTCAGTGCCGACACATCCACCGACTTGCCATCATAAGTACCGCGCCATACTTCGCGGCCATCCATGCTCACGATGCGCAATTGCTCGCCGGTCTGCAGCTTGGCCGAGGCCAGCATGAGTCGGTCGGTCACCGGGTTGGGGTACAACTCCAGGACGGCTTTGGATGCTAGCGTAGTCGTCTGAGCCACGGCGCCACCGGCAGCACGGGTAATGCGGACCCAGTTGATATTCCAGCCGCCGGTCTGGGCGTAGATGCCGAAGTTGTAGGTGCCGGCATTAATGGTCACCGTCTTCGAGACCGTCTGCCAGCTCTGCCAGCCCCCCGTACCCGGTATCGTGGAGTTGCCGAACTGAATCGAGCCCGCGTTCAGGTCCGAGGAAATCGTGCCCCCACTGCCGCCGCTGGCCACGCGGTACTCAATGGTATAGGTGCCCGTTGTGGGGAAGTTAATGCCGTTCCACACCAGGTAGTCGCCGGCATCCACCCAGCCCATGTTCTGTCCGCCACCTGCATCCGTGGTCGTCTCGGCACTCATGCCATTATTGACATTCGCCGCCTCCGCCTGCAGCGTCACGCTGAAGCCCGGCGAGGTCGTGGTCGTGAAGTTGAGCCAGTTTACGTTGCAGCCCGTCGAGGCAGAGGCGTGCAGGCGCAGCGTCTGCGTGCCGGCCGGCAACGTCACATTGGTGCTGATGGTCTGCCAGGTTTGCCAGCCGCCCGTGTTGCCCACGTTTACCGAGCCCAACACCGCACCGGCCGCGTTGCGCAACTGCAGGGTTGCGCCGCCGTTGGCCGAGGCTACGCGCAGCTGCATGGTGTAAGTGCCCGCAGCCGCAACATTCACCGAGTAGTCGAGCCAGTCGCCGGTTTCGTACCAGTTCACGTTCTGCCCGCCGCCTGTGTCGGTCGTGGTTTCCTTGTCCGTACCCAGTTGGGCGTTGAAGGCTTCGGCCTCGATCTTGCCGGGTATGGCTTTGGCCGTGGCCACGGGGCGCACGCGTAGCGAGGTGGCTTTATCGTTCCAGTTGCTGGTACCTAAGGCATTGTTGACCAGGCAGCCGTTGCCGGCGCTGCCCACCGTCAGCGAGGCGCCGCTGAAGTTGTCGTTTTCGTAGAGCACCACCTCGTAGCCGGAATTGACTTTGAGCGAAGATACGTCATCATCCAGGATGCCACGGCTCTGGAGCGCGGCCAGGTTGTAGTCCCCGGCGTTCAGGCCCGTGGCCGTGCCGGTATAGTTGCAGTCCTTATACATCGTAGCCACCCCCGTCACCGGTGGCGTCGTGCCGGCAGGAGCCGTACCCGAAATGCTGTAGGTACCCAGGGAGCCGTAATCGGAGTAGCCATCGGTGGCGGGGCTGCCGGAGCTGGTGCCGTCAATCTGCACGTAGTAGGTTCCCGCGCCCAGGCTGGCGCTGATGGTGGTATTGAGGTTGCCGCCCCCGCCCGTGTCGAAGGTGCCAATCTGCGCGCCGCTGCCGTTGAACAGGCGCGCCACAATGTCGAGGTTGCCGTAGCGGCCCACGGTATTCACGTTCAGCGTCACGGCCCCGCCGGCGGTGGTGAAGGCAAAGTAATCCTGGTCGGCGGTGCGCTCAATGATGCCCCCGCCCGAAAGATTGTTGCCGCTGCGGCTCAGGTTGGTAGCACCGCTGGTGCCGTTGCTGTGGTCGTCATTCCGGTAGCCTACGTTGTAGGTGGCGCTGGCCATGATACCCAGGTCATCCTGAGTGTTGCTGGCGCGGTTGTACTCGCCCCGGCTCCAGTGCGTAACGGGCTTGTAGTAGCCGGCGCCCATGATGGGCGCCCAGGCCCCGGCGTTGTCCTGCCCGGTGTAGTAGCCTTCCGCGGGGTTCACGCGGCCGTCGTGGCCCAGGCCCAGGGTGTGGCCCACCTCGTGGGAAGCCGCCTCGCCCGCCGATTTGGGGTCGTCCGACATAAACACCCAGCAGGGCGTGTCGTCGTTCCAGTTGAAGGAGGAAATGTAGGCCACCCCGCCGGCGCCGGGCGCAGCCGTGTTGGTGGGCGTGATAATGCAGCGCATCCGCATCGTCTTCGGGTACGAGTTGAACACGTTCTCGTCCGTGGTCACGTTCATGCTGAAGGGGCGGAAATCCTCGCTCACCAGCTCCCACAGGGCCTGAATCTTGCCGTTGTCGTTCACCATGTTAGCCGGCGCGGCGTTGATGGGGTTGCCGTTGTTCCAAGGCGTGCCGGCTACGTACTGCCCGTCGAAGTCGAGCAGGATGCAGCCGCGGGCGCCCGGGTAGCTTTGCAAAGACACCACCGCTGCGGCAGCGGCCTGCGTGGCCGAGCGGCCGCTCCGCTCCTGGTAGCCGGTGGGCTGGTTGTAGTCGATGCAGATGACCTTGTTGATGTCGACTTCCTGCACGGAAACGTTGCCCGCCTCGTCGGCCGAGTAGCGGTAGGCGCGCTTGGTGGCCCGGAAGATGATGTTGCCTTCCACCTTCTTGCCATCAATGCGCACCAGAAACGAGGAGCCGGCTACGCCCTGCACCTCACCTACCAGGTATTCGCCGGTGGTGGCCAGGTCTTCGCGGTAGTTTACTTTGCCGGTAAACGTCTGAGTGGCCGACACGCGCAGCGCGACGGTGGGTGCGGTCTGGCGGCGGGCGGTGCCGGCGGTCTGGCTTTCCAGCTGGCGCACCAGCGCCTGGCTGGAGCCCAGCGAATAGGCCGGGCCGGCGGGCCGGGGCTGCTGCGCCTGGGCCGAGAGGCTGCCCAGCAGCAGGGCCGCGCTCAGCCCGTATGAGTAGTTCTTTTTCATACTGAGAAGAAGGTAGTGAAGTGGGGAGGTGAGAAATGACCCGGCGGGCACAGCGCCGCCAGAAGCCCGGCAATGGCCCGGCTCACAAGCAAGAGAGGTCTGGTAAATGGCAGTGAGGCCGAAATCCGGCTACTGGCTGCCGCGTAATGCAAAGGGGAAGCCGGCCCGGCCGACTTCCCCTGCATTCACTTATTGCCGGCTGAAGCGGCGGGTAATCTGCTGGCCGTCTTTGGCCGTTACCACCAGCGTGTAGAGTCCCGATTTGAGGGCACGCACGCTCAGGGTGCCGTTGTCCAGCGTACCGCTGGCTACCCGGCGACCCTGCGTGTCGAGTACCGTGTAGGAGCTGTTCGTCAGGTTCAGCTTCGAGACCAGGTGCAGACGGTCGGCTACCGGGTTGGGATAGAGCTGCGTAGCTTGCGCTTCTTCTGACTCTTTGGCCGTCAGCGCAGTACGGGCCCCGGCCGTTTTGGTGATACGGACCCAGTTGATATTCCAGCCGCCGGTCTGGGCGTAGATGCCGAAGTTATACGTGCCGGCGTTGATGGTCACCGTCTTCGATACCGTCTGCCAGTTCTGCCAGCCCCCCGTGCCCGGTATCGTGGAGTTGCCGAACTGAATCGAGCCCGCGTTCAGGTCCGAGGAAATCGTGCCCCCAGCCCCGCCGCTGGCCACGCGGTACTCAATCGTGTAAGTGCCCGTGGTGGGGAAGTTGATGCCGTTCCACACCAGGTAGTCGCCGGCATCCACCCAGCCCATGTTCTGTCCGCCACCCGCATCCGTGGTCGTCTCGGCACTCATGCCATTGTTCACGTTGGCCGACTCCGCCTGCAACGTCACGCTGAAGCCCGGCGAGGTCGTGGTCGTGCGCACGCGCAGCGAGGTGGTCTTGTCGTTCCAGTTGCCCGTGCCCAGCACGTTGCCCACCAGGCAGCCGTTGCCAGCGCTGCCCACCGTCAGCGAGGCGCCAGTGAAGTTGTCGTTTTCGTAGAGCACCACCTCATAGCCGGCGTTGGCTTTGAGCGAGGAGATGTCGTTGTCCAGGATGCCGCGGCTCTGCAAGGCAGCCAGGTTATAGTTGCCCGCTGGCAGGCTCTTAGCCGTGCCCGTGTAGTTGCAGTCCTTGTACACCGTGGCTACCCCGGTCACCGGTGGCGTCGTGCCGGCGAAGCCGCCGAACGTGGCTACCACCTTGGTAGGCTGGGGCGTGTGCAGGCTGGAGGACTGGTCGTTCACGTCGTCGTAGGCAAAACCGTAGTTCAGGTTGTCGACGCTGATGCCACCCTGGTGCCAGAAGCGGGCGTAGTAGTTGGCCGGGGCCGTGAGGTAGTACTGGCTGGCGTTGTACCAGTTCTGCTGGCCGGGGTTGGGCGTGGTGGTGTTCACAACGTGGCGGTTGATGGCCGCGCACAGCTGCGACTGTATCACCAGGTCGAGGTCCCCGTCACTCACGCGCTGGTCGAGTACGCCTTTGCCTTCCAGCACTTCCTGCGTGGTGGGCTTGCGCGAAACAATGCCCGTGCGTCCCGCAAAGCCGCCCGACTGGCCTACTACCGTGAGGCGGCCATTGCTGATGCGCCCTTTGAACACGCCCGCGTCGCCGGCGTAGAAAATCAGATCCTCGTTTACGTATTTGCTCCAGATGGCATCAATGTACGCATTGAAGTAGCTGGCCTGCGCCCCACCAGCCTGAAATGCGGGGGACTTACCGGGGCAGATGATGGTACCGGCTGAGGTGTTCAGCAGGCTCTGAAACGCCGTGGGCGCAAAGCTCTGGTAGGCGGACAGGATATCGGCGTGGCTTTTCAGCTCACCGGCGCGCTTGTAGTAGCCGTTGCCCCACAGCTCCAGGCCCATGGGGTAGTGGTAGGAGTCTACGCGGGTATGGTTGCCAAAGAAGCCATACTGGTTGTTGGTCAGCTCGATGAACTCGTAGCGGATGCCTTTGTTGGGGTCGTTGGGGTTCTGGAAATCCGGGGCGGCGTAGCCCGAAGGCGCTCCTGATGCCCCGAAGAAATACAGGTACAATTGCTGGCCCTGGGAGATAAACACCCGGCAGCCGGCAATGTAGGGCAGCGTAAAGGTCTTGTTCGGAATGTTGCTCAGCTTGGTAAAGCAGGCAGCATACTTGGAGTTCTGCCCCGGCCCGGTGTTGCCGTTGTAGGTAGGGCCCGTCACCGTATTATAGGAGGCCGACATGGGTAGTACCTGCCCGTTGGCGGCGTTGATCCAGAGGTGGTTGCCGTTGGCGTCTTTGCCCACAATGGCCACGTACAGGTCGGAGTCGGGAAAGGGCGAATTATTGGCGATGGTGAAGGGGATGCTACCCTGGGCCTGGCTGCGCCCGGGCAACAGCAGCAGGCATAAGAGGGCGGCTACGCCCAGCAGGGAAATGCGGAAACGTGTAAGCATGGTTGTGTGGGAGTTTGGTGAAAAGGAGGCAATATCAGTTCGGCTCCACGGAGGAAACCCGCAACTTCAGGGCGGAGGACTCTGCGCCCCCGACTGGGTCAAGCCCGATAGGTAAGGGAGAAGCAGAGCATTCAATAGGCAGTGAGATGGGCAGGTGAAGGCAGCACCCGGGAAGAGGTGCGTTTGAAAGATAGTTGGCTTTTTATAAGAAATAAAAGGGGTTATTTAAGCCTTACGTATGTTGTGCAGACCCTTCGTGCGCTTACAGCGCACGTTCCCGGCGTTTACGGCCGGTAGTCCGGCTGAATAGCCGGTGTGCTGACAACTTTGCGCTTAAAGTGGGTATCGTTTAAAAAACAATCAGTTTTTTTGATTGCAGCCATAATTTTATTGCCAGATCCGCAGCCCGCTCCTACTCCGCAACTCAGCGGCCCGGGCCGGAGTATGTCAGCCCGGCTGGCATACTCCGGCCCGGCTTTGGCAGCTACCGCCTGCAACCCTGAGGGCCGATAAGTTGACCATAGCCTGCCCGGCGGCCGGACGCATAGTCGCGGTCCGGGCTTTTTTTGGGAGCCGATAACTTTTCAGATACCTACCCGGTTTGCATGGCCATGTGCCCTATTTATCCTGCTGCGCGCCTGATGAGCGGCGTGCTGATCCTGCTGGCGTGTCTGGCGTCTCCGGCCCGAAGCCTGGCCCAGACCACGCCCCCGCCACCTCCGTCCGGCCCGCTTACCCTGGCCCAGTGCCTGCAGTACGCCATAAGCAACCAGCCCCTGCTGCGCCAGGCCCGCCTCGATGAAGAAGCCGCCGACGCCGACATCCGCATTGCGCGGGCCGCGTGGCTCCCTCAGGTAGGCCTCACGGCTTCGGTCCAACACTACTTCGGGCTGCCTTACACTGTTATTCCCATTGATGGTATCAACACGCCCCGGCAGGTGGGGCTACGCAACACCTCTACTTTGGGCCTTTCCGGCACGCAGGTTCTCTATAATAATGAGGTAAACCTGGCGTCGCGGGGGGCACGCTTCACGCGGCAGGGTGCTCAGCAAAACACCGTGGGCACCCGCATCGACGTGGTGGCCGACGTGAGCAAGGCGTTCTACGACATCCTGCTTTCGGAACGGCAGCTGGCGGTGTTTCAGGAAGATATTATCCGCCTGCAGCGCAACCTGCGCGACGCCCGAGCCCGCTACGACGTGGGCTTGGTCGATAAAACCGACTACCTGCAGGCCGAAATTTCGCTTAACAATTCCCTGGCCGGGCGTAAGCAGGCGCAGGAAAGCATCAACGCCAAAAAGGCCTACCTGCGGCAGCTGATGAACCTGCCCCAGGCTCAGCCTCTGGCCCTGCAGCACGACACCCTGCGCCTGGAGCAGGAGGCCGTTTTCGATACTACGGCCGCCCTGGACCCGGCCAACCGCATCGAAATCCAGCAGCTCCAGACCCGCAAGGCCCTGCAGAACCTGAACGTGGATTACTACCGCCTGGGCTTTCTGCCGTCGTTTTCGGCCTTCGGCAACTACAACTCGGTGTTTCAGAACAACCGCTTCGGCGACCTGTACGGGCAGCGTTTTCCCAACTCCTACGCCGGTCTGCAGGCCACGCTGCCCATCTTCACCGGCTTTCGGCGCACCCAGAACCTGCGCCGGGCCCGCCTGCTCAACCAGCGCCTCGACGAGGACATCCTCAATACCCGCAACCAGATCAACACGGAGTACGCGCGGGCCCTGGCTTCTTACAAAGGCTATTACAACGACTACCTCATGGGCCAGCGCAACCTCGAACTCTCGCGCCAGGTGTACCAGGTAGTGAACCTGCAGTACCGCGAAGGCATCAAAACCTACCTTGATCTGCTGGTGGCCCAAACCACGCTACGTACCTCCCAGCTCAACTACTACAGCGCCCTGTTTCAGGTGCTGGCCAGCAAGGTAGACGTGCAGCGGGCCCTGGGTGCCCTGCCCACGGAGTACTAGCCCGGAAGCCCGTTATGCTTCCCTCCTACCCTTCTTTCGACGCCCGCTTTCCTGATATGAAAAAAACGATTCTCGCCTTGTCATACACCGTGGGCCTGCTGGGCCTGAACGCGTGCGGCGACAAAGCCGCCGACCAGCAGAAAAACGCCGCCCCGCCGCCCACGCCCGTCACGCTGGTGGCTGCCCGCACCACCGATGCCGTGTACTATGATGACTACCCGGCTACCGTAGCAGCCATCAACAACGTGGAGCTGCGCAGTCAGGTGGCGGGCTTCATTACGGGCATCTTCTTTAAGGAAGGCGAAGTAGTCAGGAAAGGCCAGACGCTCTATGAAATCGACCGGCGCAAGTACCAGGCCAGCTACCAGCAGGCCCTGGCCAACCTGCGCAGCACCCAGGCTACCGTGCAGAACGCCAAGGTGAACCTGGACCGCTACCAGCGCCTGGCCGAGCAGGATGCTATTGCCCGCCAGATTGTGGACAACGCCGCCACGGCCTACGCCACGGCCCAAAGCCAGGTGGCCGTGGCCCAGGCCGGGGTACAGGCCGCCCGCACCGACCTCGACTACTCCCTGATTAAAGCGCCCTTTGCCGGACGCATCGGTATTTCGCAGGTGCGGCTGGGTTCCCAGGTGAGCCCCGGAACTACGCTGCTCAACACCATCAGCGGCGAAGACCCCATGGCGGTGGACTTTGTGGTGACGGAAGGCGACCTGGCCCGCTTCGTGGCGCTGCAGCGCGCAGCCGGCGGCTCCCAGGACTCGACCTTCCGCCTGGAGCTGCCCGACGGCACTTCGTACAACCAGCCGGGCCGCATCCTGGCCATCGACCGGGGCGTGAACCAGCAAACCGGCACGGTACAGGTGCGTGTGCAGTTCAGCAACACGGGGCGCCAGCTCAAGGACGGCATGAGCTCCGTGCTGCGGGTGCTCAACCGGCAGTCGGGGCGCCGGGTGGTGGTGCCTTTCCGGGCCGTGGTGGAGCAGATGGGCGAGAACTTCGTGTTCGTGGCTGGCGACAGCAGCAAGGCCCGCCAGCGCAAGGTGCAGCTCGGCCCGCGCCTGCGCGACCAGATCGTGATTATGGAAGGCGTAAAGGAAGGCGACCAGGTCGTGACCGAGGGCCTCAACCGCCTGCGCGACGGCGGCCAGATTCAGGCCGGACCGGCACCGGCCGCGCCTACCGCCACCAAGTAGCCCGGGCTGCCGCCTCAACCCTACTGCGGTACGCACGGATCAACTGACGCGGTGAATAAACCAAACTAGTGGCCGCTAAGCCAAAACTGGCCTTAGCCGCGACCCTAATATTAGCCTAGATGATTGCAGAAACCTTTATCCGGCGCCCCGTCACGGCCATCGTCATCTCCCTGGTGATTGTGCTGGTGGGGGTGCTGGCCATCCTGAATTTGCCCGTGGGCCAGTACCCGGAAATCACCCCGCCCACGGTGTCGGTGACGGGTACCTACACCGGCGCCGACGCCCAGACGGTGGAGCAGACCGTGGCTACCCCCGTGGAGGTGCAGGTGAACGGCGTGCCCGGCATGACTTACCTGCAAAGCAACAGTACCAGCAACGGGCAGATGAGCATGACGGTGAACTTTGAGGTGGGCACCAACATCAACATTGCCGCTCTCGACGTGCAGAACCGCGTGAGCATTGCCCAGCCGACTCTGCCCCAGGAAGTGCAGCGCCTGGGTTTGATTGTGCGCAAGCGTAACCCGAGCATCCTGATGCTGGTGGCCATGTACGCGCCCAAGGGCACCCACAATACCACCTTTCTCGACAACTACGCCAACGTGTTTGTGAAGGACGCGCTGCTGCGCACCAAGGGCGTGGGCGACATTGTGAGCCGGGCCGACGACTTTTCGATGCGCGTGTGGCTGAACCCCGACAAGCTCAGCCAGCTGGGCGTAACGGCTCAGGAAGTAACGGCGGCCATCCAGGAGCAGAACGCCCAGATTGCGGCCGGCTCCATTGGCGCCCCGCCCGCCCAAACCGGGCAGACCTTCGAGTACATCGTATTTGTGAAGGGCCGCCTCACCAACACCGAGGAGTTCGGCAACATCGTTATCAAGACCCGGCCCGACGACGGCTCGATGGTGTACCTGAAGGACGTGGCCCGGCTGGAGTTGGGCAAGTTCAACTACGCCAACAACTCCTACGTGGATGGCAAGCGCGCCGCCTACCTGCTGGTGTACCAGGCCCCCGGTGCCAATGCCCTGGATACCTACGAGAACGTGCTGGCTACTATGGAGCAGCTCAAAAAGCAATTCCCCGTGGACCTGGACTACGTGGTGCCGTTTGAGTCGGCCACGGTGGTGAAGGTGTCCATCAACGAGGTGCTGCATACGCTGGTAGAGGCGCTGGTGCTGGTTATCATCGTGGTGTTTCTGTTTCTGCAGAGCTGGCGCTCCACGCTCATCCCGGTGCTGGCCATTCCGGTGTCCATCATCGGCACGTTCATCTTTTTCATTCCGCTCGGCTTCACCATCAACACGCTCACCATGTTCGGCTTCGTGCTGGCCATCGGTATTGTGGTCGATGACGCCATTGTGGTGGTGGAGGCCGTGGAGCACAACATGAACGAGCGGGGCATGAGCCCCCTAGATGCCACGCTGGCGGCCATGCGCGAAATTTCGGCCCCGGTTATTGCCATTGCCCTGATTCTGGCGGCCGTGTTCGTGCCGGTAGGGTTTATTCCCGGCATCACCGGTCGCCTGTACCAGCAGTTTGCCATTACCATTGCCATTTCGGTGGTGATTTCGGCCTTCGTGGCTCTCACGCTCACGCCGGCTTTGTGCGTACTGCTGCTCAAGCCCCACAAGCGCGACGAAAACTCGCGCGGCCTCGACCGGCTGTTCTTTAAGTTCAACTCCTGGTTTGACCGGGTCACGAGCAAGTACGGCAACGGCGTGCAGCGCGGCATCAAGCACTCCCGCCTGGTGGTGGTGATTCTGGTGTGCATCGTGGCCGCTACGGGGCTCTTGTTCAAGACCAAGCCTACCGGCTTTATCCCGACGGAGGATGAGGGCCGCCTGTTTGTGACCTTCACCTTGCCCGAAGCTGCCTCTACCGAGCGCACCGTGGCTACACTGCACGAGGTGATGAAGGAGCTGGGCCAGATCAAAGGCATTGCCCACTACGCCGGCTTAGGCGGCCTGAACGTGGTCAACTTCTCCTCCAAGTCGAACAGCGGCACGGTGTTTTGCCAGCTGGAGCCCTGGGACAACCGCAAAGACAAGGAGCTGCAGCTGCAAAGCCTGATGGCCACCGTGCAGCAGCGCCTGAGCCGCCTGCGCGAGGCCAACATCGTGGTGATTTCGCCCCCGGCCATTCCGGGTCTGGGCCAGAGCGGCGGCTTCTCCTTTGTCTTGCAGGAGCGCGAGGCCGGCGGCGACATCAAGAACTTCGATGCCACGCTGCAGAACTTCCTGGGGGCCCTGCGCAAGCGCCCCGAAATTGCCGCGCCCTTCTCCTTCTTCACGGCCAACACCCCCGGCTACCAGCTCACTATCGACCGGGAGAAAGCCAAGAAGCTGGGCGTAAGCATTGCCGACATCGGCACGGCCCTGCGCACCTACCTGGGCTCGGCCTACGTGAACGATTTCACGGTGTACGGCCGCAACTTTCGCGTAGTAACGCAGGCCGACAGCATGTACCGCGGCGACATCAGCAACCTGGGCCAGTACTACGTGCGCAATGCCTCGGGCGGCATGGTGCCCCTGAGCACGCTCACCAGCTACAAGCGCGCCGAAAGCGCCCCGCTCATTTCCCACTTCAATCTGTTCCGCTCGGCCGAAATCAACGGCAGCGCCGCCCCGGGCTACTCCTCCGGCGACGCCATCCGGGCCCTGCAGGAAACGGCGGCCCAGACCCTGCCCCAGGGTTACGGCTACGAATTCTCGGGCCTCACGCGGGAGGAGCTGCTGGCCGGGGGCCAAACGGTGTACATCTTCGGGCTGTCCCTGGTGTTCGTATTCCTGTTCCTGGCCGCCCTCTACGAAAGCTGGTCGGTGCCGTTTTCGGTGCTGCTGGCCGTGCCGGTGGGTATGTTCGGGGCCATTCTGGCGCTGTTTTTCCTGCCCAAGCTCACCAACAACGTGTACGCCCAGATTGGCATGATTACGCTCATCGGCCTCTCGGCCAAGAACGCCATTCTGATTATCGAATTTGCCAAGGAGCGGGTGGATAAAGGTCAGCCGCTGGTGGAAGCCACGCTGGAAGCCGTGCGCCTGCGCCTGCGCCCCATTGTGATGACGTCCCTGGCCTTTATCCTGGGGGTGCTGCCGCTGGTGTTTGCCGCCGGCGCCGGCGCCCAGAGCCGGCAGACCATTGGCTGGACGGTGCTGGGCGGTATGCTCTCGGCCACAGTGCTGGCCATCTTCATCGTGCCGGTGCTTTACGTGCTGATTACGCGCTTCGCCTACGGCAAAGAAAAGCTGGCCGAGCTGGAAGCCAACTACCAGCCCGATGAAGAGCACGGCGGCCCCGCGGCCGGGGACGCCGCTGCTCCGCACCCGGGGTAGCTACCCGTCACCCCCCAAACGCACAACGGCCGGCCTCCCCTGCGGAAGGCCGGCCGTTGTGCGTTTGGGAACTGAACGTCATTACTGCACCACCAGCCGCGCCGCTTGCCGGCCGCAGCGTACCAGATAGAGGCCGGCTGCCAGGCCGCGTACATCGAGTTGGGTCGTGCCGGCTGGGCAACGGCGTAACAGGTGCCCTTGTAGCGTCAACAACTGCACCTCAGCCCCTGCATCGGTACCCACGAGCTGCACGGTGGTAGCGGCCGGGTTAGGAAACAGTTGCAACACCTCTACAACTGCCGCGCCACCGGCCACATAGCGCACCTCCGAGCGGGTCTTGGTGCCGTCGTGGTCCTGCTGGGTGAGACGGTAGTAGGCCGCACCGGCTTCGGTATCTGAGTAGTTGTAGACGTGGGCAGTAGTGGTGCTGCCATGGCCGGACACAAAGCCCACGGGCTGCCAGTGGCGGCCGTCGATGCCTTTCTCGATATAGAAGCCAGCATTGTTTTTTTCCTGAGCCGTGTGCCAGCGCATCTGTACCTGCGTAGTCGCGGCGCGCAGGGCGCTGAATTGAATTAATTCGACAGGCAAAGGCGGGGAGTCTGGTATGCCGGTTCCACCATTGTTCAAGCGCGCGCTCAGGGTGTTGCCTATATAGCTCGAGGTTACTATGTCTACGTCCCCGTCACCGTCTATGTCGCCCAGAGCTACGCTGTACGGGGCTTTGCCCACCACTATGTTGGTGTTGCCAGTGAATGCCCCCGTTCCGGTACCCAGGCGCATACTCACCGTATGGACACTGGAATTACTCATCACCAGATCAAGCTTTCCGTCTGCATTCAAGTCGCCTAAAGCAACGTACTGGGAGCCGGCTCCCACAAGTATAGTAGCGACGGCAGCAAACGTACCAGTACCTGTGCCCAGGCCGATGTGAGCTACCCCAGTACTGGTCTTGTCGGCTACGACCAAGTCTAGCGTCCCATCTCCGTTTAGGTCACCCAAGGCTAGGTGTTGAGGCGTAGTACCTGCTATAAACGTCGGCCCGTTGGTGAAGGTACCATTGCCTACCCCCAAGCGGGTGCTGACGGAGCTTGCTCCACTGTTAGCAATGGCTATATCCTGAACTCCGTCTCCATTTAAATCACCGAGGGCTACGCAGTGCGGGAAATTTCCCACGGTTATGTTAGTGGTGCCGCCGAACGTACCGTCGCCGTTTCCCAACCGTATGCTTACAGTGTGCGCGTTGTAGTTGGCCGTCACAATATCCAAACGGCCGTCGCCATTTATATCACTTAAGGCTACGCTGCGTGGACTACTTCCCACGCTTACATCAGCCGCGCTGCTGTAGGTACCATTGCCGCCGCCAAGGCGGACGCTAATGGTACTGGCGCCGCTGTTGGCGGTGACCAAATCCAACTGATTGTCGCCGTTGACATCACCAAGGGCCAAGCTTAGCGGATTGAGGCCCACACTCACGTCGGGGGCATTAGCAAAGCGCCCTGCGCCAGTGCCCAGCCGAACCGAAACCGTACCAGCAGTGTAGTTGCAAGTAGCTGCATCTAACAAGCCGTCAGCGTTTAAGTCACCCAATGCCACACTGGCTGGCGCGGTGCCGACTGTCAGGTCACTCGTGCCATCGAACGCTCCGGTACCATTGCCCGGAAGGATGCTTAGCGTGCCGCTTGCCCGACTGAGAATAGTCAGGTCGGCTTTGCCGTCCCGGTTATGGTCACTGAGCAGAACGGATCCGGGTTCTACCCCCACGAGCAAATTAGCGGAGCCCCGGAAAGTACCATCACCATTACCCAAACGCATGCTGACGGAGTTGGCCGCCGCATTGGCCGTCACAATGTCCAAGTTGCCGTCTGCATTCAGGTCGCCTATGGCCATTTCGGTGGGAGTAGTGCCCACAGGTACATCAGCCGCGCTGGTGAAGCTGCCGGTGCCGTCGCCTAATCGGATGCTCACATTGCCGGTTCGGGAGTTAGCTACAACCAAGTCCCCTTTTCCGTCCTTATTCAGATCGTGTACCTCCACACGTCCTGGATTAACGCCCACGGGCACGTCGGGGGCATTGGTGAAGGTACCGTTGCCGTTGCCGAACCGAATGCTAAGGTTGTTGCCGTAAAGATTCGCTGTTACGATATCCAGATTTCCATCCTCATTTAGATCGTGGATGATAACCGTATTAGGAAAGGAGCCTACAGGCACGTTGACAGTGGTGGAGAAGGTGCCATTGCCGTTGCCCCGACAAATGCTAACGGTGTTGCTTCGCGTGTTCGCCACAGCTAGGTCGGCTAGCCCGTCCCCGTTCAGGTCGCCGATAGCCACTGCATAGGGCGCGGAGCCTACAGTAAAGTAGGTAGACCCACTGAACGTACCGTCGCCGGCTCCCAGACGAATAGTGACCATATCAATACCGTAATGGGCCGTCGCCAGATCCAGGTTGCCGTCGCCATTCAAGTCACCTAGCGTCGTGCTCCAAGCGGTGGGAAGCAAGGATACGCTAGGGGCGCTGATAAATGTACCATCGCCGGTACTCAAGCGCACGTGTATGCGGTCTTGCGAGCTATCAACGAGTACCAAATCGGTTAGGCCGTCATTATTCACATCCCCCTGCTTCACCTCACGAACAACATCGCCACCGAGTGTTTGTGCTGTCGCGGAAAAACGGCCGTCGCCGGCCCCCAGGCGTACGCTAAGGCTGCCGTTATCACCGTTGACAGCGACCAAGTCGGGCCGGGCATCCCCATTCAGATCAGCAAGCACTACATCAAGCGGCCCAGCTCCTACTACCTCATCGACCGCCCTACGAAAGGTACCATCGCCGACTCCCAAACTAATACTCACCGTGTTGGATCTGGTGATGGCTACGGCCATATCCAGGTGGCCATCCCCATTCAGATCCTGAAGTGCCATGCCGCAGTTGCTGTAAGGCAGTGCGACGTTAGGAGCGCTGGTAAACGTGCCGTTACCGTTTCCTAAACGAACAAACACCGCACTTCCCCCATCAGGAACCAGCAGGTCTACGTTGCCATCTTCGTTCACATCAGCCAACTCTACGTCCTGTGGAGTACCTATTGGCAGTCGAAGAGAAGTGCCAAATGTACCGCTACCAGTACCCAGCCGAATAGATACGCCCGAGTTGCCGTAGGTAGCATAGCGCATGATCAGGTCCAATTTCTGGTCCTTGTTCACGTCGCGCAGCAGTACCTGTTGTGGGATATTTGTGCTGGCATCGGTGAGCGTACCGGTGCCGCTGAACGTACCATTGCCGACTCCAAGCCGAACGCTCACACTAGGGGTCAGGTAATAGGTATTAGAGGTAACCAAGTCTAAGTGGCCGTCGCCGTTCACATCGCCCAGTGCCACGCTATTTGGCCCTACACCCACACTTACGCTGCTTGCACTACTGAACATGCCGTTGCCTGCTCCCAGGCAGATGCTTACTGTATTGCTGTCATAATTGACCGCTGCTATATCCAGCTTTTCATCACCATTTACGTCGCCTAAAGCTACTTCCCTTGGAGTGGTGCCCACGCTCACGTTGGGGGAGCTGGTAAAGGTGCCGTCGCCGACGCTTAGTCGAATACCGATATGGTTTGAGCCGCTGTTGACTACCGCTAAATCTAGGCGGCCGTCGCCGTTTAAGTCACCCGAAGCCAAGTTTTTCGGGTTGAGGCCCGCATTCAGAACTTCCTCTTCAGGACGAAATCGAGCATTACCCGCCAGCACCTGGGCGGCAAATTGAAACTGCGTGGGCACTATGGACTTACCCGTAGCCAAGGTGGCCGCCTGACTAGTAACACCCACTGTGACTGGCTCTCCGGGTAGCAATATGCGACTCGAAAGAAAGCGAATGGTCTTGGTGCCCGCGCCCGTATAGGTGCCCGGCAAGAGCCCACGCCACTGGCTAACTACGCGTACGGCATCGGCAGAAGCCGTACGCGTGTTCATAGCCTCGGAGAAAGTTAGTTCAACAGCACCGTTGCGTGGAGCAGGAGCATTAGCAGCCGGTATTCGAGCTGTAAGCGTAGGAGCCTGAGCCAGCGCTAGCATGGGGAGCAGCCCCACCATAAGTACTAAGAGGGTAGAAGTGTAACGGTGTATCATGCAAAAGGGATAACGCACGGATGAAAGGCAAAACTAAAGCAAAGATAGTTGTGTCGAGCCGGCAGCTATGTTGCAGAAGTCACTTTTCCGGTTCATCTTCCGGCCAGTTATCTACGCGCTATCTGTTTGGCCCGGGCCCTCTTACACACCGCCAGTACCCGCCCCGGCCGCTCATCTTTTCTTCTTCCTTCTTATCCCTTCTTTCCCGCTATGTACGAAGAACGGTACGACAACCACTTCCGGCGCCTGCAGGCCTCGCGCGACGCCTTCGCGGCCTTTGCCGACTACACCGCCGAGGCCCTCAAACCCGCCGCCGTGGCCAAGCTGCTGCGCGATGAGCGCCCCGCCCTGCTCGCAGCCCTCACCGCCTTCCGCCAGGGCCTGAGCGGGCGCACCAGCGGCAGCGGCCAGCGCCAGAGCGGCACCCAGACCGAGGACCAGGCCTTTGCGGCCCTTAAAGCCCAGGTGCAGGCCACCGACAAAAAGCTGCTGGCCCCGCGCCTCTACGACCACCCCACCGAGCGGCCCCTGTTCTACCCCGACAAGCTCAGTGGCCTGACGCAGGCGCCCAAGAGCAAGCGCCTGACCCGCCTCACGGCCTACGTGGAGCAGCTGGAAACCCACGCCGATGCGGCCCTGAAGGCGGCTGGTGCCCAGGCCCGCCTGCTGCTCACGGCCTACACCACGGCCACGGCTGCCAAGCACCAGGGCGCCAAGGTCCTTAAAGACACCATCTCAGCTCTGGGGCCCGAGGCCCTGGCCCTGGCCGATGCGCTCTGGGCCGTGCACTGCACTGCCCTCTACGTGCACCGCCAGGAGCCCGCCAAAGCCGCTACTTATTTCGACTACGATACGCTGCCGCAGCGTAATGCCCGGCGGACGGTGGCACGCGCCCAGGCGCAGCCCACCACCCCGGCTGCCGGGTAGCGTCTGCACCGGTGCGGGCAGCCGCCAAAGATCCTGGGGCAGGGTCTGCACCGGTGCGGAAGACGACTGAGGCTCCCCGGCTATAGCCCGCACCGGTGCAACAACTATCCAAAGGCCTCTGGACACAGCCCGCACCGGTGCAGATACCGCCCGAAGGCATCAGCCTAGCCTCAGCACCGGTGCGGGCTGTAGCCGGAACGCTGGCCCCTAGTCGGGCTGGGCCACGGTGTAGCCGATGCGGACGCTGAACAGCAGGCTGCCACTGCTGTTCTGGGCCAGGCGCACACGCAGGTTGTAGGTGTACAAATCGTTGCGCACGACGTGGCTGGTGGGTTGCGTGACGGTCTGCCAGTCGCCGTTTTCGGTCGTCAGGGCTACCTGGCCCACGTAGGCCACGTTGATGGTGGTGCTGCTGGAGGCCGGCATAATAGCGCCCAGCAGGGCCTGAGGCACCACACTGGTGCCATCGTTGTCGAAGGCAATAAGAGTGAGACTGGTAATGGTGGCGCCCTGGGGCAGCTGCACCGGCGCCACCACGTAGCCCGGCTGCCCCACGGTGCCATTCGGCAGGTTGAGCATCAGGGGGAGCCCGTAGCCGGGCCAATCGTTACGTTGGTATCGTAGACGTGGGGCGCAGCGCTGATGAAAGCCGCGGCACTCACCGTGAGGTAGCGCGTCTGGGCTGTGCGGTAGGCAAAGGCGTCGGCCTGGGCCGTGCCGTTCACGTCCAGGGTCTGCTGCGGGTCGTTGGTGCCGATGCCCACCCGGCCGTTGGCGCGCAGGCGCATCACCTCGTTGTAGGGCTGGTCGCCGTAGCTGCCGGTGCTGCCGGTGCCCACGCGCAGGGCCAGGCCGCTTTCGGCGCCGCCGGCGTTGACGAGGGCCGTGCTGCCGTCATGGCTGAAGTAGAGGTGGTCCCAGGAGGCCGCGTTGCGCAGGCCCAGGGCGGCCGATACGTCGAGGGGCAGGGTGGGGCTGTTCAGGCCGATGCCCACCCGGCCGGCGTTGGTCCACGTCAGCACCGAGCGGGGGCTGCTGCCGTCGGCGGTGCCGAGCACGCCGCCGCCATAGCCGTAGAGCACCGGCCCGTCCACGGTCTGGCTCAGCCAGTTTTTAGGGCTGTTGCTGTTACCGTACCAGCCCAGGCCGTGGTTGCCGTCGGAGGCCTCGCGCAGACGCAGGTCGAAGTCCCGCAGGCCCAGGTGCTGCGAAGCGGCGTGGTTGCCCAGGTTGTCGCCGGCTTTGGTCTTATCGGGAATGTACAGCCACTGGCCGCCGAGGGCGTACCAGAAGCCCTGGCGCCCGTCGGTCTGGAACACCATCAGCCCGTCGGGCGGCGCCGCAATGCCCGCGCGCTGCACCGAGTCCAGGCGCGGAATGAGCAGGCCCTTGTCGGTGCTACTGATGTCGAGGGCAGCCTTGGCGTCGGGCGTGCTGGTGCCGATGCCGACGGAGCCGGTAGCAGGCGTGGTTTGGGCGCGGGCGATGGTGCCGAGCAGCAGCAGCAGCAGCAGCAGCGTGGGGTAGCATGTTTTCATAAGCAGGAAGGTTAGCAGGAGCAGCTAAAAGTCCACGCGGCCAGCCCCATATCCTAACCGCTAGTGGCGGCCGGGGTATTCCGGTATGGCAACAACCGGATTTGGTAAGTAGGCCGCCGGGGCGCGGCCCGAAACAAACCTACCGGGCATTGGCTTTCCTATCCGAGCCGGCCAGTTGCAGGCCGCTCCGCTTCCATCTTCCGATTCTTCCTGCTATGGCTGCCAACCCGCTTCTGCCTACTCCCGAACAGTTCAACCACCTTGTGCTGGCCCGGCGCAGTATTCAGCCGGTGCAGTTCGAGCCTGGCCGCGTAATCCCCGACGACATGGTGCTGCAGCTGCTGGAAAACGCCAACTGGGCGCCCACGCACAAGCGCACCGAACCCTGGCGCTTTGTGGTCTTCAAGGGTGAAGGACTGAAGCGGCTGGCCGAGTTTCAGTCGGGGCTCTACCGCGCGCAGGCCGGGGAGCTGGTGGACGAGAAGAAGGCACAGAAGCTGGCGCAGAATCCGCTGCTGGCCTCGCACGTCATTGCCATCGGCATGAAGCGCCACCACATCCTGCCCGAAATCGAGGAAGTAGAAGCCGTGGCCTGCGCCGTGCAGAACCTGCACCTATCGGCCGTGGCCTACGGGCTGGGCGGCTACTGGGGCTCGGGCGGCATTACGTACGTGGAGGAAGCCAAGCCTTTCTTCGGCCTCGGCCCCGACGACAAGCTGCTCGGCTTCTTCTACCTGGGCTACGTAGCCCAGCTTCCCGGCCGCAACCTGCGCAAGCCCATCGAGGAGAAAGTCTCCTGGGTGAGGGATTAAGGGGCGGGGTTGCTTGGCTTTGGGTGCAGCCGGCTAAGTCGCTTCCACGCTTACTTAAAACTCGAACGTCTCGCAGTGTAGGACAGTGGGCTCGAACTCCAGGAGGTATTGCGCGTCTTCGGGGTAGTACCGCGCCTTCTCATAGTCTTCGCCGGCGAAACCCTGGATGCTGGCGTAGCTGTCCCAGCGCGTAACGGTCCAGAAATGGCAGACCTCCCCTTCTAGGCGGCGCAGCACCTGCACGCCCAGGTTGCCGGGCGTTTGGCGGTAGTCCCGGATGCCGGATTCTTCCAGGTATTGGAGGTAGTCATCGGCGTGGTGGGCGGCCGTGGTGCCGTGCCAGATGCGGGTAATAAGCTTGCTCATGGCGTTTGGATGGTTGAAGAAAAGCCAAAGTAGCTGAACCCAGCTGTTTTCCCAATCAAAACCCCAGCCGCTGGCCCTGCTGCGGGAAAACAAACCGCACGCCCAGCCCATTGGCCGCCCCAAGCTGCCGCTGAACCAGGGCCTCATTATCGGCCGTGGGCTTACTGTGCGTGACAACTACCGGCAGCCCACGCAGTGCCTTGGGACCAGTGAGCTGCGCCAGCACATCCAGCTCCTGCAGCAACAGCCGGGGCGTGAGGTGGCCGAACAGCTGGTTTTCGGGCTGCTCGTTGGGGTACGAGGCTTCGATGAACAGGGCCTTCAGTTGCCCGCGCTGCACCAGCGGGGCCACCGCCTGCCACAGCGCCCGTAGCAGCCCGGACTTTTCCAGGGCATCGGCACCGGTGTCGCCCAGGTACAGGAGGTAGCTGCCGCGGTGGCGCAGGAGGAAAGCCGCACTTTCGTAGCCCGGGCCGTGGCTGAGCGGGAACACGCGCACGAATAGGTCGGTGCCGGTCAGGGCCGTTTCGGGGCCGGGCGCCAGGGGCTGAAACATGTACTTACCCAGGGCAGGGGCCGCGCCGCCGGGGCCGAAGTTGGGCCAGGCCTGCCAGTTGAAGTAGCTTTTCTGCAGGGTTTCGAGGCAGCCGGTCAGGCCGTAGAGGGGTTTGCGGGCGTCGTCGGGAGCATTGAGCAGCAGGCCGGCCACGTGGTCGAGGTGCGGGTGCGAAAGGCAATAGCCCCGGATGGAGTCGCGCAGGATGGCTTCAACGGGCGCCCGAAAAGCGTTGGCAGCTACTGCCCTGACCAGGCCGGCGCGCACGGTGCCGGCGTCGAGGCCGATGTAGGCAGAAGTGCCGGCCGCAGCCACCAGGTAGCAGGAAAGGTTGCTTTCGTCGCCGCCACCCCGCACGCCCAGGGGCACTACGGTGAAGGCTGTTTGGGCAGGAACTGGGAGGGCCAGCAGCCACAGCACCAGACAAATCCAACCAGTTCGTTTATAGCTCATGGCTGATTCCGGGAGGTTCGGTTTGTGAACAGTCTCTTCAGCTCCTGTTTGGCCTTGCGGTGCCCGGCACCAGCCGCTTTGCCAAACCAGAAGGCTGCCCAACGGTCGGAAGCCGCCACGCCTTCACCGGACAGATAGCACAAACCCAGGTTGTATTGGGCCTTCCTATCCCCGTTCCGGGCCGCTTTCCGGTACCAGTACACCGCCTGGCTGTAATCCTCTGGAACTCCCACACCCAGCATATAACAGTAGCCCAGGTCGCGCTGAGCCTCTGCATCTCCGGCCTCGGCGGCCCGCCGGAACCATGATACCGCCAAAGGCAGGTTCTGCTCCACTCCATTTCCGTTCCGGAGGCTAAACCCAACGTTGTAGGCCGCATCAATATGCCCTTGTTCCGCCGCCTGCAGAAAATACTGGTATGCCTGGTGCAAATCGATAGGTACTCCTCTACCGTGCTCGTAGCAAGTGCCTAAGTAAAATAACGCGCGTCTATGCCCCTGTTTCGCCGCTGTTTCCCAATAGTGCAGCACCTTTTCCCAGGTCACCGGGCGGAGCCGATGGCGGCCAAAAGCCAGCCGGTAGCCGAGCCTAAACAGGGCATCAGTATCCCCGGCATCAGCCTGTTTCTGCAGATAGCGCGTGGTTTCCATTACTACCCTCCTCTTTCAGTCCACCCTGTCTTCGTCATTTCGAAGCGTACTTCGCCGCTGCTGGTGCGGCCGGTTTCCTGCCAGCCCTGGCGGCGGTAGAATGCCTCGGCGCGGGTACCGGGGCTGGTGCTGAGCCAGATGGTTTCGGGGGTTTGTTGGAAGTACCAGTCGAGCATGAGTTGGTGCAGATGACTGCCAATGCCGCGCTGGTCGAAATCAGGATGCACGAACAAGGCCCAGATACTGTGGTCCTGCAGATCGGCAATGGCAAAGCCTGCCACCGCTCCGTTTACTTCGCACACCCAGCCGCGGCCCCGGCGCGTGAGGTAGTCGAGGTAGTGCGCTTCGGTGACGAGGGCGCGGTTGCGCAGCACGTTTTCGCGCACGGCAAAGCGCACTGCTGTCAGCTGGGGAATGTCCTCGGGCCGGGCGTCGCGGAAAAGCATGGGGGTTTAGGTAAACTGGTCGTCGCGCCAGTCATGCAGAAGCGTGACGCGCTATGAATGACGAACTGCTAATTAACTGAGCTCATACGGGTAGCCAATTTCCTGCAGGTCCGCCGCCAGCTGAGGCCAGTCGGTCAGCTCGTTGTTGAGGGCCAGCGCGGTGGCTTTCGTCAGGGGCTCGTGGCGGTAGATGCGGGCTACGTCTTCCGGCTCGATAGGGTCCCGGTCGGTGTCTTCGAGGTAGTACTCGTTGGCCCAGTCGGCGTATGTTTCGGGCTGGCCGTCGAAGATGAACAGCAGCTCGTCGGAGCCATCGTCCTCGTCTTCAATCAGGCCGGTTTGCCAGCCGTGGGCGGGCGTGTACCACAGGCAGGACGTGGTACCAATGGAATTCACCGGCTCCCCGAACATGAACTCTTCGAATGCCTCGGGAAGGCCGCGCGTCACCTGGGCTTTCTCGGGCTGGTCGTACCCGGCCAGAAAGCCGTTGATACAGCAGCCCTCGGGCCGGAACAGCACCAGCAGCTGGTCACCTTCCCCGTCGTTCAGCTCAAACAGCTGCTCCTGTAAGTCCCAGAGCGGGTCGTAGGTGTAGTAGCGGTACTCCGGGTCGGGCGAGTTGATGGCGTCGAGGGCAGCCAGAGCCTGGCAGAGGCGCTGCAGGGCGGGCGCGGTGGGCAGGGCGGCGTAGTGGGTGGAAGAAAGCATGGCAGCGGCTTCAGCAAACAAACGAATGCGGCCCGCACCGGCGGCCCGCCGCCCGCAAATTGCCGATTGCCGGGCCGCCGTGCAAGCCCCAACCCGAACCATACCTTTTTCCGGCGGCGTCCGTATCAGTGCCCGATTGTCCTTTTTGTCGGAACTTGCAGTTGGTTTTACGACCCCAGGAGGCGCTACGCTGAAATTCCCACGGCTTTGCTCTACTCCTTTGCTTATGTCTTTTTCTCCCCGCCGGAGCCGCGCCGCCGTTAGCGCGTTGTTTTTTCTCAGTGGCCTGTGCTTTGCCAGCTGGGCTTCCCGCATCCCCGATATCCGCCTGCAACTGGGCCTTTCCGAAGGGCAGTTGGGCCAGCTGCTGCTGGCTATGCCCCTGGGTTCCCTACTGGCCTTGCCCCTGGCCGGCTGGCTCACCGATACCTACGGCAGCCGCCGGGTGGTGCAACTAGCTTCGGCCCTCTACGCCCTCTCTCTGCCCCTGCTGGGCTTAGCCCCTACCACCTGGACGCTGGCCGCCGTGCTGGTTTTGTTCGGCAGCGCCGGCAACCTGCTCAATATTTCCGTGAATGCCCAGGCCCTGGAAGTGCAGAAAAGCTACGGCAGTTCCGTCATCATGGGCTCGTTTCACGGTCTCTGGAGCCTGGCCGGCTTTGTAGGCGGTATAGTAGCTACCTGGCTCGTAGGTTGGCACCAGCCGCCGCTCGTGCATTTTGCCGGTATCAGCGCGGCGCTACTGGTGCTGCTGCTGGTCGTGCGGGGCAGCTTACCCAAGCCTACGGGGCACGCCAGCGGTACCGGCTTTGTGTTGCGCATGCCTGATGGGCAACTACTGCGCCTGGGGCTTATTGCCTTGTTTGGGCTGCTCTGCGAAGGGTGCATGTTCGACTGGAGCGGGGTGTACTTTCAGAAGGTAGTGCAGGCCGACAAAGCCTGGGTCACCAGCGGCTACGTGGCCTTCATGAGCACTATGGCTCTGGGCCGCTTCGGCTCCGATTTTCTGACCAGCCATCTGGGCGTGGCACGGGTGCTGCAATTGAGTAGCGCCCTTATCTGCCTGGGGCTGCTCACGGCGGTGCTGTTTCCTGGTTTGCCCACGGCGCTGCTGGGTTTTCTGCTGGTGGGCTTTGGCACCTCGTCTGTAATTCCGCTTACCTACAGTGCCGCGGGGCGCGTGAAAGGTATTTCGCCGGGCGTGGCGCTGGCGCTGGTATCCACGGTAGGTTTTTTCGGATTTCTGGCCGGCCCGCCGCTTATCGGGCTGTTGGCCCAACTGTTCAACCTGCGGCTGTCCTTCGCCTTCGTAGCCCTGATGGGAGCGGCCATCGGTCTCCTCGCCATCGGGATGCCTAATAGCCAGGAAGCAGAACCCACGCCGCTTGAGCCAACCCCCGAGCCCCTGGCTGAAACTGCGTCCACCGGGCTTCTACCCAAGTAATTCAGCCCTGATCCAAGCCTGTCGAGGTGCGTGCTCAGGCTGGGTTGTGCTGAGGGTGAGCTGGGTCGGGTCACGGGTAAAGCTAGCCGGACTCTTTTGCCATTGGGCGCAGACGAATTCGTGTGGTGTCAGGCCACGCAGTCGCTTGAGGCGTTTGGCGTGGTTATAGGCCAGCAAAGAGGCTTGCAGGTGCTCGTTGAGCTGGGCCGTGGTCTGGTAATGGTAGCGCTGGACGGTGGCCTCTTTCAGCGTGCGGTTGAAGCGTTCGACCTGGCCGTTGGTCCAGGGGTGCGCGGGTTTGGTCAGGCGGTGTTCCACCCCGTATTCCCAGCAGATGCGGTCAAAGCTGTGCCCGCCGGGCAGGAACTGGTGGGCTCGCGGGGTGAACTGCACACCGTTATCGGTCAGTACCGTGTGCACGTTGTAGGACAGCTTGTCGAGCACCCGGCGCAGGAATTATGAGTTAGAAAACTGCCAAATCATTCTAATAGCCTATTTATATCAGGAACTATCGCAATAAAAAATATGACTAAAACCTTGTATATATTTTTATATAATAATATATTAGCTTTCAGAAGGGCGGCCAGTGTCCTTCTTTTGCTCTACTCACTGGTTATCCTATTGCATGCTTATTACCTCTTGCAGGGCTCTTAAGGCCTTGACAAGAAGGTGTGTCTTTTCCTGTAGTAAATTCTATGGGATTAATCTGATTACACCATCAGTAATAGTATGTGTATGAAGCACTGCTTACTTATCCGCAACTGTATTCTTGCTGCCTGTGTCCTATTCAACTGCACTCTCGGCCAGGCACAATCTAGTAGCTCACTACAAGCGGGCTTGGTCACTTGGCTACAGTTTGATGAAACGGGAGGCTTAGTTGCGACCGATGCTTCTGGCAGTGGCCACTCGGCGATAGTAGATGGCAGCGCTAATTGGTCATCAGGAAAGGTAGGGCGCTCTATATGGCTCACCAACCAAGCCTCTGTGCGCATTCCTATCGCTTGGCAGCCAGCGGCCTTTACTATAAGTTGGTGGGTATATGTTGCCCCGAACACTGTCACAAACTATTCACAAGCTATCGGTACAGGCATAGCCTCTGATGGAAACGCTTGGGACGGAGGTTTTTTCTTTCACGCCTCTGTAGGCGGGCAGGTATTTATTGGTACTGACATGGGAACCAGACTTGAGTCTCCCTTTGGCATCAATCAACTACCCGCTAGTACATGGGTGCGGTTCAGCTTCACCTATAATCGAGGGGAAGCGGCGCTCTACCGCTCAGTGGCAGGCAGCGCCACTACCCGTATTGCCTACCGTGCCACGGGTATGACTATGCCTACCGCGTGGAAAGACCTATACATCGGCTCGCCTAACCCACTACGGACAGAATTGCGTGCCACAGGATACTATGACGATCTGCGGGTATATGATCGGGCTCTGTCGGCAGCTGAAATAGCGCAGCTGGCGACCAGTGTTGCCACGGTATATACACCAGCCGCAGCCGCAGCTGACAACTTGGATAAAAACTGGAGCTATAGCCGTTCATATGATGGGAGTGGAAGTATTGTCTCGGAGGGGAAGCAGTTTATGGATGGTATGGGGCGGCCAACCCAAACACAAGTGAAAAGTCAGACAACTAACCATATTCTTGCAACTCAGACTGTTTACAGTACGGGTGGTAAACCTTTGCTATCCACCCTCCCTGCTCCGATCGACAACAGCCAGTTCGCTTTCAAAAACAACTTCATCTCTCCTTCCACCGCCCCCGGCACTACATATGCTGCTACAAATTTTGAAGGTTCGAATGCCGCCAATCCATCTGCTGTGAGCCAGAGTACCCTTGGATCTGTTGGATATTATTACAGTGCAAATAACACTCTGGAGCCTTTAACGGCCACAACACAATATCCCTTTAGCCTTACAGAAGAGTTCAGCGGTCCTTTAGGAGGTGTGAAACGAGCCACCGGCCCGGGCGATGCACTCCGCATGGGACTGGGTCGGGAAGTGAGGGGCCGGGAGTTCCCCGTACTCAATGAATTAGACCATTATCTAAGCCTGCGCCGCCTGTATACGGCGGGTACACCGGCCGGTAGTGCCCTACGGCTGCAAGGGGAGAAAATGGTCAGTATAAATCCAGATAGTACCGAAAGCATCACGTTCCGCAATGCCGATGGTCAGGTGGTAGCCACATGCCTGAGTGGGCCGCAGTATCCAGGCCTGACGCTCACTGGCACCATTCATTCTGATCCGGCCAATACGAGTGGTATTCCTCAATTTCAGGATGTGCATATACCAATGGCTGGTCGCACGCAATTAACAGTAACAGGCACCGGTAGTCTCAAAGTAGTCAATCTATTAACGGATGCAGTCAGCACATACAGCGCGCCGTGGCCTACGATTTCGCTGAGCCCGGGCTTTTACCGGCTAGTTTCCATCAGTGACAATCAAGCATTCAGCTACTTGGCCCATTATGGGGAATTTAGCTACTGCTATTATGATGATGCGGGGCGGGTAGTGGCCACGATTGCCTCGAAAGGAACGAACAGCAGCAACTTGTTACGTAACCCCGGCTTTGAGCAGGAGAAAACCGGTACCACAGCCGCTAGCGGATGGGTGAGTGCCAATAACAATGCCTTCACCGAAACCCGCGCTGACCGAGCCCCCCACAGCGGGCGGTACTATGGCTGCCATTGGGGTTCAACCGCCTATACTACTACCTCGATTCAGACGGTAACCAACCTGCCCAATGGCTCTTATACCCTGCGGGCCTGGGTAAAGTCGACCGGCGGGCAAACGTCGGTGCTTATGCTGGCCCGCAACTTTGGCGGTACGCAACGGCAGATACCTATCCCGACTACCTATGAGTGGGGCAACTGGACGCAAATTGAGCTGACGAATATTGCCGTGACGGCCGGCAAATGCGAAGTAGGATTCAGCTCAAACGCGGGCACCAATCAATGGATCTATTTTGATGACATAGAGCTGGTTAAGCAGAATGACAGCTCCCAGCCTACCTACGTCACCCGTACCACGTACGGCGGTGACGGTGCCGTACTGGCTACCGAGAGCATTGACGAAGGGCGGACAGAATATGTGTACGCCCGCGATGGACGGATCCGCTTTTCCCAAAGTGCCTTGCAACGTGCCAATGGCCGCTTTTCCTATTCCAACTACGACGGGTTCGGCCGGGTAGTGGAGTCGGGGGAATACACCATGGCCACTGACCGCACCCAGGGCAAGCTGTTTGAGAATCAACTGCCGCAGGTATTTGCCCATGAGGCCGAGGCAGCAGGCACCAAAAACGCGACGGTAGCCACCGCCAATGTCGGCTACCGGAGTACGGGCTACCTGACGGGCCTGACGGCTACCGGCAAGTACGCGAGCGTAAGCACGGCTTCCCTGGCCGCAGGCACGTACCCAGTGCATGTTCGCTACGCCACCAGCACCACCTCCGGCTACCAGGTGCTCAGCCTTTACGTCAATAACGTCTTCGTATCGAAAGTCCAGTTTCCGGCTACCAGCTCCCTGACAGGGTGGGAAACCACTACGCTTTCCCTCAACCTGTCCAGTGGCGTCAACACCATTAAGCTACAGGTTGATAACGGCGACACCGGGGGCGTCAACCTCGACTACCTGGAGTTGCACCGGGAACGGATAGCCGCGGCCAACAGCGTGCTGGCTCTTGTGGAAGACCGTACCGCCAGCGGCGGCCTGGATGTGGGCCGCTGCAGCCAGCGCAACCAGGTATGGTACGATGAGCCCGTGCTAGTGAATGGGCAAGCCGACCCAAAGCTGAATGGC
This sequence comes from Hymenobacter sp. J193, assembly GCF_024700075.1. Lineage (NCBI taxonomy): Bacteria > Pseudomonadati > Bacteroidota > Cytophagia > Cytophagales > Hymenobacteraceae > Hymenobacter > Hymenobacter sp. J193. Next base: position 565,403 of record NZ_JAJONE010000001.1, read on the forward strand.
AGACAGCAGGATTTTCTGCTCGGTGGCGTGGCCAAAACCACCAATGGCACCAGCACCACTTGGTACAGCTACGATGAGTTAGGTCGTCTTATCTGGATGGTACAGGACGCCCCGACGATGGGCACCAAAACCGTGGATTATACCTATGATCTGCTGGGCAACGTGCTGGAAGTGGCGTATCAAAAAGGTCAGCCTGACGCCTTCTACCACCATTACGAGTACGATGCCGATAAGCGCCTGCGTAGCGTGTACACCAGCCCCGATGGGCTGGCCCAGAACCGGACGCTGCAGGCCCGCTACTTCTACTACCTGCATGGCCCGCTCAAACGGGTGGAGGTAGCTGACCGCTTGCAGGGAATTGATTATACCTACACTGTGCAAGGCTGGCTGAAAGCCATCAACAATGCGGAAAAGCGCCTCGACCCCGGCAAGGATAATCCAACCACCAATGGCACACTGAAAGATCTGTTCGGTCTGCGACTCGACTACTTCAACGGGGATTATGCCAGCCGCCAACTCACGGCTCCTAACCTCAGCAGCCCGGCCAACCAGAACCAGACTTTCTACGCGGGGCTAGTACGCGCCAGTTCCTGGCACACAGCCGCCGCGCCTAATGTACATGGTTACGCGTACCAATACGATGCGAAAGGCCAACTGCTGGAATCTGACTATGGTACGCTGACGGCTGGCACCACGCTGAGTCAGGAAGCAACCCGAAAATTCTCAGAGGGTAACCTGAATTATGATGCCCACGGCAATATTCTGAGTTTGCGGCGCCGTGATGGTGCCGGCCTGGCGACGGACGATTTCACTTACCAGTACGCCGCTAATACCAACAAGCTCACGCGCACGGTGAACGGCGCCGGTAATCCTGTACTCAGCTACGAGTACGACGAGAGCGGCCAGATGACCCGTGAAACCGAAGCCGGCAAAACCGACCGTTTCCTGAGCTACGACGTGGCAGGCAAGGTGACAGGTGTGTACACCAACGCGGCCCGCACTACCCCACTGGCTTTGTACACCTACGACGACCGGGGCTACCGCCGCTCCAAGGCCGTGTATGCTGCCGGGGTGCTGCAAAACACCACCTACTACGTAACCGATGCCCAGGGCAACGTGCTGAGCACCTACGAGCAGGCCGCCGGCCAGGCCCTGCAGCTAACCGAGGTACCCCTCTACGGAGCCAGCCGGGTAGGAACCATTACCCGCGTGGAGGACAACACCCTGGAACCGCGCTACGAGCTGAACGACCAGTTGGGCAACGCCCGCGTCGTCTTCCGACGGCCCAAAACCAAAACCTTCCAAGCCACGATGGAAACCGCACAGGCCAGCCAGGAAGAAGCGGACTTTACCAATGTGGCGGCTACGCGGTTTGCTTTCTCGCCCAACCGCCCCGGCTCTACCGGCACCTCCGTTTCACGCCTAGTGGCCGCGCAAGGTGTTACAACTGGCCCGGCCAAAATTCTGGACGTGCAGAAGGGTGACACCGTTAGTTTCTCAGCCTGGGTACGGTTTAGTGTCCCTACTTGCCCTACCTGCGGTAACCGCTCAGCCATCTTGGCGGCGGCCACCGTAACGACCGGCACCGTGGGCAATGGCCTGAGCCGCGGCGCCCGCGAAACCCTGCGCCACCCCGGCAAAGCCTCCCAGCTGCTGAGCCGGGTAGGCGTGGGCCTCACCTTCACAGGCCTAAGCAAGTTGCTGCAGCCCACCAAGCCCACGGCCGGGGTGCTGGCCTGGCTGCACTACCGCCTCAAAGACGAGCAGGGCAACACCGTCTCCGACCAGTACGAGCCCTTCGTGGGCACCCAGGCCGATGTGTGGCAACAGCTTAAGCTGGGCGTGCGCCTGCCCCAGACCGGCAAGCTGGAGCTCTCCGTGGAAAGCAATGACCCTACCCGGACGGTGTATTTTGATGATGTTGTGCTGGAACACACGAACAGCACCATCGTGCAGGAGCAGCACCAGTACGCGTTTGGTACCCCCATCACCGGCCTGAGTTACGCGGTAGGCACGAAGAAGTACCGCCACGGCTACCAGGGTCAGTACGCTGACAAGGACGACGAAACCGGCTATGATGCCTTTGAGCTGCGTCTCTATAACAGCCGCATTGGCCGCTGGACATCCTACGACCCGGAAGGTCAATTTCACTCTCCCTACGTGGGTATGGGCAATAATCCGGTTTCTGGCGTTGATATTGATGGTGGATGGAGCTGGGTCGGATCTGCAGGTGGAGCATTAATTGGAGCAGGCATAGGTATGGCTATGGATCGTTCCGGAAGTAAGTGGGATGGGGCGGCGAAAGGAGCAGCTATCGGTTTTCTTGCCGGTGGAGTTTTAGGGCCTGACGTTGAACGCCATGGATCAACAAAGGCTGACAATATTGATTATGACATAAGCTGGAATATACCAAAAATAAATATTCCTGATGTAAACATCGAAGTTTCGTTTAGAATGCTAACACCCCTAAAAGAATTCGACACACAAGAACCTACTCCACCTATTTCTTACAACAGAGTAGTTACAAGTCCATATACTGAAAGCATAAGAATTATTAACACGGCTAACTTCAAAAAAAGTGCGTCTCATCCGGCTTTAGACATAAGAGCAAAAGCAGGTACACCTATAAGAAGTCCTTGGTCTGGTGTAGTTTCGCAGGCAGAGACAGCTGATTATGGGCAGTTCGTTATAATAAATCATACTACTCGCTACCATGGTCGTAAGATTACAACAAGTTATTCTCACCTCTCGAGAACAGTTGTTAAGCAAGGACAAAAGGTATCACAAGGTCAAATAATTGGATACACAGGAAAATATGGCACTGGCCCTCATTTACATTTTAAGGTCAGAGTTGATGGAAAGACCATAAACCCACTTAGCATTTTTCCTTTTGGATTATGAAACTCATTCTTTCAATCATAATTGCATTGCAGTTGCATTGCTATAGCAAGTCTGAAACCACAGAAAGCTATAGCCTAAATGGAAATCCCAAAAAAACAAGCCAAAGCAATGAAACATTTGAAGTGTTTTATAATAATTTCTACAGTAATAAAACTTTCCAATTATCTAGAATTATTACACCCCTAAAAGGCGAGCTAAAATATATAGATGAAAATGATAAGGTTGTTTTTGAAAAATGGAAAATAAACAAGGATTTTGAGGTAATATCTTATAGCAATCTTAAAAAACAGATGAAGAATATAAAGAAAAAAGTCACTACATCAAATGCGTATGCGGTTGAACAAATATGGATTCAAGACTCTGGTTTTACCATTAACAGGAAGTTTGAGAAAAGGAACGGAAAATGGTATTTGGTTTACTACAAATTTGAATATATATAATATGAAAACAGGCATTCATTTAAATAGATTGTTTTTCATTTGTGGCACTGCATTTTGTTTTCTTACATGCTCACAACAGAAATACACTTACATCAACCCCGTCAAGCTAGTTGATGGCTACCACGGCACAGCTCCCCACCGTCAACAATTGCTGACAGCCAACCAAGCCTGGCAAGCTAACCTTGATTCCTTAGCCCGGGAGCTACAGGCCCAACCTGCTGCTCAGCGCGCCGCTAAGGAGCAGGAACTGCTGCGCTACCGGGAAGCCGCGCAGCAGAAAGCCCAGGCCGAGGAGGCGCGGGTGCAGCAGGCGCTGCTGGAGGAAATCAATGCCTACATCAAGCAGTACGGCAAGGAGCACGATTATGCTTTCATCTTCGGGGCTACCAACCAGGGCAACATCGTGTACGCTGCCGAAAGCACCGACCTGACCAATGAAATCCTGGCCGGCCTCAACCAGCAATACGATGCGCAGCACCCGAGCGAGTAACTTACGCGGCGCGAGTGTGCTGGCCGGGGTAGCCCTCGGAGCCTGCTCCAGCCCGGTGGAAGAAGCGGCCTACCGGGCCTACCTGCAGGACCCCGCCCACGGTCTTGTACAGAGCGCTGAAGCTAGCGGTATGCACGTTCAGGCTACCTACCGCCCTGTAGAGCTTGTTCTGCACCAGGAGCTGGGTGAAAACGCAGCTGCCTCGGCCCGCCTGGATTCTCTGCGCCAGGCCTATGCCGGCAAAACCTACTGCACCCTCACCTTCTCCGCGAACGGTCAGGACCTGGAAAGCCACACGGCCAACCATGGTGGCGACATGGCCCAGACCGTGGCCTACCTCAACACCGGCATCGGGGCCGTTACCTACCTGGTGCCCACTGCCCAGCCCCATGATTCGGTGCCAGCACTATTGGCTAACTACTCACGCGGGTTCGGCACTACTGGTCACTCCACGGTGCTGCTCGTGTTCGATACGGCCCGCTTGCCCTTGCAGGATGGTTTTACCCTGGCCCTGCACGATACTTATCTGGGCGTCGGCTCCGCGCGCTTCCCCTTCAAGGGCGAAGATCTGGCTGACCTCCCCCAGCTTGTGCATTAACCTTTTGAACTACCAGGCCCCTGACCCAACCGCTACGCTCCACTACTATGCTATTCCGCAACCGACGCTTGGCCCGCCTAATTGCCTGCTTCCTGCTTCTCCAGACGCTGAGCAGCATTTTCGTACCTTCTGTTAGCCTGGCCGTTATGGGTCCCGGCCAGCCGGAATTCATCAGCTATGAGCCCGCCGGCGCATCGGATATGGTCAATATGACCACCGGGGACATGACCTACCAGATTCCGCTGCTGGACATTCCCGGCTCAGAGCAACAGTTTTCTCTCCCCCTTACTTACAAAGCAGGTATCCGGCTGGAGCAGGAAGCCTCTTGGGTAGGTTTGGGCTGGACACTCAACCCAGGGGCCATAGCCCGCAACCTTAACAATTACCCGGATGATGCCTCTAACTATGCTTATCGCACCACCTATTCCAAAAAGCTGGACCGAGGCTGGAAGGGCGGATTGCCCGGCGTTATAGACCTGGGCTGGAGTAGCGTAACCGGGCACTCAGGAACGGTGGACCTGATTGGACTGGCTAGTGTAAGCTGGGAAAACAGCAAGTTTAAATCGGCTGACTTGGTGGGCATCAAATACACCAAAGGAGCGGGAGTAGAAGTCGACCCAGTACGAATGGCCTTTGCGGCGCTTACCATAATCAGCGCTGGCACTGCTCCTTCTGGCTCGTTTGTGGGCAATTTAGCCCTAAAGCAAGCGCAAAGTATTGGTATCGGTAATGCTATCAATAATGGCATGAACTTATTTGGTAAAAAGATAAAACCGGCGGAGGATTTAACCGCCCGACAGTGAAAATAGATAACCGTTATTATTACAAAGATTACTGGCAGTTCTATAATGACAATAAATCTGAGATGATGTACGGCTCTCTGTATTTTCAGGACATGAGCCAAAATGTAAGCACCGCGACTGAACAGCAGCAGGAATCGTATACTGTCGGGCCCAATATTAAGCGGGGCTCTGTCACAGTAGCCAAGGCCATGCCCTTCTCCTATTACCGGGATTATGGCACCAACGGCACCGTTGAGCGCGAAGTGGGGGCTGACCTCTACCAGCCAACTACCAGCTATGATTACAGCTATTTCAGCGCTAGCCTGCGCCCCTTAAGCATTGCGCATGATGACTTTTCCGTCATGGGTGACAACATTTCGGGGCCTATTCGCCCGCAACGACTGGATGTCGGCTCGCTGGCCGTCCCCAGGGTGATGGCGGATAAGCATGATAAATACAGCCTTATTCCTTTTCTAGACTACAAAGTAGGGTTCCGCTACGAAAACAGCATCTCCAACAGCTATGACTACCATCAACCGACGGACGCCGCTGGTAACGGCTTATTAACTACCGGTATTGGCACAGAAGTACCCTCCAACAGCTTAGTGCTCACCGATCAAAAGCTCTTTGCTGACTACCCCGGCACGCGCACGGCTCCGGCGCGCAAAGGCATCATCAATGATGTCTTCAACCGGGTCTTAGCTCAGAGCAAGCACGTGCAGTGGTACTCGAATGATGAGATTATGAGTTTGTACACGGCCAACCCGGAAGGCGACGGCAGTAAGTTTCTGGAGTTTTATAAGCCGGCCGCACAGTCTATCAATACCCAGGTAATTACTGGCTATGGAGAATGGATTTGTCCGAATGGCAACCGGGATGAATGCTATAAGGAGCCGATCTATGGTACGCAAACAACAGCCCCCACCCCCAACCCCTGGCGTATTACGAAGCCTGGGAAAGGTATTGGCGCATTTGCTATTACGGCAGAAGATGGCACAACCTACCATTATTCCCTGCCAGTATATCACTTCGCCACGTACAGTGAATCCCGGGAGTTATCATCTCCCTCTACGGAAGGCGTTGGAGTAGCCACCACGCAATTAGGCGAAAAAGGAAGTACCCAGGGATATGCCACCACGTGGTTGCTGACCGCTATTACTTCGCCTGATTACGTCGACCGGGGCCAGATCGGCACGGTTGATAAAGACGATTGGGGCGGCTGGGTAAGGTTTGATTACGGCAAGTTTGCCTCCCAGTACAAATGGCGTCAGCCGTATGTCGGCAAGTCGTATCGGCCTGATGACATGAACACCGTCAGTTACTCGGAAGGCTACAAAGAAACCTACTATCTAAACTCCATTAGAACGCGCACTTACACGGCTTTATTTGTGAAGAGCGTGCGCAAAGATGGCCGGGGACATTTCACCCCAGGGGGCAGTACCACGCTGGGCATAACGGAAACCACTCCTTCTTCCTCTCTACGACTGGATGAAATTATTCTGCTTGATAATGATGATTGGAATAAGCTGAAAACGGTGAACGGGATTCGGCAGCCCAGCGACGGTAGCATCACCATCCCGGCTCTGACAAATGATACGCAAACTAATTCCCAAACCTACGACCCAGCTGAGTTGGTTAAACAAAATACCCAGGACACCTACAAAGAAGTACTCGATATCCATGATCTTGACGTTAGCAGCAGCATACGGGCATACGTCAATAAACGAGCGCTCAAACGGATCCAATTTAATTATAGCTACCGCCTGTGTCCGGGCACGCCCAGCTCTTTTCCCAGCCTGACGCAGCTACCTTCTATGGACCCAGCGCAAGCCAGCGTAGGCCGTACCGGTAAGCTTACCTTGGAAAGTTTATCTGTCTTTGGCCCCCAAAACGCCAAGCTTATTCCGGACATCAAATTCAAATACGACAACAACCCCGCCTACTCACCGGAGAAATACGACTATTTTGGCATGTATGCCAGCGGTGGCATGGCTACGGCCACCACTAACAATCATCAGGTAGCGGTCAATGGCACCCAGGCGGCAGCTGATGGCGCTGCTTGGTCGATGACGGAAGTCATCAACCCCTTGGGGGGTAGTACCAAATTCCAGTACGAGCGGGACCAATATAGCCAGATTTCTGAGTTTGGCACTCGGGCCATCAGCTTTTCGAATAACGATTGTGGCACCCTACTAACCGTACGAACAGCAGCCCCCAACGGCTTTACGAGCGGCAACGGGTTTACCGGAGATTTACGGGACTATTTTAAAGTGAATCAACCCATTGCTATCAATGGTGTTGCCACCTTTCAACCGAACTGTTATCTAGACGGGTTTATGACGAAGCAGCCGATATGCAAAGATCATTACAGCAATAGAGCAACCACTATTACGGCTGTTACAGCCACTACTATCACTATCGCTGATCCGCCCGATAATACGCTTTGCTCTGAATCTGACGGATTCGACTATTGCGAGCTTACTCCACTTGGCATGTCGGCTAGTGTGGAGGTGGCCGCTAACCGCTACGGCGGCGATATCCGCATTGCCGCCATCACGACAACGGATGAGAATGCCACGGCCTATCAAGTTCGGTACCGCTACACCCGGGATGACTTGCCTGGTAAAACAGCCACCGGGGTCCTGGCAAAAGAGCCACAGTTTGTAGCAGGCTACATTCCGCGCGCTTTCGAAAACCAGTATGATTATCCCAATACCCCAGTCCTGTACAGTAAGGTTACCGTTTTGCGAGGGCCCTTCAAAAATAACTCAGATAGCGACTATAACCAGCGGGAGGAATATTCCTTTCATACTCCGCAAAGCACCATGCTTTCTCAGAGCCCGGCATTTAACAGCAGTCAGAGTACCCAAATTCTAAATAACGGTCTGAAGGTTGAATCGCAGTACAACAAGGTAGTGGTAGATATGGGCAAGATTGGTCAGCCTATCTCCGTGAAGAAATCGAATAAACGGGGAGAGGTTGAACTAGCTACTACCTTCTCCTATTCCTCTGCCGTGCCCAACGCCGATGGTATCGGCAATCAAGGCACCTTCACAGAGGGCACCATGACGACGGAGATGCTGGAGCGAACCAATTACCGCATCAACCGCACCACCAAGCATTACTTGCCAACCATCATGGCCAGTTCCGTGAGTATAGCAAACGGAATCCGGTCGGAAAACACGAATGCGCAATACGATTTTCTGAGTGGCCAGGTGCTGGAAACCGTTTCGAAGGATGCCCTTGGCACCACGTTCCGCACCAAGACAGTGCCCGCCTATCTTATCACTCCCTTCCAGACGATGGGATTGAAAGCGCTGGATCCAACCAATAAAAATATGTTGGCCCAGGCAGGGGCTGAATATGTATATAAAGAAGTAGCCGGTCGCCAAACGTTAGTAGCCGCGCAGGTAACTACGTGGAAAAACGATTGGGCCACGTATCGGGAGTACGATGCAGCCACGGATGGGTATACCGATAAAGCTGATGCCGCGAACCCTATCTGGCGCCAGCATGAAAACTACCTCTGGCAAGGCAAACTCCTGAACGCGGACGGCACGTACGCAGCATTTCAAGACTTTAACTGGAATCAATTGTTGCCCGCCGGTCAAGCAGCTGGTTGGCTCCGCACTTCGCAGACCGTACGCTATGATCATTATTCCCACGCGTTGGAGCAGTTGGACCTAAATGGTTTTTATAGCAGCACTAAAAACGAGCGGCAACATACGCAGCCGTTGGCAAGCGTATCTAACGCCAAATACGGAGAATTTGCCTTTTCCAGCGCTGAGACAACAGAGCCGCTACCTAGTAACTCTATCCACTTTAGCGGGGAAGTACGGGATGGCCACACCCGCTACCGTGGCCTGACAGCAACCGGCGCGTACTTGGCCCACACAGGCGAATACAGCATAAAACTGGATCCTTCGAACCGAACGGGGTTCACCTACCGGGCTAAAGTCGGAGATGCCAACGATATCAGAGCGAATCGTAAATACAAAGTGAGTGTGTGGCTCAATAGTCAGAATGCCTCGGATGGCCGCCTCTATGCCACGCTCAACGGAGTAGCCGTGACGGAAGGAGAGGCCGCCATTGGCAGTGCAACTACGCGAAAAGCAGGTGACTGGTATCTACTGACGCTCATCTTCTCGCTTCCCACGAGCGCAAACTCCCAAACGCTGCAAGTGGGCTGTAAGAATGTGGGGGCTTCTACGATCTATTTTGACGACTTCCGTCTACAGCCTGCGCAGTCAGCGATGAGTGCGTCGGTGTATGATGAACATACCCGGCAGCTTACTTACCAATTGGATAATAACAACCTATTCACGCACTACAAGTACGACGCTGCCGGTAAGGTAGTGCAGACGCTGGCAGAAGTTTTTTATCGGCCGGGGGGCGAAGTTGGTGGTGAAAAGCTACTGGCGGAGCGCTCCTACAACTATGCCCGGATGCGAGAGCCTAATTGGCTGGAAACAGGCACTACGCGTTGCATGACGGCTAACGGCACCTACACCGGGGAAAAACAGAAAGAGGAAAAAGACATAAATCCTAGTAGTACCACCTATGCCCAAACCCGCTGGGTATCCTTGGGAAATACAGGCTGCCTTTGAGATATGCGCCATGTCCACACAGCCTAGCTCATACCTGCTTTTCCACAGTTTTCTCATCACTATTTCGTTAACTCATTCTGCCTGCTTAGCCATGCGACGTTCACAACATTTAGCTTTTATTCCAGGCAAATTCCTGCTCCTTGGTTTACTGGTGGCTACCCTTTGGGCCTGCGATAAAGAAGATGCATCTGGGGTTGTACAAGGCACCATTCTCCTGCTGGATGAGCAAGGCCATACGGCGGCGGATAACAGCGGCGCTGTGGTATCATTGCTCGGGCAAACAAGCGGACCAACGTCTACGACTGCCGCCGATGGCAGCTTTACCCTAACTGGTCTGAACAAAGGCAAGCATCGTCTGCAGATCAGCAAGGACGGCTATGGCACCTACCAAACCGAGCAACTGGCGGTGCAGGAAAACACCAGTCTAAACAAGCCGGTTCGCTTGGGGCAGATACCTACCTGGACAACCAGCTTATCTATCGACAAAGGCTATATCAATCTGCAATTGGGCGGCGCCCTCTTTGGCCGTACCCCGGCTCAGCCGGCTATTCGCCATGCCCGCGTGTATTTCCGCAAAGGGGATAATATGCCCACCCCTACTGAATATGATTATGCTATGCCCGTTAAGGAGGGAGGGCCTTTTCCAAACCTATGGCTGGATAGTATTCCGCATGCGAAACTGATTGAGCTGGGCTTTCCGGTAGGAAAATTCAGCCGGGCCCGGGTGATGGAGGAGAATCCGGCCGCCGACTCCTATATTGATGCGGTGACGGGCAAAGAGGTCTTCCCCGCTTCCCGGACGCAACTCACGACGATGAATAATACCACGCTTACTTATCCGTGAATGCGCCTGTCGGCTACGCCACACTCGCTTACCCCAACTGCCTGTGGGATAACTTAATTTTTGCTATCGATGGCACCTACCTCTGGGACTTTGTCGGCACTACTTATGACCCTAGTTTCCCGATTACTGTACATGGCGAGTGGCCGCTCTTGGAAAAGAGCACTTATCTGACAATGCAGCAGCTGGACTCTCTATACCCTGAGACTTGCCAGATGGTGGAAGCCTCTGGCGCCACGCTGGCTTTATTCAAGCAGGAATCGGGTAATCCGCAAGTCCAGACGGTTATCCGCTTCAAGGTCCTATAAGCGGCATCTGTTGAGCATCCGCGCCGGGCCGGAATCCTACTCAAGACGCGGGCTTATTTTTCGTCGTGCTATGCCTCTACCACTACACGTCACCCTGTTTCGTTTCCTGTTGTCGGCTGGCTGCGGCCTACTATTGCTGCTATTTTCCCATTCGGCCCGGGCCACGCACATCGTGGGCGGGGAGCTGGACTTGCAGCACCAGAGCGGCGACACCTACCGTCTGACGCTGAACCTGTACTTCGACGACATCAACGGCAACGCCAACGCCCTGGACCAGGACCTGACCGTGGGTTTGTTTGCCAAGCGCACGAACCAACTGCTGCAGGCCGTATCCCTACCGCTGACCAGCGACTCGTTTGTAGCCTACACCAACCCCGAGTGCGAGGCCTCCTCCCTGCGCACCCGCAAGCTGGTGTATACCCGCCTGGTGGAGCTGCCGGCCGCCACCTACGCCGACGCCCAAGGCTACTACGCGGCCGTGGAGCGCTGCTGCCGCAACGGCACTATCAACAACATCGAAAGCCCCGGCGACGCCGCCCAGGTCTTCTACCTGGAGTTTCCACCCGTGGTGCGCAACGGTCAGGTGCTGCTCAACTCCACGCCCCGCATCTTTCCGCCCCTGAGCGACTATGCCTGCAAGGACGAGCTGTTCTACTTTGATTTCGGGGGCGAAGACACCGACGGTGACTCGCTGGTCTACGAGCTGGCCACGCCCCTGAACGGCAGCACCGACAACACCAATACCAAGCCCGACGTGCCCACGGCGGCCCCCTACCTGCCCGTGCGCTGGCTGCCTGGCTACAGCACCACGACCCAGATCCTGGGCTCTCCGGCCCTGACCATCGACCGCCACACTGGCCGCCTGCAGGTACGCCCGTCCCAGCTCGGGCTGTTCGTATTCAGCATCAAGTGCCTGGAGTATCGCCAGGGTGTCAAGCTGGGCGAGGTGCGCCGCGACTTTCAGCTGAAAGTGCTTAACTGCCCGCCCAACCAGACGCCCTCGCTCACCGCCCGGCTGCCCGACCAGTCGCAGGCCTACCTACCCGGCCGCGACACGCTGCGGCTGGAGCCGGGCCCGAACCGCTGCCTGCCGCTGCGCTTCACCGACCCCGACGCGGCCTCCCGCCTCACACTGTCCCTGCACCCGGTCAACTTCCGGGGCCCACTGCCCGCCTTCACGCTCAAGCAGGGAACCGTGCGGGCCCCCGGCGCGCCTGATACGCTGGCCTCGGAGCTGTGCTTTGCCGAGTGCATCGACACGGGCGGCAAGGTCTTTCTGCTGGACGTGATTGTGGCCGACAACGGCTGCAGCCTACCCCGCCGCGACACGCTGCAGGTGGCCTTTATTTCCCGCGCCCCACCCAATGCCGTGCCTGAGCTGCGCACCACGGCCACCACGCCCCTGCGGGCCAAACCCGGCGAGCTGGTGAGCTTCGACGTATTTGCCCGCGACGCGGAGCAGGACGCGCTGACGCTGACGCTGCAGGGCCGGGACTTCGATGCCCAGGCTCTGGGCGCCGAGCTAACGACGACGACCGCCGGCCAGGAACTGCGCGGGCGCTTTCGCTGGCGCGTACCCTGCCCCCTGGGAGGCAAGCGGCGCTACGAGTTTTTGTTTATTGGCGCGGCCTCGCCCTGCGCCCGGGTGCAGGCCGATACGCTCGTGGTGGCCGTCGACATTGATGAGACGAATGCCCCGCCCCAGCTTACGACCACGGCCGAGGCTACCCGCCCGCTGGTTGTGCGCCCCGACCAGGTGCTGCGCTTTACTCTCACGGGCACCGATGCCGACCAGGATGCCGTGACCCTGGCGGTGAGCGGGCAGGGCTTCTCTCCCCAGGAGCTGGGCGCCCGCCTGAGCCAGGAGGCCGGGGTAGGGACCACCCGCGGGGAGTTTGTCTGGACGGTGCCCTGCCTGCCGGCGGCCACGGAGCCGTACGTGTTTACCTTCACGGCTTCCTCCCGGGCCTGCGACAGCACCCAACGCACCAGCCTGAGCATCCCGATTCGGATTGACCTGCACAACGAGGCCCCGCTGCTCACGGCCACCGTCAGCAGCACCACACCATTGCCCGTGCGCGTGGGCCAGGTCGTCTCCTTCGATGTGCTGGCCACCGACCCCGACAACCATCCGCTGGAGTTGCGCATGCGGGGCAACGGCTTCAGTGCCCCGGACGTGGGGGCGCAGTTCACCCTGGAGCCGGGGGTGATGCAGCTGGGCGGGCACTTTCGCTGGCAGGTGCCCTGCCCTGCGCCGGGGCAAACCCGCTACGCCTTCACCTTCACGGCCTCCGACCTGCCCTGCGGCATCTCGGGCGTAACCGAGCTGGTGGTGACGCTGCAGGTAGACGACCCGAACACGGCCCCGGTACTTTCCTCTTCCCTGTTCACCTCGGCTGCGCCCATTACTCTGCTGCCCGGCACTACCCTGGAAGCCCCGGTGACGGGCCGGGATGCGGAGGGCAACCCACTCACGCTCACGGCACGGGGAGTGGGCTTCGACCTGGCGGCGGCGGGCATGCAGTTCAGTGCCCGCGCCACGGGCGGCGAGGCTACGGGCACGTTCCGCTGGACGCCGGGCTGCGGGTTAACGCTGGGGCAGGAGTATGCCGTGGTGTTTGCCCTGCAGGAAGGCGCCTGCCGCCCGCAGCCGCGGGAGCAGACCGTACGCTTTGCCGTGGCCAACCCCGAGCTGACGGCCTTTGAGCCGCCGAACATCTTCACCCCCAACCACGACAACCGCAACGACTTCTTCGAGCTGCCCACCCTGCCACCGGACTACTGCGCCCAGCGCTTTGCCGGCATCCAGGTGTTCAACCGCTGGGGCAAGCAGGTGTACGAGTCAGGTAGCCGCAGCTTCCGCTGGGATGGAGGTGGCCTACCAGCCGGGGTGTACTTCTACCTGATCCGGTATACCAACCAGCGCCAGTACAAGGGCTACGTCACTATTGCGCACTAGGGTTGAATTTTCACCATCCGCGCCGTCTTTGAACCCAGGCCAACATTTTGATTGGCACATAGCTGCACCGAAGGGCACGAACGTCAAGCTATCAGGTACCGCATTTACCAACAACGGAACAACAGGGGGAGTTGGCCCGGTCTAAATCCTGTATGTGCATCTGGCCAGAAGCTGATCTATAGATCTATAAGCTTTCGGATAGTTCTTACTTTTGCAGCTTACTATTTATCTACTCCAATGCCTCCTGCGCTACCTCAGGAACGTTATTTTGCGCTGGACGGCTTACGGGCTGTTATGATGCTGCTGGGCGTAGTACTGCATAGTGCGCAGCCTTATGCTACGTGGACGTTCAGCATTTATACAGCCTTCCACGACACGGCCCATACGTTCGTGCTGAGTGGCCTGGCCTTCCTGCTTCACCTGTTTCGTATGCCGGCCTTTTTCGTGATGGCTGGCTTCTTCGGCAGCGTGATATGGCATGCACGCGGCACCCGGGCTTTGCTGCGTAACCGCGTAAAGCGGGTGTTGCTGCCCCTGGTCCTGAGTTGGGTAGTACTTTTTCCCTTGATTGTTTTGAGCGCTGCGTTTACGGTGCTTGGTGGCCCCAAGGGAGTTGCCCACATTGTGCAGCAGCTGCATTCGGGCGCTTTACTGGCGAAAAACAACCTCACCTTTTCCCAGCTACTGATGCAGATGGGGCTGGTGCACTTGTGGTTTCTGTATTTCCTGATGCTATTTTACGGGGCCATTACCCTCCTGCTGCGGGGCCTGCGCCAACTGCCGCAAAAAATCAAAAATCTGGCAGATAATTCTTTCAAGCAGATAATGCTCCAGCCGGCTGGTGTAGTACTGCTCGCGGCCATTACCGGGCTCACGATGGTGCCCATGCGCCCAGCCAACAAGGTTACAACGGGCATAGAAGGCACCCACGCCTTTCTGCCGCCGATAGCCATCCTGGTGGCCTATTTCGTGTTTTTTGTTTTTGGCTGGCTTTTGTTCCGGCATAAGCACCTGCTTACCCGGCTTCGGGACCGGGCATGGCTTTACACCAGTCTGGGACTAGGCGCGGCCGGCCTGTATGCATGGCTTATCCTGCATCCTCCCGTAGCAAAGCCGCATCTGTTGCAAGTGGCAGTAGCCGCGCCGGCCATCTGGCTGCTGTCGTTAGGCAGCATTGGGCTGGCCATGCGCTATTTCAGGAAGCCAACCGGTTTGTTTCAATACCTGTCGGAAGCATCTTACTGGGTGTATCTAGTACATGTGCCCCTCACGTTGCTGCTTCCCGGCCTGCTGATAGACCTGCCGCTGCCAGCCCTGCTGAAGTTTCTGCTGACCTGGGCCGGCGCTACCGGTATTTCTTTGCTGACCTACCAGTACTGGGTGCGCACCACCCCCTTAGGCGGCTGGCTTAATGGGCGGCGGCTGGCTCCCTACGCTTTTTGGAGCGGTTTCAGAAAATCCGAAAAACCAGCTGCCACGCCAATAGAGGCCGGCAGCCTTATTTAACACGCAAAAACGGGTTTTCCTGAATGGGAAAGCGTTGTAGAACCACACCAAAATGCTGACCCTCGGCGCGCTTCAATTTCATTCCAACACCATCCCGGGGATGCTGCACCAGCGGGCCCTGGATTTCCCGGATACCCCCTGCTACCTGTTTCCGGAAAAAGACCAAACCTGCACCTGGCGCTTCGTGTGGAAAGAAGTGCAAGCCGTGGCAGCCAGCCTCCGCCGGCTGGGCGTCCGCCGTCAGGACCGCATTGCTATTCTGATGGAAGGATGCCCCGAGCAGATCATCTGCATTTATGCCGCTATTGCGGCTGGCGGGGTGGCCGTGCCGCTTAGCACCTACCTAACCAAAGAAGAGCTTAAAGACTGCCTGCTGGAAGCCCGGCCGGCTGTTTTCATCATGGGGTCGGCCGAGCATCATCTGGCCTATTCCCAGCTCACGGACGTGGTGGCTGACCAAACCGGTGGGCAGGCCCTTTCGGAGGCTCGCTGGATTCCGCAGCAGGCCTTTGTTCAGGGCAGCCCGGTTCAGCCGGCATCGGGGTTCCAGCCCTACGAAGCGCTTAAAGCCCCCCTTGAGCCTGAAAAACCTGCCATGGATGTGGCCGCTTTAACGGCCTATGAGCCGGCTTTTCTGCTGTTCAGCAGCGGCACTACCGGCCGGCCCAAAGCTATTCTGCGGTCGGCCGCGGCTTTCACGAGCCGGAAGCCGGTTGATAAAAGCCAGAAGCCAAACGCTTTCCAGTCGTTTCTTTCCCGAAAAGGCAATGCCTACGTCAACCGATTCGTAGCGCTGAACCTTTTGCCCCTGTATCACCTGGCCGGCATTGGCATGATGCTTACGCCGCTGCAGGTGTGCAACGCGCGGCTGGCTATGCTGGCCCGGTTCAATCCAGTGCGGGGTCTGGATGCCATTGCCCAGACGAAAGCCCGTTTTCTGGTTGGTACGCCCCACATGGTTCAGGCCATACTGGCGCTGGAGCATGCCTCGCCTACCCGCCTGGAAAGTGTGTTGGGAGTACTTTTTGCCTCAGCAGCTCTGCAGCCGCATGTGCTTGAGCAGGCAATTCAAGGCTTTAAAAATTTATACTTCTTTTTTGTCAGCTATGGCTCCACAGAAACCGGCGTGGTGGCCAATGGAATCTGTTTTATACCCAACCGCCGCCATACCGCAGTTTCACTGCTGTTGCGCATTCTGCGCAGTATGAATTACTTAGATGGTGAAATTCCCCTGGAGTCCTTTACCAGCACCCCGGCCAGTATTGGTGGGCGAATTGCCCATCAGGTAGAAGTAGGCATCCGGGACATACATACGGACGAATGGCTGCCCGCGGGGCAGGAAGGCGAAATTCTAGTGCGCAGCTATCGGCTGGTGCCCGGTAGTACCCACGCGCCTATTGAGGCAGAAGGCTGGTTTAGAACCGGCGACCTAGGCTACGTGGATTCGCACAACTGCATCATGATTACTGACCGGCTGAAGCGCATTATTTCCAGGGGTGGTGAGAAGATTGCGCCGGCCGAAATTGAGCGCGTGATAAAACGACAGCCCGGTATTGAGGAGGTGCTGGTGCTGGGTCTGCCCGATGCCCTGTACGGTGAGGTGGTTGCTGCCGCTTTCACCGAAAAAATCGGGGCCAGCGTATCCGTTGCGGCGCTTCGGGAGGCCTTGCATACCTCGCTTTCCACCTTCAAGGTACCCCAGCATTTTCTGCGGCTGCCTGTTCTCCCGCTCAATGCAACCGGAAAAATCGACGTGGCCAAAGTGCGAAACGAGCTGCTGCAGATGATTGACCGGGAATACGTGTAGCTATTGGCTGGCCTTGTTCTGGTTGACGTTATTGCGGCTGCCCAGTCATCGGGCCACCTCCAATGTTTGCGCTGCCCGCTGACCGGGCCGCTTGCATTTCCAGCTTGGGGCTTGGGTGTGCTCTGGGCAGCCGTGCCCCTGCAACGGGCAGTTCTACGGGGTACGGCAAACTTTCTGCCCTGCGGCAGGTTGCAGTTGCTTTGAATCGTACAATCAGACTGCTGCCATGACGACTGATTCGCTCAGTGCCCTTTACCAGGAATTGGCTCCCTGCACCGGCCTGGAACTGAGCACCCTGCTTCCCGCAGACATTCAGCGTGAGGTCGGGCACTTCAACGTGTTTGATCTGGCCGACCTCTCGGAGTCCATGTCCCTGCGGCCCGACACGCCCTACCCCTGCCGCTCCTTCTACAAAATCAGCTTGCTGCGTAGCCGCAGTTGCACCGAATACGCCAACCAAACTATTGCCATCGAGCCCGATGCCTTGGTGTTTTCGACGCCCAAAGTACCGTTTCAATGGTGGCCCGCCGAGCCGCAGCAGGGGCATTTCTGCCTTTTCACCGCCGAGTTTCTGCTGCCCGTTCTCGGTGGCGGCACCCCCGACGAGCTGCCCCTGTTCCGGGCCAACGGCTACCCCGTATTCCAGCTGACGCCCACTGAAGCGGCGCGGGCATCGGCCCTGTTTGCCCAGATGCAGGAGGAACTGGCCTCTGACTACACCCACAAGTACGACCTGCTGCGGGCCTACGTGCTGGAACTGCTGCACCTGGGCCAGAAGCGGCAGCCCGCTACCACGCTGCACCCCGCCCATTCGGCTGCGGCCCGGCTCTCCTCGCGCTTTGTGGAGCTGCTGGAGCGGCAGTTTCCGCTGGAAACGCCTCAGCAGCGCGTGCAGCTGCGAACGGCCAAGGACTTTGCCGACCGCCTGGCCGTGCACGTCAACCACCTCAACAAGGTGCTCAAAGACAGTACTGGCCGCACCACCACCAACCTTATCGGCGAGCGGCTGGGCCAGGAAGCCAAGGCCCTGCTGCGCCAAACCAACTGGACGCTCTGGGAAATTGCCGACAGCCTGGGGTTTGTGGATGTGGCGCACTTCTCCCACTTCTTCCGCCGCTACGCCGCCATGAGTCCCGGCGCTTTTCGCACGCCCGAGGCTATGCCGGCTTGATTTATACAACAAGCTGATTGGCCGGTACAACACTACTGGCCGTGAGGCGCGGGACCTTTGTCGTGTTCATTTAACACCGCAAACGCACTCCTATGAGTACTTCCAAAATTGCCCTCGTGACCGGCGGCAGCCGTGGCCTGGGCAAAGACATGGCCCTGAAACTTGCCCAGCAGGGCATCGACGTCATCCTGACTTACCGCAGCCAGCAAGCCGAAGCTGCGGCTGTAGTGGCCGATATCGAAGCCCTGGGCCGCCGCGCTGTGTCCCTACCCCTGAATGCCGCTGACCTCAGCACCTTTGCGGCTTTCTTCGAGCAGGTTACCACCGCCCTGACCAATACGTTTGGCGTCGACCGGTTTGACTTTCTCATCAACAATGCCGGTACCAGCCTGAGCGCCCCCATCACCGAGATGACCGAGGCGCAGTTTGACGAGATGCTCAACATCCACTTCAAAGGCGTGTACTTTCTCACACAGATGGCCTTGCCCCTGCTGCGCGACGGGGGCCGCATCGTCAACATTTCCTCGGCCACTACCCGCAGCTCCTTTGCCGGCGTCTCGGCCTATGCCAGCATGAAAGGAGCGGTGGAGGTCTTCACCCGCTACCTGGCCGTGGAGCTAGGCAGCCGGGGCATTGCGGCTAACGTGGTGGCGCCCGGCGCCGTGTTTGGCGGTGGTGCCATGACCGATACCCCTGAAATTCGCGCCTGGGTGGCCCAAATGACGGCCCTTGGCCGCACCGCCCAGCCCGATGACATTGGGGGCATCGTAGCCTTCCTTTGCACCGATGCGGCCCGGTGGCTTAACGGCCAACGCCTTGAGGCCACGGGCGGGATGGTGCTGTAACTGTTCGGCTGTTATGTCTGCCTCTGTTGGCTGGTGTAGTGGCCATTCCCGTTGCGTAATATAGTATGACCAGCTAATTCCATCGTCTATATTCGGGTCCTTTTTCAGCTCCCCTTCGATGTTACATCTGGAACTTGCTTCGCTATATTTTGAGAACCCCATAGGCCGGCTATACGCACATGCTGACGGCTACATCATTGTAGATTTCAAGGCAGGCCCGCGAGACCGTCAGGCTCACCAGGCCTTTCTCACCCATCTGGAGAATTTGATGAAGAGCCGGGGGTGGAATAAGATGATTGCCAATCAGCGGCTGATGGCGCCCTACACGGAAGAAGAGCGTCAGTGGATTAAAGACCAGTGGCTCATCGTCAGCCATGCCATCCAGAAAGAAATGGTAGCGGCTGTCTTATTGCCGGAGGACGTCTTTGCCCGATTAGCCATGAGCACCATGATGCAACAGGCAAGAGAAGGCGCCCTAGTCTACTGCGTATTCACGGATGGTGAGCAAGCTGCTGCCTGGCTGAAAGCGTACACGGACAAGAAATAAAAACGGCCCGAAACTGCCATCGGTAGCACCTATAGCTAAAGAAGAAAAGCCCCCGTACAACCAACCAGTTGTACGGGGGCTTTTCTTCTTTGCTTAGGAACCATTACCCAATGCACTGCCAGTAACTCTTTAACCAGTCTTATCTACCCCTTTATCCGGCTTTTTGCTCAGCTGTTGGGAAACCGTTGGCAGTAAAATAAAAACGCCCCTAGCGAGGTGCTAGGAGCGTTTTAGTGATTCCGCTGGGTTTAGCAATATACTGGCAAACAGGTTTTAACAAGCGTGGAATGGCTCTATGGAGTTGTAATAAGTACTTCACTCCTCCTACCCTGTTACCAAGCGTTGGCTTATTTGCCATAAACCGTTGGCAAATTCTAGTTTTGCCAACGGTCATATTCCAACTAGTAGGAAGGATAGCCAAGTCGTCAACACCTAGCGTGGCACCCGAAACCCTTAAGAGATTTGTTTTACGGTCTTTCCTCTTGCCACTTTCCGTGTATCCCCAAACAACGTGACTGGGCAGATAGTAGACTTCGCATTTACTTACTTGAGCTCTAGGGCTCAGCGCGAACTGAGCCTGCCAACCCATGGCCACATAAGGTGTTTCCGCAACGCCGCGGTATATGGCTTTGTTTCATTAGGTTTTGTTGAGTGCTGAGCAAGGTAGCTATCAGAGGTACTTAGGCTGAGCATCGTATACCATACTTTTACGGCTGCCTCCTGCTTCGCTTATACTTGAAAACATACTTTTCAATGTCTTCCAGCAAAGGAGCTAATTCTATATGCTTGGATATCGTCAACCACCCGCATAGCTGGTGTAAGTTTGCACAAAGCGTTGGCTGTTTGCGTTGGCCTTTAAACCACCTTTGCTAAATGCGGCTGGCGGGTTGTTCTTTGTTCTATACTTCACATTGCCCACATGAGTAGGCTGATTGTTTGCATCCTTCTGGTGCTAGGGACTTTGTGGATGGGCCCGGTAACGGCTGCCGACAAGCCGAGCTATGTCATTGGTTTCTCTCAGTGCACCAATGGGGATGCCTGGCGCTTGGCTATGCTGGCGGGTATGCAGAAAGAACTGAGCTTTTATCCGGAGGTAACGTTTCGGATGAAGGATGCCCACAACAGCAGCGCCCGGCAGGAAAAACACATCCGGGAATTTCTGCAGGAAGGCATCGACCTACTGATTGTATCGGCTAATGAAGCCGAGCCCGTGACGCCCATTGTGGAGGAGGCCTACAACCGCGGTATTCCGGTGGTTATTTTGGACCGACGCACCACCTCCAAACTCTACACCGCCTACGTAGGCGGCAACAACGAAGAGGTAGGCCGCACGGCCGGCAACTACGTAGCCAACTTACTGCGGCGGCAGGGCCGCGTGCTGGAAATACTAGGTGCCCCGGGCTCCTCCCCCGCCGTTGACCGGCACCGCGGCTTTGTCCAGGCGTTGATGGCGTATCCGGGCTTGAAGCTGGTAGGCGAGCTGAACAGCAACTGGGAACGGCCCTCCGTGCTGGCACGGCTGCCGGCCGTGCTGAAAGCGCAGCCGGACATCGACCTGATTTTTGCCCACAACGACCGGCTAGCGCTGGGAGCCTACCAGGTGTGCAAGCAGCTGGGTCTGGAGCGGCGTATCAAAATTGTGGGCGTAGACGGGCTGCCCGGTGCGCACGGGGGCATTCAGTTGGTGCAGGATGGCATTATCAACGCTACGCTGCTGTATTCACCGGGTGGGGAGGAGGCTATTCGGATGGCCATGAAAATCCTGCGCAAGCAGCCCTACGAGAAAGAGAATATTCTCAGCACCATGGTTATCGACTCAACCAACGTGCTGACGATGAAGCTCCAGACGGAGAAGCTCGCCAGCCAGCAGCAGGATATCCAGCGGCAGCAAGAACTGCTGCGCAAGCAGCGCGACACTTATGCCAGCCAGCAAACGGTGCTGTACGTGCTGGCGGCGGCGCTGCTGGGCGCGGCGCTGCTGGGCTTACTGGTATGGCGGGCCTTTCGGGCCAACCGCCGCATCAACCACCAGCTAGCCTTACAAAACCAGGAAATCCTGTTCCAGCGCAACCAGATTCAGGAATTTGCCGAGCAGGCCCGGGTAGAAACGGAAGCCAAGCTGCGCTTTTTCACCAACTTCTCCCACGAGCTGCGCACCCCGCTCACCCTCATCCTGGGGCCGGTGGAGGAAATGCTCACCAGCGGTAGCAACGTGCCGGCCGCCCACCGGCACGACTTAAGTCTGATCCGGCGCAATGCCCAGCGGCTACTGCAGCTGGTCAACCAGCTGATGGACTTCCGCAGGATTGACGTGGGCAAAATGCCGGTGCGGGCCACGGAAGGCAATCTGGTCGCGTTTGTGCGCGAGATTATGGACGTGTTTGAGCGGCCGGCCCGGCAGCGTGGTATTAGCCTCCGGTTTCTGCCGGCCCAGCCCGTTATTCCGCTGTGGTTTGATGCCAACATTCTGGATAAAGTGTTTTTCAACCTGTTATCCAACGCCCTGAAGTTCACCCCGGAGCGCGGGCAGATTACCGTCAGTATTCAGGTGGTGGCGGCCGAGCAGGCCGTGCGCGTGAGCGTGGAGGATACCGGCCGCGGCATTTCGGAGCAGGATAAGGCGCACATTTTCGAGTGGTTTTACCAGGGGCAGCAGTCAGTGGCCAAAGGCTCGGGCATGGGCCTGGCCCTGGCCCTGGGCCTGACGCGCCTGCATTTAGGGCAACTGGCTTTCACTAGTCAGGCGGGGCAGGGCAGCACGTTTGTGGTGACGCTCCCGCTGGAACTGCCGGCCAACCTGAAGGCCAGCGCCGCGGCTTCCCTCCCCGCTCCTATGCTCACCCTGGAGGAAGGTATTGTGGCCAGCCCCACTGAAACCCCGCTACCGGCCCTGGCACAAGGCGCCACCAGCGAGGCGCTGGTGCTCATCATCGAAGACAACCCGGAAGTCAACGCCTTTCTGGTGCAGAAGCTGCGGCCGCACTTCCAGGTGAGTGCCGCCACCGATGGCACCACCGGGCTGCGCATGGCCGCCGATACCATTCCCGACCTGATTGTGTGCGACGTGATGCTGCCCGAAATCAGTGGGCTGGAAGTGGTGGCCAAGCTCAAGGAGGACTGGCGCACTTCCCACATTCCGGTGGTGTTGCTTACGGCCCGCAGCGCCCCCGAGCAGCAGGTGGAAGGCGTGCAGGCCGGCGCCGACCTCTACCTGACCAAGCCTTTCAACCCTACCTTTCTGCTGGAAAGCCTGCGCACGTTGCTGGCCAACCGCGACAAGCTGCGAGAGCATTTTCGCCGCGAGCTGAGCGTAGACACCGCCACCGTGGCGCCTCAGCGCGTGGACCAGAAATTCCTGGCCGACCTCACGGCCATTGTGGAAGCCAACCTCACCCGCTCCGACTTAAGCGTGGAGGATGTGGCTCGTAGCCTGGGCATCTCGCGGGTGCAGCTCTACCGCAAAGTAAAGGCCGTATTGGGCACCGGCGTCACCGACTTTATCCAGGGCCAGCGGCTGACCAAGGCGCGCCAGCTCCTGCTCACGGAAGAGCTGACCATTGCCGAAGTTGCCTATCAACTGGGCTTCTCCACGCCTTCGTACTTCTCCACCAGCTTCAAGGCCCGCTACCAAGTGTCGCCTTCGGAGTTCCGGGCTTTGCATACGACGCCCAGTGCCTGAATCAAAAGTGAAAATCAGGTATCAAAAATAGAAGGCAGGCTTACACTATCTGTATCGACTTTATCTATAACTAATTGATTATTAAACCAGAAAACGTTTGCGGGGCTGGGTCTAAAATTTGGAAGAATCTGAATGAATAAAGGAAGCTCCCGCTGGAGTTTCGACTGAGATTTGGGAAACAATCAGTCATGAAAGCTACCCATCTTCCCTAAGCTGTTGCCGCGCCGCCGGGCCCGCTCCCTACAAATACAGGAGCCGGACCGGGCGGCGCGGTGGTGCTTACTGCCGGCTGGCTTTTTTGACTGAGCGTTCCGGAATCGTTTTCGGTCGTCGCTCGTCGGCCCTGGTGTTGCTCCCTTATTCCTTTTAATTCCCATGAAAGAAACAGTACCCTTTGTGCGGCAGGCAATGTTCCTGTCGATGCTGGCGGCGGGGCCGCTGGCCCTGACCGGCCCGGTGCAGGCGGCTACCCTCCGGTACGCCGGCGCCACGGCCCGGCTGGCCGAAACGCCCATCAGCGGCCGCGTGACCGACGACCAGGGCGCGGGCCTGCCCGGCGTGACTGTTGTGGTGAAAGGCACGACCATTGGGACCAGCACCGGCCCCGACGGCGGGTTCAGCCTGAGCGTACCCGACAACGCTACGCTCATCTTTTCTTTTATCGGCTACAAAACCCAGGAAGTGTCCGCCGCAGGCCGCACCAGCTTCAGCGTGAAGTTGGCGACGGACGTGGCAGCCCTGGACGAGGTGGTGGTAACCGGCTACCAGGTGCAGCGCAAAGCCGACCTGACCGGGGCCGTGGCCGTGGTGAAGGTGGACGAGGTGAAAGACCTGCCCTCCGGCAACATCATGCGCAACCTGCAGGGCCGCGTGCCGGGCGTGAGCATCAATACCGATGGAGCGCCCGACGGGGGTGTTTCGGTGCGGATTCGGGGGCTGGGCACGCTCGGCAACAACGACCCGCTGTACGTGATTGACGGCATTCCGACCAAGGACGGCATCAACCAGCTCAACCAGAACGACATCGAAAGCATCCAGGTGCTCAAGGACGCTTCGGCGGCCAGCATCTACGGCTCCCGGGCCGGTAACGGCGTCATCATCATCACCACTAAAAAGGCCCGCAAAGGCGTGAACCGGGTGGAGTTCAGCACGTTTGCCACCGTGCAGCACCCGCGCGAGCTGGCGCCCATGCTCAACACCCAGGAGTACGGCCGCACCTACTGGCAGGCGGCTGTGAACGACGGCCTCACGCCCAGCAGCCCGCTCTATATGTTCCGCTCCCACACCGACGCCAATGGCCGCCCGGTGCTGGATGAGGTGGTAGTGCCCGAGTTTATCGACGCCGACCAGACCCAGCGCGCTGCCGACACCAACTGGTTTGAGGAAATTCAGCAACGCTCGTTGATCCAGAGCTATAACGTGAACCTGGCCAGCGGTGGGGAGCGGGGCAACGCCCTGTTCTCACTAAACTACTACGACAACGACGGCGTGGTGAAGTACTCCAACTTCAAGCGCTTTACGGGCCGCCTGAACTCGGACTACTCCTTTCTGGATGGCAAGCTGAAGGTGGGCGAGAACCTGACGCTGGCGCGCAGCCGCCAGAGTTACGGCGAAGACCGGCAGGCCCTGGGCGTATCGGTGCTGCAGCTGGCCATTGTGCCGGTGCGCACCGTGGATGGTGTGGGCTGGGGCGGGCCGGTAAACGGCATTGCCGACCGCCAGAACCCTGTGCGCCTGCTGGAAGACAACAAGCAGAACTACGGGGCTACCAACCGGGCCTTCGGCAACGCCTTTGCCGACCTGGAGCTGGTGAAAAACCTACACCTGCGCACCAGCTTCGGCATCGACTACAGCTTGTTCAGCCAGCGCAGTTTGTTTAAGCGCTACAAGTCGGGCTATTTGTCTGACAACCTGAACCGCCTGGTGAACGTGGAGCGCACGTTTGGCAACTGGGTATGGCAGAACACGCTCAACTACAACCTCACCCTGGGCAAAAGCCAGTTCGACCTGCTGGCCGGCACGGAGCGCATCAGCTATACCTTCACCGAAATATCGGCCCAGCGCACCGGCTTTGCCATCGAAGACCTGGACTACGCCTACCTCGACGCGGGCTCGGCCAACAAGGACAACGGCGGCTTTGCCTCGGCTTACCGGCTGGCCTCCTACTTCGGCAAAGTCAACTACTCCTTCAACGAGCGGTATCTGGCCTCGGCCACGCTGCGCCGCGACGGAAGCTCCCGCTTTGGCAAGGAAAACCAGTTTGGCGTGTTCCCGGCCGCTTCGGCGGGCTGGCGCATCTCGGAGGAAAGCTTCCTGAAAGACAACGTGGCGCTAGTCTCGGACCTGAAGCTGCGCGCCGGCTGGGGCCAGACCGGCAACCAGGATATTGCCTACGACGCGGCTTACAGCCTCTACCGCCCCGTATACGGCACCGACCCCACCTGGGACCCCGACCAAGGCACAGCCTACGACATTGCGGGCAACAAAACCGGGGCACTGCCCTCGGGCTACCGCCGCTTTCAACAGGGCAACGACCAGCTGAAGTGGGAAACCACCACCCAAACCAACGTAGGCCTGGACTTCGGTCTGCTGCAGAACAAGCTCACCGGCTCGGTAGACTACTTCGTGAAGAACACCAAGGA
The DNA here is from genome assembly GCF_024700075.1 of Hymenobacter sp. J193. Classification (NCBI taxonomy): domain Bacteria; kingdom Pseudomonadati; phylum Bacteroidota; class Cytophagia; order Cytophagales; family Hymenobacteraceae; genus Hymenobacter; species Hymenobacter sp. J193. The sequence continues at coordinate 591,526 of NZ_JAJONE010000001.1, forward strand.
CATCCTGGTGAAGCCGCCGTACCTGGCCGTAGTCGGCGAAGGCGGTGACCGGTTCGTGAATGGCGCCTCCATCGAAAACAAGGGCTGGGAGTTCCTGCTGGGCTACCAGAACGAACTGGCCGGCAGCGGCTTTGCCTACAACATCACGGGCAACCTGAGCAGCTACCGCAACCAGGTAACGGCCCTGCCCCGCGAGGTTATCAACGCATACGGCGGCAACGGGCAGGACGTGACCATCATCGGGCAGCCGTTTGGCTCGCGCTACGGCTATGTGGCCGATGGCCTCTTTCAGAGCCAGGGCGAGGTAGACACCCACGCCACCCAGGTAGGCGCCGGCCCCGGCCGCATCCGCTACCGCGACCTGAACGGGGACGGCAAAATCGACAACTTCGACCAGACCTGGATTACCAGCAACCAGCCCGACTTCATCTACGGCCTGAACCTGGGTGCCAGCTACAAGGGCTTCGACGTGCAGCTGTTCTGGCAGGGCGTGCAGGGCCTGGAGGTGTACAACGAGACCAAGTTCCGCACCGACTTCAGCTACGTGACCGGCGAAAACTGGGGCAAGCGCGTGCTGGATGCCTGGACGCCCGAAAACAACGGCTCCACTATCCCGGCCGTGTCCCTGCTCAACCAGAACAACGAGCTGCGCCAGTCGAGCTACTTCGTGGAAAACGGCTCCTACCTGAAGCTGCGCAACGCCCAGCTGGGCTACTCGGTGCCCCAGCGCCTGACGGGCCGCCTCCGCCTGCAGCAAGTGCGCCTCTACGTGCAGGGCACCAACCTGCTCACCCTCAAAGACCGCAAAGGCCCTAACGCCTACACCAGCCTCGACCCCGAAATCCAGACGTTCGGCTACCCTATCCCGGTAACCTTCACTACCGGCCTGAACGTGACCTTCTAGCATGGCTGGAAGTGAAAATCATTCCCAGAACGTCATTCTGAGCGCAGCCGAAGCATCTCGCTAGTGTGGTAACTTCTGATTACCACCCCTACATCAGCACGCGAGGTTCCTCGACTTCGCTCGGAATGACGGCCGACTGACCCCTCTCCCAACTCTGCTTCCCACAATGAAAAAGATACAGCTACTTACCCTCACGGCGGCGCTGCTGGCCGCGTCGGCTACTTCCTGCAACGACAAGGACTTCCTGGACGTGTCGCCGCGCGGGGCCCTGAGCGACGAGAACCTGAACACGCCCGAAGGCGCCGAAAAGCAGGTAATTGCGGCCTACTCCGCCCTGGCCAACGACGGCTTCACGGCGCCCTTCAGCTCGCTGTGGCCCTACGGCAACCTGCGCTCCGGCGACGCCTACAAGGGCGGCGGGGGCACCGGCGACATTGAGGGCTTCCACTTCTACGAAACCTTCACCTTCAACCGCCCCGACATCGGCAACACCGATGAAGTGTGGTTCCGCCTTTACGTGGGCATTTCCCGCGCCAACGAGGCCCTCACGCGCCTCAACAAGGTGGATATGCCCAACAAGGCCATCCGCCAGGGCGAAATGCGCTTTTTGCGCGGGCACTTCTATTTCCTGCTCAAGGAACTGTTTGACCGGGTGCCCTACATCGACGAAACTGTGCCCGTAGCCGACTACGAGAAGATTTCGAACGTGGACCTGACCAGCCAGCAGCTCTGGGACAAGATTGCCGCCGACTTCCAGTTTGCAGTAGACAACCTACCAGCTTCGCAAGGGGAAGTAGGTCGGGCCAGCCAGGTGGCGGCCAAGGCGTATCTGGCCAAAACGCGCCTGTTTCAGGCCTACGGGCAGAACGACAACCACCAGGTTACCAGCATCGATCAGGCCAAGCTGCAGGAGGTGGTACGACTCACCGATGAAGTCATCAACTCCGGCAAGCACAGCCTCTCCCCCGATTTCGGCAACAACTTCCAGTCGCAGTTCGACAACGGGCGCGAGTCGGTGTTTGCCATCCAGTTTTCCAAGGACGACGGCACCCCGCGCGGGCGCATCAACCAGGGCAACAAGCTCAACTACCCCATGAATGCGGAGTTTGGCTGCTGCGGCTTCCACCAGCCCAGCCAGAACCTGGTCAACGCCTTCAAAACCGACGCCCAGGGGTTGCCGCTATTCACTTCCTTCAACACCACCAGCCTTACCGCCCCGGCCGATTTCCAGACCAACGCCGTGGACCCGCGCCTCGACCACACCGTGGCCATTCCTACCCACCCCTGGAAGTACGACCCCTCCTTCGTGTTTCAGCGCAGCTGGGTGCGCGTGCCCGATATCTACGGCCAGTTTATGTCGCAGAAAGAGCTGGTAGGGCCTAAGGACCAGAGCTTCCAGAAGCTGCCGCCCTTCATGAGCAGCACCAAGAACTGGGCCGTCATCCGCTACGCTGATGTGCTGCTGTGGAAGGCTGAAGCCCTCATTGAGCTGAACCGCGCCGCCGAGGCCTTGCCCCTCATCAACGAGCTGCGCCGCCGGGCCGCCGCCAGCACTACCCTGCTTAAGGACATCAACGGTCAGCCGGTATCCAACTACCGCATCGGGGAGTACGCCGCCGACCAGTGGACCCAGGAATACGCCCGCGAGGCTTTGCGCTGGGAGCGGCGCCTGGAGTTTGCCATGGAGGGCACCCGCTTTTTTGACCTGGTGCGCTGGGGCATTGCTGCCGACTACCTGAACACCTACCTGAGCGTGGAGAAAACCCGCCGCCAGTACCTGCAAAATGCCCAGTTCCAGCGCGGCCGCGACGAGTACCTGCCCATCCCGCTCAACCAAATCAACTTCAGCAAAGGCCTCTACAAGCAAAACCCAAACTGGTAGCTGGCCCACCTGGTAGTAGCGCGAACTACAACGTTCGCGCTACCAACGCTCCCACCCCTCTAGCGTACTTTTTATGAAAAATAGCAACGTCTTCTTCTGGTCCCTGGTTGTGGCGCTGGGCGGCTTTCTGTTCGGCTTCGATACGGCCGTTATTTCCGGGGCCGAAAAAGCCATTCAGCAGCTCTGGGGCCTGAGTGCCGGCGAGCATGGCTTCACCATTGCCGTGGCCCTCATCGGCACGGTTATCGGCGCCATCTTCGGGGGCATTCCCTCCGATAAGCTGGGCCGCCGCCAGACGCTGATCTGGATTGCCGTGCTCTACTTCGTGTCGGCTCTGGGTGCGGCCCTCACCTCCAACTGGTATGCGTTTATGCTGTTCCGCTTCCTGGGCGGGCTGGGCGTGGGCGCTTCTTCGGTCACGGCGCCGCTGTATATTTCGGAGGTGGCCCCGGCCGCCCGGCGCGGGCAGATGGTGGCCATGTTCCAGTTCAACATCGTGTTTGGCATCCTGGCCGCCTACCTTTCCAACTACCTGCTCACGGGCGCCGGGGAGCAGGACTGGCGCTGGATGCTGGGCGTGCAGGTGGTGCCGGCCCTGGCGTTTTTCGGGCTGCTGTTCCGGGTGCCCGAAAGCCCCCGCTGGCTGCTCGGCCAGGGCCGCGTGGAGGAAGGCCGCGCCGTGCTGCGCCGCATCGACGCGGCCGGTGCCGATCAGCTGGTAACCGACATCCTCACCTCCAACGCGGCCGATGAGGCCGCCGGCGGCCGGTCGTTGTTTGCCCGCCAGCACCGCGGACCCGTCATGCTAGCCGTGCTGTTTGCCTTGTTCAACCAGGTATCCGGCATCAACGCCATCATCTACTACGCCCCGCGCATCTTCGAAATGACGGGCCTGGGCAAAAGCTCCGCCCTGCTCTCCTCGGCCGGGCTGGGGCTGGTCAACTTCGCCTTCACCCTGCTGGCCCGCCGCGTCATCGACCAGTTTGGCCGTCGCAAGCTCATGCTCATCGGCTCGTTTGGCCTGATAGCCACGCTGGGTTTGGTGGCTTGGACGTTCTACACCGAAAACTTCCAGGCCCTGGGTGGTATGCTGGTACCAGCTTTGCTGTTCGTCTACATTGCCTTTTTCGCCTTCTCGCAGGGGGCCGTTATCTGGGTGTTTATCTCCGAAATCTTCCCCAACACCGTTCGCGCCAAGGGCCAGGCTTTGGGCTCCAGCACGCACTGGGTGATGGCGGCCCTCATTGCCTTCACCTTCCCGTCCCTGGCCGAAAAGCTGGGCGGCGGCAATACCTTCGCCTTTTTCTGCTCGATGATGGTGCTTCAGCTCCTTTTTGTGTGGCGCATGATGCCCGAAACCAAAGGCACCTCCCTGGAACACGTGGAGAAAACCCTCGTGCTGCACTAACCGCCCGATTAGCCGCCAGAAGTGACCGTAGAAACTTTAGCTACCGTCACGCAAACCGTACCGGCGACTTTTACGCGGGCGCCTGCCGTCTCACCGCTGCTGATCCCTGATACTTTGTCCAAAGCCCTTTGCTGATGACTTCCCGACTTCCCAACCTCGAAACGCCCTCCTTTGCCTGCTTTGGCGAAGTGCTCTGGGACGTGCTGCCCACCGGGCAGCAGCCCGGCGGTGCCCCCTTCAACGTGGCCGTACACCTGCGCCAGCTGGGCCTGCCCGCCAACCTGATCAGCCGCGTGGGCGACGACGAGCTGGGCACTGAGCTGCTGGCCTTCATTGAAAGCAAACGCCTGCGCCTCGACTATGTGCAGCGCGGCCATACCCACCTTACGGGCGTGGTGAAGGCCAACGTGGACGACGCCCACGAAGTTACCTACAAGATTGTGCAGCCCGTGGCCTGGGACTACATCCACTACGATGCCACCCTCGAAGCCCTGGTCAGGGAGGCCGATGTATTCGTGTTCGGCTCTCTGGCTGCTCGCCAGGCCGGCACCCGCGAAACCCTCTACCGCCTGTTGGAGCACGCTCGCTTCAAGGTCTTCGACGTAAACCTGCGCCCTCCGCACTATACCAAAGACGTGGTGCGGTACCTGCTCGAAAAGGCCGATATGGTGAAGCTCAATCACCACGAGCTAACCGAAATTATGGCCTGGTTCAGTGAAGAAACCGATGAGGCCGCCGCCCTGCAGTGGCTGGCTGCCCGCTTCGGGCTGCAGGCCGTGTGCCTCACCAAAGGCGCCGACGGGGCCATCCTGTGGGCCAACAACCAGCTTTACTCGGCTCCCGGCGTGCCGGTAGCGGTTAAGGACACCATCGGCAGTGGCGACTCATTCCTGGCCGCTTTGCTGAAAGGCCTGCTGACCGGCCAGGAGCCCGGCGAGGCCCTGCGCTTCGCCTGCGCCACCGGCGCTCTGGTGGCTACCCACGCCGGCGCCACCCCCACCTTCCAGGAAACCGACGTGCACGCCCTGCTGGCCGCGCAGCTGGTGTAATCTCACCCACCCCATGAACAAGTCCTTGTTACTGGCCCTTGCGGCCCTGAGTATTGCTACTGCGGCCCCGGCGCAAACCGCCGCTCCCGCGCCACCGGCCACGCCCCAGTACCGCCCGGCCTACCACTTCTCCCCGGCCCGCATGTGGATGAACGACCCCAACGGCATGGTGTACCTCAATGGCACCTATCACCTGTTCTTCCAGCACTACCCCGAGGGCATGACCTGGGGACCCATGCATTGGGGCCACGCCACCAGCCAGGATTTGGTGACCTGGAAAGAGTTGCCCATTGCCCTCTACCCCGATAAGCTGGGCATGATCTTCTCGGGCAGCGCCGTGGTGGACGCCAACAACACCGCCGGCTTCGGCAAAAACGCGCTGGTGGCTATTTTTACCCACCACAACCCCGACGAGGAAAAGAAAGGCACCGGGCGCCACCAGTACCAAAGCTTGGCTTACAGCCTCGACGAAGGCAAAACCTGGACGAAGTACGCCGGCAACCCCGTGCTGCCCAACCCCGGCATCCAGGACTTCCGCGACCCCAAAGTGAGCTGGCACGAGGCCTCCCGGCAGTGGGTGATGACGCTGGCTACCAAAGACCGGATTACCTTCTACGGCTCACCCGACCTGAAAAACTGGACCAAGCTCAGCGAGTTTGGGGAGAAGCTGGGCGCCCACGGCGGCGTGTGGGAGTGCCCCGATTTGTTTCCGCTTACCCTGAACGGCAAAACCCACTGGGTGCTGCTGGTGAGCATCAACCCCGGAGGGCCTAACGGGGGCTCGGCCACCCAGTACTTCGTGGGCCAGTTCGACGGCAAGACCTTCACGCCTGCCACCACCACCCAGAAGTGGATTGATTGGGGCAAGGACAACTACGCGGGCGTAACCTGGGGCAATACCGGTGCCCGCAAGCTCTTTCTGGGCTGGATGAGCAACTGGGAGTACGCCGAGAAGGTGCCCACTGCCCCCTGGCGCAGCGCCATGACGGCCCCGCGCGAGCTGGCCCTGCAGCAGGTAGGTGCCGAAACCTACCTGACCTCGCGCACGGCCACGGAAATGGCCCGCCTGCTCCAGCCCAAGCCCGTAGAATTGAAAAAGCTGACGGTGAAGCCCGAGCTGCTGCTGACCGAGAAGCTACCCGCCCTTACGCCCCAGTTCCAGCTCAAGCTCACCACCAGGCAACTGACGGATATGACCCTGGTGCTGTCGAACGAGAAAGGGGAGGAGCTGCTGATTGGCTACGACCAGCAGCAAAACCAGTACTACATCGACCGCAGCAAGGCCGGCCTGACGGGCTTTAGCGACAAATTCCCCGGCCGCCACCCCGGCCCGCGCCTGGCCACCGCGCCCGGCGCCGACCTTACGCTGCTGTTCGACGCGGCGTCGGTGGAGCTGTTTGCCGATGGTGGGCTGACCACGATGACGGAAATCTTCTTCCTGAGCCAGCCCTTCAGCAAAATAGCCCTGCGCGCGCCCGGTGGCCTCACCGTGGATGCCCTCACGTACGCGCCCCTGGCCCTTAAAAAGGGGAAATAGCCGCTTGCCGGTCGGCCTGCTGCGTCCCCGCAACTTCTTCTTCGACTCATGACGTTTTCTCACTTGCCCGGCCGGGTACTCCTGGCCGCCGGGCTGCTGTTGGCTGCCTGCCAGGAAAAAGATCCGGCCCAGCCCAAGCCGCCCGTCACCGATCCTAGCAAAAACCTGGTGTGCACACCCGGGGCCGAGCGCACCGATTACAGCATCTTCCCGAAAGGCTCCGACGGCGTGGGGGTGGGCGACGTGATGCCTTATTTCGATGAAGCTTCCGGCACCATGTACATCTACTACCTGAAGGATGTGTGGAGCGACGCCACCAACCAGCGCCACCCCTGGTACGGCTACCAGACCACCGACTTCCGGCAGTACACGGAGCTGCCGGCCGGCGAGTTGCTGGCTTCCGCCGCCGCCGACTGCGCCCAGGACCGCGCCATCGGGACGGGCAGCGTGCAGGAGCTGAACGGCACGTACTACGCCTTCTACACCGGCCACAACCCCAACTCCGCCAACTGCGGCCACCGCAAAGAGGGCATCATGCTGGCCACCGCGCCCGGCCCGGCCCAGAGGTTCACCAAGAATCCGGCCTTCACCACACTCTACGTGCCCAAGGGTCAGGGCTTCGACGAGAATGACAACTTCCGCGACCCGTATGTGTACCTGAACGGCGAAACCAAGCAGTACGACATGCTGGTGGCCGCCCGCCAGAACAACCGGGGCGTGGTGATGAAGTACACCTCGACCGACTTGCTGACCTGGAGCTACCAGGGCATCCTTTACGACGGGGGAGCAGCAGCTACGTGATGCTGGAGTGTCCGCAGTTGTTCAAAATCGGCAGCACCTACTACCTCACGTTCTCCGATATCAGCACCCGCAACTTCCACTACCGCAAAAGCGCCTCGCCCGCCGGCCCCTGGAGCCCACCCACCGGCACGGAGCGGGTAGACGGCAGCGGCCTGTACGCGGCCAAAGTGCTGAACAACACCGTTACCGGCAAAAACTACCTCATTGGCTGGGTGAACCGCTACCAGAACAACCAGGATGGCGGCAGCTGGTGGTGGGGCGGCAACCTAGTGACGCACGAGTTGGTGCAAACCGCCAACGGCGACCTGACCGTGCAGCTGCTGCCCGCCCTCAAAACCTACCTCGAAGCCCAGACCGAACCACTGGTGCGCGTGAGCCGCACGGCCACTGCTGCTCGCCCCGACTCCAGCACCTATGTGCTGGCCGGCCCCACCAACGGCCCGCTGGCCAACGTGCTGTTCAAGCCCCTGAGCCTGACGCGCTACAAAATCAGCGCTACCGTCTCGTACACCGACGCGGCCAACGACTTCGGCTTTATGCTGGGCGCCTGCGACGGCACCAACGAGTTCTACAGCCTGCGCTTCGTGCCCAGCCAGAACCGCTTCAGCTTCGACCGCACCAACCGGAATAGCCTCAACCCCGGCACCTCCGCAGTGGCCGATGTGCCGTTCCCGATGCAGCCCAACACCCCGTACTCGGTGGATATTGTGCAGGAAAACTCGGTGGTGGTGGTGTACCTAAATGGCGTCGCGGCCCTGTCGTCGCGCATCTATAAGGCCCCGCGCACTTCCTGGGGCATTTTCGCCGATAAGAGCACGGCCACTTTCCGCAACCTCACCGTCACGAAACCCTAGTCTGCGCCGCCGGCCGGCTCCCGCTTTTCTTGGACTGCCG